>PSLA01000038.1:0-11227 GCA_040289295.1 Armatimonadota bacterium
GGAGCTTGGCAGACTGCTTCGGGAGCTAGGGGGGAGAAAGTGATGAGAGCTCAGGATTACAACCCATTGCTTTGAGTACAGAAAACCGCTATGATCTGTGAAAGTTCCATAGCGGCCTTCTATTTGGCCGAACCAGGGAGTAGGTGGCAACTTGGGCTATGATAAAAGCCCGGCTCTAGACCTCAATTATCAACCTGGACCTCAATTTAGATAGAATGGTGTGAGAAACAGATGGATCTTTCCAAGTTCTCTGCCGCCCCCTTTGACCACAGGCCGATCATTTTCCGAATCCGGAAAAAGGGCGAGCCACCCTTTCTGCTCAATCTGTTGGATGTCCCAGCGGTGGCAACCTATTGGCGGAAGGCGTTAATCAGCCGCACAAAAGGATCGCCAGAACCCGTCCGGAGAGTTGTGAGCGGACACGAAGGAGATGGTGCAACCCTCAGAGGCCCGCACCTAGCCCTTATGCCCCTGGGCGTGGTTGGCCACCCCCAGGCTGACGGGCGCCTGGTCGGTCTCGCCGCGGCCCTGCCAAGTGGCCTGGATCCAGAGGTTAGGGAAGGGGTTCTGGAGGTCTTAGACCGGGTGGAGGAGCTCAGGCTGGGCAGGCCGGGTAAAACTGTGTTTAGGCTGACACAAGACGACTTCGGTGATGGGGAAGTGGAGAAACAGCTGAATGCGAAAAAAGCGCTAAACATCGAGTTTCCGAAAGAGAGAGACAATTTGGCAGAAAAACTGACAAAACAGGCCTGGACGCTTGCAGACGAGGGAAAGAGCCGGGTTCGTGTCCTCGTCTACGCCGGCAGTCGGGAGATCGCCCGCAAGGCTAAAGAAGAGGTCGAAAGACTCGCGAAAGGCGACAAGAAGGTGGGTAATTCCCCGGTGCAGATCGAGACCGAGCTTTTCGTAGGCGGCCGCCGCGTGTTCGAGTGCAAAGCGGCCAAGGCACGGCCTAAGAGCCTCGGATTCATCACGGGTACCGCTGCCGAGCGCAAATGTCTTGTCTTTCTCTTTGCCACGTCCTCCGGCGGGGTCGGTGTCGACCTCGAAGCGGACCATATGGTCTGCGACCTCGTTGCGTGGGAACAGATGGTTCAGCGCCTTGGGCGCGTCAACTGGCGCGGGTATGGGCAGGCCAATATTCTGGTCATCGAGCCCCGGGCCGACAAGAAGATCCGACAGACGCTGGAGAAGAAAAAGCGAGGAGAGAGTCTCAGCGAGCGCGATTGCAAGAAGGTCGACAAGGTTCGGTGTCTAAGACGTGTTCGCCACTTGATCGAGCGCCTTCCTCAATACGGCGATGGGGCCTACGACGCCAGCCCCGGTGTCCTACGTGATCTCAAGACACGCGCTGCAACTGAAGGCAAACCGCAGAAAATTCACGAAGACGCCACCGCAGCGGAGCCCCTTCGGCCCGCGCTTACGCACCCTTTAGTTGAGGCCTGGGCCAGGACATCTCTCGAAAAGCACTCAGGGCGTCCCGCCATCCAGCTGTGGCTAAGAGGCTGGATCGAGAACGATCCTCCACAGACGGCGGTAGTCTGGCGGACGCACCTTCCCGTTCGCAAAGGTGTCTCGAAGCCCGGCAAAAAAGAAATCGAAGCTTTCTTCGAGGCGGCACCGTCACATACGGGCGAGATCCTCGAGACCGAGACGTTTCGCGCGTTTGCAGGATCGCTGGGGCTCATGGGGGCTCGCTTAATTGGAGGCGCCCCTGTGGGCGGCCGATCAGCAGACGCCTTTATCCACCGCGGCATATCAGTCGCAGGTCCGCGCAATCGTCCCGGTCGCGTACGCGGTTGATGCGGATCGTTATAAACGGTCGACGCTGTTACGAGGAGGAGAGTCTTGAAACACGTCCACATCAAGTTCCAGCGGGTTCAGACGTGGCTGTTTGCCGTGCCGCGCCTGCGCGCGATGGTTGGTGCGAATACCCTGCTTGGCGAAACGTTGCGGGTGAAGTTGCCAGAGTTGGCACGCCAGGGAAGGCGTTGGCAGCTCGCGCCGGGCCATGGGCCATTCCCCGCCGCCGATCCCCACGATCCGCTCAAGGAACATGACGACCCTGCTGCCGACGCGAGGGAGGGCATCCTGTCTCGCGACGGTGGGCACTTCGAGGCCCAATTCGAGACGGGAGCGGAGGCGTTCGCCGACGCCGCTGGAGAGCTTTTGCGTCGTGAGCTTCCGGGACTTCGGTTCCGCATCCTAGTCGACCGCAACCCGGTCGAGAGCTACCACGCGCACCTCTCGACCGAGTTGTCGGTACTTGCGCCGTGCGAGTGGACCGGGCGTGGCCTGGCGTCGGAGATCGTCCTGCAAGGCAAAGAACCCGCAGCTGTCTCGCGCGACGTCGCGGCCAGGTACGAGGCTGCGAAGAGAACCCAGGAGGACCGCGCACGCGATTTGGCGAGTCTGCTCGTGAAGAAAACCAAGCTCGCGAAGCTCAAGCGCCCCCAGGAGCTCGAGGACTTAGTTGGGTCAAGTTACCTCGCCTTGATCCACACCGACGGCAACGGCGTCGGCAGCGGTGCCGGCAAGAGCGACGGGGACCGTGCGAGGTTCTTCCATCGCAACCGCGTCGTGCTGCGGCGCGCTCTGCTGCAGGCGATCGACGCGCACTGCCCCGATACAGGCCGGGCACCCCTCATCCCGCTGATGCTCGGCGGCGACGACCTCCTCATCGTATGCCGTGCCGAGATTGCACTGCCCTTCGTCGTCACCCTGTGCGAGGTGCTCGCCGCACTCCAGCGCGAGGACGACGGTGGCTTCGAACTGACCCTCGGCGCAGGCGTCGTCATCGCCAAGCACACCATTCCCATCTATCGCCTGCACGAGGTCGCCGAACAGCTGGCCGGCTCGGCGAAGCGCCGCTTCCGTGGTCTCAAGGATGCCGGCGCGAAGGGGCGCTCTGTCGTCGACTGGGCCGTCTACACGACCACGTGGGTCGACGATCCCGCGGAAGTCCGGCGGCGGGAGTGGCTACGCGGCCAGGGACAAGATCTGCGCGTGCTCTCGCAGCGCCCGATGGATGTGCTCGGCGAGGGGCTCGGCACGCTTCAAGGTTTGATCAAGGCAGCGAAGGCGCTCGAGAACGCGCCCCGCTCCCAGCTTCGCTACCTCGTCGACCAGCTTCCGCGCGGCCGCGCGCTCTCGGAGCTGGCGTTTGCCGAACTGGCGAAAGAAGCGCGCGGTGCGCTCGAGCAAGCCGGTGTGAAAGCGCCCTGGCGGCGTGCGGCGAACGGTGGCCCTTGGCTGACCGAGCTGCTCGACCTTGTGGAGGTCGTAGAAATTCCCCGGCTTGGCCGCCATACCGAGAATTCCCATCCAGTACGGGAGGCCGCCCATGACTGATCGCTGGGTTCGTTACCGGCTCACCGCCGAACTCCTATCTGATGCACACCTCGGTTCAGGTGCGGGTGGGGTAGGCGTGGACGCGCTCGTCGCACGCGACCGCCATGGTTGGCCCGTCATCTGGGCCTCGCACATCGAGGGCGTACTGCGCGATGCCGCCCGGCGCCTCCACGGGGACGCGGCTGCCCAGAGATTCTTCGGCCGTGCCGGAGGTGACTATGAGCGGGCGGACCAGCAACGCGCGATCTTCACGTCGCTCTACGCAAAGGGAAGCCCCACAAGCCGTATCTGGCGCTCGACGGCGCGCAAGGCGTTCTACAACCGTGCACCGAAAGAGGACACCCTCCGGGCGGCCGAGTTCGTGCCCAAGGGAACGGAATTCGAAGCTGAGGTCGAGCTGCCCGAAAGCGAGCTGCCCGTGCTCGAGCGGCTGGTTCGAGAGGTAGACGCCTTGGGTAGCGGCCGCGCCACCGGCGCGGGGCGCATCCGGCTCTCTCTCGTGCGATGCGATGCACCGAACCGAGCGGTTGGCAGTCCGAAGGAGCGCCTCCTGTTGTTGCTCAAGAACCGCGACCCGCTCTGCATCACGGCAACGGCGACGCCAGACAACCTGATCCCGAGCCTTGCGTTCGTGCCCGGCCGCGCCTTGCTGGGGGCGATTGCCGCATGGCTGATCTCAGCAGGCGAGCGGGAAACCGCTTCGCTTCTGACCTCCGGGCGGATCGCCGTGAGCAATGTCCTTCCATTACCGCAGGAACCAGCAAGGATCGAAAGTGTGGAAGTGTTGCCAGCACCCCTCACGCTCCAGAGCGAAAAGCCCACGAGCGCCGTAGGAGAAGTGCCTTGGTGGGCGCAGCCGGTGGCACCGCCCAGGCGGATCGATACTTGGAGCACCGAGGAGGAGCTCAAGCGCCCGGAGGACGACCTTTTCGTCTTCCGAGAGGACATGAACAGCCCATGGATCGCCTACCGGCCGGCGCGCCGCATCCGCCTGCGCAACGGACGCCCCGACCTGCGGCAGGCCGAACCGTCACTCTTTGCCATCGAGCAGATCGTCGAGAAGACGCCCTTCCTTGCCGAGCTCCGCGGGTCTCTCGAAGACATGAAGCAGCTCGCAGAAAAGCTCTCGCCGGTTCTCCAGGGCCAGCGCTGGCTTCGCGTAGGGCGCGGCGGGGCACCGGTCGAAGTGGTTCGCGTTGCCTGGTGCAAAGATCCTGCCATCCCGAAGGTCCAGGACAAAGCGCGGCTCGTTCTGACTTCCGACTTGCTCGTCCGCGACGAGTACCTGCGGTGGCGCACGGACCTCGACACAGAAGCCCTTCGCACTTTGTTCGACAGCGACGTGCAGTTCGAAAAGTCCCTCCAGGACAGCACGATGGTGCACGGGTTCAACGGCACGTCGCGGCTGTGGCGCATGCCGGCAGCCGCCATCCGGCGCGGCTCGGTCTTCGAGATTTCCGGTCCAGGGGTCGCAAAGCTCGCCGAACGCGCCGCAAAAGGCGAGTGGCTCGGCGAGCGCACCCACGAGGGATTTGGCCGCTTCCGGATCGACGCCGTGCTCCCTGGCGTGACGGACACGATACAAACACCCCGTGAACCGCAGCCCGTGCCCGATAGCGAGGAGGAAGCGGTCGCCGCGACGACGAAACAGTGGTTCGACCAACACCAAGCCCTGGCCAAGCCAGGCAGCGCAGCCGAGCGCAAGCCGAGTCTCTCCCAGTGGTTCGACCTCGTTGCCGAACTCGAACGCCGCGACCCGAACGCACTTACAACCCGCCTTCACCCGACGACAGCGGGCGCAAAGACCTGGGCGCACCCGGATGCCCGGGCGATCCTCGAACAGCTCCAAGCGCTCGAGCCTGCCCAACGCGTGTCCCACGCACGCTACTTCGTGCGCTGGTTGCGGCTGAAGCTACGCACCGCTCGCGAGAAGGAGGGAAGATGAAAACCCGGCTGACGTTGTTCACGGCCACCCTTGTGCAGGACTCCGCCCTCTCGGTGTCGGGCCTCGACCGGGAGAGCGGTGCCGACCAGCCGTTCACGATCGTAGACGGCACGCCGACGCTGGTAGGTCGTGGCCTCAAGGGCGCCGCAGTCGCGATGGCCAGGCGCTTCTTCGACCCGCTACCGCGCGCTGTTTCCGACGACATCGCGCACGGAGCGCTGCGCCGCTCGGCCTGGGAGTTTGCCGACGCCACGACCACAGCGACTCCGCACCTGCGCGCCGGGGTCGGCATTCGCCAGAAGACCGGCGCTCGGGCAACGGGCGTCCTCTACGACCGCGAGGTCATTCCGGCTGGCACGAAATGGGTGCTCAGCTTCCGTGTCGATCGGTCCTTCGCCTTGGAGGATGACGAGTTCGCCGAAGCGGAGGGCATCCTCGGCTACGTGCTCGCCGAGCATTGGGCCAAGGGCCGCTGTTGGCTGGGTGGCGGTGTGGCCCGCGGGCTCGGCTGGTGCCACATCGAGGATCTGAAGGTGTATCGTTTCGACGAAGAGAGCTACGAGGACTGGGTTAGGGCAGGCCGACCGTGCGAGCCCGGCGCCGCGCCCGTTCCGATTCCCACCGTCGAGCCTACCCGCTCCTGGTGCTTCCGCACGTTCGACGTAGATATCTCTTTCGGCGAGTACCAGCCCGACCCCGATGAAGCAGCGTGGGGCCTCGACATGTTCGCCATCGGCCCCCACGACACGGAGCGGGTGCTGCAGCCGACGGGCGACGGTATCTGGGCCAGACCGGCGTGGGCGGTGAACGCTCAAACTCCTGACGCTTTGAGCACGGATCGCGCGCTTCTCATGGAGGCCGGCCGACCCATCCTCCCAGGTGCGAGCGTGCGCGGCCCGCTTCGCCACAGCTTCTCGCGCCTGGAACGGGCAGCGGGGCGCAATGTCGAGGATCCGCACCTCGTCCAGGGCGATGTGGGCGAAGACGACCCCGCGGGTCGGGCCTTCGGCACGGTCAGCAAGAGCAGTCGCATCCTCATCCGCGACGCGCGTGCCGACGACGAGTGGTTTGTGGCGAGGCTACACATGCACGCCGAAGACGAGTTTTCAGCAGGGTCCTATGGCAGCGCCAAGCGCGACGCGGTGCGCGTGCTGAAGGCGCGGTTTCCGGTCCGCATCGTCGTCGAAGGGCCGACGCCCGAAGAGGTCGAGCCACTGATGGCGCTCCTCGACCGTCAGATCGCCCTCGGGCGGCTCGGACACCTTCCGGTTGGGGGGCACAAGACGCGCGGAGCGGGCTGGGGCCGGTGGCAGGCTAAGGGATGGATATTGGACGACGTCAAAAAGGCTCGGGATTGGACGCCGCCGGAGCGGCCGCCGGCCGCGAGCGAGCCGCCCCCTCCAAATCCGCGCGCCGGGACCTTCTTGCAGCCACCAGCCTCGAACGACGCGTGGGTACGAACGCAAACCGGCATGCTCCCGGAGAAGTTCACGCTGGGCGCGGCAGCGAAGGCGGCCAAAGCGGCGCTTGGTGAAAAGCTCGTTGCCTGGTGGTGCGATCCGGCCATCGACCTTACGCTGACCCAGCCCCCCGCAACCTTCGGACGCGCATGGCCTGCCGAGGACGACCGGCTCGAGGTCGACGAGGTCGCCTTCTACACCGAAAAAGCGGTCTGGCGCGCCGTGCGCACGGCAGACGCTCTACGCTTTGTGCTGATCGAAGAAATCGCTTCCCGGGAAGATGGCGCCTTGCCCGTCGAGGTCATCTACACGCCTGCGAGGCTACACGGCTTTCAGCGCTTCTCTTCTACCAACACCGGACGGGGTGAGCTACTGCTGCGCGAATGGCACGAAGCCGCCGGTATGCTGGGCTTCACCATATGTAAAGTTTCCGAGGAGCACAGCCGATGAACGCCAAAAATGACAAACCTCACCGCATCCGCGTGCGCACGCTCGACGGCAAACCGCGTGACCAGACAGCCCTCAACAAGCTCAAGAGCAATCAACTCGGGATGCCGCACCTCGATATCGTCCCCAGCGAGCCTCCAAACGAGTTCATCATCTGTGCCTCGAAAGAAGCGCACATCGAACAGGCGCGTGCCAGGCTGAGCAGCGCCGGACTCGAAGAGGTCGCCGGTGGCGATACGACCATTCCCGCAAGCGCTGCCCCCAAGCCGGCGAGCAAGGAGCAAACCCGGCAGCGAGATTTCCAGCAGCGTGGAGGTCCACGGCAACGACATAGTCAACCTCAACGCGGTGGTGGATGGCCGCGCCCGCAAGACGGCCCTACACACCCGGCGACCAGCGCGCAGCCTCTCCCCGGCAAGCCCTATGGCTTCGTCGCGCTCCCCGAGAAGCTCGAGAGTGCCCCACCGATCTGGCACGACGGCACGAGCAGCACAGGCCGGCTCTCCGGGGAGATCCGCTTCGAGCTGACGGCGCTCACTCCCCTCCTCGTCGGCTGGGAGCGCGGGCAGGTGGGCGATAGCGGTAGCGATTGGCCGGTGCCAGCGAATCTCGCCGGCGTCGGACAGCTCGCCCGCAACAAGTCTGTCCTCTGCCCCCTGCGCGCGCCGTGGGGCAAGCGCCCGGTGATCATCCCCGGGGATTCGCTCAAAGGCCTCCTCCGGCACGAACTCGGCGCGCTTCTCGGCGCACCGATGGAGCGCGTAGCCGAGCGCTCGTACTCGTATCGGCCGAACGCTCTGTTTCCGAAGGGTCCAAATCCGCGACTCATCGCTCGACTCGCTCGCGTACCCGCTGGCGGTGTCGAGGCCGTAGCGCTCAACGAACAACATCAGGTCCGGGTGCCGAAGCGGTTGGAGTTGCTGCCGGCGAACCTGAAGTACGACAGGGAACGCCAGCAGAACGTGAACTACTACCGCTTCGACGACGGCAATGGTGCTCGGTACCGTGGCGGCTTGGGCGCAGGCCAGAGACTCAACTCGAGGCGCGACCTGCACAGGACGCTAGCCGTGAACCCGAGCACGCCGACGGAAACCGTCGATGTTCCGCCGGCAGCGCAGGCAGGCTATCTCGCAACCATCCGCCATCTCACCGACCTTGACCACGGCCACTTCTCCCCGCGGCATCCCGATGTCCCGGGTGTGGTCACCGGCGAGCAGGCGCACAATCGCATCCTCGAGGCCGCGGCGCGCGAAGTCTTCCAACCCGGCGACCTCATCTGGGTTGAATGGGACACCGAGAAAAAGTGCATCGTCTCGTTCGGCTGGCACTACTACTACCGCTGGGCGTACGTAGATACGGTCCGCAGGGATACAGACGCTCCGGAGGGGGAACGCCCTGGCCTGTTCCCGTTGCCAGAAGAACGCGCCCAGGATGGCGACGGCGCTCCTATGGCGCTATCCCCCGTGCGCCGGCTCTTGGGCTACACCGGCGACAACGAGGGTAGCGCCGGGATCGGCAAAGACGACTACACTCAACTCATGGGCCGCGTCTCGATCAATGCGGCCCTCGAGGTGGTCGGCGAGAACGAGACCGACGAACAGCGCTTCCTGCCGCCCACGTTTCTCAAGGAGCTTGGCATGCCTCGGCCGAGCGCGGTCGAGTTTTACCTGAAGCAACCCTACCACCCGAAGTCCCGTCCCTCCGACAAGGCGACGCTCGTCACCTATGGCGACGCTACCGGTTACGACAAGCCGGGTGAGCTGGCCGGGCGCAAGTTCTACCTCGACCGCGGGGATGCCTACGGCCAAGACGGCAAGGGCCTCGTCCCCGGCCCCGCTGCCGATGACTCCCTTGTGAACCGTCAGAACGAGCGCAGCACCCTCGCGCTGGAAGCATCCAGGCCAGGCCGGAAGTTCCGCTTCACCCTGCGCTTTCGCGATCTCGACGCCCATGAGCTCGCGGCCATCCTCGTCGCTTTCTGCCCGGACCAGTTCAAGAACGTGCTCGGTGGCACCCACGCCGATGGTTACTGCTCCAAGCTCGGCTACGCGCGCCCGCTGGGCTGGGGCAGCGTGCGCATCGAGGCCAAGGCGCTGCTCTTGCTCGACGCTGCTAGCAGCAAACCGGCCCTCGAACCGGTGACCGACATCCTCCACTGGGTGAAGCAGAACCATCAGACCACCAAGACCCAGGACGCGTGGCTCGCCATCCATCGCCACAAGCACCCCGACGCGGCCGACTACCCGCGCAAGGATGGGCAGATCTACACGTTCCACACGTCGCTCCGCGCAGAGCATTCGCGCGCGCGGCGCTACCGAAAGGAGGAAAATCGATGAGCACGCTCCTCGTCATGACCGTTGGCCAGACCGATGTGCAGCTCGTGAAGGACGGAAAAAAATGCGAGTTCGCCAAGGAAAAGATCTATGACATCCATTCCGAGATTGAACGGCGTTTTTCCGACATGGAATTCGTCCCATCGCCGGACGAGAAAGGCACGCGGCTAGACACTTTGCCGCCCGGCAAATTCAAACTGTGCACGCCGAAACTGGACGCCATCCTTAAAGCTAATGAATTTCGAGAAGGACTGCCGACGGCGGCGCTCATTCTCGAAACGACGCGCACGCGCAAGGAAGAGCCACATTTTGCCGGCGCGGTTCTGGAGCGTCGTCTGCGCGACCGGGGTGTGGCCGATGTCACGCGCAGCGCGTTCCTTTCAGGAGACGAGTGGCTCGGGGAGCCGTCTAACGAAATCGACGCCGTCATCCGGCGCGAAGTCGTCGCCAGACTGTCCAAAGCCATCGCGCAAGCGACGGCCAAACTCACGCAGAACGACAGCGTAGTCGTGGCCACTACGGGGGGCATTCCTCCAGCCAACGAGGTGATCAAAGAGCTCGTCCGGCTGCATACGGTCGGCGGGCCTAAGGTCACCGTTCTGGAAGTACCCGAGCAGCTCAGGGGAGAAACGGCCGAGAGCGCCGTTCAGGAAAAATTTCACCCCGCAGCGGCAATTCAAGCACGCTGGCATGCCCTTTCCCTCATCGAAAAGGGCAACCTGCTCGCCGCCTGGGGTGCTGTAAAACATCTAGAGGAGCAACCCGGGCAGGACTGGATTAAGGTCATCCACTGGCTCAAATGCTTCGCGTCGTCGCTACCAATGCCCGAGAACTGCGACATTCCGGTGCTCAAGGACAAGCGCATGGCCGTGCGCGTCGCCCTGCGCGTCGAGTTGGCCCTGCGGGCGGGAGACATCCCGAAGGCGGTTCACGGCACCGTAGCATTTTTCGAGTCGGCGCTGTGGGATCATCTTTTCACTAAAGGGATTAAACGCCACCCCAATTATCCTAAGGACAAGCTGTACAGTTTCCCTGAAGGCGCTCCTTGCGTGCTCTTAAGAGAGTGTTTCAAACCCAAGAAGAACAAGGAAAATGAAAAAGAATTGAACTGGTACTCGATTGACGACAGAATGGATTGCGCCATCAGGATCGCGAATGAATACCTCAAGTGCCCAGCTTTGACCGAACTTGGCAAAGCTGTGGGCAAGATCTACGATCTACGCAACGACGTAGCGCACAACGAACCGACAGCGGAGCTCATGGAGAATGCGCGCCATCGCATGCAAAGCGCAAAACTGTGGTCTGAGGACGACAGATTCCTCGGTCAGCCGCTCGTCCAGAAGGTTTTGAAGGAGCTAAAGGTCGAGAATCCAGCGACGCTCTGCGATGATTTGATCGAAGCGGTGCGGACGCAACTCCGTGGCGTAAGCACACTACCGCCTGCTGCCTCGGCGCAGCCATCGTGAGCAACCACGGCCAAGAGGAAGCGGCCGTGGTGACATCTCCCGTCCGTCCAGCAAGGAGGAGCCGAATACGTAGCTTACGGCGGCCCTGGAGGCCCATTTTGTTGGAGCAATAAGGGACCCGCCTTGCAGGCCGGTGGTGTAAGGAATGATGTGTAGGGGTCTGTGTTTGATAGGGGGGGCACACCTTAGGCAAAGGAGGTGCCCCATGGACCAGGATACCCTACA
>PSLA01000039.1:0-10502 GCA_040289295.1 Armatimonadota bacterium
CTCGCTTCCGGGCATTTGGGCGGCTCGGGCGCTCCGAGCCGCCCTGCGCTGAGCTAGGGATTTAGGACAGGGCGCTGCAGGTCTCGGAGAAGTGGTTGCTAGGCTTTCTTCCAAACAGGAGGTCGAAGACCTGCGCGAGGCGTGGTCTTGGGCACTCGACTCCCTGCGCTCGTATTTCGAAACGGGCAAGGGCATCCACTTCGAAGACTGGAAGAGCACGGCCGTTAGCCGGTGAATTAGGTAGTATCGCGTGCATGAGGCGGTGCATTGTCTTGCTGCTCGGGGTTCTCGTCGCGGCGGTCGTGGTGGGATGGCTCAATCAAGACCTCTGGAACACCTGGAGGGTCGTGAAGGGCGCGGAGCAGCAGCGCCGCGAGGAACTGCGCGCCGCCGAAAGGGAACACGCCAAGGCGCTCGAGATTAGCACGCGCGCCCGCAACCCCGTCGGACGCGAAGAGATGGCGCGCGAGCAAGGCTACATACGCAAAGGCGAATCCCCCCTCGGTGTGGATTGACGCCTACTTTCTGCCGGGTTCCCGGTAATTGACCCGTTCGCCTGGCAGCGAACTTCGCCGATAATTCGCGATATGCCCGAGGCTGCAAACCTGGCGCTCAAGGCAGCGCGCGTCGAGGCGTTTCCACTCTTCCGACCGATTCTGCGCCGCGTCATGGCGTTGATGGCTTCGCCCAACACGGACCATCGCGCACTCATCGCTCTGTTCAGCCTCGACCCAGGTTCGACAGCTAAGTTTCTCCGTGCGGCGAATGCGAGTGGTTTTGCCCGACAGGCGATAACTGTGGATGAGGCGTTCGATGCCCTGGGTCCCCAATCGCTTCGCTCGTGCGTTGTGTCCTTGATCGACGCAGGGCTCGAGCAGAAGCTCCCCCGTGGGACGGAGTTCAACACGTTTCGATGGTGGGCTCATTCCCTCGGAACGGCGTTCGCCGCACAAAGGCTGGCGAAAGATCTGATGCCCAAGCGAGCCGGTGAAGCGTACACGCTCGGTTTGCTGCATGAGCTGGGCGCAATCGCTCTGCACCAGTTCGTTCCCGACCTGTTCGACCAGGCGATTCGATTGAGCAATGAGGAGCGCCTCAACCTGCGCGGATGTGAACGGCACACGGTGGGGGCGGACTCTCAAACGCTCGGCGTTCAGATAGCTCGCGCGTGGCGCTTACCGGAGGCGGCGGAGGCAGTCGTCGTGTATCACGAAAACCCGCTGGAAGCGCCGGACGCTGCGTTCGACATCTCGGCGCTGATTTGCCTGGCCAACTATGCGGCGATGGAAGGCGGATTTGGTCACCAGTGGTTCACCAAGATCCAGGAGATTGCGCCGGGAGTGGCGCAGCGGCTTGGTGCAAGCGACGCCCTGCTCGACGAGGCCACGCAGCACTCGCGTCGAGGGGTAGCGGCGGCATCGAGGGCGCTTCTCCCTCGCGCGGCGTAGTCCGCAACCTCGAAGGGGTAACCTGCAAGCGTGTCCGACGAGTTGACCTACCGGCGCGCCGGTGTAGACATTGATGAGCAGAACCGAGCGATTCGCCTGTTCGCGTCGGCAGTGAAAGAGACGCACGACCAGCGAGTGCTCGGAGGCCCTGGCACGTTCGGCGCACTGTTTGATATCAGCGCCCTCGATGTGGAAGAGCCCGTTCTCGTCAGCAGCATGGACGGCATCGGAACAAAGACATACGTCGCAGCGCAAGCGAACTACTTCAGCGGCTTAGGCGCAGACATCGTGAATCACTGCGTCAACGACATCCTTGCGCAGGGCGCGAGGCCGCTGTTCTTCCTCGACTACTTCGCGGCGTCGCGCCTAAACGCGCAGCAGGCCGCGGACGTTGTCAACTCCGCCGCGCAAGCGTGCAAGGAGAACGAGTGTGCGCTTGTGGGCGGCGAAATCGCCGAGATGCCCGATGTCTACAACGAGGGCCAGATTGATGTCGTCGGCGCAATCGTAGGCGTCGTCAGCAAGTCGGCAATGCTACCAACGACGGGCGTCGGCCCTGGCGACCTGATCGTCGGGTTGGTTTCGGATGGGCTGCACACGAACGGTTACACACTTGCTCGACGGGCGCTGCTTGACGTCGGCGGACTACGGCTTGAGGACGTCGTGCCTGAGTTAGGGCGCACTCTGGCAGAGGAGTTGTTACGCCCGCACAGGAGTTATTTTCCCGCCTTGCGCCGACTGCTCGGTCCGGGAAGCCGCATCAAAGCGATCGCGCACATTACGGGGGGTGGTTTCTACGAGAATTTGCCGCGGGTGTTTCCGCCCACGGTGCGGGCGATTATCGAGAAACGGCAGTGGACACCGCCGCCAATCTTCCGAATGATCCAATCCCTCGGAGGAGTATCCGACACGGAGATGTACCGGACATTCAACATGGGCATCGGCTTGGCGATCATCGCTGCGAGCGACGCCGTCCCGGCACTCGTCCAGCAGATCAATGAGGCGGGCGTAACGGCGTACGTCATCGGCGAGCTCACCTCGGGCGGGCACGACGTCGTCATTGCCTGAGCGGATAGAATCCCGCCGATGGGGCTTCTCAACGGTAAGAGAGGTATCGTTTTCGGCGTCGCCAACCAAAGAAGCATCGCCTGGGCTGTTGCCGAGCGCGCACGCGAAGAGGGGGCGCACGTCTACGTGGGCGCTCAGAACGAGCGGATGATGGAGAGCGCGGCGAAATTGGTTGAAGGTCGCGATGGCTTTTCGCTCGTTCAATGCGACCTTAACTTCGATGACCAGATTGAGCAAGCGGCTAGAGCGGTCGCGCAGGACGGCAAGCTGGACTTCGCCATTCACAGCGTCGCCTACGCGCTGCGCGAAGACCTGCAGGGCCGGTTTGTTGAGACCTCGCGAGAGGGTTTCAAGGTCGCACTCGAGACTTCGGCGTACTCGTTCGTAGCGATGGCGCGGGCGCTTGAACCACACTTGAACGACGACGCTTCGCTCGTAACGATGACTTACATCGGCAGCGAACGTGTTCTCCCAGGATACAACGTGATGGGCGTTGCCAAGGCGGCGCTCGAGTCAATCACTCGTTACCTTGCTTATGATCTCGGCGAGCGCGGCATTCGCGTGAATGCGGTCTCCCCAGGACCGATCAACACTGTCGCGGCCCGGGGCATTCGGGGCTTCACGCAGATTCTCGGCATCGTCTCGGAGCGCGCGCCACTCAAAAGACCCGCGGAGCAGGCACAGGTTGCTGCGACGACGATGTACCTCATTAGCGACTTGAGCCACGGAGTCACGGGAGAGATCATCTGCGTGGACTCCGGCTATCACATGATGGGCCTCTGATGCTCTGCGTTCCGAACTGGTCGGAAGGTCGCAATCCAGAGGTGACGGGGCTGGCACAAGAGACGATGAAGGGAGCGAGCGTCGCCATACATTTTAATCGAGCAGATGCCGACCACAATCGCCTCGTCACCGCGTTCTCCGGCGAACCATCTGCGGTGGGCAAAGCGCTCTTCGACCTGTGCGACGCGTTGTTGCCTCTGATTGATCTTCGCACGCACGAAGGAGCCCATCCGCGAATCGGCGCGCTCGATGTCTGCCCCTTCGTTTTGCAGAAGGCGGACGCAATGGTTGAGTGCGATGCGCTGGCGTTTGTGGAGGGCGTAGCCTCGCGGTTCGCAGAGAGGTACGAGGTGCCCGTGTTGCTTTACGAGAAGAGCGAACGAGGGAAACACGCCGCCGACTTACCTACGTTGCGCAAAGGCGGCTTCGAAGCCGCGCTTGCACGTGAACTGCCGGCGGATTTCGGGCCGTCTCATGTTCACCCTAAGTGGGGGGCGACCATCATGGGGCTCCGCGATCCGCTGCTGGCAGTGAACGCCGTGCTGCCCGCGGAGCAGTTCAACCTTGCGCGAGAGCTCGCACGTCGGATTCGGCTAAGCCGCGACTCAGACGAACGGTTCAAAGGCGTCCGCGCCATCGGCGCCCATCTCCCGGAGCAAGGAGCGGCGCAGGTTTCGATGAACTTTACCAAACCCGACGAGACGAGCCTTGACGAAGTGGTCGAGTGGCTGGAATCAAACGGCGCTGTCGTCCTTGGCGTGGAGCTAATCGGTGTTGCACGAGAGAACGACCTGCTGAAGGGCTCTCGCCTTGATTACACGCGCGAGCAAGTGGTTGAACCGTAGAAAACGAAGCTGCCGGGCTGCGAAGGCTGGGTGGAGGCTCGCGGACGCTCGCCCTCCCGAAGCCTCCCCCTCTCCCTTTGGGAGAGGGCCGGGGTGAGGGACGCCTTAGCGCCGTCATGAGCAACAGCATCGCCGCCGCTGCAACCAGGTATGCAATCAGATCGATCGCGGAGCACGCAGCTCGCCTCGGAGTACATGGCTCGGCATGGGGCGCCGCGCGACGACGTATACCATGTGGCATTCAAAGTCGCAGAGGCTGAGCTGGACTCGCTTGCCCAAGAGGTGAGAGGGCGCGGCATCGAAGTGGGTGGCCCCTGTGAACTTCCCGACCGGAAGGCGATCCTACTTCGTCGAAGATCCGGATGAGCACCTCATCGAGTTGACCGACCGGTAGAGGGCTGGATCGTTACGGCCGTCGCTCGGGCCACGCGTGCGGTGAGGGGCGTTCCCGCCCAGATTTTTATGTTTGCCCCCTTTAACATTCCAGCAACCTTGTCACCCGCTTGGTCAAGCAAGCGCACTACCTGTTGCGCAGTTGCGATCGCGAGCAAAACCTCCGACGGGGCGAGGTTGCTCACGTTGCCCGAGCGCGCTTGCTTCAGGAGCTCAGAGAGCCTTTCCACCGATTGCTCATCCGGCACCTGCGAGCCCACCGCACCTTCTTCCAGAGCCCTCCGAATCGCGGAATCCAGAAGCTCCGGCTTCGCGCCGCTCTCGAGCATCTCGGCGAACTGCATCAGCGCCTGCTCTGCCTTCGGGTCGGAAAGCAAGTCCTTCAAGCCTGATTCCGCTCTGTGGCGCGAGGAGTCGCTGCGCCTAAGGGACAGCGGCTGCTCGGGCGCGTCCACCGTGGCGCAAAGCGGCACCTCCGACCCGTCAACGGCGTAGGTCATTTCGAACTGGATATCCAACCGCGCGGGCTGGTTCGCAATCGCGGTGAAGGTCGTTGCACCGCGCGAGCGCGTTACCTTCGCCCATGCGATCGTTCCCGCAGGGATGACCGTTCTTCCCTGCGGGTTCTTCACGTCCTCGAGCACGGCAAGCGGCACACGCTCGCCGACTGCCGTGCCGCCACTGGTGATCGTTTCAAGCAAAGCAAGGCGCACTTCTGCGCCGGCTGGCACGGCAGTTTCGATCGGTTTCGCCGCTTCCTCGTTCTTCGATCGACCGCATCCGACGAGCCCTACGACCACAGCGGCCAGGGCGAGCATTGCAACTGTCCTCATTGCTTCCTCTTCCTGCGTTCATTCTACAAGATTGACTTCGTCACCGAGGTCTGGGACTGTTGTCGGCCAACCCAATTCGCGCTGTACGCGCTGTTGCAACGCGTCCTGCGCCTCGGGTTCGCCGTGAACGATAAACGTTTGCTTCGGCGGCTTCTTGAACCCGCGGAGCCATTCGAGGATGCCGTCAGCATCAGCGTGGGCGGACAGAGACTGAATCGAGGAGACACGCGCACGCACCGGCACGTCCTGCCCCATGATGCGCACCGAGTGCGCCCCTTCGACCAGTTGACGCCCCAGGGTTCCCTGTGCTTGGTACCCGACGAAAAGCACCGTGTTCTCCTCATGCGGTAGGCGATGGAACAGGTGGTGAATCACTCGACCGCCGCTCGCCATGCCGCTGCTCGAGATGATGACCGCAGGGCCTTCCATGTTGTTGAGCTTCTTTGACTGCGCCACGTCCAGAACAGTGTGCAGCGAGCGAGGCATCAGCGGGTTCTCGCCGCGTCGCAGGTGCTCGCTGGTCTCGGCGTCGTACAGGTGCGGGTACTGTTTGTAGATTCGAGTCGCCTCCTGCGCCATCGGGCTGTCGAGATAAACCGGTATGAGCGGATCGTGCGAATGCTCAAGCTCCATCTCGCAAAGGTAGTACAGCATCTCTTGCGTCCTCCCTATAGCGAAAGCCGGCACCACGAGTACACCCCCGGTTTCGATGACGCGCTGAGTCTCCTGGCAAAAGCGCTCTCGTGGCGGATCCTTTGCGTGAGATCGGTTGCCGTAGGTGCTCTCGACGAGCAGGTAGTCCGCGAACCCGATCGTCTCGGGATCCTTCAGGATCGGCACGTTTTTCCTACCCAAGTCTCCTCCGAAGAGAATCGTTTCGCCGTTCGGCAAAAACATACGCACGAACGCGGCGCCGAGGATGTGACCAGCCATGTGGAACCGAGCTGTGAAACCGTTGGCGATTTCAACGTTCTCATGGAATGGATGAGCTTCCAGAAGGCGGCAAGCGCGCTTTGCCTCCTTCTCGGTATAGAGTGGAAGCGCGGGCTTGTGTTTGGAGAACCCTTTGCGGCTCGCATAGGCTGCAAACTCTTCTTGCAACCTGCCGGAATCTGGAAGGCTCAGCCGAGCGATGTCGGCAGTTGCGCGCGTGCAGTGCACGGGCCCGCGAAAGCCCTGTTTATACAACCGAGGCAGGTACCCGATGTGGTCAATGTGGGCGTGCGTCAGCACAATCGCATCAACGTCCTTGGGAGGAATGGGAAACGGTTGCCAGTTGCGCTCCTTTAGCTCGCTGGGTCCTTGGAACAGCCCGCAGTCCACCAAAATGCGCGTGCCGCGATGCGCAAGCAAGAACTTCGAGCCGGTTACCGTCCGTGCCGCGCCCAAGAACTGCAGCGAGAGGCTCATGAGTCGCTTCTCCTGATTATCGGCGCGCCGCGCGAGCGTGCCAGCATCACCAGCCCGCCAACCACGAGCAAGACCGCGACAAGCAGCCCATCGGGAACCGACCAGCCGAAGCTCGACCCGGAGGACGCACCCGCGCGGAAGACCTCCAGCACAACGCGCGAACCGCCGTAAGCCAGAAGGAACAACCCCGTCAAGCGACCGCGGGCAAGCGCCGTAGGCGAGCGCCGCTCGTACCAGAGGAGCAACACGGCGCCCAACAGCGAAAGCGCGGTGTCATACAGTTGCGCCGGATGTCCGAGGTAGGGCTTGCCCCCACGTTCCGGGTGCACCATAACCGCCCAAGCGAGGTCGCACTCGACGCCGTAGCAGCAGCCGTTTAGGAAGCACCCGACGCGCCCGATGGCGTTGACCACGAGGGCGGGCGCAGCCAGCCAATCAAGGGCGACCAGGAAAGGCACCCCCGCGCGTCGGCACCAAATCGCCAGGGCAATGCCCGCGCCCACAACCCCACCGTAACTGGTCATTCCGCCCGCTCGGAGGTAGAAGATCTCAACCGGGTGCTCCAAATAATACGAGAGTTCCTGCACGACCCAGCCGAGCCGCCCCCCGATCACGCCGGCTATGAGCAATAGCCAGGCCATATCCATCGTCTCCCTGGGGTCGATGCCGAAGCGCCTGGCTCGGCGAGCGGCAAGCCACATGCCCGCAAGGACCCCTATGACGAGGAGGACGCCCCAGGAGCGGATCTGGAAGCCGAAGATTTTGAATAGGACCGGGTGCACCTGGGGGAGTTTACACCTTTGGGCGAGAGGCTTGACAGCGGGGTGTGTTCAGCGGGTAGATTAGCACTCACCTGCCGAGAGTGCTAACACTCTCGGAAAGCGAATGCTGGGAACCCGTCACCGGGCTCCAGCGGTTAAAACATACGGAAGGAGGTTCACTTATGCCAGTCAAAGAAGCACCAAAAGCACTGAAACTTCGACCGCTGAACGACAAGGTCGTCATCGAGGTCCTCGACGAAGAGGACAAGACCGCGAGCGGCTTGTATCTGCCGGACACGGCGAAGAAGAAGCCACAGACCGGCCGAGTCGTTGCGGTCGGCGAGGGGCGTCTTCTGGAAGACGGCTCCCGCGCGCCGATGACCGTTTCCGTCGGCGACACCGTTCTGTTCTCCAAGTATGGAGGCAACGAGGTGACGATTGACGGAAGAGAATACACGATCCTCGACGAGGATCAGATCTACGCGATCATCAACTAATCGAGAAGGAGGAACAGAAACATGGCAGCAAAGCAGTTGTTGTACGATGAGAACGCACGACGCGCCCTCGAACGAGGCGTGAACAAGGTAGCCAACGCCGTGAAGGTGACCTTGGGGCCCAAAGGACGCAATGTCGTCCTAGACAAGAAGTGGGGCAGCCCGACTATCACCAAGGATGGCGTAACGGTTGCCAAGGAGATCGAGTTGGAAGACCCGTATGAGAACATGGGCGCCCAACTCTGCAAAGAAGTCGCGAGCAAAACCAATGACGTCGCCGGTGATGGCACCACAACCGCGACGATTCTCGCGCAGTCTATGGTGAACGAGGGACTGCGGTATGTCGCGGCAGGCGGCAATCCGATCGCCCTCAAGCGCGGCATTGACAAGGCGGTTGACGTCGCCGTGGACGCTATCGCCAAGCGCGCGATCAAAGTGAAAGATCGCAGCCAGATCGAGTTCGTCGCCGCCATCGCCGGAAACGACCCCGAAATCGGTAAGCACGTCGCAGACGCCTTCGATCGAGCGGGTCGCGACGGCGTCATTCAGGTCGAAGAGAGCAAGAGCCGCGAGACCGTCCTCGAAGTGGTTGAGGGTATGCAGTTCGACCGAGGCTACATCAGCCCGTACTTCGTCACCGACCCCGAGCGCATGGAGGCGGTTCTCGAGGACGTGATGATCCTCATCCACGAAAAGAAGATCAGCAGCGCGCAAGACTTCTTGCCATTCCTCGAGAAGGCAGCTGCGGCTCGACACCCGCTGCTCGTCATCGCCGAGGACGTCGAAGGTGACGCCCTGGCGACGCTGGTGCTGAACAAGATTCGCGGCGTGCTACAGGTTGCCGCGGTGAAAGCGCCGGGCTTCGGCGATCGCCGCAAGGCTATGCTGGAGGACATCGCCATCCTGACCGGCGGCAAATTCATCAGCGAAGACCTAGGCACGAAACTGGAGAACGTCACAATTGACATGCTCGGCCGCGCCAAAAAGGTCGTCATTACCAAAGAGGACACGACAATCATTCAAGGCGCGGGCAGCAAGGCGGACGTCCAGGGACGCATCAACGTCATCAAGCAGCAGATCGAGACCACCGAGTCCTCGTATGACCGCGAGAAGCTCCAAGAGCGCCTCGCCAAGTTGGCGGGCGGCGTCGCCGTCATCAAGGTCGGTGCCTCCACCGAGACCGAACTGAAGGAGAAGAAGCACCGATACGAGGACGCGATCAGCGCCACACGCGCCGCGATCGAAGAAGGCATCGTTCCCGGCGGCGGCGTCACACTGCTCGAGGTGACCGAAGTTCTGAACAGCATCAAGACGGACGATGCCGACGAGCAAACGGGCATCAACATCGTGCGCCGCGCGCTCGAAGAGCCACTGCGAACCCTCGCTGAGAACGCGGGCCTCGAAGGCAGCATCATTGTCGAGAAAGTCCGCGACGGCAAGAAGGGCTGGGGCCTGGATGTTACGGCCGGCGAACTGGTCGAGATGACCAAAGTCGGCATCGTGGATCCAGCAAAGGTCACCCGCTCGGCTCTGCAGAATGCAGCCTCGATCGCCGGACTCGTGCTAACCACCGAGGCGCTCGTGGTCGAAAAGCCCGAGAAGAAGAAAGAGCCCACAGGCGGCAACCACGGAATGGAAGACATGGACTTCTAAAAACGCCCCAGCCGCCAAGAACCAGCGGACGGCGGCTTGCCCGCCGTCCGCTGACTGTTCCACCGCCCCTACCTGTTTCACCTGGGAGCCCCGTTACAAGGCATGTGTTTTTGAACAGTGATTTCATTTCAAGTTGTGTGGCGTGGCAATGTGTTGTGCCAGGTTTGTGTCACACCGGATCAGCCAAGCGTGGTTAGCCGCGCTCCCCGAAGATGTTTGCGTTCCGCAGTAGCTGAGCGTTGCGGTCTTCGTCGTATCTGATCACCACAACGCGATAACCTCTTGCAGAAAGCTCGCCACGGGTTTCTTCGTCTTTCGGGCGTTGCTCAGGTTCGTCGTGAACCGAGCCGTCGCAGAACATGCAGATGTTGGACTCGTAAAAGAAATCGTGATGCAGGCCAGCTCCCCTATCCGCTTCTGGGCCTCGTCGGGCAACCGATGACCGGCTGAAGCAATGGCGGCGGGTGGCAACCCGCTATGAGAAGCGAGCCACCATCTACCTGGCGTTCGTGCTGATCGCCGCAATCATGATCCGGCTACGCTCCTCTTTCCCGGACACACCCTAACACCCCGTAGTTGAGCAGAAAATCTTCCATGATTCAAAGCGCAACGGCTCGTTCGGTCGAGCGCGCGGCTCGCGATGCGGTCCTCAGCTTGTGCGTAGAAGACTTCTTACGAGCCGAAGTTTCACACGCCCGGCGATCGCACAACGACATCGCCGATGCGATGACCTCGCGTCCAGCGTTCAGCATCGATCCCGACCTCGCCCGCATGGGGAACTTTGCATCACCCGAATCCTGCGATCCAGCGCTTC
>PSLA01000012.1:0-8125 GCA_040289295.1 Armatimonadota bacterium
CGGGGGAACCGAGCGCGTTAGCAACCCGCCCGCCGACCCCACCGCCCCGCCGGTCACCACCGGTGTCGAGCCCGGCGCCGGGCTCAAAACCGCAACCGGCGGCATCGAGGGCGTGAAGGGCGCTGCGCGACCGATAGAACTGCGCGGACTGAGCGACCCCAGCCTCTCTGCCCCCGTCTCTGCGACGCAGGGCCTGAAGTCTCGGGATACGCTGTACGCCGAGGCTTCCGGCATCCGCGTTACCGACCCGAAGGCGCCCGTGGGCGTGGTTGCTGCCCCGACGCCTCCTGTCGGCGTGGTCGCTGGTGCCAAGCGCACGGAGCCGCCTGCGGTGAAAGTTGATTCAAACGTCGTGCCGGTCGTGGTCGGCACCCGCCTCCCCGACGGTGTGTACACGATCACGTACGCCGGCGAGGTAGTTCGCTTCGACGTCGAGCCGTTCGTTGACGAGGGCGTTCCCTTGACGCCGCTCCGTCACTTGTTTGAGCATGCAGGCGCAGAGGTCTCTTGGCTGCACTCCGAGAAGGTTGCTACGGCGAAGGGCGACGGCGTTCCGGAGGTTTGGGTGAAGATCGGCGACGTGATAGCGCGGATTGACGGTCGGGCCGTTCAGCTGGAACGCCCGGCGTTCCTCAAGCGCGGCAGGACGATCATCCCGCTGTCGTTCGTCCGCAACGCTCTGGAGGTCGAGGTGAACTACGACCGCTCGACCGGGCACGTGTTGATCACGAAGCCCGCTGAGAAGAAGTAAGCCCGCTTCCTTCTTCTGCCCCTCCGCCCTTCCAGTCTCCGGCTGGGAGGGCGGCTTCCATCTCGTTGCGGTGTGACGGATCGCACGCGCAACACAGATTTGGAAGCAGGGAGGGCGAGCGTCCCCTCGCGTCGAGTGCCTAGAAAGCCGACAATCACCATCGGGTATGGACGGAAACGCAGGCAGCAACGATTACTGCAAGAGCGGTGAGCGGAGGAATGTGCCTCGATTCGGCCTGCTGGAGTGCGGGGTCATCTGGCAGGGCGGGCAAGATGGACCGAAGAGGCTCGGCACGGTTGTAGTTACGAACGCAAGCATGGGCGGGCTGCAACTTCGCAGCCAGGTTCCCCCGCCTCACAACCAGCGGCTGATGCTCGAGCTGGGCTCCGAGGACGGGCCGCTCTTCCTGCCGGGAGAGGTGCGCTACGTGAACCAGGAAGACGGGGTGCAGACTTTCGGATTCAAGTTCGTTCCGGAGAGCGACGACGACCGCAAGGCGGTTGCTCGGTACGTGCTGATGCTGGCGAACAAAGCGTCCGCTAAGACGCTAGACTGGTCGTCGTTCAGCAGCGACCGATTGGACACACATGGCGCGCCTGGGTAGACGCTGCGCCGCGGGCTGGGCGTGGATTCGCTCGCACCGCAGGAGCCGAGAGGTCTTGTCGGCGGCGGGCTCCACGGTGAGGAACCGCTCGTTCGTGCTCTTCGCAACCACGGTGTAGTCGCCCTCGTCAAGATGAAAGACGCCGCGGCCACCATGACCTTGCCGGGCTGCTCCATCCTGCGCGCGCCAACGATTGTCTCCTGCGAGTTGCTCACAACGAACGTCCTGCCTGAGGTTGCCATCTCTGGGAGCGGCCGAATATCCAACTGTTGAGGCTTCAGCGACGACGGATGATTGCCTTGTCCAGGCGCTGGGGGAGGTCGGCTCAACATCGCGGTTGGATGCGCGGTTCTATTTCACGCGCCTTGAAGCGATTGGGTATTCTGGCTCAGCCCTGCGGTGTGCGGGATTGCCCGACATGTTCGGAGCCGACAAGCACACGCTTGGGAGACGGTCTCGCCTTGAAAGGCGGTCGTTTCCACCCGTTTCGTTCGGGGTTTCCGGACAGGGACGGCACCCGGCACAGCGGGGTTTTCTCGTTTCGAGGTTCGACGGACCTCCCGGCTCCGCCCCGATGCAATACAAAGCCCCGCGAGGCACGCAAGACATCCTGCCCGGCGAAACCGAACGCTGGCAGTGGTTGGAGCGCACCTTCCGCGAGGTGTGCTCTTTGTACGGCTACCAGGAAATACGCACGCCGATCTTCGAGAGCACCGACCTGTTCCATCGTGGCTTGGGCGAGCAGACCGAGGTGGTCACAAAGCAGATGTACACCTTCGAAGATCAGGGCGGCAGAAGCCTCACCCTGAAACCGGAGGGCACGGCGCCTGCTATCCGGGCGTACGTGGAACATGGCCTCGGCGGGCAGGGGCGCATCACACGCTTGTACTATATCACGCCAATCTTCCGCTATGAGCGTCCTCAGGCAGGGCGGTATCGCCAGGCGCACCAGACCGGCGTCGAACTGATCGGCTCAGCCGCGCCCGAGGCGGACGCGGAGGTGATTGACCTTACCCTCCGCTGGTACCGCGCCATCGGTATCAAGGAATTGAGCCTGAAACTGAACTCGTTGGGCATGGCGGAGTGCCGCGAACGGTATCGCGAGGCGCTGCTGGAGTTTGCGCAGAAGATTCTGGTGGATATGAAGGCGGAGGAGCGGGCGCGATATGAGCGCAACCCTCTACGGATGTTGGATACGAAAGACCCTGACCTTCAGCAGCGCCTGCTGGACGCGCCGACGGTGGAGAAGTACCTTGAGGAGGAGTCGCGGGAGCACTTCGACCGGCTTCGCAGCTTGCTCGACGCGCTCGGCATCCGCTACGAAGTGGCCCCGCGCCTTGTGCGTGGCCTGGACTACTACACCCGGACGGTGTTCGAAGTGCAAAGCAGTGCGCTCGGAGCACAAAACTCGCTGTGCGGGGGCGGGCGGTACGATAACTTGATCGAGGAGATGGGCGGCGGTTCCACGCCCGCGACGGGCGTGGCGATGGGCATCGAGCGCGCGCTGCTGGCTGCTGAGGCGGCAGGCGGGATTCCGGCTGTCGAGAGCGCGGCCGACGTGTTCGTCGTGATACTGGCGCCGGGTGAGGTGGGGGAGCGGCTGCTCGCTGGGTTGCGGTCGGCGGGCATCCGCGCATTGAGGGACCCTGACCGCCGCTCGGCAAAGAGCCAGTTCCGCCAGGCGGACAAGAGCGGCGCGCCGTTCGCCGTTACCGTAGGGGAAGAGGAAGTGGCCCGCGAGGTGGCACGGGTCAAGCGGATGGAAACGGGCGAGGAGACCGAAGTTCCTCTCGCCACCTTGGCGGGGTGGCTGCGCGAGCGCCTTCAAGAGAGGGGGTGAGGGCGCGGCGGGGTTGACCGCGCCCTCCGCGGGGTCAGGTGAAGGTGTGCGAGGTTGCGTTTGCGTGGTGGTCGTTCTTTCCACCTACCAGGAGGTTGCCGTTTGGCTTGAGCTCGCACGTTTGGAGTTTGGCTTGACCTACGTTAAAGATTAGTAACGGTGGGCTTTTGTTCCATTTAGAGCGCTCGACTCAGCGGCTGTCCTGGTCGAGAGCAGGGTCCGTGGGTGCGCGGTCTCCAAGGTCGGCTGGGTCGTGCGGCAGGTCGTTGCCCGGCATCGTGGGGGCGGTGTCCTGGCGTTGCCGGTCGCGATCCCGAACGGTTTCGTCCGTACCTGCGCGGCATCCGCTGGCGAACGGCAAGAGGAATGCAGCCGCTGCGAGGTACGTCAGGACGGCTTGCAGCGAACAAGGCAGCAGTAAGCGAAAGAACCAGTTTCCCATCCGGCGTTGCGAACTTAGTATACTATCGCGTGCGAGCGCAGAGGGTGACACAGCGAAAGTACGTCTTCGTAACGGGTGGAGTTGTCAGCGGTATAGGCAAGGGCATCGCAACTGCGTCCATCGGTCGTCTTCTTCGCAATCGCGGCTTCAGCGTTGCCCCGGTCAAGTTGGATCCCTACATCAACGTTGATGCCGGGACGATGAACCCGTATCAGCACGGCGAGGTGTTCGTTACGGATGACGGCACGGAGACCGACCTCGACCTGGGGCACTATGAGCGGTTCATGGACGTCAACTGCTCTCGCGCATCGAGCGTTACTACCGGTCTCGTCTACCAAACGGTCATTGAGAAGGAGCGTCGTGGGGACTATCTGGGAGCAACGGTTCAAGTCATTCCACACATTACGAACGAACTGAAGGAGCGCATCCGCGCGGTGGGGGAAGTGGACGACGCGGAGGTTGTGCTCGCTGAAGTCGGCGGCACGGTGGGTGACATCGAGAGCCTGCCGTTCCTCGAGGCGATTCGACAGTTTCGGTCAGACGTCGGGTCGGACAACGTGATGTACGTTCACGTGACGCTAGTGCCGCAGGTCGGCCCGTGGGGCGAAGTGAAGACGAAGCCGACACAGCACAGCGTGATGAAGCTGCGCGAGATCGGCTTGGCGCCTGACCTTCTCATCTGCCGCAGCGAGTTGCCGCTTAGCGACGAGTTGAAGGGCAAGATCTCACTGTTTTGTGACGTCCGAAAGGAAGCCGTCATCGAGTCGCTGAACGTGGACAGCATCTACCAGGTGCCGTTATTGTATGAACGATGTGGAGTGGGCGACCTAATCGTAGATAGACTGGGTTTGCCTCGCACGGAGTCGAAAACCGCCGAGTGGAACGAGATTGTGAATCGCATCCTGAACCCAAGGGCTCGATGTCGCATCGGCGTGGTCGGCAAGTACACCGATAACGGCGACGCCTACAAGTCAATCAATGAGGCGCTCATTCACGGGGGAGTTGCGCACAGCGCGGGCGTGGAAGTGGTGTGGATCGAGTCGCGTGAGTTAGAGGAGTCGAACGTCTCGCGTTGCCTACTGGGCTTGGATGGCTTAGTGGTCGCTCCAGGCTTCGGCGAGCGGGGAGTTGATGGCAAGATCGCGGCTATTCGCCATGCGCGCGAGAATGGGCTGCCATTCCTTGGCATCTGCCTCGGCATGCAGCTGGCGGTGGTCGAGTATGCACGTAACGTGTGTAACATAGAAGGCGCGAACAGCGAGGAGTTCGAGCCGGAAGCGAAGCATCCTGTGATTCACCTCTTACCGGAGCAACAAGGCGTCCGCAAAAAAGGGGGAACGATGCGTCTCGGCGCCTATCCATGCAAGGTGCTCCACGACACGCTTGCCGAGAAGTTGTACGGCGAGAGCCGCATCACCGAGCGCCACCGTCACCGGTACGAGGTGAACAACGACTATCGAGAGGCGCTCAGCGCTGCAGGCATGGTCTGCTCCGGAGTTTCGCCTGACTACCGCCTCGTCGAAATCATCGAGCTGCCGACACACCCATTTTTTGTGGGCACGCAGGCACACCCCGAGTTCAAGAGCCGCCCGAATCGCCCCCACCCGTTGTTCAAGGGGCTTGTCGCCGCGTCGCTCGAACGGGCGCGGCCTGCAAGCGTGGTTACGGAAACGCAAAGCCGGTAGAGGGTTCGTTGGACGGACATCGTTGGCATGACGAGGTGAACGTTTAAGAGAATCCAGCAAAACTGGGAGCCGCACGAGCTCGCCACCCGTCGTATACTAAACAGAGAGCAAGCCATGAGACCTGGTCGCATGTTCATCTTCCTAATCACGCTTGCCGCCGCTATGTATGCGCCGGCTATCTTGCCGGGAACGGACACGACAGAGTTCCCTTGGGTCGGCAAATGGGGAACCTCGACGTTCAACACCTCCGCGGTCGCCGTCGGTCCCTACTGGTTGATGACGGCGAGGCATACCGTGGGCTCGTCTGGCAACACGGGCTGGAAGTTCAAATTGGACGACTATCCGGACGAGTATTACTCCGTTCTCGTTGTGCGCCATGCGACGGACGACATTGCCCTTGTAAAGGTGGACAAGCCGCTGCCGGGCTGGTACGAACCATACGCAGGCAGCGCGGACGTCGGCTCCGTGGCGACAATGGTCGGCTACGGGAACACGGGCACTTGGGACGGCTCGCAATGGCAGTACAGCAGCAGTTACGGCACCAAACGCAAGGGCACGAATCGCATGACGTTCCAGCAGTTCCTCGACCTTGGTTCCGTACGCGGAACGTTCCTCATCGGAGATTTCGACGGCAACGGCATTGACACCTGGGGAGACGGAGGCCCTACGCAAGAGGAGGTCACGCTCGGCGGCGGAGACTCAGGAGGCCCAACGCTCATGCTCGTCGGTGGGGAGCACAAAGTCATTGGAATTCACAGTTGGGTCGGGAGGGTCAGCGGAGGCCCCCCGCCTCCTCAGTACGGCTCGATTTTCGGTGACATCCGCGTTGCGGCCTACGCCAACTTCATCGACAGCTCCATGGACCAAACCGCACCCGTAACGGACTTCGAAGTGCTCCGAGGCCTGCATCTCGCCGGTGGGATTCAGCAGCTTAGATTCGACGATAACGACCGCCTTGTGATCGAGGCGCGGAGGCCGACGGAGATTGCAGCCCCGTCTGTTGAACTCGAGGTGCGCGGATCAACGACGCGCTTCAGCGCGACGGAATTGCGCTTCGTTCTCAACGCGTCCTGCACAGGATCGCCCGCGTTGCAGCGCATCCAGTTCTTCAACTACCAGCAGGGCGCGTGGGAAACCGTGGACGAACGAGACGCCACCACGAACGACTCTACGACGGTCGTGATTATCGTTCCCAATCCGCATCCCTACATCCAGCAGGGCACGGGGATGATGAAGGCACGCATCCAGTACCACGACCGCGGGGTCACCTTCCTCGCTTGGGAGGGCAAGATCGATCAGGCGGTTTGGAGCGTTACACGATAGGAGGTCACTTCTCGCTTGACACAGCCCAGGGAGCGTGAGCATCTCGCGAACATTCCTCGTTACACTGCCGATTCGCCTCGTTGCGAAAGGCTCGCGGGACGCTCGCCCTCCCTGGAGGGAACCTCCGCCCTCCGGTTGAGGGGAGGAATGAATGTCCGTGTCCGCCTATGCCCGTGGCCCGCTACGCCTCGGGCTCGCTCAACCGTGGCTTCCACTCTGTGACGCTTGAGCAGAAGCATATGCGGTTCGCCTGGCACGCGAGCAGCTCGACTTCCTCGCCGTCAGGCCCGATGTCTTTGAACGTCTTGCCGCACCACCAAGCGCGGGGCATGGCGGACTCCCATGCGGCGTCGTCGGCGAAGGGGTCGTCGTAGGTGTCCTGCTTGCAACGCAGGAAGGCGCAGGCTGAGGTGCGAGGGTTCACTTTAGCGCCTCCAACAGGGCGATTTTCACAACGTTGCGAGTAAGCGCCACCTTGTACCGATTCTCGCTCATCGGCTCCGCCATGGCGACGGCTGCGCGCCCTGCCGCTTCCGCGACGGATTCGTCGAGGTTCTTTCCGCGCAGCGCGGCTTCGGCTTCCTTGCTCCGCCACGGGGTGGGTGCCACTCCCCCAAGGACGACGCGTGCGTCTTGCACGGTCGCGCCATTCATTCGAAGGGCGACTGCGCAACTGGAGAGCGCCCAGTCGAAGGACTCCCGCTCGCGCGCCTTGTAGTAGTACGACTTCGATCCTGCCATATCCGCGGGCACCGTCACGCCGGTAACGATTTCGCCTTGTTCAAGAACGGTCTCGTGGTCCATGCGTTGCGACGGCAGGCGGAAGAACTCTTCCAACGGCATCTTGCGGTCGCTCGTCGAGACGGATGCATTCAGCGCGATGAGAGCAGGAGCCAAGTCGCTCGGGTGGACAATGTAGCAAGGTCCGCCGGCCAGGATTGCGTGGTATTCGTTGTTTCCACCGACCGCGAAGCACTTCGGGCCTCCCTTCTTCAGGCAGTGAACCTCGGGGTCGCGGAAGTACCAACAGCGAGGACGCTGGCACAAGTTGCCTCCCAGCGTTCCGACGTTCCGAATCTGGGGCGAGCCAACAGATTCTGCCGCTTGTGCCAAGACGCGGTATGAGGAGCGAATCTGTTCGTGCTGTGCGATCTGAGTCAGCGTCGCCAGCGCTCCAATCTCGAGGCCGCCGTTCACTCTAATCCCGTTGAGGCCCGAGACGCTCTTTAGGTTCACCACGCGCGAGGGCGTTACGAGCGAATCCTTCAACAGGCATAGTAGCTCGATGCCGCCGCTGAGCAGTGCTCCGCCCTCCTTGATAGCTTGCGAGGCCTCGGCAACGCTCTTCGGTTCGAACCATACGAAGTTGTTCATACCATTCTCCCTTCTTGCGTGTCAAAGAAGCGCTTCGGCGTCATCGGCAAACGGCGTATCCGTACGCCGGTCGCGTCGAACACCGCGTTGCCAATCGCGGCAGCCA
>PSLA01000012.1:8135-26755 GCA_040289295.1 Armatimonadota bacterium
CGGCTCGCCGATCCCGGTTACCTGGTTGTGCGTGTCGAACAACACGACGTCAATCTCCGGAATCTCGAGGGATCCAGGCACCTTGTACGTCTCCATGTTCGGGTTCAACTGACGCCCCGTTTCGTTGTCCATCTTGCGGTCTTCTAGCAGCGCCATGCCGATGCCTTGAATCACGCCTCCGATGACCTGGCTCTCGGCCGCCAATTTGTTGAGATAGTAACCACAGTCTTGCACGGCGACTACTTTGACTACGCGAATCCGTCCGGTCCACAAGTCGACCTCGACCTCGGCAAACTGCACGCCGCCGACGCCGCCGCGCTGTAGTGCTTCGTTCCACTGGCCGGTTACCTCGATGCCGCCGGACGGAAGTTTTGCGCACGCTTCCGTGAAGGAGATGCTTCTCCCTTCCGCGGATGCTCTGCCGTCCGCGAAGCGCACATCGCCCGCCGATATGCCGAGCATCGCTGCAGCCGTTTGAGCCAGACGCTCTCGCGCCGAGAGCGCAGCCATCATCACGGCAGGGGAAACCGACGCCGCGGTTACGGAACCGCCCGAGCCGCCCGAGTTTCCGAGCGTAGACTTGCCGATGTCGGCAGTGACGCGCTCGATTGGGAGGCCCAGAACCTCGGCAACGATCGCAGCCACGTAGGTGCGCGTGCCGGTACCAAGGTCTTGCGTGCCGATGCCGACCCAAACCGACCCGTCGTTACCGACTCGAACCTCGCACACCGAGCCCCCCCTTCCACCGCCGCCCCAGGTTGTGCATGCGGCGCCTATTCCTCGACGGAGGCGGCCGCTCTTGGGAAGCGAGGCTCGACGGCTCCAGCCGATGCGCTCTGCGCCGAGCCGCAACTGCTCTTGCCACACGCCGCCGCGTACGTTGCGGAGGCGAAACTCCAGCGGGTCCATCTTCAGGGCGACCGCGAGCTCGTCCACCACCGTTTCTGTGAGGAAGCAACCCTGGGGGTGCCCAGGCGCACGCAGGGCGCGCTGGCTGCCCGCGTTTGTCTGTACGCCGCGCATCGCCACCCGCACGTTGGGCACATTGTACGTGCTGTACGGGAACGGCACTGCCCATCGCCTCGAGTAGCCGCCCGTGCCGAATAGGTCAGCCCTGATGGCGAGGATCCTCCCGTCCGAGGTTGCCGCTGCCTTGCACCGCATGTAGGCGTCGGGGCCGTTGCCGGTCGCAACTTGTTCCTCATAGCGATCCAGCATCAGCTTGACGGGGCGGCCGGCGGCTTTGGCAAGGCGCGCCGCGGTCAGTCCCTCAACGCCCGGGCTGAACTTGCTCCCGAATCCGCCGCCCATCACCTCGCAGATCACCTTCACGTTCTGCCGAGGGACGCCCAAGCCCGCAGCCAGCTCTCCCGCCACGCCGTGAACCGCCTGGGTGCTACACCAGCAGGTGAGTGCGTCGTCCGCGTCCCACCGCACAACGACGCCATGCGTCTCCAGACAAAGGTGCTCGCGAACGGGCACGTAGTACTCGCCCTCGACGACCGCGGCGGCCTGCGCCCAGAGCGCGTCGGGGTCTTCGCCTCGGCTGTTTATCTGAGGTTCGCCCACCCGATCCGGAATGTCCTTTCCGCGCAACGTGTTCGACACGAACGGTTGAACTTCGTAATCCACGTTGATCGCTTTCAGCGCGTCTCGTGCGATCTCCTCGGTTTCGGCTGCGACCGCGGCGATCTCCTCGCCGGCGAACCGCGCCGTGCGGCCGATGTCGGTGAGAACAACAACCACGCCCGGCATTGATCTTGCCGCGGCGCCCCTCACCCCGGCCCCCTCCCGGGGGGAGAGGAAGTTTATAGAGCGAACTTTCGCGGAGGCGTGCGGGCATCGGAGAATCGCCCCATAGAGCATACCAGGCAGGACGACGTCGTAGGTGTACTTCGCGGCGCCGGTTACCTTCGCGGGGCCGTCAACGCGAGGGATGTTTTTGCCGAGATATCTGCTTGACTGTCTGTCTGGCCACTGCGCGTTTTGTGCCATCTATGCTCTCCTCATTTCGCGCGCGGCTTCCACCGCCGCTTGGAAGACCCGGTTGAACGTGCCGCAGCGGCAGATGTTGCCACGCAAGCCCTTTCGAATCTCTTCCAGGGTTGCCTTGGGGTTCCTTGCAAGAACTGCGTGAACCGCCGTAACGAATCCAGGCGTGCAAAAGCCGCACATCAACCCGTCCTTCTCCACGAACTTTCGCTGCACAGCGGTCATCTGTTCCGGCGTGCCAAGCCCTTCCACGGTGGTTATCTCGTATCGCTGCGCGTCGATGGCGAGCATCATGCAAGCATACGCTGGCTCGCCGTCGAGCAGCACCGTGCAGCAGCCGCAGGTCCCTCGGTCGCACACGCGCTTGGGCCCTGTGAGCTGCAGGCGCTCGCGCAACGCATCAAGGAGCGTCACTCTTGGCTGCAGTTTCAGGTCGCGCGTTTTGCCGTTGACCTTCAGCGTAATGGGCACGGCACCTTCCAGCGCGTGTGCAGCATGTTCGGGTTGTTCGTTTTTCTCCTTGCTACCGCCGTTGCCGAGAATGACGGCGCCCGCGCCGACGGCAGCCACGGTTACACCTGCCCCGACAATAAACTGCCGCCGAGTCAACTTCCCTTTCTCACTCTTATCGTCCGACATTGGTGCCTCCGGTAGAGATACGCAGCGAAGGAGTCGCTCCGTGCCCCTAATAAACCCAATCTTGGCACACCCTGCGCGGTTTTGGGTGGGGGCTGTATACTGGAGGCAGAGATCTTATGCTCACTCAGGCGCTCAATGACCTCCTCAAGCTTCAGAAGATTGATACTGAGATCCACGAACTCGAGGCGCGGTTCGCGGCGATTGACCCGGGGCGGAAGCTCACTGCTGCCGTGAAGATGGCCCGAGAGGCAAAGGACGCGGCCGAGGCGAAACTCAAGGAGATGCGCCAGGAGCTGGAGGACCTCCAGCTCAAAACCAAGGGCATTGAGCAGAAGATCGAGGCAGAGGCGAAGCGACTGTATTCCGGTGGGGTGTACAACGCCAAAGATGCAGAAGCGATCGACCGCGAGATCGCCAACCTCAAGCAGCGTCGCGCTCAGGCGGATGAACGCGTGCTTGAACTGTGGGAACTCCTTCCCGCCGTCGAGAAAGACTTCAACGAGAAACAGGCGCTGCTGCAAGAAGCGGAAAGCCTTCTCACCCAGCACCAGGCGAAGTATGAGGAGGTGAAACGGAAGTTCGTCGCCAAGGCTCGCTCCCTCATCGCAAAACGAAAGGAACAAGCCTCCCGCTGCGACCCCGAACTCCTCGAGAGGTACGAAGCCGTAAGGAAGAAGCGCGCAGGCGTCGGCATCGCCGAGGTCGTGGATGAAACCTGCTCTGCCTGCGGCATCGCCGTGCCCAAGGCTCAGATTGACTCCCTTACGGGTGGGGACTGCATCGAAACATGCAGCAACTGCCTGCGAATCCTCGCCCCCCCACAACAGGCGTAACCATGGAGCTTAGAGCCGAGTGACCGAAAAGCAGCTCTTCGCCGCCCTCGGCGAAGAACTCCAAGCAGACGCAGAGCGCTCTTTATCGCCGCTCCGCCTTCCGCCGTTCGAGCCGAGCGTTGGCCCTTACTTGACGGTGCAGTACGTTATCGAACTGGTCGGTCGAGACCCGATCCCTTCCGCGGCAGCAAAGGAACTTCTTTCTCCACCCGCTCAGCGCTCGCTCGGTCAGCCGGAGGTATTCGTCATGAGCCCACTGGATCGACGGTGGAAGGTGCTTTGGCAAGGTGAGGAAGCGGCAGCGTTTGACAGCCTCGCCCTCGCATGGGACCTCGTCACTCCGGGGGGCAAGATCAGTGAGGCGTCGGCGAAGACTCTATGGGAGCGAAGCGAGCAAGTCGCCTTTCGGCTGAACCGCAAGGCAGTGCCCATGCCCGCACCGGAAGACGCCGCCCGCCGCGCAGCCGCCCTCGAAGAGTTCCGCGATGCCATGGACGTCGGGGTTGATCTCGCGATCATCAAGGCAGGAGGGCTAAGCACCGACGTCGTCGTCAAGACCGCCTACGCGCTTGGCTATCGGCTCGGGGCGAGCCAGCTGCTCGAGTATCGCCAGAGCGGGTGGCCAGAGGCGCTCCTCGCCGTGTTTCCGCTTGGCAACGCAACGGCGTTCGACCCCTCGTGCCACGAAAAGCTTGAGGGTGTGGGCGTCGGTTATCAGGTAGCCGCAAGCCCCGACCCTGAGGGGGCGCTTCGCGCCGCGTTGCACACGGCGAAGGAACTGGCGAGGGCGTGCTCAGCGACTGTGTTCCTCGAAGAAGGTGAGCCGTTGACGCCTGCCGGTGAACAGATGCTGTTTCAGAACCTCTCTGCCGCGCTGGACACGTTCGAGCAGGCAGGCATTGAGCCTGGAAGCCCCGAAGCCCTCCGCCTCTTCACTCCCTAATCGCTACGTGCCGGGCCCGCGCCCGTCAAACCGCTTTACTTTCTCGCAGCAGTCGCTCGACGTTGCGCAGATCTTCCAACGTGTCGAAATCCATCGTCGTTGCGGGATCGCAGCCGGTAACGATGAAGCACTCTCCGCCCAGCAAGCCCGCGATCCGCAGCTCCGCCTCTGAGAGCGACACCGTCCCGAGCAGGTATCGCACAAGGCTGAGCAACCCCACCTGGAGCACCAGGCTGGGGACGGACTTCCTGCGCTCCGAGCCGACGCGCAACTGCTGCGCGGCATGGCGAACCGAAGCTGGCGTCGAGGCATAGAGCGCGCCGGATGCAAATCGCCCTTCGCGAAACCTGATGTAGCGATACCGAACCCCCGGATAGCGGCGGCGGACATCCGGCTCGTCTGCAAGTCCCGCGGCGAACCACCGCCCATCGTAGCTAGCCTCTCGCCGCCGCTCCTCAACATCCTGGAGAAACCGCTCAATGTGCGCCGCCTCCATCAGCGGCGCATCGCAAACTGTGAGGAAGGTTGGGGCGTGATCGGGGAGTCCGTCCAGGCCGTTGAGGGTGCTTTGGATGTTGGCTTCGCCTGGCGGAACAGCGCGCTCCCCTTCCCTAAGGGCAAGTTCGCTCGCGGTTTCTTCATCGGCGACAACCGCGATGGACTCAAAGCCCACCGTTCGGCAGGCGTCGAGCACGCGAGCGAGGCTAGTCGTGCCGAGGAGGGAGACCGCGCCCTTCGTCTTCGCGCCGGTGGCTTCGGCGATCTCTTCAGGCGCAGCCCCGCCTGCCGCAATGACGCAGTGCCAGGGGAGTGATGTCACGCTGCCGAGGTTACTTGATGTCCCGCCGCACTTGCCTCGTCGTGCGGTCCTGTCTACATAAGCGCTCGTGGTTCGTAGTGGGCGGTGCGGGAGCGACGGGTAAAACGAACTCATGCACGTCTCCACGATATGCCTCATACTCGCAGCTGCGATGGCGCCACAACAGGGCGGGTTGAAGTATCCGACCACGCGCAAGATGGACCTCGTCGAGACAATCCACGGCGTGAAGGTGGCCGACCCGTACCGGTGGCTGGAGGAGATGGACTCGCCCGCAGTCAAGGATTGGATCGAGAGACAGAACAAGGTTACATTCGCTTATCTCAAGGCGATACCTGGGCGGGAGGGCATCCGGAAGCGGCTGACGGAGCTATGGAACTATGAGCGATACGGCATTCCGTTCAAAGAGGGCGGGCGGTACTTTTTCACGAAGAACGACGGTCTGCAGAACCAGAGCGTTCTCTATTGGGCGCCATCCTTGAATGCAAAGCCGCGCCCGTTGCTCGACCCGAACAAACTTAGCAAGGATGGCACGATAGCTCTCACCTCGACTGCCGTCAGCCCCGATGGCAAGTACCTGGCTTATGGGACGTCGTCGGGCGGCTCGGATTGGCAGGAGTGGCGAGTGCGCGACGTCGCGACTGGGAAGGACCTCGACGACCACATCCGCTGGGTGAAGTTCTCCTCAGCCTCTTGGACGAAAGACGGCAAAGGCTTCTTCTACAGCCGGTACGATGAACCGAAGGGGAAGGCACTGGCGGAGGCGAACTATTACCACAAGCTTTACTATCACCGCCTCGGCGATCCGCAGAGCAAGGACACGCTTGTATACCACCGACCGGATCACAAAGAGTGGGGCTTCGACGGAAAGGTTACAGACGACGGCCGCTTTCTTATTATCACCGTGTGGAAAGGAACGGAGAGAAACAACGCCGTGTTCGTGAAGCGCCTCGACGAACCGAACGCCAGGATCGTCGAGTTGTTGCCTGCCTTCGACGCTCAGTACGACTTCATCGGAAACGACGGCGAACTGCTTTACTTCCGCACCGACAAGGACGCGCCCATGGGAAAGGTGTTCCGCCTCTCGTTTCGATTCCCCGAGCCGGAGAACCAGATGCTCGTCATTCCGGAGCGCGACGAGACGCTTGACTCGGTAACGATGGTCGGCGGCAAGCTAATCGCGCACTATCTGAAGGACGCGCGTTCGTTCGTGCGGGTGTTCGCTCTCGATGGGATGTATGAGAGCGCCATCGCGATGCCTGGGCTGGGAAGCGCATCTGGGTTCGGCGGGAAGTTGGATGACACGGAGACGTTCTTCGCCTACACAAGTTTCAACTCACCGACGACGATCTATCGCTTCGACGTGTCGAAAAGGGAGCGGAGCGTGTTTCGCAAGCCGACGCTGAAGGGATATGATGGTTCGCAGTTCGAAGTCAAGCAGGTGTTCTATTCGAGTAAGGATGGGACGCGCGTGCCGATGTTCATCGCTCACAAAAAGGGAGTCCACCTGGACGGGAACAACCCCACGCTTTTGTACGGCTACGGCGGCTTCAACATACCACAGACGCCGTGGTACAGCACAGCGTACACGGTTTGGATGGAAATGGGCGGCGTGCTTGCCGTGGCGAACCTGCGCGGAGGAGGTGAGTACGGCTCGGCTTGGCATGATGCCGGGCGACTCAAGAACAAGCAGAACGTGTTCGACGACTTCATCGCCGCCGCCGAGTATCTCATCGCGCAAAAGTACACAAAGCCTGAGCGCCTCGCCATTCAAGGCGGTTCAAACGGTGGCTTGCTGATCGGCGCGGTGCTGAATCAGCGCCCCGATCTGTTCGGCGCTGCCCTGCCGTCGGTTGGAGTGATGGATATGCTGCGTTTCCACAAATTCACGATCGGATGGGCGTGGGTGAGCGACTATGGGTCGCCGGACGATGCTGACGACTTTCGTGTTCTTCTTTCATACTCACCATATCATAACTTGAAGCCTCATCGCTATCCTGCGGTCTTGGTGACAACGGCGGACCACGACGACCGAGTTGTGCCAGCGCACAGCTTCAAATACATCGCACGCTTGCAAGAGGTTCAGCAGGGAGAAGCCCCAGTATTGATCCGCATCGAGACGCGCGCAGGCCACGGTGCAGGCAAGCCGGTCTCCAAGGTGATAGCAGAGACGACAGATGAGTGGGCGTTTTTGGTGAAGAACCTGAAGGTCTCAATACACGGTTCAAAGTGAGCCGCGGGGCGCGGTTTCCCGAAAGAACAGAATCAGGTCAGTCTCCGGAAAGTCGCTGAAGCCGTTGGCTTCCGCTCGTTCTCGCAATTGGCCTCGGTGGTACGTGCCGTGGTTCACCACATGGGCGGCGATGTCGCCCATGTAGGACTCGAACGGGTCGTCCGCCATGTTGGTGTACCGGATCACCTTCTCGGGGATTAACTCCAACAGAGTCTGAAGCCAGCGGGAGTGGCAAGCAGCGAGCCGCACTTTGAGGGATGAGGCGGATGGGCCGGGCGGCTCCTCCTGATGAATGCGCGAAAGCCAGATCTCCGACGCTCTGACAATGTGCTCGAGTACATCGTTAGCTGCCTTCCACTGATGCTTCTGGGTAAACGCAATCCATCGCTCGTTCGCCCAACGGTCATATGCGAAGAGCGTGTCCCAGGGCGGCAACGACTCCTGGCCCCAGCCGTAAGTGCGAGGCGCCTCGCTATCGGCTTTTCTCCCGCTGCTTTGCGAGCGCATGGTCTCAAGTTTACCAAGCGCCTCGACGTCGACGATACAGAGGAGGGGTTGGACGACTGGCTGGAGCAATAGGGCATGAGGGCGACTGCCCTCACGCCCAGCCGGGCTACTTGCCCGAGCCGCAGCAGCAGCAGCAGCATCCGCATGAGCAATCAGCGCCGCAGCAGTTACATTTACAGTCCATTGGTGTTACCTCCTTGTAGGCTCAAGAGCACCGGAGTTGCGACGACGCAGCAACCGTCCACGCGGCACGCCAGACGCCTCAGGAGGCGCTCGCGGTCCTGCTCGAGCGTGCGCGACAGCGCTGAGTCCTCGCCAAAGTGGGTGAAGAGCGCTTCCACGAGCCTGGCTGTGCTCGAGGAGAGGCGGTAGTACACCCACTTGTGCCTCCGCCGAGGCTGCACCAATCCCGCGCGCCGCAGCACCTGCAGGTGCGTGGAGAGCGTAGACTGGGGCACAGCCAGAGCGTCCACCAACTCGCAGACGCACAGCTCCCCCGCGCGGAGGGCGCTGAGTACCCGCACCCTTGTGGGGTCGGCAAGCGCTTTGGCGAAGGTTACGATAGTTTCCGGCACTCTGATATCGAGATACGCCGATGTGATGATTTTGGTTCCGTTCGGCGGACTGCGCCTTGGCGATCAGCCGGGCTCTACGCGAACCACGGTGGCCCACCCGGAGCGTAGGGTGTCGGCGATCGTCGGTCTGAGCACCCCGCCGTCGGCAGCGCCGTCCGGGGCGGCGCTATCGGCTTTCCGGAGGCGCCGTGGCTCAGCGCGGCGGCAGCTGCTCGCCGTCAACCGTGAACGGCACGATGAGCAGCATCATCTCGTCCGTAGTCTGCTCGCCCCAGGTAACCGGCTTCGGTGGGTTGTTTGGGTTGTTCGGGTTGTCTGGGCTGTTGTCGTATCGCGCTTCGACGCGGATGGTACTTCCACGCGGGATCTTCAGCGGCTGTTTGAACACGTAGATGAACTGCCAGTTGAACTCCCAGTCCTTCACCCACACAAGTGGCACGGTGGAGCCGTCGGGCTTCTCGACCCATGCCTTCATCTCTTTGCCAAGCAGGTGCATGTGCGGCATCGCCGCATACGCCGTAACGTCAGCCGGCACTGGGAAGCGAGCGGTTACGAGATGATCCTTGGCGCCGGGCGGGATACGAAACAGCGGGTTGGCAATCCAGGCGAGACGCAGTGGGCGCTGCGGTGGTTGTTTTGCAAAGTAGAGCGCGAGTTGCGTTTGATCCTCTTCTGGCTTGCCGCTCTTGTGATAGTGCACTTGCAGCACGATCGTCGTGCCAGGCTTGAGTTCAAACGCCGTGCCCTCGGTGGAGACCCGCGGTTGTAGCCCTGGCGCCCAGCCGCCAAGCGAGCCGCTCGGTAGGAAGCCGATTCCGCCGAAGGTAGTGTAGCCCGGTTGTCCGTCGTTCTCCTTCTGTTCGAGAGCGATGGAACGGCCCTGCTCATCGAGGAACGCGATGACGTGATGCACGACCTTGCGATTGCCTGGTCGCACGTCAATGGCTCGCACCCACTTCGTCTCTTTGAAGTCGGTCTTGAAGACGAAGTTGCGGTACGCATCGCGCCCCGCCGCATCCAGCTTGAAAGGCTTTTCTGCCTTTAGGATGAGGTCCGGCTTGCCGAGCAGCCAGCCTTCGTAGAACTTCGGCGGCGCGGGCTCCTTCTTAACGTCGCCCCTCGGTGCGCCCGATGCCGACCACTCTTTTAGCGTCCGAATCTGTGCGTCCGTCAGTCGGTTGTCATCGTGAAATGAGTTGTATCCCGCGACCGCCTTCCAGGGCGGCATCCGATTCGTCTCCGTGGCCCAGGCGATCATGGGTGCCCACTTCTTCGCTTCGTCATACGACGTCAGGGAGAAGGGCGCGACCTCGCCCGGGCGATGGCAGGGCGTGCAGTGCTTGTACAGAATGGGCGCAACATGCTCGGCGAACGTGACGGGCGCAGAGCGCAGGGCCTCGTGACCCGGCATCAGCATGCAACCGAGCTCGACCGGCACCTCTCCGAAGGACACGTCCTCACCATTGAGCACCTTGCAGAGCACGTCGCGAGCGTACTGCTTGGTCACGCTTTCGTCGGTCTTGTTGTCATCAATTGGGCCTCGATAAACCATGCGCCCCTGCTCATCGAAGATGACGACGGTCGGGATCATCTTGACGCCGTCAGCCTTCGCCTGCTTCGCTCCGGTGTCGAGGCCAGCGTGGAAGTCATATGCTCGCTCCTTGGCGTAACGGGTGACGCCGTCGGTGGTTTCGAGGGCGTTGGGGAACAGCGCCTCGAAGCGCACTCCCTTCGGCTCAAACTCGCGCGCCAGCGCTTGGATACGAGGTGTGTACTTTGCCGCCACCGGGCAGTCCGTGCTGAGGTAGAGGCGCACGGTTGCCTGTGGCGCCTTTGCCTGGCGACCGGTCGGCGCGAGGGCTGCCACAGAGAGCACGGCCGCGGCAGGGATGCCAACGAAAAACAAGGCGATACTCCGTCCTGAGCGAGTCATAGCCATATCGAATAATACCGAGCCTTCTGTGCGCTTAGTTCCCGGTAAGACGTTTCGCACGGCGATCTGTTCGGTTTGATGGTCGTTCGCCTCACCTCATGTCTCCCCTTCTTGGCATTGCTGGCGAGCGAGGTACGCAACGCGCCGACTGGAGTTGGCGGTCTGGATTGTGGATTTCTTGTGTATAACCTGTGCAGACGCGTAATTTGTTCGCAAACGACGCGAAATCGGTTGCATCGTCGTTTCAGATCGGATAAAGTCAGTTCTGGAGGCGATTGCCGACGGTCTCTTGACCTTAGGATTCCTCCCGAGGTGGGGCAACCAACCAGAGGAGTGAAGCCCGGGACGAGAGATTACCGGAAGGGGCGCCGAAACGAAGCCGCAGTGGTTGGGGCGACTCAGCCGCTACAGTCGGATTTCGCGCCGAAGTCGAGGGGGGCTTGCCCCCAGCGCCGGATCAACCTTCCGCCTCGCTCGGACTGACCCGCTCGATCCGCGGCGAGGAGAGTCGGCGGTCGTCTCCGCTTCTTTTCAGGGCCACCCCGCCTCAGGCTGACCTCGCGCCGGGTATTCTCAGCGGCACTTGGGGATGTAGCTCAGCTGGCAGAGCGCTGCAATCGCACTGCAGAGGTCGTGGGTTCGAATCCCATCATCTCCACCACTTCGCGAGTCCTCAGCGTGGGCTCATGCGGGGGGAGGAGTAGGGGCCGCCGTCCGTCGTGACCGCCTTAAGCCCGGTGCCGTCCGCGTTCACCCGATAGACATCACCGCCTCGGATCAGTAGCAAGCCGGTGCCGTCAGGGAGCCAGGATGGCTGGCGGGCGTCACCCTCAACGAGGCGGCGCGCTTGGGCGACGCCGCCCTCTTGCACGGGGGCAACGAAGAGCCCACGAGTCACGTATCCATCGCCCTCCCGCTCAGTTAGAACGAACGCCACCTCACTGCCGTCTGGTGAGAGCGTCGGGGACAAGAACTGCTGTGAGTCGTTTGCCGAGACGGCGATTGGCACCACGCCGCCGTGAAAGTCGAGCAACAGCATCCCGTTTTCGAACGGCTTTCGGGCGGTGCCGTCGGGGTTCAGCATATTGCGGGGAATCGAAGCCAATGAGGGATACTGAAACCTGCGGAGCGAGACGAGCACGCGGGGCTCGGTCGGGTGCATGGCAATCTCGAGGGTCTCCGCTGCGAACGGCACTCGCGCGCTGACCTGCTGAGGCTGTTTGGGCTCCAGGTCTTGCAGAACAACTGCCTTACCTCGACTGGTGGTGAGGACGCCAACGAAGTACCGACCTGAGGCGTCGAGCGCACCCGCTTCGAACGCCTCGCCCTCAACGGACTCTTTCACCTGGCGCCAAAGGCTCGAGATGGCCTGGGCGATGTCTTCGTAGTCCTGTTCCGCTCCCGGAAGTCCCACCTCTTCCAGGTCGCCGACGAATGGCTCGACGCTCGGAGGCATGATGCGGCGCGGCAGCCCGCGGGGATAGCTGAACGCGACGATGTCGCCGCGGGACGCGACCAGCACATATCGCCCGCTCGGGTGAACGAACAGTCCCCTCACCGGTGCGCCCTCGCTGATCCGGTAGGGTTCGTTTGCGCGGTCGGGAACCCAGTTGAACACTTGATACGAGCCGTCTGGGCTTCGGTCGCTGATGAACACGATGCGCTCTCCTTTTGCGTCCCAGGCGCACTCGATATCGTTCGCCTCCTCGTTGGGCGAGCGATGAGAGCCGTCGGGCGCGATGGCGACGACCTGTCGCCTGTCGCCGCTTTCCTTTAGGGCGACGACGTACCCAGCGGTGTCCGCTGGAGGGATGAGGGGGTCGAGGTATCCGAGCGGCTTGTTCTTCCACCAGACGAAGAACACTGCCAGGACGGCAAGCACCGCCGCTAAGGCGATTGTACCAATCAGCCGCTTTTGAACAGTTCGCAAGAGAGAGCTCCTTCTGCCCGCTGGAGGGCGGTTTGCTCCGGTATTCTGACACCATAGATGTCTCTCTTTGAACCGGAGGCTCAAGATCCGGAGGCGATGCCGCTCGCCGCGCGGCTTCGGCCGCGCAGCCTGGACGAGTACGTCGGGCAGACGCATCTGCTGGCGGAGGGCTCGGCGATTCGGAAAGCGATGGATGCGGGTCGACTCGGCTCGGTTATCCTGTGGGGCCCGGCGGGATGTGGTAAGACCACGCTCGCGCGCCTGATTGCCCGATCGATGGATGCGGTCTTCGTCGAAGAGAGCGCCGTAACCTGTGGCGTCGCCAGCATACGCAAGATCGCTGAAGCAGCGCGGAACCGCACGCGGAAGACGGTGCTGTTCCTCGATGAGATTCATCACTTCGGTCGCACTCAGCAGGATGCTCTGCTGAAGCACGTGGAGAACGGGACGCTGACGCTCATCGGGGCAACGACCGAAAACCCGACGTTCAGCCTCGCCAATTCGTTGCTCTCGCGCTGTCGCGTGCTGGCGCTGAAGCAGCTGCAGCTAGAAGAGATGCGGGCGATCATCCGTCGCGGCGAGGAAGCTCTTCAAGTTGCGCTGAGCGAAGAGGCGATTGAGCAGCTCGCCCTATGGGCGAACGGGGACGCACGCGTGGCGCTCAACGGCGTCGAGTTGGCGGCGCAGATTGCAGCGCCCGAATCGAGCATCGAGGCGGAGCACATCGCGTCGGCGATGCAGCGGCCGCTGCTGAAGTATGACCAGAAGGGCGACCAGCACTACGACGTCATCTCCGCGTTCATCAAGTCGGTGCGGGGAAGCGACGTTGACGCGGCGTTGCACTACCTCGCGAGGATGATTCGAGCGGGCGAAGACCCGCGCTTCATCGCGCGGCGGCTGGTCATCCTCGCGGCTGAGGACATCGGAAACGCCGCTCCCCTGGGACTGGTGCTCGCCACCGCAGCCTTCCAAGCCGCGGAGCGCATAGGCATGCCCGAGGCGCGGATACCGCTCGCCCAGGTTACGGTATTTCTGTGCGCATGCCCCAAGTCAAACTCAGCCTACGTTGGAATTCAGCGCGCAGTCGCCGATTTGGAGCGCGTGCCGCCTCCGCGAGTGCCCGACTATCTGCGCGACGCGAACACGAAGCGGTACGAAGGCGAGTTGCAGGACAAAGAGCAGTACCTCTATCCGCACGATCACGGTGGGTGGGTCGAGCAGCGGTACCTACCTGAGGGTCACGGCCTCAGTTTGCCGTACTATGTGCCGATCTCGGTAGGGCACGAGCAAAAACTCGCCGAATTCCTTGCGTCGCTTGGCGAAGAGCAGAGTTAGGCTGCGCCGTCCGCCAGCTCTTCCAGCGAGCCAGACACCTCGATTACGCTCGGGTCATCGTCGAAGAGCATGAGCGTTCGCTGTTCGGTCGGGCGGATACCTTGGAATCGCACGCTGACGCGTTCCGGCCGCTCGACGTCCATGTTGCTCCATGCTTGTCGCGCGGCATCGAGAATGGCGTCGGTGTCGAGGCGCTCGATGGGTAGCGCGCGCGTCCACCGCTTGGTCGGCGACCATGCGACGAGCGTCGCTGTTCGAGCGGTCATTCCGGTCTTCATCAGGCGCGCCACGCCACGACGCACGAGGCGCGTCATGGTCTCGAGGGCGGAGTCACGAGTGCGGCGGGATGCGCCCATCACCCTGGTTACTGTCGCGACCGAAGGGGGCGCGGGTGGGACGTCTGCTCCCCGTAGGGCTCGAAACCACCAGGTGCCCTTGCTTGTGCCGAGCGCTTGCTGGAGGACGCGCTCTTCGGCGCGAGCGAAGTCGGCTGCAGTGAAGACACCGAGAAGGTTCAGTCGCGTGGTATCTCTCGGATGAAGGCTCGGGAGCGCGGCGAGGCGCACGCCGGCGAGTGCTTCGGCTGCGTGATCGGCACTCGGCAGCACCGCTCGCCTACCCTCGGGGAGCAGTAGGGCTGCCTTGGCAAGCAGAGGGCTTGTGGCGAGCGCAATCGCCGCTGCGGCCTGTGAGCCAAGGGTCCTTTCAAGTCGGCTGCGAGCTGCCGCCAGGAGGGCATCCGCCTTGTCGAGGGGAACCGCTCGGCGAAGACCGACCCGGAAAACGTGGGGCTCGACCTCTTCGACTGTCATTTCTCGAAAGGCGCGGACGATCGCCTCGCGGAAGCGCTTCTTGTTTCGTGGGGCGCCGGGCAGCATCGCCTCTGGCACCGCGAGCGCCAGGGTGGAAATCGTCGTTCGCATAGTAAGGGAGGTGTCACCCATGACCGTCTATAGTAGACAGACGTATACTACCCCTAAAAGGTTCCATCCGGGAAAGGATGTGCTGCCCCAGGCAGGGTTGTGCAAATCAAGATTTCGGGTGGTCGCCTGAGGATTCTTGAGGGATTCCGCAGTCTGGCTTGAGAATTTATTAGGCCCTTAGTCCCAATTCGTAACCATTGGATTGACACCGTGGGGCGCGGTAGCCCAGTATGGGAAGTGTCGCGCGCCATGGGGCGCCGGCAGGAGGACACAAATGAAAGTTCTATTGAGTCGAGAGCAGGCACTGTTGAAGCGCGCCAAGGAGGGCTGCCGCGGCTCGTTTGACGAGGTCGTGCGCAGCCACTACAAGGGCGTGTTCGCCCACGCGCTTCGGCTTTTGGGGAACCAGGACGACGCAGCCGACGCCGTGCAGGTCACGTTTGTGAAGGCGGGCTGCTCCCTGGCGGAGTTTGACCTCGAGCGGGACTTTCGTCCGTGGCTCTACCGCATCTGCACGAACGTGTGCATTGACATCGCGCGAGGCCGCAAGCGTGCTTGCGAGCCGCTGGGGACCCACGCCTACCACCTCGAGAGCGACTCAGACCCCGAGAGCGAGGCGAGCAGAGCGCAGTTGGCATCGCGGGTTCGCGCCGCGGTGGAGCGGTTGCCGGGGAAGTACAAGAGGGCGATCGTGCTGCGCCATTTCGCTCAGATGGACGTCGGAGAGATCGCGCGCTCCATGGGCACGCCTGAAGGCACCGTGAAGCGTTGGCTGTTCCGTGCGCGAGGGATGCTCAAGCAGGAGCTCGCCGGCACGGGCACGGCTGCGTGATTCTTCGTCCTAACTGACACCCACCCGTGGTTAGGTTGACTGTCCACGGGTGGGTTTGCAATGGACCTACAGTTTGGCGGCGAGGTTCGGGTCTACGCGGAAGCCTGGCCCCATCGTGCTGCTCAGTGTGATGCCAAGGAGGTAGCGTCCTTTTGCCGATGGCGGCTTCGCCTTGACGATGGCGTTGATGGCTGCAGCGAAGTTCTCCATCAATTGCTCCTCGGTGAAGGATGCCTTTCCGATCGGCATGTGGATGATGCCCGCTTTGTCGTTGCGGTACTGCACGAGGGTCGCCTTTTTGATGGACTCGACGGCCGTACGAATGTCGTCGGTTAGGGTTCCTGCCTTTTTGTTCGGCGTCTTTGGGCCGAGCACTCGGCCGATCTTCGCCAGGGCGGGCGCCATCTCTTGTGAGGCGATGAGGACGTCGAACTCTTTGTAGCCTCCCGCGATTTTCTCTACCAAGTCGTCGTCACCGACCTCGTCGGCTCCGGCTGCTCGTGCGTCATCGGCTGCTGCGCCGCGGGCGAGCACAGCGACGGTTCGAGTTTTGCCCGTTCCGTGTGGCAGCGTTGTCGTGCCGCGTACGTTTTGGTCGCTCTGCCGCGGGTCAATGCCAAGTCGGACGGCCAGTTCGATGGTCTCATCGAACTTGGCGATGGCGGATTCCTTAGCGAGACGGATTGCCTCCGCAGGCTCGTGTAGTGTGAGCCGGTCGCCTTTTGCGCGGAGTTGTTGGTACCTGTTCGAGTGCGGTTGTTTTTTCTCTTTGGTTCGTGGCATGGTGTTCTCCAGTGGTTGTCTTGCGAGCGCGAGCGCTCTCCCACGGGGTGCGAGCTCAGTCTACGATCTCGACCCCCATATTGCGTGCGGTGCCTGCGAGCACTTTCATCGCCTGCTCGATGTCGTTGGTGTTCAAATCGGGCATCTTCACTTCAGCGATCTTGCGAAGTTGCTCTCTGGTCAGCTTGCCGACCTTTTGCTTCAGTTGGGTGCCGCTTCCCTTTTCGATGCCCGCGGCTTGTTTGATGAGGTCGCTCGAGAGCGGCTGCTTGACGACGAAATCGTAGGAGCGATCTTCGAAGACGGTAATCGCGACGGGCAGAGTGCTACCCATTCTGTCCATCGTAATTTCGTTAAACTTCTTGATGAACTCCATCATGTTGATGCCCGCCTGGCCAAGCGCGGGACCGATGGGCGGCGCGGGCGTAGCCTTACCGGCGGGAATGTTCAACTTGATGACCGAGAGGACTTTCTTTGCCATTTATGCTTTCTCTACTTTATCGAATTCCAATTCCAGCGGCGTCTCCCGGCCGAACACCGGGATGAGCACCTTCAGTTTGCCCTTCTCTGCGTCCACCTCTTCCACTTTGCCGGTGAAGTCGGCGAACGGTCCCTCCATGATGCGCACGGTGTCGCCTGTCTTCCAAACGACGCGCGGGCGTTCGCGGCTCTCGTCCAGGCGGCGAAGGATGTTCTGCACTTCGCTGTCGTCAATCGGCGCGGGGCGATTGCCGCTGCTGACGAAGCCGGTGACGCCGCTCACACGCTTGACAAGGTTCTGTGAGTCTTCTGTTAGGATCATCCTAACGAGCACATATCCCGGGAAGACCTTTTTCGAGACCTTGCGTCGCTTGCCATCTCTTGTTTGTGCCACCTCCTCCGTGGGGATAAGCACTTCGAAGATTTCTTTGTCCCAAAGCCCCGCGTGTATGGCCTGCCGCTTCAGCATGTCGGCTACTTTTTGCTCGTGCTGCGTCAGGGTGTGCACCGCGTACCAGGAAGTAATCATCGCTGTGTTATCCGAAGAGGGTGATTCGCTGGCCTTCGGCGGCGCGAAGTAGCGTGTCTACGACAATGCCCGCGGCCCAGAGATATACGACGAACACAACACAAACGATGAGCACCATCGCCGTAAGCCGTGCGGTGTCCGGCAGGGTTGGCCAAACGACGCGCCGCATCTCGCGAATCACGCCTTCGATGAACGCCTTGAAGCCCCGACTCATGTCGGGAACCGGCACGAACCCGCCGCCAGGCGCCGTTGGGACTTGTTTTCTTGCCATCGTCTGCTGCTTTCACGCCCCGTGGCGGGCTTCGCCGCGAGGGGGGATGAGACGAGTATACCCAGCTGGCTGCTCTGGCGCAAGGCAAGAGGGGGGATTCCTTCTGCTCAGCCCCCCAGCCAGGCTGCGCCGCACCTCTTCAATCTGGCGCTTGAGCTCGTCGGGGAGGGCATGCGGCGCAACGGCCGTTGCGCCCTGCCTGGGCAGGGTTTCCCAAACTTCACGGGTGACCTCGAAGCCGTCCCGAAAGGCCAGCCGCACGATGTATCTCGTTTGGTCTGCCGGCATCATTGTTTGGTACTCCAGTGGCGCGAGACCGGGTGGCCCTCCCTGGACGTCGGCGTCCGATGTCCATAGTTCGCGGACCGCCAATTCGTAGACGCCCAGCGTGTGCACATGACCGATCGTGGTCGTCCCGAGGACCGCCGGGGAGCGTTGCACCTCGATCGAGACCATCAGATCATTCGGCAACCCCCGCGGCCATCTCTCCGTCGGCTCGGAAAGCAGGACCTGGTCCGACCATTCCTGAGGACTGGCTGTCAGTGGCGGCGGCAGCAATTCCGTTGAGTAGATCCACTTTTGGATAATGGTCCTTGCCTGAGGTGCAAGCTGTCCATACGGAACGGGCGCGCGTTGCAAGCCGGCGAACGCGGTCGGATCGAGCGTAGCGAACAGGTCTACCGGTGACCTCAGGAGCGCCTCAACGGACGCACGGCTGACGCTTGGATTGGCATGAATTATGAGCACGCGGTCCAGCGACGAGAAGCTGGGAAGCCCCGGCCTATTGTGCACGTACCTACGGGCTTGGCTCAACGTGGCAGACCTTGAAGTTGCAATCTCGGCCATAAAGTCCTTCGCAGCCTGCCGGGAGTATCTGAAACGCCCGGCGACTGGCGGCGCTGGCCGAAGCTGCAGCCAGCTGCCGGAGCGAACCTCGGCAAACGGAAACGGTTGGTAGCAGAGGAAGGCGATGAGATCCTCGACGGTCTCCACTGGACCCGACTGCAGGGCACGGCCAAGGGAGTAGGCTGCGGAATCGGGCACCGATGCCAGCAGAGGAAGCTG
>PSLA01000012.1:26808-67269 GCA_040289295.1 Armatimonadota bacterium
CGGCGACCATTCCAAGTGGATCGTGAGCGACGGGGTCGCGGAGAATCTCGCCAAAGCCGAAGTCGAGGCTTATCCCCTCCTGCTCCGGCGCGGTGATTCCGAAGGAGGCGCTCACCCAGAGGCCGTTGGGCATTCGAAACGTAAGGGAAGAAGCCCATGCGTAGCCGACGTCCTGTTGCAGTCGGGCGAAAAGGCGGACGCGCGAAGGCATATCGAGTGGAGTCTCGCCATCCGTGGGTCGCCATTCGGTGTGAAAAATCAGCAGCTCTTGTTCCATCATGGTTTTGCCGTCCGCCGACACGACGACAATGCGGGGCCTGGCCCCGTATGTGCGAGTTGGTCGGAAGATCAGCAGAGTCTTGCCGTACTTTGCGTTCGGCCGCGGAACCCGAGGTAGGCTCGTGTAGTGCGCAGCATGTTCAGGTGGCGGCTCCGTCTGGCCCACCATGGCGTAAAGGGCCTCAAGTAAGGGCCGTGCCCTGGTGGTCAACGGCTTTTGCATCGGCGTAGGCGCATCTGAGTAGACGACGGACTCACCGAGCGGAAGCGCGGCAAGCTCCTGCGGACCAATTTCTCTAAGCAGCGCGAGAATGATCTCGCGTACTGGGTTTATTTCATCCAACTCCCGGAGGGTCAACTCCCGGATGGTTGCGTAAGACTGTTCGTCGGATTCGTCGGATTGGGGGGTTTCGAGAAAAGATTGGTAGCGGGGCAAAAAGGCCTTGATCCGCTCTTTCAGCTTCCCAACGTCAAAGGAGGCAAGTTGCTTGTCGAGATACTGTGTCCACCATTTCGCGAGCATCTCCCGCTCGTCGCGCTTCAGGCGAGCGCGGAGAGATGAGGATCGAACGAGAGTACGCTTGCCTTCGCGTTCTTCCCATTCGCCGCAACAACCAATGCCAGGGCATCCAACACTTCATCCAGTGGTCGGTCACGAAACTCGGTTATAACCGGCTCCGATTCGAGTGCCGGCGAGACTGCGAGCGAGATCCCCGATTGGTCGCTGAGGCTCCTCACCAGGTCGCCCGCTCTCACCGCGTTTGCTTGGTGAGTGACCGTCGGGTTGGCCGCTGCAGCCGCCATTAGTGCCAAGAGCATGTCACTCGTATAACGCAAACCGTTCGAAGTGTGGGAGGTAGGTCTGCAGGAGGGCGCCGTACGCCCATCGGAGGCCGTTTAGGTAGAATCGGCTTACTATGTTGAGTCTTATTGCGATGGCGCATCTCTCCACGCTCGCTGCGGTGGACGCGTTTGGTGGCACTGTGTACGTAAAGCCTTCCACCGAGGCTGTTCGACTCACTAGTGAGGCGGTCACTTTCACGATCCGCAAGGATGGCGTGAGCGTCGAGGCGCGGTACATGTTCAAGAACCTCACGGACGTAGACGTGCCCCTTTTGCTCGTGCTGCCCCTGTTTGCTGAGAACACGAATCGCCCTTTTCCGCAAAACCGCCTCGAACGTCTGTCCGCCACTTGGGATAAGGAGCCACTTGGATTCGCCGAGCCGCCCCAGGCTGCGGAGATTAACGAACTCGCCACGACCTACGAGAAGCCGTTCGTCGCAAGCGTGACCTTCCGCGCGAAGGCAACCCACGTCTTGCGTGTTCAGTTTTCTGTTCAGCCGGGCAATGACGACTTGCATCGCTTCGTCGCGTGGCGCACTGCGGGCGGCGCCTCTTGGGCGGGGCGCGTGGAGCGCGCGGATTACGCCTTCAAGTACGATACAAAGAGCGTCTTCCACGTGGTCGGTATCGAGCCCAATTGGGGCTGGCAGTGGGGGCAGACCGGTGCCTACGTCAAGCGAACGAACTTCGAGCCGACCGCCGGCGAGGAGTTCCGCTTCCGGTACTACCCGCCTGACTTCTGACGGCACGCCACTTGAAAACCCTCACCCGGTGCCCCCTCACCCCGGCCCTCTCCCGGGGGAGAGGGCGTTTATTTGGGGGGAGAGGGGCCGGCAACCCGCTCCTATTCAGATCGTTCTGCCTTTCGGCCTGTAGAAACGTGCGGGGAACCCGATAATGCTACTGGCTGCGAGTGGGTTTAGCGTTGGGCGCCCCTCACCCCGGCCCTCTCCCGGGGGAGAGGGGTTTATCCGAGTGCGCAGCCGGAGCGGTTGTACATGAGTGCAAACGAGAAGATTCACGGACAGGGCGCGGCGGTGAGCATTCGTGTCGCCAGCGCAATTACGGGTATCGAGATTCATACGCTTAGGTATTGGGAGACCGAGTTTCCCGAGTTCCTGACGCCCCTCCGCACACGTGGTGGTCAGCGACGATACCGACCTGAGGACATTCGGGCGGTCTTCACGATCAAGCGTCTTCTGCGAGACGAGATGTACTCGATCGCAGGCGCGCGCCGCTACCTCCGGCTGCAGCGAGAGCAGCAGCAGAGTCTTCAGGCGCAGAACCGGGCCGCCTAACCATGAACCCCGATCAAGCACTGGCCGATGCCCGCGCCTTGCAGGCGCAGGGACGGTGGGATGCCGCGGCCGACCTGCTTGAAGAAGCTCTCCATCACAGTGACGATCCTGAAGTTGCGTCCCAGTGCGCCCTTGCCCGCTGCTACAACGCGCGGGAAAGTGACGCCATGTCCCTCATCCGCCAGGCAGAAGGCGGAAAGAGCTACCCACAACTGCTGCGAGTGCTCGGGGCTCACTTCAACGCACGAAAGATCATCGCGCAGAAGCTGAAGCGGAAAGACCTTGGTGCCGATGACGGCGCGCGCGAGGTTCGGCGCCTTGCGAAGACGGCTGGTGTGTCCCTTGCCGGATTACCCAAGCCGACGTTGTCGGCGGTGCTCATCGCGAGAAACGAATCCAAGCACATCGCCGATTGCATCGGTTCGGTGCTACCAGTGTGCGATGAGCTTGTGGTCGTTGACACTGGCTCGACGGATGGAACGATTGCCGTAGCTGAGCGTCTCGGCGCCCGCATCGGCACATTCGAGTGGTGCGACGACTTTTCAGCAGCACGCAACCACGCACTCTCTTTGGCGACCTCAACCTGGTGTCTTTGGATTGACGCGGACGAGCGTCTCGAACCGCAGTCTTACGGCGCTGTGCTTAGCGCGCTCGTTCGACCGCACTTCGGTGGCTACACGATTCCGATCGTGAACTTTCTCAACGAGGACGAAGCGCAGGATCAGATTGTGCACACGCCTTGCCGTCTGTTCCAAAGGTTGCCTGGCGTCCAGTTCGAAGGACGCATCCACGAGCAGATCGCGCCTTCTATTCAGCGGCTTGGTCTACCCATCGCGATGCTTGATGCGCGAATCCTGCACTACGGATATCGAGAAAGCGAGGTTTCCGAAAAGCGCAAGCACGAGCGCACGATGTCTCTATTGCGGATGGCCCTCGAGGAGAGCCCGGACGACGACTTCCAGCAGTTCAACCTGGCGAACGCCTACTACACTGCCCGCGAGTATGAAGACGCCTTGCCGTGGTTCGAAAAGGCAGCGGACAACATGCAGCCTGGTGCGCATCACGGGCAGTTCGCGTTTCAAAGCTGGGCGTTCTGCCACTTCGCGCTCGGGCGCTTTGAGGAAGCGCTTTTGGTTTGCGAGCGGGCGGTGGACCAAGGTTTCCACGGACCACTCGTCGAGTATGCGCGCGCCTTTGCGCTCAAGCAACTCAATCGGAACGAAGAGGCGCTCGACGCTATCCGACGTGCCGAGGGGATGCAACTCGACCCGCGAGAGACCGGAGACCGCTCCATCCTTCAATACAAGCTTTGCTTCCTGCGCGCGCAAGTGCACGCCGCGCTTGGAGAGACTGAGGAAGCCGAGGAGGCTTATCGAAAGGTTCTTGCGACCGTTCCAAACTTTTTCCCAGCCCATCTCGGTCTTGCGCTCGAGCTAAAACGCCAGGGCAAGGTGGAGGAGGCGTTCGACACCGCGCAAGCGGCGCTTCACGCGGACGAGGAGCACGCCGCCATCGCAGTGGACCTTGCGGTCGCGTGCGCGGAGGAGATGCGCGACCCATTTGCTGCCGTTCGCGTGTGCGAGGAGGCAGCGCGAGCGCACCCAGGCTCGCGACCGCTGTGGGAACGATGGCTTGCGCACGCCGAGCGGGCGGGTGACTGGCCTTCGGTCGTCGCCGCCTGTTCCTTCTTCGCCCACCACTTCGACGCCGAAGCGGACGTCCTCATCCGCGCAGGTCGAGCGCTCATGCATACCGGCCAGTATCAACTCGCGCTCCAATCGCTTGAAGATGCCTGCGCGCTCGAACCTGAAAACGCGAACGCATACTGGCACGTCGGCGATCTCTTCTCACGTTGCGAGCGTTGGGCGGAGGCAGCCTTGGCGTATCGGAAGGGGCTAACGATCGACTCCACAAACGCCGACGCGTGGTTTACGCTGGGTAACGCGATGTACTACCTCGGCAGGCCGGACGCGGCGATCCTCGCGTTTGAGACCGCACTCTCGCTGCGACCGGACCACGATAAGGCCACGCAAAACCTCGCGCTCGTCAGGGACGAGTTGCGCGAGCGAGCGTCTTAGTGCGCCCCCGGAGCACTCCGCCGGTCTATCCGCCCGGCGTCCGCTCCGCCGAGACGCAGACGCCGACTGTCGCAGCCGCCTCTTCAATACTCTCAAAACGCCTCATTGGCGGCAGGTTTGCGAGCACCTCCTCTCCGTAGCCGCGAGAGTGCACGCGGGGGTCCAGCAAGCAGATGACGCCTCGGTCGCTGTCGTTGCGAAGGAGTCGGCCCGCGCCCTGGCGAACCATCATCTTCGCCAGCGGCAACGTGTACTCGCCAAACGGGTCTAAGCCACGAGAGCGGTACCAGGCGTGTCGGACGAGTTGCTCCGGCTCGACTGGAACTTCAAACGGTATCCGCACGATGATGACGCACGACAAGGTCTCTCCCGGTGCATCAAAACCTGTCCAAAACGAGCGGACAGCAAACAGACTCGAGGGAACGTCCTCGCGGAACCTCTCTCCAACGCTGCGCGCCCCTGACGACCGCTGAACAAGCGTAGGTAGGCTTGTCGCGCCCGCGACGCGCCGATAGACCTCGTCCATCTCTCTTTTGCTGTGAAAAAGCACGAGCGAGCGTCCACCGACTACAGTCAGAACCTCGTGGACGACGTCGGCGACAGCCGTGTAGTACGCCTGCGCGGCATCCGGGTCGCCCGTTACCGTCGGGTCGGGAAGGCGATCCGGCGGTGGGACGAACAACGCTGCTGCCCTTTGAGTGTCGAAAATGGGAGGGAGCAACTCCTCGTATCGCGACTTCAGCCCGGTCTGCGAGGAGAGAAACGCGAACGAGCCGTCAACCGTCATCGTTGCCGACATCATCGTGCATGCGGGACCATTCTCCATCAGCCTGTTTAGGCGAGGGCCTACATCAACGACACGGCGGCTTAGCATCAGCGGTTGTAGGCGGTCTCGACCGACAGTAACTGCAGTAAGCGAAACTTCGTCTGGCTCTGCGAGCAGACGACAGCTGCAGATGAAATCATCCAAATAGCGGACCAGGCTAACGATGGCGTCGTCGTCGCCGCCCTCGCCCTGTTCGACGCTTTGCGCCTCGGCGAAAGCATCGCGCACGGCTCCGAATCCACGCTCCACCTCGTCCACGACCTCGCGCAGGTGCGGCTCGAGGTCGCTGACGCAGCTTCGCCACAGTTTGTCGTCCGTTAAGAGCAACTCAGGCGCGACCTTCAGGATGCCTGGACGAGCGATGTCGTTAAAGCGAGCGAGCGACATGACGACGCGCTCTTTCGCTTGCATAAGTGCGTGCGTTGCGTTGGCCATAGACCGTGCTGTCGCTTCGGTGTTCAACTTCGGCGCCCGCATCGCGCTGTCCACGACGCCTGCAACCGCTTCGACGGTAGCAGCGCTCAGGTCGAAGTTCATCGCCGAGGCTGCGGCAGACGGCAAGTCGTGCGCCTCGTCGAGGATTGCGTAGTCGTAATCCCCGAGCAGGTCCACCTCACCCTGCGTCGCGTTGCGAACCAAGAGGTCACTTACGAAGACGCTGTGATTGGTGATGACCAGGTGTGCCGCGCGAGCGGCCGAGCGCGCCTCAAAGAAGAAGCACCCCCTATAGTCCGGACACTCCCTGCCTTGACAAGCAGCGGGCACGGAGATGTCTTGCCAGGTGTTGCGCTCTCGACCGGCGCGCGCCATGGCGAAGAACTCCGAGTCCAGTCCCATCGTTGCGTGCTTAGCGAACTTCCTGACGACGGGAAGCGAACCGTGCTCGCGGGCGCGCTGTCGGCATGCATAGCGCGAGCGGCCCACCAGAAACGCCGTGCGAGGTTGCGGCTGCTCCTCTGTCCACTTGAACAGTTGGAGTGCCTTGGGAAGGTCCTTGCGCCAGTACTGCTCTGCAAGCACGTTGGTGTACGTGGCGATGACGATGCGCTTGCCCTGCCTTGCGTGCACCAGTGCCGGAATGAGGGCGGCGAGGCTCTTGCCCGAACCGGTAGGCGCCTCAATCATTACGCTCTCTCGCGACTCTATGCAATCCGAGAGTAGGAGCGCGACGTATCCCTGGGCGTTCCTGCGCGTGAATCCTTGCCGTTCAGCCAGCGTTTCAAGCGCCGAACGAACTTCCGATTGCCGTCCCTCCATGATGTGCGTTCGATTTTGACTCACTGTAACCCCCGGATAAACCCCCTCTCCCCCCGGGAGAGGGCCGGGGTGAGGGCGCCGAACTTTTCCCTCCGGGAGAGGGCCGGGGTGAGGGCGCCGAACGCTAAACCTATCGCCCAGCGAATTCGTGGTGGAGGTGGTTTGCGCACCCGCCCGCACGGAGGACGATTTTAAATCATCTTCCTTAAGACAGTGTGCAGGATCCCCCCGTTCCGGTAGTACTCCACCTCAACGTCCGTGTCCAGCCGCGCGATGCACTCGAAGCGCTTCACGCGACCCTCCTCGTCCGTTGCCACAACTTGGACTCTTTGCCTCGGTTGCAACGCGTCGTCTACCAGAATGTCGAACGTCTCTCTTCCCGAAAGGCCCAGCGCCTCCGCGCTCTCCCCCTCCGTGAATGTCAAAGGCAAGACCCCCATACCGACCAGGTTCGACCGATGAATGCGCTCAAACGACTCCGCCATCACTGCGCGGATGCCCAGCAGAAACGTGCCTTTCGCCGCCCAGTCGCGAGAGGAGCCCATGCCGTAGTCCTTGCCGGCGATAACGACGAGAGGAATTCCACGTCCTTTATAGGAAAGAGACGCCTCGTAGATACTCTTCACTTGTCCGTCCGTGAAGTCGGTTGTCCATCCACCCTCAGTGCCCGGAGCGAGCTCGTTCCGAACTCTCACGTTGGCAAACGTTCCGCGCGTCATCACTTGGTCGTTGCCTCGCCGCGAGCCGTAGCTGTTGAAGTCCTTCGGTTGCACGCCCTTCTCGATCAGGTATTTTCCTGCCGGAGAGTCCGGCGCGATTGCCCCCGCCGGGCTGATGTGGTCAGTCGTTACCGAATTCCCCACTTTCACAAGGCACCGCGCACCCAACACCGGCTGGATTGGCTGAACCTCTCGAGTCATCCCGACGAAGAACGGAGGGTGCTGGATGTATGTGCTCTCATTTTTCCACTGATAAAGGCTGCCTGTTCCTGTCTCGATCTTTTGCCATTCCTCGGAGCCTTCAAAGACATGAGCGTACTGCCGAATGAAGTCCTCACGCCTTACGCTCGAATGGATGACCTCTTGGATTTCCTGCAGAGACGGCCAGATGTCCTTCAAGTACACAGCCTCCCCCGCTTTCCCTGTCCCAAGCGGGTCGCTGAACAGGTCAAAATCCACCGTCCCCGCAATTGCGTACGCCACCACAAGAGGCGGACTCGCCAGATAGTTCGCTCGAACCAGAGGGTTGATCCGGCCCTCGAAGTTCCGGTTCCCGCTCAGCACGCTCGCTACCACCAGGTCCCCTTTGACCACTGCCTCCGCGATCTCTTCAGGCAAAGGCCCGCTGTTACCGATGCAGGTCGTGCAGCCATAGCCGACCAGATAGAAGCCCAGCGACTCCAGGTCTTCCATAAGTCCAGACTTGTTCAGGTACTCCGTAACAACTTTCGAGCCCGGCGCCAGCGATGTTTTTACCCATGGCTTGCGCGTAAGCCCTCTTTCTCGTGCCCTTCGCGCGACCAGGCCCGCCGCAATCATCACCGAAGGGTTGCTGGTGTTAGTGCAGCTCGTGATGGCGGCGATCACAACGTCTCCGTCGTATAGTTTGTAGTTTTGACCTTCTACAGGGACGCCTTGCCCAGCGGGCTCGGCGAGGGCGGTAGCCGGCTGCGGTGCGCCGCCTTCACTTGTCCACCTTTCGACGCTTCGATTGCCGTTGTGCATAGGGCGTTTGAAGGTGGTTGCCAGGTCACGCATCCATTGCTCTTTCATCTTGGTAAGTGGGATGCGGTCTTGGGGCCGGCGCGGGCCGGCGAGGGATGGCTCTACCTCTTCGAGGTTCAGTTCCAGTACCGCGGAATAACGAACGGGGTGGCTCTCGTCTCGCCACAACCCCTGCTCGACGCAGTACTGCTTCACCATCTCAATGAGCTTCTCGTCCCGCCCAGTCAGGTAGAGGTATTCGAGCGTGCGGTCGTCAACAGGGAAGAAGCCGACCGTCGCTCCGTATTCGGGCGCCATGTTCGCAAGAGTCGCGCGATCTGCCACGGCCATCGAGTTAAGGCCCGGGCCGAAGAACTCGACAAACTTGTTGACTACGCCGTACTCGCGCAGCATTTGCGTTACGGTGAGTACGAGGTCGGTCGCGGTTGCACCCTCTCGCAGCGACCCTGTAAGGCGGAAGCCGACCACCTCGGGGATCAGCATGTAGATCGGTTGTCCTAGCATACATGCCTCCGCTTCGATGCCTCCGACGCCCCAACCCAAGACGCCCAAGCCGTTGACCATCGTCGTGTGCGAGTCCGTCCCTACCAGCGAATCCGGATACAGAAATGAGCCATCGTCCCACACGACCTTCGCGAGGTACTCGAGGTTGACCTGGTGCACAATCCCCGTCGCGGGCGGCACGACGCGGAAGTTGTCGAACGCCTGCTGCCCCCACTTCAGGAACTCGTACCTCTCGTGGTTCCGCTGGAACTCCAGCTCGGCGTTGATTTGCAGTGCCATACGACTGTTAAAGGCGTCGACCTGCACCGAGTGGTCAATCACGAGGTCGCACGGCACCAGCGGATTCACGCGGGCCGGGTCTCCTCCAAGGCGGGCTATTGCATCCCGCATTGCCGCCAAGTCAACGACCGCCGGCACTCCGGTGAAGTCCTGCAGGACGACTCGCCCGGGCGTGAACGGGATCTCAACAGCCGGAACCCTCGTCCCGTCGTAAGTCGCCAGCGCCTCCACATGTTCCTCCGTGAAGATCTTGCCGTCCAGGTGGCGAAGCGCTGACTCGAGCAAAACCTTGATCGAGTAGGGTATTGAATCCAGCGAATGGCCCACTTCGCTGAGGGGTGTGAATTCGCGCTCACCAATCGACGTGGAGATCGTTCGCGTCATTCTTCGATTATGGCAAACCCTGCCACCTCGTCTCCGTGCCCGAAAAGGGCCGGCATGCACTAACCACCGCCTTCGCCGCCCAAAACCGAGTGCGCCCAAGCCACCGTTCCAACTTCGCCTCCAGTCGCCGACATCCGCTCGCGTGGGATCCGCGCGGTATTCGATAAACCGGACGCCCCGAACAACCGAACCTCGACTAAGTTCACATCGGCTGCAGCGTCCAGAACCGCCTTGGCAGCAAGCGCCATGAACAGTACAACGTCATCCTGCGTCCAACCTTCTGCGCGCACGCCGTTGACCACAACGACCGGCGAGCTCCAAGTTAGCGACAGCGCTTGACCTTTGGCATTCCCGACCATGCGGTTCACGGCCTGCAAGAGCGCTTGTTCGTCGGGGGTCATTATTGGAGCGCCCGGTGAGACCGGCGTTCCTGTCGGTGACTGCTCGGAGGTAGGTTCATCCCGCGCTGGCGGCTCGGGCTCTCCCTCGGGAATGGTTGACTTAGGCGGCGCGATGCCGTTGATGTCAATTGGGTCGGTGTTGACCATCGATTCGCGCAAGCCTGCCTCGGCGCGCATCTTGCCATACCAGAAGGTTAACCCGCCGAAAGCGACGATCAGAATAACGAGTGCGACGGCCGTCCAAACATGCGATCTGCCCTCGGGTACCTCGAGGCGCGCGGCGGCGTCGGTTTCGCTGTTACGATGCAGCGCTTCACGCGTTCGCTCGAGCTTGCGCTTCAGTACAGTATTCTCAGGGGCGAGGGCGATGGCAAGGTCGTACCACTGCATCGCCTCTTCCAGCCGCGCCGAATCCCAGTAGATGTCGCCCAAGAGGATGTGGGCGCTGACGTTGTTGGGATACTTCTTAAGGATTGTAAGGCAGATGCGTTCGGCATCGGCCTCGTCGCCCCTCATCCGTGCCAGATTCGCGCGTGCGATGTCGGGGTAGACGATCGAGTCGCTGCCTTCCACGCCCTCGGTTACGGAAGCGCCGCATTCGGTGCAGAAGAGGGCGCCCTCCTCCAGGGGTGCATAGCACTTATCGCATAGCTTCATCTCGGACTCCGGTGCTGCCGAAACCGCCGTCTCCTCTTGGTGTCTCCGGTAGGGTCGTGACACAGTCCCACTCGACGCGGACGACGGGCGCGACGATCATTTGGGCGATGCGGTCTCCGCGATGCACCGCGAACGGTTCGCGGCCAAGATTGATGAGAATCACCCGCACCTCGCCGCGGTAGTCGGCGTCTATCGTGCCCGGCGCGTTCGGGATCGAGACGCCGTGCTTGAGTGCGAGCCCGGAGCGAGGGCGAACCTGCGCCTCGTAGCCGACCGGCAGAGCGATGCGCAAGCCGGTTCCCACGGCGCGCACCTCCCCGGGCTGGAGCACAACCTCCTCGTTGGCTCGCAGGTCCATGCCGGCGCTGCCTGCTGTGGCGTACTCCGGCAAGGAGCCCTCCTCGGAAACCGTCACCAGTACGCGAACCGTGGACATCGAATGGCCACGGTATACCTGACCGCCCTGACCGGGTATCTTCCCATCATCTTGTGAGGGATAGCTTGAAAAGGACGAACTTCGTACGACGAATGACGGCGGTTGTTTCCTGGGCGTGCCTTGTGGTGAGCGCCGCGACGGCGCAAGGGACGAACGCGCAAGAGCGCGAGCGGCGCACGATTCTGGTGGGAGTTGACTTCGGCGCATTCTTCCCGACTGACGGTGACACTCAGGACGCCTTCGGCAGCACATGGCTGCGCTTCGGTCTCTCGCCGCTCAGTTTCCAGGACGACAACCGCTGGAAGTTCACCTTCGACATTGCCTTCCTGCATCGCAGCGTAGGTCCAAACCGCGCGACGCTGATCCCTGCGACGTTCGGGGTGACTCGGGGGTTCGTGGATGGCGAGAGCGCTACGATTCCGTACGTTGCTGCGCGAGTTGGGCCGTATTTTGGCGACGTTCGCATTCCTTCGATCGCCGTGGATGACCAGAAGATCGGCTTCAACGCCAATGCCGCGGTGGGCGTGTCGTTTAACAGGCAGTTCTACATTGAGGCGCGCTACGACGTGTTCAGCGACTTTTCGGGCCTCGATTTCAACGGTTTCTTCTTCACCGCAGGCTTTAAGTTGTTCCAGATGCGTTTATGAGCGCCACGAGGAGACGGCTTGCCTAAGGAGCCCCAGCGCACCAAGCCGCCCAAACAGCGGGCGCTCCTGATGCTCGTGCACACCGCCCCAGCGGAAGACGAGTACGCCGAGGCGGAGTTGACGTCGCTTGCAGTTGCCGCTGGTCTCGATGTGCTTGGTGTTCTGCATCAACGCGTCGAGAAGCCGTCGAAGCACTCCTACGTTGGCAAAGGCAAACTTGAGGAGCTGTTCACCGCAGTGCACGACGCGCAAGCGGACCTCGTCGTCTTCGACTGCGAGCTCTCGGGGGTGCAGTTGCGCAACCTGGAGGAGACGCTGAAGCGACACGTGATAGACCGCACCCAACTCATTCTCGATATCTTCGCCCAGCGAGCTCACACGAAAGAAGGAAAGGTGCAGGTGGAGCTTGCACAACTGAACTACATCCTACCGCGAATCACTGCTGCCTACACGCAGTTCGAACGGCAGAAGGGCGGCATCGGCCTCCGAGGCCCGGGCGAGACCAAGCTTGAAGCCGACCGGAGACACATCAAGCGCCGTTTGCTCTCCTTAAAGCAGGAGCTCGACGAGATTGAGCAGGCACGCCAAAGACAAAGAGCGGGACGTCGGCGCTTTCCGTTTCCTTTCGCGTGCATTGTTGGCTACACCAGCGCCGGCAAGAGCACGCTGATGAACGTCCTCACGGGAAGCGAAGTGTTCGCCGACCCGATGCTTTTCGCAACCCTCGACCCAACAACGCGCAAGGTAGACCTTCCGGACGGGTACAGCGTGTTCCTCACCGACACCGTCGGGTTCGTGCGCAAGTTGCCGACGCACCTCGTCGCCGCGTTTCATGCCACGCTTGAGGAGGTTACGGGCGCCGACTTTCTCATCCACGTCGTTGACGCTTCGCACCCCAACTGGGAGTTGCAGCACGATGCCGTCGTGGAAACGCTGGATCGCCTCGAGGCTAGCGACAAGCCTATCATCACCGCTTTCAACAAGATGGACCGGCCACACGACCGCGATGCGGTACGCAGGCTTGCGGAGGAGACGCCCCACGCTGTGCTGATCTCGGCGCTACAGAGGCAAGGGCTGGACGGTCTGTACGACAAGATTATCGAGGTCATCCGCAGCCTGCTCGTGCCGGTCGAGGTGCTTATCCCCTACTCGGAAAGCGGCATTGTGCAGGAGTGCTACGACTACGGAAGGGTTTTGGCGGTGCAGCACACCGGTGAGGGGATTCACGTTCGCGCCGAGCTGGTTCGCGCGATGGCGGACAGGCTTGCAAAGTTCCTGAAATGAACGCTCAAGAGTGGCTCGCCCGCGCCTCAAAGTCGCTTGCCGAGCGGGGCATCGAGTCGCCCCTCATCGAAGCGCGAGCGCTGTTGGCGCATGCGCTATCAATCCCGCCCACGGCATTGATAGCCCACCCGGAGACGCCGGTTCCGCCCGAAGCGGACGCCCTCTTGCAAAGGCGGTTGCGTGGCGAGCCGCTGGCCTACGTGCTCGGGAGAAAGGAGTTTGCAGGCAAAGAGTTTCTGGTTACGCGAGACGTGCTTATCCCGCGTCCGGAGACAGAACTTGTTCTGGAGGAAGTGCTCTTGGTTGCTCCACGAGGCGCAATATGCCTAGATTTGGGCGCGGGCAGCGGCTGTATCGGAATCTCAGCAGCGACGGCGAGGCCCGACACGCGTTGGGTCCTCACTGACATTTCGGAGCCGGCGCTCAGCGTCGCCTGCGAGAACGCGCGCGCCTTGGGCGCGAGCGTGTTCTTCGCTCAGGCTGACGCGTTGGAAGCGTTCAGAGCGCAGTCGTTTCACATAATCGCTTGTAACCCCCCGTACGTTGCATTCGAAGACGAACGGCTCGACGAGTCGGTGCGACGTTGGGAGCCGGCGGTTGCGCTGTTCGCGCAGGACAGCGGGTTGGCGTTCCTGAAGCGCCTTGCAAGGGATGTCCCAAGGACTCTGAAACCGGGCGGTACGTTGGTGATTGAGGTGGGCATCGGCCAGGCTGGCGTGGTGGGCTCGATGCTGGCGCCACGGTTTGATCTGCGAATTCGCCAGGACTATGCTGGAGTCGAGCGAGTCGTCATCGCCGCTTTGCGATGACGCGCTCGCGTACAGCGAACAGTAGCGACCACAAAAGCGCCGCGACGACGCAGTAGGACAAGGGAAGAAACCACGCGAACGCTTCGGTGTACTCCGCCTGCACGATGCGCTCCTCTCGTGGCAATCCGAGCGACGCTTCTCGCAAGCGCAGGAACAGATACACGCACGGCGGGAGCGTGCCGGCGATGCTACCGAGCAGACCGACGAACCCGCCGACCAGAACCGTCAGCCCTCCGAGAGCCAAACCCACGCCGAACGCCACGGTCGCCGCGTCGAGGACGGCCTCCATCGTCATCAGCGGGTCGCGCAGCAGAAACGGAACTACAACCGCGAACAACTGAAGCACGCACGCGAGCGTGAACGACGCGCAGCCGTAGAACATTCGCGTGTCAAGCTCAGGCTCGCGCTTTCCGTTAGTAGGCGCTTCTTCGGTGGGTCGGCGCTCGACCTCGCCCATGCGAGACGTTATAGCCGTTTCCGCAACGCACAGCGTCGTAGCGGCGTAGCCTGATTATCAAGATGCTGGTCGCGCGTTATCGCCCCGCGGACGCGATCCGGTGGATCGAAATTGGCACCCGCCGGACCGCCAAACCGGGTGACCTGCCGTTTGAGCCGCCAGGCGGCGCCAGGGATGCCATCCTGGACGCTTTACAGAAGGCGCTCGACTTTGGCCGAACGAAGATGGCGGAATTCCACGGCCAAGCGATCCGCGCAAAGGAGTACCTGCTTTACGAGGACAGGTTCGAGGTCGTCGCCTCCTCGGGCACGCGCAGCGTTCTATACGCCGATGTGGAAAGCCTCGAGCTGAAGCGCGGCGGATCGTTCCTTTTTCGGCTGCGACAGGGGCGGATTGCCGTTCGACCGTACGCCTGGCTGTTGGTGCTCGGTACACGCATCCCCCTCGGCTGGGAGCGGAACGGCGTCGATGTCCCATTCGAAACGCTGTCCGAGGAGATCGCCCTGCGGGCGAAGGTGCAGAAGGTTACGACCCATCCCGGCCGCTGAACAGCCGAGGTATACTCGAGCTTCCCCGTGGGGATATAGCTCAGTTGGCAGAGCGCTTCAATGGCATTGAAGAGGTCACGGGTTCGAATCCCGTTATCTCCACCAAACTCCGACGCTTTCAACCGATGAGACGCATAGGCCCGTACTCGCTTTACCCTATCGAAACGGGCAGGTTCCGACTGGATGGCGGTGCGATGTTTGGCGTTGTGCCCAAGCCACTTTGGGAGAGGCGCATCCCTGCCGACGAGCGGAACCGCATCACGCTCGCCATGCGATGCCTGCTGATCGTCGGGAAAGGCAGGGTCATTCTCGTAGATACTGGCATCGGAGAGAAGAACGATGCAAAGTTTGCGGGCATCTTTGGAATTGACCACGCGCATTCGACGCTGGAAAGGTCACTTGCGAGCGTCGGTTTTACACCTGAGGACGTAACCGATGTCATCCTCACCCACCTGCACTTTGACCACTGCGGCGGCGCGACTCGCCACGATGGAGAGCGCGTCGTGGCGACGTTTCCACGCGCCACCTATCACGTCCAGCGTGAACACTGGGATTGGGCGATGCAGCCGAACGCGCGCGAGCGAGCCTCGTTCCTCAAAGAGAACTTTGAGCCGCTTGCCACTGACCCCAACGCGCAGCTCAACCTGCTCGATGGCGGTGGCTCATTTTGCGAGGGCATCGAGCTTCTCGTAGTAAGCGGGCACACCCGCGCGATGCAGCTGGTCAAAGTGTTCGACGAAGCGAGAACGCTTCTTCACGCCGCTGACCTCGTGCCGACTTCCGCGCACGTGCCGCTGCCCTGGTTGATGGCGTACGACGTCGAGCCGCTGCGAACCATCGAGGAGAAGAGTCGGATTCTCGGCTCCGCCGCTGACGAGGGCTGGCTGCTCCTTTTCGAGCACGATGCTGAGGTGGAGACCGCGTTCGTCGAGCGCGACGGCGCGACCTTTCGCCTCAAGTAGGTACCGTTCATGAGAAGCGCTCGAATACGCCACGCAAGATTCGGCAGAAGCACGCCTGCGTCTACGGCGGAAACTCCAGCAGCGCGCGAATATGGTCGGGGATGCTGACCGCGCGTCGGGACTCGCTCATCAGAACGTGCCAAGTGTAGCCTTCGGTCGTTTCTGCGCCGGTTCGGGCGTTCAGAACCCTGTACTCGAACTTTAGTGACGCCCGCCGCACCTCGGCGAGGCGGATGCGGACAAGAATCTCGTCGTCGTAGCGAACCTCGCCGCGGTAGCGCACCCGGACCTCGACAACGGGTAAGAAGTAACCGCGCTCCTCGAGGCTCCGGTACGTAAAGCCCCGAGAGCGGCACCAATCGCCGCGAGCCACCTCAAACCAGTAGAGGTAGTTGGCATAATAGGCGTGGCCCATTTGGTCCGTCTCACCGTAGCGGACTCGGATGGGGACATCGAACCAGTCCATGTCGAGGAAGGTACCAGGATTCCGATACTCGATTCGGAGGGCGGCGCAGAGGCCCGATATCGTCGCCCTGCGCCCGCTCCTGCTGGCGTACATCGCCACGCTGGCGGAAGGCGTCTGCCAAGATGAAACGGTCGAGCGCTCCCTCGAGGTCTACATGCATGAGCCAAACGCCGCGTGGGTCGCCTACCATGATCGGAAGGGAATCGGGTGCGTAGGGCTGCGGTTCCTCGACCGCGGCACTGCGCGCATCGAGCGGCTCTATGTGCAGGAGGCGTTCTGCCGCTCTGGTGTGGCGCGCAACCTGTGCCGCGCCGCTCTACGCCACGCTGTGCGCCGCGACGCGCGGCGCGTCGTCTTGGATACTTTGCCGCAGATGGTCGCCGCGCGAGAATTGTATCGGGCGCTCGGTTTCGTAGAGACGACGAACCCGGATTGGGAGGGCTGCGCGGCCGACGAGAGGATCTACATGGCGCTCCACCTGCCGGAGGAGCGATAAACAGCGGCCGCATGGAAACCCTCGATGACCTCTGGCGCGTTGTGCGCGGGATTCCAGTCGGCCGCGTGGCGTCGTACGGCGACGTCGGCAGACTGTTGCGCGAGCCCGCAAGCGGCTACCTGGTGGGGCGGTGGATGGCACAGGCGCCTCCCGACGTCCCCTGGTGGAGGGTCGTCGCACAGAGTGGCCAGCTGGTGACGAGCAAGCGCTCGCCGGATCTCGCTGCGGAGCAGGAGCGCCTGTTGCGAGAGGAGGGCGTTCCGTTCCTCGATTTAAGTGTCGTGGATATGCGCCTCGCGCGGATTGGGCAGGACGGCGACGGCCGGCTGTTCTAGCGAACACAGCCCGTCCTGAATGCGTCTGCGGATTCGCCATGTGACCTTAGCGACGCAAAGGTGGTGGGCGGTACTGGACTTGAACCAGTGACCCCTTCGGTGTGAACGAAGTGCTCTGCCACTGAGCTAACCGCCCGACCGCCTTCTATTATGCCCGAAGGGGGGCGGACAATGCTGCCGACCCTCGGTTCCAGGAGAACGGTGGACTTACCAGTCGCCGTCCTTAACGTAGGGGTAACTCCACAACGCCACCTGAAGCGTGACGGATTTCAGCCACGCAAGGTACATTTTTTCGACCTCTTCGGCGCTATGGCCTCCTTTCGCAAGGAACGGTTTCAGCGTCGTAGTGATGGGCACGATGAAGGTGACGAGATACCTTTGGCTGATATTGTCGACGGATTTGACGCCGTCCGTCTTGTTCTTACCGCTCCGATGGTGGCGGTGAGCAATTTCGAACTGATACGCGAGCCACTTCTCGTCATAGTCCGCGCGGGCAGTGTCAAGAATCCACTGGCCAAAACGCTTGCGCACAGCAGCGAGGTATTCGCCGTTCGGCTGGCCCGTCTCCTTGTCCGAAAAGTAGTAGATAAGGAAGTCGTGAGACCCGACGAAGCCGTACCAGACATCGAGGATATCATCTATCTGGTCCTTTACAACGTCATAAGACATTTTCAGATAGCGTACGTCCTCGTCTGTGAACAGCACTGTTTGCTTGAGCTTGGCGAACTCCTGCATTGTGATCGGCGCCGGCGGGACCTTGTCAGTTCCGAACGTGTACCCAGGGATCTGCGGAGCACTTCCTTGCGACGCATACGTAAACAGCAAGCATTCGATGAACATTCTTTTTTACCTCCATGGATAGGGATGTGGCTAGCATGCAATGAACTTGGAGGCGTTGTCAAGATGGTAACCAGAAAGTTCTGCTCGCACTTTCTGGTGCCCTTTACCAAAAGGGTAGAATGTGAGTATGTCCAAGGCCGGGCGCCCGCATCTCATCCAGGGTTTTCAGCACATTAGCGAGATTCTGAAATGCAAATGGACGCTCGCGATTTTGGATGCCGTCCGCCGTGGGGTTACGCGGCCCAGCCAGATTCGGCGTGAACTCCCGGGCCTGGCGGCGAAAGTTCTGAACGAACGCACGAAGAAGCTCGAACGCTATGGTGTTCTGAGGAAATCTGTCTATGCGGAGATTCCTCCGCGCGTTGAATACCACCTTACAGATCGAGGTGAGAGTTTGATTCGCCTGATCGAGCGGATCGTCGAATTCGTGGAAAATGAGTGGACGGAGGTCAAGTTAGGCTGAAGTGCCGCGCATTCTCGTTTCGCCCGATTGTACGCGCCTCGACCATAGTGTCGCGGAGCAGGTACGCCTTGACCTTCGATATCTCTATGTGCTGGAAGAGGCAGGCGCGGCGCCCATCATAGCGAGCCCGATCTCCGACCTTGAGCACCTTGCGCATCTTTGTGATGGCTGGCTCATCACGGGCGGCGATGACCTGCCCGAGGAGCTGCTCGGCGAGCCGCTGCATCCCGAGGCGCGCGTGGCGCACCCGCTTCGCATCGCAACGGAGCGCGTGCTGTATCGCCTCTTTATCGAAACGGACAAGCCGATCCTGGGCATCTGCTTCGGTTGCCAGTTCCTCAACGTCATCGAGGGTGGTGGTTTGATCCAACACATCGCCGACGTCACCAAATCGCTGGATCACCGAGAGACCTCGCACCGCGTTATGATCGAGCCTGGAACGCGCCTGAGCGCAATCCTTGGGGGTGAGGCGGTGGTCGCCTCCTCGCATCATCAGGCGATTCGAAGCCTCGCCCCCGGTTGGCGCGTTGCAGCCAAGTCTGAGGACGGGATCATCGAGGCGATCGAGATGGACGGCCAGCCGTTCCGCGTGGGCGTGCAATGGCATCCTGAGCGAATGCGAGCCTCGGCTGCAACGCGCGCCCTGTTTGCCGCGTTCACCGAGGCTGCTACTCGGCATGGAGCGCGCGCTCAGCAAGGATGAGCGCCACATAGTGATCCACGGGCTCGGGGGGCACCTGTAGCGAACTCGGCAGCAGCCTCCGCCATCCTCTGCGAGGGTGATACTCCCAATAGCGCTCGCGTGCACGTATACTGGTGTCCTTTTCGTCCACTATAAGGATTGATCGGCCGGGGAGCGCCTGGCGAACGACCTCTTGCGCTGTGCGCGAGGTGGTTCCGTTTCCGATTACCACAAGGTCGAACTCGTGTTCGTTCTTCAGGCGCAGGAGAGCGTCAGCGAGTCCCTCGGTATCGACGATCTCGCCGTGAACCATGTGTGGCTTGCTTGCCTCCTCGCGCACGACGGCGATGCCGCATTTCGCGTTGCCGGGATCTATCGCCAGGATGCACTTATCTTTCAAGTCTATCGCACCTCGAAGCGGATTCGCAGCGGCTCGGCTGAGCGAGTGGTCTGCGCGGCGATGGCGGCCACGGTCGTCGGGCGTCCCCTTTCGCGCAGAGCATCAACAAGGTTCGCCACTTGTTCAAAGGCTACCTCGCCCAATGAAGACTCGAGTCCATGGACTGGGATCATGCCTGCCTCCTCCGCGCGACGGCGAACGTCGTTGCGCAAAAACTCCATCAAGCCGTCCACTAGCTCGTCCTCTGAAAGCCGACCGTCAAGCACGGTCGTTGCAATGAGCTCGTTCTCGCGGAACACGATGCGATTGAGGAACACATCCACTCTGATAGGGACTGGGCGGCGCCCGCTGTCAATCGAGAAGTAGTTGTAGTGGGAGCGGGCGAGCATGACGAGGTCGTCTTGTGCGGAGCGGATCGCTTGGAAGAGCGACTCCTTCTGGTCTTGTACGCTGATGGTGATGGGGGGGCCCATGCCCACAAATCGCTGCCAATCCACCATTCCCGCGGCGATGCCGCGTTGATCCGGCAGCACCCCTCGCTCCCGCGCGCGAATGTCCGCGACGCGCAGTACCTGCGAGAGGAACTGGTCGGCGCGAGTGTGGTCAAGACCTCCTGGGATGGCGAGGCGCGCCAGCTCTTCATTGCGACGAAAGAGCAGGTCGCTCGTTCGGACGGCTTCGATACCTCGTACCAGGTCAGCCATCTCTTGCCTAGCGCGCAGCAGGGTGGTTTGCAGGTCCGTAATTTCGTTGTACAGCGCGTCGCGGGTGGCCATAGCCTCGTCGCGTGCCCTCTGCGCCTCCTCTTTCTGGCGCTCCGCTTGAATGGCCTCTTGTGCGAGCGTGAGGGTGTCCTCTTGGTAGCGTGCGATGTCAGCGCGTAGTTGAGCCGTTTGCTGTTGAAGGCGGCTCACCTCTTGGGAAAGCTCGTCGCGTCTCGTCTCCACGTCGACGAGTTTCTGTTCCGCCGTAGCAAGGCGCTTGTTAGCGATACGCACGTCTTGCTTCAGCGCGGCGGAATCTGCGCGCAGGCGCTTTTGATTCTCTGTGAGCGCGTGGTTTGCGTTGGCGAGGGTGGTGTTCTCGGCACGAAGTCGCGCGCTGTCGTGTTCGATCTCTTGGTTGCGTCGAATCAGTTGCTCACGAGTTTCGTGGAGCCCCTGAAGTTGTTCGCTAAGTTGCCTCGCCTGTCGTGCGAGTTCGGGCCCTCGCACGAGATAGGCTCTTACGTCTTGGCTAATGGTAGCGAGCGCAAAGGTTGTGGCAACGGGAAGCAACGCGCCCACGGACACGGTGAACATGGTAGCGGTGTAGCGCGGACGAAGTTTGCCGATGCGCAATCGCTTTTTGCCCATCTTGCGCCCAAGCAGGTCGCCGAGAAATGCAATGGCGCCGCCGAGCGCGACCATCAAAGCGAGTAGAGCTGGGGATGCAATCATGGTTGTGTCACCGGTTTTTGTGCCACATGAGGATCGCTGCGGCGATCAAGCCCGCCGCCACCGGCAGAAACGCGCTGACCGCCGGCTCCAAGCGCCCTCCCTTGGCCAAGATGTTCAAGTAGTTGAACAGCATGTAGTACAGAAAGATAATAACGATGCTGGTAGCGATGCCGACTCCGAGGCTCTGCCGCACTCGTCGAATCGCAACGGGTGCACCGACAAGCGCAAAGACGAGAGCGCTCAACGGAATGCTGATCTTTGACCAAAAGCCCACTTCAAGGTCCCGAATCTGCTTCGGGTCCATGCGCGGATTCTCTTTCAAGGCGTGAATCTGTTCGCGCAGTTCTGCCATGCTGAAAGAGTCCATGTCTCGTAGTGTGGCGGCTGTGATCTCGCGCGGCGTGAACGTGAGCGCCATCTCTTTCGGTGGCTCGACGGTTCCGAGCACCGTTCGGATCAGGTTCCCATCCTTTGAGCGCTCCCACGACTCGCCGTTCCGCACCATCCACTTCTCATCCTTGGTGTAATACAGTTCTTCAAAGAAGAAGTAACGGTTGGCTTTTCCCTCAGGTCCGTACCACGCGCCGAGGACGTCTTTCATTGTGCCTGTACGCAGGTCGACATCACGCGCGGCGAGGATGCCACGTAACTCTCCATTCACGTAGAGGGGCTGGTAGTATGGCTGCCCGGACTGGCGCACCGCTTTGAGCACTTCCGACTGCACGACGACGGCGGCGTAACTTGCCCGCGGAACGACGAATTCGCCAAACGCGAACGTCAGCGCACTCACACCAAACCCGAAAACCGCTACTGGGGTCATTGCGCGGAGCATGCTGACGCCCGCCGCTTGCATGGCAATGACCTCGGAGTCGTTGGACAACCGCGCGAACGCCAATAGCGAAGCCAACAGCGATGACATTGCGAACGTCTTGGCAAGCAGCCCGGGGATGTAGAGAAGCGTAAGATGCAGGATTGTCGGTAGCGGGATGCCGTCAATCAAATAGTTGGTAAGGCGAAACAGATACGTTCCAGCCAATAACACGGTGGTGAACATGGCAACGCCGAAAACCCAAGGCCCGAACAGTTCTCGATAGATAAGTCGGTCGAGGAGCCTTATCATTCGAAGCGCTCCCCGAGGTAGTGCTTGCGCACGTCTGAATTCGCGACGATTGCCTCGCGGTCGCCTTGCGCAATGATCTTGCCCTCGACCAGGATGAAGTTCCAATTCGTGATGCCGAGAGTCGCGCCCACGTTGTGGTCTGTAATCAGCACGCCGATACCTCGCTTTGCTAGCGCTTGGATAATCTCTTGAAGTTCATCAATCGTTCGCGGGTCAATGCCGGTGAACGGTTCGTCCAGCAGGATGAACTTCGGCTCCACTGCCAACGCGCGCGCGATCTCGACTCTTCTGCGCTCGCCGCCGGAGAGCACGCCGGCGACGGTCTTCCTTCGTTCTGCCATGTGGAACTCTCCGAGCAGCGTCTCAACCTTCGCCTGCTGCTTGCTTCTCGAGATGCCCTGCATCTCCAGCACGAGGCGCAGGTTCTGCTCGACGGTGAGCCGTCGGAAGACGGAAGGCTCTTGGGGCAAGTAGCCGATGCCCGCGCGCGCCCGGCGATACATCGGCCAACGCGTAATCTCTTGTTCATCAAGGTAAACGGAGCCGGCGTTAGGGCGCACCAAGCCGGTGATCATGTAAAACGTCGTCGTCTTGCCGGCGCCGTTCGGACCGAGCAGGCCGACGACCTTCCCGGTTTCGATGAGCAGGTCAACGCCGTCCACGACCGCTCTTCCCCGGTATTTCTTCTGTAGACCCTGAGCGCGGATGACCATATCAGTTCCCGGTCATGCGGATGCTCACGACTTGCGTGAGGTCGTCGCTGAACGCTACGGTGATGGAGGGCGACGTGACGATCGTCTCTCCGCCTCCGAGGATTGTGACGTTGCCACGCAGGGCGACGCCTCCGTTTAGCGCGAGCGTCTTGGCGTCGCGATCGAGAGTCGCCTGCGGAGCGGACGCGTTCAGTTGTTGCTCCTCTTCGCCGTTTCGCACAACGAGCGATGCATTCACGCCGCCCGAAAGGGTTAGCCGAGACCACTCGTAACGCTGCGCCGCTGGCGAGACCACCCGCCCAGAGATGCGCGCGGAAGGCGCGGTAAGCCGGAACTGTCGCTTCGGCCATTGGATCGTGAGCGGCGCCCCCTCCCGCCTCGACTGCGTGAAAACGAACGTGGACAGGTTCGTGAGCGTCGCCTTGCCGTCCTGGGTCTCCAACTCGACGTCGGCGTTCGCCAGTTCGACCTTGCCGACTTCCATTGTAGCTGCGCCGCCGGATTGCACAACAGCCCCTTCGCTCTTTATGTTGCGTCCGCGTGCTGTTAGCTGGTTCGCTTTCGAGCGGAAGAAAAACGGCGCGCCGGCGCCTGCCGACGACCACGACTTGCCGTCAGCCGAGAGGTCCACCTTCCACTCGCTGAGTCCGGTCAGGGACACCGTGTCGCCTTCGGGCGACCATGCGGCGGCCACGCTACCCGTGAACGCCCCGGAGCGCAGGAAGAGCGCTTCGCGACCTTCCACCTGCTTGACGTCTTGGGTGATGGTGAACTTCGAACCGGTTACGGTCAAGTTCTGCGCTTTCCAGTGCGCGCGGAACGGTTTGCCTTCGCCCTCCCAAACCAGGCGAGTACGGTTCTCCTCGTAGCGCGCGGTAAGTCTGTTGGCGTCAAGCTCCGCCTCAGGAGAGCGGAACGTTACGCCCTGCCCGAGCACGAACACCGAAGTCAACACAAGCGAAGTCCCTTTCACATCACCATCCTTGGGCGCGAGCACGGCGCGCACCTCGCGTGCCGACCGGAACGACAGGTTTGCCAGCCGTCCCGTCACACTACCGGTAGCCGTTAACTCGCGCGCTTTGCGCCGCCAGGTGATTGTGTCACATGAGAGGCTCGCCGACCCATCGGTGGCGATGGCGTGCACGTTGCCGGACATATGCATAAGCCCCTCCTCTTCGTTCGCCGACCCGTTCTTCGCCGTGATTTGAACGCTTGCTTCGTTCGATTGATAAATGGTAGCTGTGACGTTCTTGAGGTTGGTGTAGACGCCGGACTCCGCGACGTCGCCAGTTCCACTTTCAGCCTCGATACGCCAAAGAGTGTCGCCTGCCTCGGTTTGCGCGACGATTTCGACTTTTTCGAAGCGCGTGCCCTCGATAACAACGCCGTCGCTACCTTGCGCGCGTGGTGGCGTGATGGTTGGCGGCGGCGCGCCGCAGCCGAACGACAGCGCGGCTAAGGCGAACCAACTCGCGCGAATGGCTGCCTCCCTTTGCCGAATCTGCCGGTGTGCATCCCTTTCAGTTGCCCACACGCTGCGGCGATGGACTGCCCGCGTTCGACGCGCTGCGTGACCTTCACCCTGCAGGCTTCGAGGGCTTGGCGAAAGGCGCGCGCTCGTGCTCGTTTCGGTGAGCGGAAACCGTGCTCGTTAGGAACTGGATTGAACGGTATCAGGTTTACGATGCATGGAAAGCCGTGAATCAACCGCGCCAACTCCTCCGCCTGCTCCACGCTGTCCGTGACTTGGTCTATGAGCAGGTACTCAAACGTGACCTTGCGGCCCGTCTTGCGGAAATAGCCTTTCCCAGCCTCGACGACCTCGGCAACGCCCCATCGCTTGTTTGCGGGAATCAGCTCGCTCCGCACTGAATCGAATGGCGAGTGGAGAGATATCGCCAGGTGGATCGGCAACCTCTCGTCTCCCAGCCTCTCGATGCCGGGCACGATGCCTACCGTCGAGACGGTGATGTGGCGCATGCTGACGCCCACATGCTCGTTCAGTAGCCGGATCGCGCCCAGAACCGCGTCGTAGTTGTGCATCGGTTCGCCCATTCCCATAAAGACAACGTGCGAAATGCGGCGCGCGGAACGAGTCTGCAGAAGAAGGTACTGAGCGACGATCTCGCCGGTGCTAAGATTGCGGTCGAATCCGCTCAGGCCTGTGGCGCAGAACTGGCACCCCATGGCGCACCCGACCTGGGAGCTGAGGCAGCAACTGACCCGCTTGTCGAAGGGCAGCAAGACCGCCTCGAATCCTTGCCCGTCGCCGCCATCGAGGAGTAGCTTCACAACGCCGTCATCCGCCCTCTCCTCGGCGAGGACGGAAAGGCCAAGGACGCTCCTGGTGCTGGCGAGGCGCTGCCGGTCGGCGGCTGGCAGGTCGCACATCTCCTCAAACGTAGTGGCTCGACGGCGGTACACCCAGGCGGCGACCTGCCGCGCCCGCAGGGGCGCCGCCGGGTCGCCCGGGAAGAGTTCTGCCAACTCCGTGGGGTGGAGTCCAACCACTGAAGGAAGGGGAGCCATCGCCGTCGAAATTCTACTCCGGCGTCGCCGCTTCCCGCTTACCTTACCCATAAATAAATGGGGAAGAAAAAAGTCGCCAACCCCTTGACACGGGGTGCGGGGGCAGGTAAAATCACCGCGCGTGCAGAGGCTCCACCGAGCCGAAGCACGAGGAAATCCCGTCTCCGGGCGGCTGTTGCGGCAAATCGCTGGAGGTCAACATAGGCTTGCTTCAGCGGGCGCCAACGCAGTCGAACGGGGTCGAAACTTCAAGGAGGATAGAAACCATGAATAAAACGCTGAAACTTGGTTTCGGCGCTGTGTTGGGTGCGGCGCTGTTTGTGCCCGCCCTTGCGCAAGATAACTTCCCGGATGCTCCTGAGATGCACTGGGCGTATCGCGCCCTGTTGAACATGAAGAACGAGGGCATCCTGGTTGGTTACCCGGATGGACTGTTCCGCGGTGGCCGTCCCGCTTCCCGCTATGAGCTCGCCGCGGCGATCAACGCTGCGTTCGAGAACTTGAAGGGGCGGATCAACGGCCTTCAGAGTCAGATCACGGCTCTGGAGCAGCGGATCAACCAGCCGAGCGGCCAGTTGGCCACTAAGGCGGACCTCGACCAACTTCGCAACGAGCTGGCGAACCTTCGCCGAGACCTCGACGCGATGAAGAGTTGGGGCGACGACATCCAGAACCTAAAGCGCATGGCCTCCATGTTCGAGCGAGACCTTGCCGCTATCGGCGTTGATGTCGAGGCGATGAAAAAGGATATCGCCGATCTCGCGGAGATCGTGAAGGGTATGCCAAAGCCCGCAGTGGACATTCACGGTGACGTGAACCTGATCCTGCTCGCGGGCAACTCGCGTGACAACAAGTTTGGCGTAACCGTTGACGGTCGCCCGACGGGCGTTGATCGCGGGTCGAACTTCGGCAACCCCGGCGGTCTGACCGACGACACCTCGATCGGTCACGAGGCTGCCTTCACGTTCAACGGTACTAACACCGAAGGTCCAAAGTGGACTGCGACGGTCGTCATCGGTAACCTGCTGGAATTCTCAACAGGAGGCCAACTGTTCGGAAACCAAAGCACCACGTTCCCCGGCGCGCCGTTCGGCGAGCCTGCGGCCAGCATCTACATTCAAGAGGCTAAGGCCGAGTTCGACACGTCGATCTGGGGCCAGGGTTTCAGGGCGAAACTCGGTCGGATGGGCTACCAGGCTGGAAACTACTTCTTCCAGCGCCCTGATAACACGCCGTACTTCAAGAACGACCGATGGGACAACGGCAACTGGTACTTCGACGGCGGTCTGTTGATGTTCGACTGGGGTTCGGTTGGACTGGACGTCTGGGCTGGACGCAACTCGTCCCGCTTCGACGACCTGTTCACCGAAATCAACCCGATGCTCGTGGGTATGATCGCGGGTCCGTTTGCTGTGTCTCGCCCCGTGGGTCTCAACTCCTCGGGCATCCAGGTTGACCAGAGCCTCGGCTTTCACGCCGGCATCAAGCTCGGCGACAACGGCCACATCGGACTGAACTACATCTTCCTGGACACGGACAACAACGGCGTTGATCCGGTCAGCGCCTCGCCCTACAACCGAATCTCGGTTTGGGGCGGCGACCTCGACTGGAAGTTCGGGAAGAACTTCAGCCTGAACGGAGGCTACAGCCAGAGTGACTACCAGCTGAACACCAATAACGTGCTCAATAGCGACAACTTCGCCTGGTGGGTCAAACTTGGCTACCAGGGTTCGAACTGGTCCGCCGGCGTCGGCTACCGCCAGGTTCAGCCGTACTTCGGCGCTCCTGGCGACTGGGGCCGCATCGGCATCTGGTGGAACCCGACTGACGTTCAGGGCTTCGACGGCTACGTCAAGTTCATGCCCAGCAGTTCGGTCGGAGTGAAACTCGGTGCCATGATGTGGACCGGTACGAACCAGGGCGGCGGCATCGACGAAAATGACGACATCTTCTCGGTGTACGGCCACCTGTCGTTCAACCTGGGCCAGAACTGGTCCGGCTTCCTGGGCGGCGAATGGGTCCGTTGGAGCGGTACCAACATCGGCGCCGGCGATCCGAGGGAAGCGTGGTATCGCATCGGTCTCAACTACAACCTTGGTGGCGATCAAGCCGTGAAGTTCATGTATGAGATCAGCGACTACGATGCTGATGGTGTTGCTACGTTCCGACCCGGCACGTGGATCAGCCTGCCTGGAGTCGGCCCAACTGACGATCGTCTCCGCGGCGGGTTCCTCACCACGCAGTGGAGCAAGAAGTTCTAACGAACTTCAACGCAACCTGACGACATCGGAGCCGATCCCCCTTTAGGGGTCGGCTCCGAACTTTTGGTGCTGCCGCTTATCGGGGAAAGAAACGAAAGCACGTCCTGCCCGTCTAAAACAATACAAAGGTAAATGTCATGCGAAAGAAACTCAAGTCCAAGACCCTTGCGCTCGTAGCGCTAACGGTTGCGGCGGTTTCCGTTGCCGTTGCTCAAATCAAGATTGATATACGCGACTTGCTGAAGATCGGCGGCATCGCCCTGGTGGTGGATCGCTTCGGACCGGAGATTGACAAAGCCGTTGACGATCTGCAGGGCTTCGACCAGAAGCAAGCGGCGATGACAAAGGTTGTGCCCATCATTTCGGCAGGCAGCGGCACTCACGTCGGTGCGGCGCAAGTGATGGGCCCGGCAACCGAGGTGCGGAAGGTGCGCGCCGTCGCGCAAGTGGAGGGGACCATCTTCGGCGGCGTCGTTCGCATCAAGGCGCTCATCCCTGTATCAACTACGAGCGTCACGAACATCCAGAGGGTAGATGGAGTGGGCGTAAGCGCGGTTATCGACATCAAGATTTGACGGGTCGGTACAATCGTCGCAATGAGCCAGATACGACTCTACACGTCGGAGAGCGTTAGCGAGGGGCACCCCGACAAGCTTGCCGACCAGATCTCCGACGCGCTTCTTGACGCCTGCCTTACGGGCGACCCGAACAGCCGGACGGCGATCGAGACGCTGCTGGGCAAAGGTTTCGCCGTAGTAACGGGCGAGGTCAGCACGGAAACCTACGTCGAAATCGCGGATGTAGTACGGGATACCATTCAGTCCGTCGGCTACACCGACATTGAGTACGGCTTAGACGGTCGCACATGCGGCGTCCTCGTGGCCCTGCAGAACCAATCGCCCGAAATCGCTCAAGGCGTTGACAAAGGCGGCGCAGGCGACCAGGGCATGATGTTTGGTTACGCTTGCAACGAAACCGACGAACTGATGCCGCTGCCCATCGCCATGGCGCATGCCATGATGCAGAGGCAAGCTGAAGTGAAACGCGAACATCCGGGCCTCGGCCTGCGTCCGGATGCAAAGTGCCAGATCACCGTTGGCTACGAGGGAGGCACGCCGAAGTTCGTGCACACCATAGTCTGCTCATGTCAGCACTCCCCGAAGATCCCTGCGGAAGAGGTAGAGCAGCGCGTCAAGCAACATGTTATCGAGCCCACGCTACGTGACTACGCGAGCAAGGTGGACGTCGAACGCAAGATTCTGTATCACATCAACCCGACAGGCAAGTTCTCGATCGGTGGGCCTGAGGCGGACAGCGGGCTAACTGGGCGAAAAATCATCGTGGACACCTACGGCGGCTTCTGCCCACACGGCGGCGGCGCGTTCAGCGGGAAAGACCCAACCAAGGTTGACCGAAGTGCCGCGTATATGTGCCGGCACGTCGCAAAGTGCATCGTCGCCGCCGGACTAGCTGACAAGGCGCAGGTCAGCGTTGCGTATGCCATCGGCGTTCCCGAGCCCGTTCAGGTTGTCGTAGACACCTTCGGGACATGCAAGGTGCCTGAGGAAGAGATCGAGGTGCGCGTTCGAAAGCGGTTCGACTTCACCCCCAAGGGCATCACACAACACCTTCGACTGCGCTCGCGCGAGATGCGCTACCTCCCGACCGCAAAGAATGGGCACTTCGGCAATAAGCCGTTCCCATGGGAGGACGTCTCGCCCGCAGAAGACCTCAAGGGGTAACCGAATCGTCGTTCCACACAATTGAATCGTTCAGCGTGTCCGCAGCCGCTGACCCGCCGATGAGGCAGCCACGTATCGCGCCGTCGCAGTCCACGCGGGCGCCGTCGAGCACGATGGAGTTTTCGATTGCAGAGCAGCGAACCGTTGCGTCCGCACCGATTGCGACGTTCCGACCGATCGCGCCCGTTACCAGAGAGCGTGCGCCAACACGCATGCCGCCGCTGAGTAGGAACGCAGAGCACTCGAGCAAGGAGGAGAGCGTGCCGGTGTCGAACCAGTTGCCCTCGTAAACGCCGGCGAGCACCTCCTCGCCTCGCTCAACCAGCAGTTGAATCCCGTCGGTGATCTCGTACTCGCCGCGGGCGCTGGGCTGCAGGGCTTCAATCGCCTCCCAGATCGGATCACGAAAGAAGTAAACCCCCGCCATGGCAAGGTTCGACTCCGGGTGCGAAGGCTTCTCGACGAGCCGAGTGATGCGCTCGCACTCCACGTGAGCAACGCCGAATCGCTCCGGGTTCCGAACGGGCTTGACGAGGTTCAGGCTCGCACAGCCCGACTCTTCGAACCGCGCACGGTAAGGGGCGAGCGAACGGTCGTACACGGCGTCTCCGAGGTAAAGACAAAACGGATCGCCGGCCACGAAGTCGCGAGCGAACCGAACCGCGTGCGCCAATCCGCGCGGCTCTGTCTGGATGACGTAAGACAGGCGAGCGCCTTCCGCCTCGTCGCCAAGCGCGTCGCGAATCGCATGCTCGCCTTCACCGACAACAACGCACACGTTGTCGATGCCTGCTTCGACGAGCCTTTCGATTCCGTAAAGAATAGTCGCTTTGCCCGCGATCGGGACGAGCGCCTTGGGGATGTGTCGAGTTACCGGATACAGTCGTGTGCCTTTGCCCGCCGCGAGGATAACGCCCTTCATGCCATCTCCTTGAGGTAATCTACTGTTTAGCGCAATGGATTGCGCGGCTGTACGCAGAAGGATGGCACACTGGGCGCTGGCCTTGTCCAGTATCACAGCGTCTTTTGGCTGCCGCACGCCGGAGCCGCCTCCGTTCCCGGAGCACCTCGCCACCTACGAGACCGAGACACCTAATGTAGGGTTCGACTTGATGAGGCAGGCGGGAGAGCGAGCGTTCCGCGACGGGGACGCCCTGCTCCATCGCACCCACTGGACGCCGGGCCTGCGTGCACAGGCAATCGCGAAGGTGCAACCCGCGCTCGACCTCCTGCGTCGTGCCCACCGCGAAGCGTTCGAGTTCGTTTACTCCCCTCAGCCGCCACTGAGCGAAAATTCTGCGCGGACCGGCTGGCGATTCCTGGGAACGACGCTCGTGTGGTCCGCGCTAGAGGCTCTCGAAAGGGGCGACGGGGACCAGGCGGTTAGCGACATCCTTACTGTGCTTCGGCTCGCCTGGGACCTGTTCGGCGGCGACGCAATCGATGCGAACCTTGGGTACACGCTAATCCGGCGCGTGCAGTCCTCTCTGTGGGAGGCACATGCAAGCTTTTCTCCGCAACAGTTGTTGAGGCTGTCGACCGGCATAGAGCGGATTCTCGATCGCGCGCCATCGGTTCACCAGACGCTTCGACACGAGGAGGCCGCGATGCTTGCAGCGGTACAACTGATCCAGGATGCCTTTCTCGATGGAGGACTCAACGAGGTAGCGGACACGCTGCAGCAGAATACCGCGCCCGCCTTCGACTATCTGAAGGAACTGCGTAACAGACCTCAGGAAAAACAAGTCGAGTACTTCCGGCGCTTTGCCCAGGAGGCGCGAGACCGAATCCGTGCGCTGCACACAATTGCTTCGGAGGACACTTCCCAGTGGCGGCCTGCCGAGGCGCCAACCGGCGAGCGGCCCTGGAAGCGCCTGGCTGCGCAGTTCTTCGGTGCGTCGGACAGGATTCTCGACGAGTATCTGTATTCGCTCGCTGTAACCCGCCTCATCGCGGTGGATGCTGCGCTGCTGGCTCGGCTGAGGGCGGGACAGCGCCTTCCCGCCTCCCTCGACAACCTGCCGCAGCTACTTCGCACTGATCCGTACTCAGGAAGGGAGTTCCTTTATCACAACCTCGCCGTCGGCTATGACCTGTACAGCGTGGGAGAGAACCGTAAGGACGACAGGGGACTGCAGGCGCCAGGTGGAGAGCTGGGCGACATTGTCGCGCCGCCTCGCTCGTGAAAGGTACACTTGCTACGTGCCTGGTGCGGTTGTTCAAGTGCTGTTGAAGCGGCAGAAGGGCGAGGGCACCGTACCGGTGGACGCGCTCGAGTTGGTGCAGGAGAAGGGCATCCTCGGTGACCTGCACTTTGACGAAGGGGGCAAATCCCGCGGACAGCTCCTGCTCCTGGACGTGAACGGCGTTGCCGAGGAGCGCTGGCAGCCGGGCACCCTCAGGGAGCAGATAGCGGTCGACTTCCCCTCCCTCCAGTCGCTTGAACCGGGCACGCTTTTGAGAGTCGGAGGCGCGGTCGTGGAGATTACAATGGACTGCACACCTTGCTTAACGATGGCGAGCTACGTGGGCGAAGATGGCAAGGCTTTCGTTAAACGAATGATTGGCAGGCGCGGTATGCTTGCGAGAGTCAAAGAGTCCGGAACCGTCCGTCCAGGGGATCCTGTCGAAGTATGCAAGTGAGCGAAGAGCAGGAACGAACACCGGTCGCACAGAAGTTGGGGAGCGACTTGTTCGGCGCCGTGCTCGGCGCGCTCACCTTTTTGCTCGGCATCGCGCTGCTTGTGTTCACCTTCCTACGGTCGGCGGAGATGTTCCTCAACCCGAATCAGATCGTCAGCACCAACCCTGGCGAGCAGCAAGACGTGACGGAGATCGGCGTTCGCTTCGGAACGGTCGTATTCCAAATCGGGCTGTTGATGGTCATGAGCATCGTCGGTGCCATCATTAGCACGCGAGGGATTCACATGTACCTCGCGGCGAGAAGGCTCGCAGGAGACGGTAAAGAGTGATTGACACGCAGATCGCACGGGCAGTGCTTGCAGCTCTGGTTTCTACTTCCGCCTTCCTCGCCCTCGGATGCAGCGATCGCAAGGGGAAGCAACCAGAGGCGCCGCCCGTAGCCGTCGAGTACACCGATTTGCCCAGTTATGTCGGAAAGCGGGTCGTCGTGAGGGCTTGGGTTCTTGGCCATGGGGATGCGTTTCGCACGCCAGGCGAGCCCGACGACTTCTACTTTCTTCTGGTTCCGGATGCCGAGGTGGACTGGAAAGCGTTTTTCGGAGACTATGAAGGTCTCAAGCGCCTCGTAGCAGAGCTGGCTGACGGAGACCACGCGAGTCGGGCCGATGCCAAACACGTGGCGGCGTTTTCCAAACTACAGATCGCACTCCAAACGTGGCGCGGACTCATCCTTGGGCAAGAGGCGCGGGACGACGTTACTACTTGGGGGTGCTTTAGCCAGAATGTTATCGAAGGCGACTTCTCGGCGATTCCCGATGGCCCGCTGGTACTCGTAACACCGACACGGGGTGAGTTGCTCGACAGCGCAACTCGCCTGCTTAGAGACTACGAAGCGATCGAGCGTTCGGCGGAGGTCGAGGCGACCGGCACTCTTGTCCGCACAGGTGGTTCGACCTTAGGCGAAAACTCTAAGCCGCCGCCCGCGGTGCTGTCGAAGAAACCGTTCCTGCTCCATGTCGAGTCGTTCAAGGTTCTTCGAAGGGCGAGGGATATGCTAAAGGATCAGCCTTCGGTCGGCGCCGCTCCGCTCGCGCAGCCGGAAGGAGAGCGGCAGGGCGGCAAACAATGATGCGCATCCTGCTGGTCGATAACTACGACAGCTTTACCTACAACCTCGCTCAGTACGTCTGGTCGCTTGGCGTGGAAGCTGAGGTGTGGAGGAACGATGAGATTACCGTCCAGGAGGCGCTCGACCGAGAGTATGCCGGCATCCTCCTGTCGCCGGGGCCGTGTACGCCAGATAAGGCAGGCATTTGCGAAGACCTCGTGCGCGCCTCAGCAGAAAAGGTGCCTCTGTTCGGTGTGTGTCTTGGAATGCAGGCTATTGGCGAGGCGTTCGGAGGGCGGATCATCCCTGCGCAGCGAATCCTTCACGGCAAACGGTCCCGAATCGAGCACGACGGGGAAGGCGTCTTCCACGGCATCCCTTCGCCGTTCAGCGCGATCCGCTACCACAGCCTTGCGGTTGAGCGCTCTTCTCTCCCGCCGGAGCTGCGGGTTACTGCCAAAGCGGAGGACGGTGAGATTATGGGGTTGAGGCACGCTTCCCTGTCGGTCGAGGGTGTCCAGTTCCACCCGGAGAGCATCGGTAGCGAGCACGGGATGCGGCTGGTGGAGAACTGGGTCCGCTCCATCCTGGGCGGGCGGTGAAACCGGAACGGGGAGCAGGCGGTATGCTGGTGATATGCGGAAGATGCTCTTTCTGACTGCGGCGCTTGCCGCCCTTTCGACTCAAGGCGCTCAAGACTCTGCGCGCATCCAGTGGAAGCCCAAGGCGGGCGACACCGCCACGTATTCCATACAAGTCGCCGTGAGCATGCAAGGGATGAACGTCGAAATCGGCCTACGCTCGACGTCCAAGGTCCTTGAACTTACCGCCGATACGGTCAAACTCGAAGTGACCCAGCAGATGGTGGAGCTCAAACAGAACGGCGAGAACATGGCGGATCTGATCCCGCCTAACACCTCAAAGACGATCTACACGGTGCGCCGGGACGGAGAGATCTTTTTATTATGCACCACCTACGGTCAGGGCATGGAACAACCGCGACTCGAGGAGGTGTTCCGCTTCATATATCCGAACAGGGAGGTTAAGTTAGGTGAGACGTGGACAAGGACGCGTACCGCCGACAAGGACAAGGGGACGCTTGCATCCAAAACCATGTTTACGTTCCTCGGTTCGGAGGACCTCGACGGCGCTCCTACCCATAAGGTGAAGATGTCCTTCACGGAGACCGAGGGCTCGACGCCCATGACTTTCGAGGCGACCGTCTGGCTCTCCTCCGAGAACGGCGACATGCTCAAGATGGATGGTCTGTTGCGGAACGTGCCGTTCGACCCGACCATGCCCCCGGCAGACGCGACCATCAAGGTGAGCCGGGTCAAGTAGCCTAGGGCGCCAGAGGGCCAAGAAGCGGGACCGGCGCTCGCGAGTACGCACACGCGACCCATCGCGGAGGCGGTTGGCGTTCGCGAGCTTCCGCCCTTATGGGGGCCGACCGATTGAAGTTGGAACCTTTTTGCCGGGCGCCGCGTTATTGTAGTCAGGAGGCTAAGAATACTTGACATCCAGAGGCTCATATGCGATTCGATAAACTGACCTTGAAGGCTCAGGACGCGATCCGCGACGCTCAGGCGGTCGCGGAGCGGTACTCGCACAGTGAAATTGACGCCGAGCACCTTTTGCTCGCGATGCTGGAACAAGCGGAAGGCATCGCCCGGCCCGTAATCGAGAAGGTGGGCGGAATACCCGAGGTGGTACGCCGCGACGTCGAACAGCAGCTGGATCAGCGCCCAAAGGTGCAGGGGGCGGCAAGCCTCGGCAGCGTCCTCTCGCAGCGACTGCGCGCCACGCTCGACCGGGCGTTCGCGGAAGCTGAGCGGATGGAAGACGAGTATGTCAGTGTTGAGCACCTGCTCATCGCGCTCGCCGAGGACACGCACGGCTTTTGCGGTCGTGCTCTGCGGGCGCAGGGCGCTGACCCCGAGAGCCTCCGCCGGGCCATTATCGAGATTCGCGGCGGTCGTCGCGTTACGGACCAAACGCCCGAAGAGAAGTATCAAGCGCTCGAAAAGTACGGACGCGACTTAACCGACATGGCGAAGAAGGGCAAGCTTGACCCGGTTATCGGAAGGGACGAGGAGATTCGGCGCGTCATTCAGGTCCTCAGCCGAAGAACCAAGAACAATCCGGTGCTTATCGGCGAGCCTGGGGTGGGGAAGACGGCCATCGCCGAAGGTCTCGCGCAACGCATCGTCGCCGGCGATGTACCTGAGGGGCTACGAAACAAGCGAGTGGTTGCGCTGGATCTTGGGGCGCTTGTGGCCGGCGCCAAGTACCGAGGCGAGTTTGAAGAGAGGCTGAAGGCAGTTCTGGAGGAGATCAAGAACGCCGCCGGCGAAATCATCCTCTTCATTGACGAAATGCACACGCTGGTCGGGGCGGGTCGCGCGGAAGGCTCGATGGATGCGGCGAACATGCTCAAGCCGATGCTGGCAAGGGGTGAACTTCGCTGCGTCGGCGCAACGACGCTGGACGAATATCGTCAGCATGTGGAGAAGGATGCCGCATTGGAGCGACGCTTTCAACCGGTGTTCGTTGACGAGCCCAGCGTTGAAGACACGATTGCGATCCTGCGCGGCTTAAAAGAGCGCTACGAGGTGCATCATGGCGTCCGCATCACCGACAGCGCGCTCGTTGCGGCCGCGATGCTCAGCGACAGGTACATCACGGATCGGCATCTTCCTGACAAGGCGATCGACCTTGTGGACGAGGCCGCCAGCCGTCTCCGTATCGAGATTGACAGCGTTCCATTCGAGATTGACGAACTGGACAGGCGCATGGCGCAGCTCGAAATTGAGCGCACTGCGCTGAAGAAGGAGGACGATCCAAGCGCAAAGGAGAGGCTCAAGCGCATCGACGAAGAGTTGAGCAACATCGCAGAGGAACGCTCCCGTCTCGCTGCAAAGTGGCAGAGCGAGAAGGAGAAGATCGCACAGATTCGCGAACTGAAGCAGCGCATCGAGGAGGCGCGTACGCAACTGGAGCACGCCGAGCGCGAGCAGGACTGGGAACGCGCCGCGCAAATTCAGCATGGAGAGCTTCCGGCATTGATTGCAGAACTGCGGAAGCAGGAGAGCGAACTGGCGCAAATCCAAAAGGACGGCAAGATTCTCAAAGAAGAGGTGGACGACGAGGACGTAGCCGAGGTCGTGTCAAAGTGGACAGGAATCCCCGTATCCCGTCTCGTCGAGGGGGAGATGGAGAAGTTGCTCAAGATGGAGGAGCGCCTTCATAAGCGCGTGGTTGGGCAGGACGAGGCGATACGCGCGGTTGCCGACGCAGTGAGGCGATCTCGCTCCGGCATCGCTGATCCAAACCGTCCAATCGGTTCTTTCCTGTTCCTCGGCCCGACCGGCGTCGGCAAGACGGAGTTGGCGCGGGCGCTCGCCGAGTTTCTGTTCGACGACGAACGCAACATGGTGCGCATAGACATGAGCGAATACCAAGAGAAGCACAACGTCTCGCGGCTCATAGGCGCGCCGCCCGGTTACGTCGGCTATGAGGAAGGTGGGCAACTGACCGAGGCCGTTCGGCGCAGGCCGTATAGCGTTGTGTTGCTCGACGAGATCGAGAAAGCACACCCCGAGGTATTCAATGTGTTGCTGCAACTACTTGACGACGGTCGCCTAACCGACGGACACGGACGCACAGTTGATTTTCGGAACACCGTGGTCATCATGACCAGCAACCTCGGATCGGGCGAGTTCGATGACCTTTCCATCGGAGCGAACGAGCGAGCAAAGGACCGAATGCTCGCGAAGGTGCGGGAGCACTTCCGCCCCGAGTTCATTAACCGTATTGACGACATCGTAGTGTTCCACCCGCTCAGCGCGGAGCTCATCAAGCGGATCGTGGACATCCAACTCGAACGCTTGAGCGACCGCCTACGCGAGCGCAGAATTGAGATTTACCTTACCGACTGCGCGCGCGAGCAACTCGCAATCGAGGGATACGACCCGACATACGGAGCGCGCCCGCTGAAACGCGCGATTCAAAGAGAGATTCTCAACCCGCTTGCCAAGCACATCCTGGAGGGCAAGATCAAAGACGGCGACCGCGTCCTGGTGGACCACCGGGATGGGGCGTTTACCTTCGAGACCGCGGCCGAGGGCGCTCCGAGCGTTGAATCGAGGAGCCTAGGGTCTGCGCCAAGCGTAGAAGGAAGCATATGAAAGCGATTGTTTGGACTCTTCGGGGGCTTTTCGTCGCTGCGCTCGGAGTTGCCCTCTTCGGCGGAATGATCGGGTCTGAGTGGCAGCGGTTTGGCATTGTCGCCGCCGTGGTGCTACTTGTCGTGTTGCTCGTCGTTCGTTGGGTCGATCTGGCCCGGCGGAAACAGTCCCCTGCGTACCTGTGACTCACTTGCGAGGCTATAGCCGCCGTGAGCGGCTATGAGATTGGGAAGCCTCAATCCTGAACGAAATCTGACGCGGGGCTGATGCGGCCGGGGAAGTTGCGCGCCCTCAGCACCCATTCTTCGATGGACTGGTTGCAAGCGAAGTGGTACGTCTCGCCGTTCACAATCCAACTCCGCTTTGGATCGGCGCGTGTGAGAAGCACGGGGTCAATGTAGTCTCCCTTGCGTGGCTTCAGGTCTATGGGAAAGGAGTTGTCGGGATACTTCGCCGAAGGCCATGTGTTGCCGTTCGCTTTTACGTCATCTTCTGTGTACATTCCGCGTGGCGTCGTGAAGATGGTTCTTTCAAACTTCGCCCATTCTGCGGGAGGCGGAGGGTCTTTGAAGTAGCCACCAATGCCGATCCTGGCGAGCTGTTCCGCGGGCGGGGTCCTCTCGGTATCGCCGCCGGGCGCCGCGCGCAGGAACCACGCCAACGCGCCGAACAGCACGAGGCCGATGATCAAGCCGATGACGTTTCCTTTAGTCATATTTCAATTCTTTCTACGCGCGGCGCTTGCCTCCCGCTCCCTACCGTAACTCCCACTCCGACCAGCGTCGCCGTCCTCCGGGTTGCCTCTCGGGCCGTCCGGGCAGCGGAGCGCCTGCACGGATATCCAGGAGGCGCTCGCGGAACTCGTTCATCGTGCACACTGCCCTCGGCCCGAACGCCTGGGCGACCTCGATGGCATCTGACATGCTGCGTGGGTTGACCTTGCCGTCGCGGCAGGCACCTGCTTCGATGTTGAACCTTCGGCACTCCTCGCAGCGCATCCTCCCTATCTACCTGACGGAGCCGTCACCCGGGACGATGCGCGTTTCCGTCTGGGCGGTGATGTCCATGAACCGGATGCCGGCAGTCGGGAGGTGGAATGATGTCGGGTCAGCGACCTCAACCTCTCGCCCCCGGTTGCCAGAGGGCTTGACAACGTACAGACGCCCGCGGATGCGCGTGTCCGGCCCGAGGGGGCGGCGCACAACCTGCTCCTCTCCGTAACCGGTGCGCGGATCGGGCCAGGTGTACCTGCGCAGCCCTGAGAGCCGCGCCATTCCTGCTCGAAATGTCTGCTCTGCGGGCGTGGGCATGGAGCGACCGACAACGACAATCAGTGTTCGCCCTTGGGCCCAGGGGACCCGAATCAGTAGGCAATCTTGTTCGGGATTTGAAGGCACGGTGTCCCAATCGATCTCCACCTCGCCACAGCGCACGTGTCGGGGCTGTACGCAGCCGCCCGACCTGCCTGACTGCTCCGACGAAACAACCCTCCTGGACGCGCTGTTGGGGGAAGCAGGCAGACGTCTATCGGATATACTCGAGGTTTCAATCGGCAGCGCGCTCGGCCTAATAAGCACCATCACGTCAAGCGAACCCACACTGGGTTTGTACTCCGGCGCAAGGTCGTAAGCGAGCTCATGGATGTCTTCAAGGCGCCTGCCACGCGAAACTGCTACGCCTATCAGCGACGGAACCGCGTCTTGGATGCGAATGGTCCGAGGCGCAAGGGGAACGAGCCCTTTACGAAAGAGCGGAGCGCATGCCTGGAACGCGACCAGCGCACCCGGGTCCGTGCTCATGTCGAAGTTGTATTGCGGCGCGCGGCTCTCGAGAAAGCGCGGCAAACGCGAATCCGGCCCAAACAGTGGACGATACATCTCGTGGAAGAACAGCCCGGCATAGCCGAACCGCGTAGAGCGCACCGCTACATCTGCGATCAAGCGACTGAACCCGCCAGGCGCAAGCTTTGCACCGATCTCCGTGATAAGAGTCGGCTTATCAGCTAGTCGAACCCCTAGGCGATCGAGAATCGGCTCGCGCGAAAGGTCATACGGTAAGATCGGCCCGTTCACATCTCCGGGGTCGCCGAACGCCGGATACACGTTCCATCCGTAGGCGTCGCAAGGTTGAAATGCTTCGAATGCTGCCGGGCCTGCCATCGGCGCACTGTCCGCGACAAGCAGAGGGCGCTTCGAGCCGAGCAGCGAGCGCAGCAGATCGCGCGCCTCTGCATGTGCCCCCTTGTACGCGACGGCGAGTCGCATCACGCGCTCCTGGGCATGCAGGCGTAGGACGTCGCCCTCGATGTCGAGCGCCTCGCTGATTCGCCCACGCGAGCGGGCGGAGGCACGCCGCAGTCGTGACGCGATGAGCCCGTTTTCCTGTTGCGGCTCGGCAAGGAACCACCCCACCTCGTTCGTTAACTGGATGCCAAGCAACGCAGGCGAGGCGCCGAACGGACGCTTGGTGTATGGGTTCTCATGCTGCATCAGCCGCTTGAGCCTCTCCAACACCAGCGCGCGCACGCCGGGATGCCACAGGCCAAGGACGCACGAGTCTCGCGTGTTTCCGATGCCGAAGGCTGCCGCGTCCTCGGCGGAGTAGTACGGCTCCCCCAGTCCGAGGGCAAAATCTCGAAGCAGGATATAGATGCCCTCCTCTTCGCAGATCTGCTGCTGCCTTGAGAGGCGGTCAAGAATCGGGCTCGGGAGCTCAGTCGGCGCAACGCCAGGGCGAGCAGGGTGGCCGTCCGGTCCCCAAACGCGAAATGGAAGATTCACGCGTATCGCGTTCACCCCCATTGAAGCAAGGAACTGGAACGCGCCGCGATGGTCAAGGTCGGATGGGCCGATGTTCACACCGTACAGCCGCAGGTCGTCGGCTCCGGCGCGCAACCGGTCGCCGCTCACCGTCACCCTTCGCCCTTCCGTAATAGGTGCGCGGGATGGATATGCGGCGAACGAACTCTGTTCTCGCGTAAGGGGAATCGGGTAGTCCACCGTGTCCATGCTCACTTGTTTAGACGCGCGGCAGGCGCGGCGTCAACGGGTGAACATTTTTGCACAGCCTGCGTATGTTCGGGCATGAGGCGATTCGCGACATCGGTTTTGTTGGTGTTGATGCTTGCGGGAGGCGCGCTCGCACAGGGAGCAGGCTCCGGGTTGGAGCGAGGCGGCGCGGACGTTGGGCGTGACCAACGAGGCGATCGGGCCCCGGTGATGGACATCCTGCAGGTGAACGCGCTGGCGATCATCACGCTTCCTTCCGTTCGACAGGAGCTGCAACTGAGCGAAGATCAAAGCGGAAAGATCAGGGAGATTCTTGAGAAGGCGCGGCCGGGGGCGGACGCATCGCCGGAGCGCCG
>PSLA01000040.1:2500-10076 GCA_040289295.1 Armatimonadota bacterium
AGTTTGAACTGACCCGCGGGCCACCACCGAATCGTTCCGAAGTCGGCGATGATCCCGTCGAACGCGCTACGCCCCGCTCCGCGGCCGGGCACGAACGTGTCGAACACAATCCAACGGACCAATGCGTACTCAAGGTCGTCCGCGTTGTAGCCAAACGTCATCGTCCGCCACTCCATCCCGTTGCCAAGCGGGTCGAGCGTGATGTCGTCCAACGCGCTGGACATATCCGGCGTGTAGAAGTACGTGTTCGCGCCGTTGTCGTTCTTGTACGCAATCGTGTTCGATGCGTGGACGGTCAACTCCCCAAACGAGGTGCTCCCGCTGCGGTAGGGTGTCGCGTGAATCCGCTCCATGCGGTACGGAACCGGCACGTTGCGGTACTCCTTCATCGTGCCGTCCGCCTGGCGGATGCGCATGAACGTCAGCGTCATCCACCCCTCTTCCACAACTTGAGCGCCAAGCGGCGCAACGAGGAACAGAGACGCTATGAAGACTCCGATGCCTGGTTTCATATTGCTAAGCCTCCTGTCAATAGATACGGAACGCGCTGCCGCGCGGATTCAACAACTTAGAAGGTCCGTCGCGCCGAAATGTTCCATCCTGAACCACGACTTTAGCCAACCCCCATGACAATGCAGGGGCAGCGCGCATCGCCGCCCCTGCGTCAATCACCGAGGGAGCCGACGCTACCGCATCCGTCGAACGAGCTCGAGGAAGTCGGCGAAGTCCACGTCTCCGTCCTCGTCGAGATCGGCGAGGATGAACTTTTGCGGATCGTGGTCTCGGCCGGCCCACACTTCGAAGAAGATGGCAACGTCGTGGACGTCAATGCGACCGTCCAGGTTCATGTCGCCCAGGTGCTGGTTAATCGGGGTGAGCCGAAAGCGATCGAGCCGACCGTACTGCTCCCAGTCGAAGTTCAACACATACTCATGAATGTAGCCTTCGCCGTCAATGACCCAGCTCGGCGCGATGTCCATCCAAGCGCCGGCGAACACCGACTCGAGGACGCCACGCATCTTGAACAGCGGCCGAGGCGTGTTGTAGTCAATCCAAAAGCCCATGCCGGCGTGCCCGGTTCCTCCCTCTTGGTGGTTCATACCGATCGTGCCGAGCATCAGCAACCGTCCTGACCCCCAGTTGCGGATGTCGTAGCCGTTCGGGTCCTCCCGGATCATAACCAGGCCCATCGAATACCCCATCTCGTGGGTACCGAAGCCATCACGCATCATCTGGTCGCCGCCTGGCCACGTGTAGAACGGGCGCGTGTGGAGCGGGTCGGAGACCATCGTCTCCAGAATGCACCAGTCGTAGTTCGGGTCGGTGTCAACGCCCTGCGGCGCCCACTGCAGTGGATAGTTCGAACCGAGCAGCGGGTTGGTGTCCGACGCGCTGAGCGTCCCCTCCCACTGGCCGAAGTAACCGGGCGCCTCCACCCGTTGCGCGAGTGCAGAGGCGGACGCAACAAGTCCAATCGCAAAAATACACGTTTGTTTCATGACTCCTCCTTTGCCGTTGGCATGAGCGGGCAGTCGCCCGCACCTCTATTCTACCCGACAACCCCACCGGAAACCGTGCCGCCAAGCAAAAAACCAGTAATCTTATGAGCAAAAACCGTAATCTTATCAGGGAGAACCGGCAATGGAGCGTCCCCTCCTGTTCAGCCAACCAAAGGGAGGGCGGCACGATAGATTCTCCGGGGCTGTCTGGCGCTGCGTCTTACGCAGCCGAAAGCAGGTTGACATGCGCAAGTGCGGTATCTTCTAATAGTATACAGCCGAATACCATTCAACCCCAGAACCATGGATGACCGAGAGCTTTCAATCCAAGCCGAGCACCTTCTCCGCCAGGCGCGACGCGATCCCGAACGGCCCCACTACGGCGAGCAATGGTTTCGGCGCAAACTGCGCATCGCCCGATACCGAGATCGAAGACTTGCGCCAGAGCTGCAGCCTGCGGAATCCGTTCCGCGAGAGCTCCTCCTTCGGGAGTTGGACAGGCACCTAATGGTCGCCGGGCTCACGCCGCTGCAGCGGGCAGTGCTGGCGGACCACCTGCTTGGGCGCACCTGGGTGGAGGTAGCTGCTCGCAACGGGCACAGTAAACAGGCGGCGCAACAAGCGTTTCGAGCAGCGGTGAGAAAGATACAATCAAAGCGAGCTTGCGACCCATACGCCGGCTTGAGCGAGGTGTATCGCGCTGAAGTGAGCAGGCGGGGGCGCACCGTTTAGAACACAAAACGCCCGGGAGCGTGAGCGTCCACGCGAACACGAAGGCACCTGGATTGCGGGCTCGCGGGACGTTGCGGCGATTTCAACAGTATACATGAGTTGAGCCGAGGGCGACGCATCGTTCGGTACACTGCCCCACCGGTTTTGGATAACCAGGTAGCCCAACTCCGAGATGCTCTCGATACCGCGCGGCTTATCGTCCTCTCCGGCCACACGGGGCCGGACGGTGACTCCGTGGGCGCGTGTTTGGCGTTACGCCTGGCGCTGGAGGAACGGTCGAAGCGTTCTCGCGTTCTTTTTCACGACCCGGTCCCGAGGAACCTTCTGTTCCTGCCTGCTTCTTCGTCCGTGGAGACAGTTGGAAAGGAGTTTCGGTTTGATGACGAACCGGACCTCGCGGTGGTGATGGACCTTTCCACCGCCGATCGCCTAGGCCGCGTGCGTCCGCTCGTGGAGCGCGCGAAGCAGGTGGTGGTGTTTGACCACCACGAATTGGGACCGGAGGTGCTCGGGGAGATTCGCTTTGTTGACCCGTCGGCCGCTGCGACATGCCTGATCCTGTACAGGGTTCTCATGGCGATGGGCTGGCCGATCAGCCGCGACGTGGCGCAGTGCTTACTGACCGGGATCGCGACGGACACGGGTAACTTCGCGTTCTCCAACACTGCAGCCGAGACTCTTCGCGTGGCTGCAGACCTTGTAGAGCGCGGGGCAGACCTCGGGACGATCAACGAAGAGGTGTGGAACAAGCGGCGGCTTGCAGCGATGCGGCTGCTCGGCATCGTCCTCTCGCGGCAGGAGATGCACTGTGAGGGGCGCGTTACTCTGAGCCACTTGCTGATGGAGGACTACAGGTTGACTGGCGGGACGGACGAGGATACGGAGGGCGCAGTGAACGAGCTTCTCCGTGTGGAGGGGACGGTGGTGGCGGCATTGGTGCGCGAGGCTGGTGGTGGTCGTTTGCGGGTGAGCGTACGTTCACGGGGGGATTACGACGTGTCGGCGGTCTGCCGCCAGTTCGGTGGCGGCGGTCACAAGAACGCGGCGGGTTTCTCCCTGGCGGGGACCTATTCGGAGATCCGGGAGCGGTTCCTTGAGGCGTTGAAGCGATGTGTGGGTTCCTGCTGATTGACAAACCGTTGGGAGTAACCTCTCACGACGTGGTGAAGGAGGTTCGGCGCAGGCTCGGCGTTCGGCGTGTGGGGCACGCAGGGACGCTGGACCCGGTTTGCACTGGGCTGCTCGTGCTTGGCGTCGGAAGAGCGACACGGCTTCTGCGGTTCCTTTCGCTTGAGCCGAAGGAGTACGAGGGGGTGATGAAACTTGGGGAAGCGACGACTACGCAGGACGCGGAGGGTGAGGTTGTGCGATGGGCGGACGCGTCTAAGGTGGATTCAAATGCGCTCTGCGAAGCGGCGCGTGAGATGGTTGGCAAGGTACGACAGGTTCCGCCGATGTATAGCGCTGTGAAGGTTGGAGGGAGGAAGTTGTACGAGTACGCTCGCGCGGGCAAGGAGGTTGATCGGGAGGCGCGGACGGTTACGATTCATGGCTTCAAGGTGCTTTCGCTGGATCTGGCGAGGGCTGAGTCGCGGACTATCGGGACGCCCGCGTACCCTTCGGCGCTGGCGCGCTTTTGGGTTCGCTGCTCGAGCGGCACGTACGTTCGAACGCTTGTGCACGACCTTGGGCAGAAAGTTGGCGTGGGGGCGCACGTAGTTGAGTTGCGGCGGACGGCTGCCGGCGTCTTTCGGGTGGAGGACGCGCTGCAGTTAGAGGAGGTGTCAGCTGAGCAGTTGCTTCCGCCCGAAGACGTTCTGGAGCCTATGCCGATGGCGCGATTGCCTGGACGGCTTGCGGAGGTCGCCGCGAATGGCGGTGCGGTGCGGGTGCCGTACGAAACTCCTGGCAGGTATTTGGGGTTGTTGGATCCAGACGGTCGGCTGATCGCGGTGGCACGTGAAACGGATCGCGGCTGGCAGCCTGAGGTGGTGCTACCGCGGGATTCAGACGTAAGAAGGTGAGGGGAGGCGATGCTGCGCACTCTGTACATCGAGACGAACGTTCCCCGGCGTTTGCTGGTTGGGGACCTTGTGCTGTTTGTACTCTGGACGGCGATGCTGTTCGCAGCGGGATCGCTAAGTCCCGACCCTTCGGGGCACGGCACGCATCGGCAGTTGGGGCTTCCCCCTTGCGCCTTCAATCTTGCCACTGGGAAACTGTGCCCCTCGTGCGGCCTGACGACGTCGTTTGCGGCGATGGCGCGCATGGACGTGACGACGGCGACTCGGGCGCACGCCCTCGGACCGGCGCTGTTTGTGCTGATGGCTGTGTTGGCAGTGTACTTTCTGTCGAAGTTCCTGTTCGCGTTTCGGGTCGTGCTCCCTTACCGCACGGTGCTAGTGGTCAACCTGACTGCGGTTGGGTTGTATCTTGCCTACGGCATTGCCCGGATCGTTCTGGGGTGATCGCGGCAGGGGAATTGATTAGCGACAGGTGCCGCCGCGAAGGTATACAGCCAGTGTTGAGGGAAGCGGGCAGACGTCTATCGGGTACACTTGAAGCATTGAGAATAGGCACGGCATACCTGTTGAGGGAAGCGGGCAGACGTCTATCGGGTACACTCCGTCCCGACACCCAGAGTCAAGCCCATGGAGGGTTCACGTGGTTCTAACTTTCGCTCCGAAACTTGCGGGAGACTCAGCCTTCCCACCGATGGAGCAGGTCACCCATGAAGATTATTTGAAATTCGTTGCTCATACGCGCGACGTTGAGATTGAACGTGTAAAGGTAGCTCTGAAAGGGCACTATCACCCGGACGTTTCTAGGCCCCCCCGAAGAGTACCTGCCTGAAACTACGACGGTTTGGAGTTTTCCGGATCGTGGCGATTGGGCAACGCACAACCGAAACTACCGGGGCAATTGGTCGCCCTACATTCCACGTAATCTAATCCTGCGATATACCGCTTACGGGGACACCGTGCTTGACCAGATGGCGGCGCCTCGCAGAGAGGATTGAACCTCGTGCTGGCATCTCCCTTGGCTCGGCCCCAGCGTCAGCGCATGCCGCCTGAGGGCGCGCGGCGCTGGGTGGCTCATCAACAACGCGGCAGGTAGACTTCAAGCTGGATGCGACCGCGAGCTGACGTTTTTCTTCGGTGCGCCAAGTGCCGCAAGCCGATTTACGTAAAGGAGTTCGAGCGGAACCTTAGGGTTTGCCCGCGATGCGGACACCATCATCGCTTGCCTGCGGACGAGCGGATTGCCGTAACGTTCGATGAAGGCTCGTTCCAAGAGTTGGACGCCAACTTGGCGTCGGCGAACCCCCTTGCCTTTCCAGAGTACGCCGAGAAACTCGAGCGCGGATTTGCCGCCACCGGGCGTCACGACCCGATTGTTCGCGGCGTTGCCACTCTAGGTGGCATGCGGGTGTCGGCTGCCGTCTCCGACTTCGCGTTTATGGGCGGCAGCATGGGCTCCGTCGCGGGGGAGAAGATAACTCGCACGTTGGAGCTCGCTCTCGATGAGCGCATCCCTGCGGTCGTCTTCACGGCTACCGGCGGTGCGCGGATGCAAGAAGGGCTGCTCTCTCTGATGCAGATGGCGAAGACCGTGGGCGCTTGTCGTCGCCTTTCAGACGCCGGCGTTCCGTTCGTCTGCGTGTTCACCGACCCGACGATGGCGGGCGTTTTGGCAAGTTACGCAAGCCTGGCAGACATTATTGTTGCCGAGCCCGGCGCGCTTGTCGGCTTCGCCGGACCGCGCGTCTCCGCTCAGGCGCAAGTGGCGCGCGTGCCGGAAAACTTCCAGACGAGTGAATTCAACCTTGAGCACGGCATGATTGACATGATCGTCCCTCGGTCAGAAATGCGCGGCACTTTGGTCCGAGTTCTTGGCCACCTAACCCAACGCGGAGGTACAGAAGTTGGCGCGGTCATGGCGTGAGTGGGAGAAGCCCCTTTCGGACCTGGAAGAAGGCATCCGTCGCCTGCGGGAACTCCGCGATCGCGTCGCCCCCGACAAAGCGAGCGCGCTTGACAGCCAGATCGAGGAATTCGAACGGAAGCGGGACGAATATATCCGCATCAAGTACGGCCGCCTCGGCGCGTGGGAGCGAACCCTCGTTGCGCGCGCCGAGACAAGGCCGTACACGCTCGACTACATCCGATATCTGGTTGACGACTGGGTAGAGCTGCACGGTGACCGGCGATTCGCCGACGACAAAGCCATAGTCGGCGGACTGGGACGGATCGGAGATCGCTCCTGCGTCATCGTTGGTCACCAGAAAGGCCGCGATCTCAAGTCCAGGCAGTACCGCAACTTCGGAATGGCGAAACCGGAAGGCTATCGCAAGGCCATTCGGCTGTTCCAGATGGCTGACCGCTTCAACCTGCCGGTCGTTACGTTCGTGGACACCCCCGCCGCCGATCCGGGCGTCGAAAGCGAAAGCCGAGGCATCAGCCAGGCGATCGCCGAGGGGATGTTCGCGATGTTCGGGCTGGGCGTGCCAAGCGTCAGCGTCATCATCGGGGAAGGCGGCTCAGGCGGAGCGATCGGGATAGCCATAGCGAACCGCGTGCTGATGCTGGAGAACTCGATTTACTCGGTGATTCCCCCGGAAGGCTGCGCCGCCATCCTGTGGCGCGACCCGACCGCGAGCGACCGCGCGGCAGCCGCGTTACGCCTAACGGCAAAGGACGCTCTCGAACTCGGGCTGATCGACGAAATCATCCCCGAGGGCCTCGGCGGCGCCCACCGCGACCCGCAAGAAACTGCATCGAATGTGAAACTTGCCGTCGCGCGCCACCTCAAGGCACTCGACAGCCTCTCGAAAGAGGAGATTCGAGCACAGCGGTTGCAAAAGTTTCGCAATATGGGTGTCGTGGCGGAGCCCGCGCCTACCCGCGACCCGTGACGCGACGCACATCCAAACGGAAGGCAGCGCCCTGGGAGGTCACGCCTGTTCCTAATCCACGGAGCGAGGACCTTGCCGACCGCCGGAGCCGCCGGTTCCGGTTCCGGGTTGACCGCCCCGCTCGCGCATCCGCTCCCGCATTTGCGCCGCGGCTTCCTCTTTTAGTTTCTCAAGTTTTTCGCGCTGTTCGGGCGTCAGGACGGCTTCGATCTTCTTCATCGTTGCGTCCCGAACCCGTTGGAACTTCTCACGCAGGTTCCCCTGTTGAGCGTCCTGGCTTTTGCGCAGCGCTTGGAACTCCTTGGCTGCCTCCTCGGTGATCGCCTTAATCTTAGCCTTCTGCGCGTCGCTGAGGTCCAGCTGTTTGAGAAGCCGTCCAGCAGCGCGCAAAATGCCGCCCTGGCGGCGCCCTTCCCCGCCGGCGGCACCT
>PSLA01000041.1:0-9743 GCA_040289295.1 Armatimonadota bacterium
GGACTTGTTCCAGAGTGGGTAGGGTAGCAAAAAGCTTCTATTCAGTGCCACAGCGATGTTCTTTTTCCAACTATGCAAGATTCCACCCTTGTAAACGAGTTGGGGGACGAGTCCTCGGCAACTGTCACCGAATCACCACCTAGGCTACCACAGCCATAGCTCACTCCCTCGCTACCACGGTGTCATAGAGGCCGTAATGGGCCAGCCCCGGGTGGCTATCAACGCCGGTATAGCGCCGCGAGGCATCCTCGAAGCGGCGGAAGGCAAACACCGCCCCGTTCATCCCCTCGGTGTTTGAAGACCCGAAGCCGCACCAGTCGCTGAAAAAATTTTCTACCCCGACAGTCTTTTCCCGACCGCTCTCCTTTACGAGGGTGCACCCCTGGTGCAGAGCACACTCACGAACGTCGCATACGCCTCGCTCGCCCGTTCGTTTATCGAATGCCCAACCAACAGACTGCCCAACCAGCACGGCGTCCGCAGGCAAATCGGAGAGTTCCGCTTCGAGCGCATCGAGCCTGGCATTGGCGCGTGGGGCTTCGGGATGCGGCATCAGTGGTGCTCTAATCCGAACATCTCGCGCGAGTTCGTGCTTGAGAAAACGAAGAAGTTGCGCGCTGCCGTATTCCGGATCGTTGACCGTGCGACCCGCGCCATGAATGAAGACTAAGTCCTGCATAGAGGGGAGTGTATTCTATGGTAGGGTCGGCTTCGGGCGTTCGGAGCCTCAGGTGAATCGCCGAGGCGCCTGCTTGGGCTGTCGGGGGCGAGCTGTGTGGCATCCTGAGTTTGCCTCTTGCAAGGGTGGGAAGGTATACTTTGCCGACGACCTCTCTGTGCCTCGCAGCGCAGGGGCACCGGAGACCAGAGGGAGGAACATGAAACTAAGAGACTACGAAGCCCTATACATCCTGCCGGCGAACGCTGACGAAGCGGCCGTCGAGGCGTCCCTGCAAGCCTTTAAGGCCGCGATCGAGGCGGGCGGCGGCACGGTGAGCAAGGCGGAGAAGTGGGATAGGCGGAAACTCGCTTATAACATCAAGGGGCATTCCGAGGGCAACTACTGCCTCCTTGAGTTCTCCGCGCCGCCCACCGCGCCCGCGGAAGTTAGAAGGCTATTCCGAATCAACGACGAAATCATAAGGGGCAGGGTCTACCTGCGAGAGGAGTAAACGATGAGTTTGAATTGTGTTTGCCTAACGGGGCGCCTCACGCGCGACCCCGAGCTCCGGACCACCACCACAGGGAAACAGGTTGTCAGCTTTACGGTCGCCGTTCAGAAGCGCTTCAAGCCGCAGGACGACAGCCAGCCAGACGCTTCCTTCATCGACTGCGTCGCATGGGGGCAGCAGGCTGAGTTCCTCGGCAACTACGGCACTAAGGGCCGCATGGTGGGCGTAACCGGCAGGCTCGAGCAGCGGAGATACCAAGCCCAAGACGGCACCAACCGCAACGTGGTCGAGGTCGTCGTATACGACATTCAACTGCTCGACCGGCCGCGAGACGACCCCCAACGCGAAACCGCATCCGGCCAGGCGGATGGAAGTATGGCGGATGACGTGCTCGGCGGCGAGTTAGAGGACTACGACCCCTTCGACGGAGAGTAATCCGCTTGACTGAAACGTTGGACACTCGGGAGTTTGTTCTGCGAAGCGACCCCTCCGGGATGTTCAGTTTGTCGGAGGCATTCCCCATACAGTGCCGGGATGCCTTAGCGCTTGCTGAGAACGTGGAACCGCTCGAAACCGACCGCGCATATCGCAACATTGTTGTCTGTGGGATGGGCGGGTCCGCTGCGGGAGGCGACCTGCTCGGTGCGATGCTGAACGAGCACGGCAGCACGCCGCTCTTCACCTGTAGGGATTACCAGGTGCCGAACTGGGTGGACGAGAACACGCTCGCGTTCGGCTGCAGTTACAGCGGCAACACCGAAGAGACTCTGAGCGCTGTTCGCCAGTGCCTTGACCGCGGGTGTGACGTGTTCTGCGTCACTTCGGGCGGTGCCCTCGCCGACCTCGCGCGGGAGCTGCCGGTGGTGAGCATCCCGAGTGGCCAGCCGCCCAGGACGGCGCTCGGTTACCTGTTCGTTCCCCTCGTGTCGCTTGCCGCGCGAATGGGCTTTCACCCGGAGCCGGATTGGAACGAGCTGTTCGCTACTCTCGATGGGTGCATGAAGGACTGGGGCGTGGACTCGGCGTCGCGCAGCAATCCTGCCAAGCGTCTCGCCGTGCGCCTTTACGGCAAGATACCGTTGCTCTACGGGCTTGGATCTTGGCAATCTGTGGTGGCGAGTCGCTGGAAGTCGCAACTGAACGAGAATGCAAAGTGCATGGCGTTCGCAAATGCGTTCCCCGAGTTGAATCACAACGAGATCGTGGGCTGGACCCTGTCCGAGACTCAGGCATCCGACCAATGGGCTGTTGTGATCCTCGAAGACGGCCAGGAGTCCCCACGCATGCAGGCCCGCGCTCGCATCACGCGCGACTTGGTTCGAGGCAAGGCGGAGACGTTCACGGTTACCGCGCGCGGCGAGGGGCTGCTAACGAGGATGTTGTCGCTGGTGTATCTTGCGGACTTCATCAGCCTCTATCTCGCCGCGCTGTACGGTGTTGATCCATATGAGATCGCGGCGATTGACACCCTGAAGAAGGCTCTTGCCGAGTTGGACTAACCGGCGAGGCTGGTTACGACCTGTTTAGCGTATTCGGTTTGCTCGTCGTCCACCTCGCGGTGGAACACGAAGCGTAGCGAGTTCACACCGGTCGCAAAGCACCGCACGCCCTTCTCTTCCAACCGCCGTTGCCAATCGTGTGCGGGGGAGTCGGTTCGCACACGGACGATATTGGTCTGCACGGTGTCGAGGTCTACGCACAGCCCGTCGAGACCGTTCACATGCTCGGCGAACTCGCGGGCGCGGCGATGGTCATGGGCTAGGCGCTCGACCAGGTTTTCGAGCGCATATATTCCGCATGCTGCAAGCAGGCCGGTTTGACGCATCGCGCCGCCCATTCGCTTGCGCAGGCGATGGGCGCGTTCCATCTCGGCGGCCGGGCCACACACGAGCGAGCCGACCGGGCAGGAGAGTCCCTTGCTGAGACAGAAAGAGACGCTATCGGCGAAGACGGCGATCTCCTTCGCATCAACGCTGAGGGCGACGGCGGCGTTGAAAATGCGGGCGCCGTCGAGATGAATGCGCAGCCCATGCCTGTCCGCGACTTCGCGATAGGCGCGCATGGTTTCGAGCGGGACGATGGTGCCTCCGGCGCGGTTGTGAGTGTTCTCGACGCAAAGGAGGGTCGTGCCGGGTGTGTGCTCGTTCGCCTTTGTGATGCGCGATTCCACCTGTGCGGGGTCCATCACGCCGTTGATCGATGGGAGCGTGAAGGTCACCACGCCGCTGTGCACACCCGGGCCGCCCGACTCATAAAACAGCACATGCGCGTCCTGCTCGACGAGGATAGCGTCGCCCGGTTGCGTCCACAACTGAACGGCGATCTGGTTCGCCATCGTGCCGCTTGGTACGTAGACCGCTGCCTCTTTGCCCATCCGCTCCGCCGCCATCGCTTCGAGGCGGTGAACGGTAGGATCGTCGCCAAGGACATCGTCGCCCAGCTCCGCAGAAAGCATCGCCTCAAGCATTTCGCGCGGAGGCTTGGTAACCGTGTCACTTCGGAGGTCAACGATCATCACTTCAACACGCTCTTCAGAAATGTGTCCGCAAAGTTGAGGACCTCTTCGAAGCCGCTCGCGGTGAAACTGTGCCCTTCGCCTGGTAGGAGCAGCAACTCTGAAGTCGCGCCTGCCTTTCGAAGCGCCTCGTGGAATCGCACGCTTTGGCTTGGGTTTACCACTTCATCCAGCGTCCCGTGGACGTTCGCGACGGGAGCGACGTCTGGGCGAATGTTGTGCAGTGGGCTCGCCTCAATCCATCGCTCCTCGTTGCCTAGGTACGGTACTCCGAGGAACTGTTGCATGAAGTCCCACGCGATTTCGGCGTGCTGCTCCGATGGGTTCGTCAGGTCTGTGAGCCCGGAAACGTTGACCGAGGCGTCCGCGCGCTCCGCTGGGTCGGGCGACAGGGCGAGGAGGGCTGACAGGTGGCCGCCAGCGCTGTTTCCGAAGGCGGCGACTCGCTTGGGGTCAATTCCTAACACGTTGCCTCGCTCCTTCAGGAAGCGGACCGCGGCGCGGACGTCCTGTACAGCGGCGGGATAGGTGTAGAGGGGAGCCGATAGTCGGGGCAGGCGGCAGCGTAGCCCCGGCGAACCAACTCACTTGCAACAATGTGGCAATCTGCCTTGTCTCCACTGATCCACCCGCCGCCGTGGATGCAAACGACAACGGGAGCTGCAGCATCGCCATCCGGTAGAAACAGGTCGAGGCGCAGGTCCACCCCTTCGGGCGACGCAAAGACTACATCTGCGGCGACCTTCAATTTGCACCCCCTGATTCGATTGCCTTCAACAGCCCGGCGGTCTCCTCGACCGCGTCGGCGAACGTATTGACTGCGCGATCAACCTCTTGTTCGCTAATAATGAGGGGCGGCTCGAACCGAATCACCCGCGGGTTGTTCAAGGTGTAGGCGGCGATCACGCCTCGTTTCAGCATCTGCGCGATAACAAGCTCGGCGACCTCGTCCATCGCGAACTCTACGCCGATCATGAGGCCGATGCCGCGAACTTCCGCGATGAGATCCGGCATAGCCTGCCGCACCTGCTGAAGGCCCTGCCTCATCTGCTCGCCGCGTTCCATCGCTCGCTCTGGCAGGCACTCCGCTTCCACTACCTCCAGGGCGGCGAGCCCGCATGCACAGGCGAGTTGTCCGCCTCCGAAGGTGCTTGTATGTAGTAACGGATTTTCGGACAGAACGCTTTCCCAGACCTCGCCCGTTCCGACCAGCGCCCCGACGGGCACGACCCCGCCTCCGAGCGCTTTGGCCAGGGTCATGAGGTCGGAACGAACTCCATCGTGCTCGGCGGCGAACATCTTGCCGGTTCGACCCATGCCGGTTTGGACCTCGTCGAGGATGAGCAAAGCCCCAGCCCGGTGCGCAATCTCGGCAGCTCCGTTCAGGTAGCCTGGCGGCGCGACGTGGATGCCCCCTTCACCCTGGACGGGTTCCACGATCACGGCGGCGGTCTGCTCGTTCACGACCTTGTGCAGAGCGTCGAGGTCTCCAAAGGGCACAAAAATGGCGCTGGGCAGAAGTGGCTCGAACGGCGTGCGGTACTTCTCGCGGCCTGTTACGCTGACGCTGCCGAAAGTCTTGCCGTGATATCCTCCTTCGGTGGCTACGAAGACGGGGCGGCCCCGGTGATGCCTTGCGAACTTCAGCGCCGCCTCCACCGCCTCGGTGCCGGAATTGACGAAAAAGGAGTACTGCAATCCGTCTGGCGTTGAGGCAGCCAGCCGTTCAGCAAGCCTCGCCATCTTGTCGTTGAAGAACGCCTTGCTTGACAAAGGCATTGAGTCGAGGGCGGCCTTGGCGGCTTCGACGACCTTAGGGTGGCGGTGGCCGAGCGCGAAAACGCCGTACCCTCCGAGGCAGTCGAGATACGCATTTCCCAGATGATCGTACACGTACATTCCCTCGGCTCGGCTCTCGAGCCCGAAGCCTGCGAAAGACATCAACCGCGCTAGGCCCGGATTGATATACCGTGCGTACAGGTCGGTCACCACTTCAAGGGGGTCATTCATTCGCCGCGATTATGGCTGGAGGGAGGGCAGGCACGGGTATTCTGCCCGCCCCGTTATGGAGAGGACTTTGATTCTTGTGAAGCCGGACGGTGTGCGCAGAGGACTGTCCGGCGAGGTGATTCGTCGCTTCGAGGCGCGGGGGCTTCGCATCGTCGGTTTGAAGATGCTCCTCCCTTCCCGCAACCTTGTTGAAGAACACTACGCGGAGCACCGAGAGAAGCCGTTTTACGGCGGCCTGGTCGAATACCTGACCTCGGGGCCGGTGGTAGCGATGGTTGTCGAGGGGCAGGGGGCAATCCAGGCGTGCCGTGCCATGATGGGGGCGACAAACGCCCTCGACGCTGCGCCCGGCACGATTCGCGGTGACTTCGCGCTCTCGATCGAGGAGAACGTTGTTCACGGAAGCGCGAGCGCGGCCGACGCCGTACGCGAGGTAGGATTGTGGTTCAGGCAGGACGAAATCGTGGCCAGCGATTGACTTACGGGTGGCGAGGGTATCAGAATACGCCGAGTCGCCCATGGCTGGGCGCACAACAGGTGAGACTCAAGGAGGAATCAAAGACATGAAACGAGTTCTGACTGCTTTGGTGGCGCTTTGCGCCCTGGCGGTTTCTTCTTTTGCGCAGACGAACTGGGCGGACGTGCCCATGCAGTTCGCTTTGCGAGGTGGCATCTTCCTGCCAGTGGAGAACGCTCTTCAGGATCTGGACAACGTTTGGTTTGCGTTTGGGGCGGATGCTGAGTTCGATCGCGGTTTCGTTGCTGATGCAAGCACAGTGCTTTCGCTGGACTGGTTTAGCCGGAACGGCGGTGCAAACACAAACGCGTTTCCTTTGATGGTGAGCCAGCGCTGGTACACCGGACAGTGGCCGAAGCGCACTTACTTGCAAGTCGGTGTCGGTCCAGTGTTCACTGACTTCAACCCGGCAGACGTTGTGGTCGGCGCGCGGGTCGGGGTAGGCGTGGAGTTCAACGAGCGTTTCTTTGCCGAGGCGAACTTCTACTGGAGCGACGACACGACGCAAAACGTTGGTGTCATTGGCGCTGCCGGCTTTTTCGGCGTGCGCTTCTAAGCGTCCAAAAACCAGTGGGCGAGCCGCCGCACGCCACTGCGGCGGCTCTTTCTCTTGGTACACTCCGCAACAGGATGAAAAAGCGAGCGCCGGGTGTGCGATATGCGGAAGAGGAGCGAGAGACGCAGGAGACGCGCGTTCGCGTTGTGCTTGACCTGGACGGCGAGCGGACACCGTCCATAGAGACGGGGATCGGCTTCTTCGACCATGTGCTCGGCCTCATGGTTTTTCATGGCGGCTTTGACTGTGGCATCAGCGCGGAGGGCGACCTGGATGTTGACGATCACCACACCGTTGAAGACGTCGGCATCTGCTTCGGTCGTGCGTTGCGGTCAGCGATTGGAGACGCCGAGGGCATCAGCCGCTTTGGTTCTGAATGCGTGCCTATGGACGAGGCGCTCGTCATGGCTTGCGTGGACGTATCCGGCCGCCCGTACGTCGCCTTCGACGTGCCGTTTAGTCACGATAGGATTGGGGACCTGAATACGGACTGCATTGAGCAGTTCTTCCGGGCGGTCTCGAACAACGCAGGCATCACCATCCACATCCGATCGTTCGCGGGCAAGAACAACCACCACCTGTGCGAGGCGACGTTCAAAGCGTTTGGCCGCGCGTTGCGCAGGGCGGTCGCCCGAACGGATGGCACCGGCGTCCCAAGTACCAAAGGCAGCCTCGATTGACGTTGATTCTCGATTACGGCGTGGGAAACCTGCAAAGCGTTATGAACGCGCTGCTCTTCCTGGGGGAGGACTCGGATGTTGCAATGGATCCAGCTTCGTTGAGGCAAGCGGATCGCCTAGTCCTTCCAGGCGTTGGCGCATTTAAGCACGCTCGAAGGCGGCTGCAGTCGTTCGATGCCGCGCTTCGTGAGTATGTTGAAGGTGGCAGACCTCTTCTCGGACTATGTCTGGGGATGCAACTTTTGTTCAGCAGGAGTTCCGAAGACGGTGAGAGTGAAGGGCTTGGAATCTTCAAAGGAGACGTGCACCCGCTGCCGACTGAAGACGTGTGGGGGCGAGTGCGCATCCCACACATCGGTTGGACGCCGCTTGAGGGCGTCCGCGGGCCTCTGTTCGAAGGGGTGAAGGAGGGCGACTGTGTGTATTTCGCGCACAGTTACGCCGTGCTCGAATGCGACGACTGCGTTGCAGGCGCCACGCATGGAGCAACGTTTTGCGCCGCAGTATCGCGCGATAACGTTCACGCAACGCAGTTCCATCCCGAGAAGAGCGGCGCCGTCGGGCTGCGGATTCTGGAAAACTTTCTGAAATGCTGATCATCCCAGCGCTCGACATCTCGGAGGGCAAAGTAGTTCGCCTGAAGCAGGGCGACTTCAAACGTAAGACAATCTATCCGCTCGACCCGGTGGAGGTTGCCGTTGAGTTTTGTGAAGCCGGCGCTCCGATGCTGCACGTGGTTGACTTGGACGCCGCACGGATGGGCGCACCGCAGAACGTCGAATTGCTGACGCGCCTGGTGGACGCCACGTCCGTCCCCGTCCAGTTCGGCGGAGGAATCCGGACGATTCACGTCGCCGAGATGGTGCTTGCGCTTGGGGTCGAGCGGGTCGTGCTTGGCTCAGCGCTTACCCGCGTCGAGAGCACCGTGCGCCACTTTTTTCGGACGCTCGGCGAACGGTGCGTCGCCGGGGTGGACGCCAGGAATGGGAAGGTGGCGGTGCATGGCTGGGAAGATGTAACGGACCTGGACGCGACCGAGTTCTGCGTTCGCCTGGAGGAGATGGGCTGTCCCCGTATCATCTTTACCGACATTGATTGCGATGGCACCATGCACGGGCCGAACTTGAGCGCACTGCGGGTGCTTTGCGAGCATGTGTCGGTCCCGGTTCTATCCAGCGGAGGCGTTGCTGGCCTCGAACAGGTGCGAAACCTTGCCGAGCTGACCAGCGTAGGAGTGGAAGGTGTCATAATTGGGCGCGCCCTGTACGAAACGCGCGACTCCCCGGCGGCGGCCTTCAAGGAGTATGCGGCTTGGAAATCTTGAACAACATCTTCGGTAACTTCGTCGTCCAGATATTGCTCGGCGTCGCGGTAATGGTGTTCATCATTGCCATCGGCGAGGCGATCAGCAAGGGCGTAGCCGGGCGCTCGCGAGAGCGAAGCGCCGAGCAGAAGCGCGTCATCCAGAGCTTGCAGAAGGAGATCGCGGCACTGCGACAGGAGCTCGAAGAGATGCGCAGCCTGACAGTGAACCACAGCATGAGCCTTGATCGGAACGTTGAGGTGCTTCAACAGAGGGTGCAGCGCCTGGAAGAGCGGGCGACCGATCGCGAGACGCTGCGGTAGCGGATCTGAACGCGCCGGCTCGAGTTGCCAGGTACAATTCCACGCCCCGCGGCCGTAGCTCAATGGTAGAGCTCCTGCCTTCCAAGCAGGTGACGTGGGTTCGATTCCCATCGGCCGCTCCAGCGCATCATGGCTAAGCTATCCTAGTTGGACGAACATGCCTTCGCTGCCGGACGCGCTTTTCCGCGGCACGAACTCTATGTCCCGGACGTTGATGCGGCACTCTCCTTTTACCAGTCGGTTCTCGGCATGACCACCCAGGACTTCTGTATGGGGGAATGAGGCGGCGTCTATAAGATGCTTTGTGTAGAAGGGACTCCTGTCGCGGGAACAATGAGCACTCGGGATTCAAAGCGGCCAGCGGTTTACCGACTGGCGAGTTGACCCGTTCACGGGCTACAACGGTACGGGTTTCCCGGGTTGGTACTGGACGGACGATGCCGGCTTCGGCCATGCGTGGCTGTTCCGTCCGGACTACGACTTCCGGGACTAACCGCCTTGGTCTCTCAGGTTGCTGGGTCTGAGCAAGCGGGGGGCATAGCGCCCCCTGCGCCAAATACTCCCCGTAGTTTTCCTGTATTTTTGAGCATTCTGGCGCCCTGGCACCCGCTTTGCGAGCACTTTTGGGCGAAAACCCTTGCGCTGGGGCGCCGGATCGTGTAAAATG
>PSLA01000013.1:0-39503 GCA_040289295.1 Armatimonadota bacterium
CAGGAACAGAAGCGGTTTGACTTGCTTCTTGAGGACGCGGACATTGAGTCGGCAACGCGAATGCTTGCGATTCAGAGCGGTCTGGACCTTCAGTTCGTGTTCAAACCTACGGACAAGCCGTACGCTCGCATCCGTCTCAGCCTCACCGGTGTGACGGTAGACGAGGCGATGCGGTACATTTGTGAGGCAGCCGGCGCCGGGTGGGAGAAGGATCCATCGGGCGTTTACATCATCGGACCTAAAGAGTCGTTTGCACCGAGGAAAGCAGACGCTCCGGCAATCCCGGTTAAGGAGCCCAAGCTGGTTAGGAAGATCATGCTGATGCATGCGCATCCGCGCCACGTTTTGCAGAGGCTCCGCAACCAGGGTACGGACGAGTTGGACGATTGGCACCGCCTTGAGCAGATCCGGAACAACTTCTTCCCGAGCTATTTTCGCCAGGGAAATACCGGGCCCATCGTGGCTAATCACCCCGGGTTCACGAGCGCGAACCGAATTGCCGAAGTCGCGACTGGCACCGGTGGAGGGAGCGCCTCCGGCGACGGAATTGACATTCCGGGCGGCTCGAACCAAGGCGGCCTTAGCGGCGGCGGCGGCATCGGTGGTGGCGGCGGCGGCATCGGTGGCGGCGGTGGCTTTGGCGGCGGAGGCCAGGGCGGCTTCGGCGGCGGTGGCTTCGGCGGCGGAGGGTTCGGCCAGGGCGGTAACATCAACCTCCAAGGCGGAACAGGATTCGTTCCCGAAGGAATTGACGAGATCACGTTCGACCCGACGGACAACAGCCTGATCGTTCGCGGTACCGATGCGGCGATTCAGGAACTTGAGAACATCATTCGTCGGCTGGACGTCGCGCCCAGGCAGGTGATGATTAAGGTCGAGTACATCACCACATCAAACTCGGTGTCGCGCAGCTTTGGGATTGACTGGCTGTTCCAGCGCGGCCAGGTGCTTATCGGCAACACACCCGGCACTCAGGCTCGCGCGGGCGACCCGTTTTTTGTCAACTACGCGACGGGCAACGTCACGTCGCGACTGCGGATGCTTTTGCTTGAAGGCTTTGGCCAGGTGGTGAATGCGCCGTTTGTGCGGACGCTTAACAACCAGCCTGCCTTCATTATTCAGCAGATCCAGACGTTCATCATTCTAACGCAGGTTATTGCGGTTGGAAACGGTCAGGTGATTACCGCACCGCAGCTGGTACCGATCACCGTGCAAACCGGTCTTAGTGTCCAGCCACGTATCAACGCGGACGGCACGATCACGATGACCATCAGCCCGCAGGTCGCGGAGTTCGGTGAGATTCGTCGCGCCCCGGACGGGACCGAGATTCCGGACGTGCTGACGCAGGCGATCTTTGTGACGGCGCGGGTCAAAAACGGCGAGACCATCCTTCTGGGTGGACTGAACCGTAAGCGCGAGAGCTTCAGCACTCAGCGGTATCCGATCCTCAGTGACCTTCCGCTCATCGGCAACCTGTTCCGCTCGTCGAACAAGACTGCGGAGAATCAGGAACTCCTCGTGTTCATCACGCCGACAATTGTTGAGGAGGACACTTCCGGCGGATAAGAGCGCCGACGCGTCACCTTGTGCGAGCGACCGGCATTCCTGCCCGGTCGCTCGCTTGCTTGAACCGCGGGGTGTGACGATGGGTTTGGTGCTGATCGGGATGATGGGCTCCGGAAAGACGACGCTGGGCAGAACAGTTGCCAAGCGGGCTGGTCTTCGACACGTTGACCTTGACGCGGAGATTGAGGCAACGACCGGTAGGACAATCGCAGAAATCTTTCGAACCTATGGCGAGCGTCAGTTTCGCAAGATCGAGGGAGAGCTGCTGCGATCCTTCGAGGGCGATCAGGAGATCGTGCTGAGCACCGGCGGCGGAGCTCCCACGACGCCCGGTAATCTTGATGTTATGCGGACTATCGGGCCGGTCGTCTACCTGCGTGCGAACGTCGAGGTGCTTGCAAGTCGCATTCGTCGTTCTCGAGCCCTAAGGCCGCTCATTGCAGAAGGTGAGTTAGTACCGAAGTTACGCGAGCTGCTGCGGCTACGCAGCGACGCCTATGAGAGCGCTGACTACGTGGTCGATGTAAATGAACTCGGGCGCGCTGAAATAATCGCTCGACTCTGCGAAATCGCAACGGAGAACGGCTGATGGCTATTGTCCGCTTCCCGTGTCCTTCGGGTGAGTATCCGGTCACCATCGGTGCAGTCACGCCTGGCAATCTTCGCGCGCAAGCCAATGAGCGGGACAGGCTGTTCTTCCTCGCTGACCGAACGGCGTGGGAGCTGCACGGGGCTGACTTCGCCAGCCTGGGGGCGGTCCGGATCGTCGAGCCGGGCGAGCGCTCGAAAACAGCGGAGATGTGGGTGGATGCCCTGCGATGGCTCGCCGGAAGTGGAGCCGATCGGCGTTCGCTGCTCGTGGGCTTTGGTGGAGGAATGGTCTGCGACTTGGCAGGCTTTGTCGCTGCAACATACATGCGCGGCATCCGCCATGCGTTCGTCGCCACCACACTTCTTGCGCAGGTAGACGCCGCCCTCGGAGGGAAGACGGCGATTGACCTGCCGGAGGGCAAGAATCTCGTTGGGGCGTTCCATCACCCGATCGCCGTATTCTGCGACCCGCTGCAGCTGTCCACACTTGACAGAAGACACCTCCTGAACGGCATGGCGGAAGTCATTAAGTACGGCTTCGCGCTCGATCCCGCACTCCTGGAACGACTTTCCCAAGGGCTGTGCTCACTTGACGCGGCACCGCAGGAGTTCTTCGCCGAGGTCGTAGAGCGGTGCTGTTTGCTTAAGGCTCGTGTGGTCGCCGACGATCCGAACGACACGCTCGGCATCCGTGCTAAGCTGAATTTCGGCCACACCGTGGGGCACGCGCTTGAGGCGGCGGGAGGGTACCAACGCCTCCTTCACGGCGAAGCGGTGGCGATCGGGATGTGCGTAGAATGCAACGTAGGCGAACGCTTGGGTGTGTGTGCCCCGGGCCTTGCTGGGCGCGTTCGCGCGTTCCTGAAGGCATGGGGTCTTCCTCACGCGCTCCCAGACTTCATCCCGCCAAAAGAAGCGATGACGTTTTTGCACCTCGACAAGAAAGCAACGCAGGAGAAAGGGATTACACTGGTCGTTCCTGAACGCCTTGGCGAATGCCGCGTTGTCGAGGGCGTGAGTATTACGCTCATAGAGGAGGCGCTGGGGCTTTGAGGCATGCCATGAGTGAGACGCTTCGCCTAGCGCTTGCTATAGCCGCTTTCGTCGTGCTGGTGGGTGGATACTATGCCCATCAGTGGATGCTTCTAAGCGGACGACTGGACGAGTGGACTGCGCGAATCTCCGGACTTAATCTGGTCTTGGGCTGGCTCTTCATACTTGGAGCTGTCGTGTTCTCTTTGTGGAAGGTCGAGGAGTGATTGGAACGATCTTGCGCCTTCGCTACGAAGTTCTTGAGGAGCTGCCCAGTTCGCCTATCTTTGAGAACTTCGTGGCAAAAGACCTGACCCGAGACGTCGAGGTATGCGTGCGCGTGGTGCACCAGCCGTTCGCTTCGGAGCCGGAGTTCATCGCCGAACTGGCCTCAGTAATCGAGAAGACGAAGCCGCTCTTGCATCGGAACGTCGCGCGGATCTACGGCATGGAAGAGGACGGCGGCAAGTACTTCATCGTTGGCGAGTACGTGCGAGGCGTGCCGCTCGCCGAGCGCATTCAGCGCCTTGCGCCGTTTTCGGCGTCGGTTTCGTGCGAGATTGCGGCAGGCATTGCAGAAGCACTCGAGTATGCCGGAGAGGCTGGCATCGCCCATGGCGACTTGTGCGCGGACAACGTCCTGTACCGTCCGGACGGCAGCGTCGCCGTGCTTGACTTTGGGCTGTGGCAATGTTACGGCGCCAGCGAGACCGCGCCTGGGGTTGTTCTTGGGCGCATGGCGCCGTATCTCGCGCCGGAGGTCGTTCAGGGTGGGATGCCTACTCAGTCCTCAGACGTGTACGCGCTCGGCGTCATTCTGTTCGAGTTGCTGACCGGCCAGCGACCGTTTTCCGGACCGACGCCGATAAGCATCTTGGACAAGCACCGCAGCGCGCCTGTACCGGAGGTGCGCACGTTGAATCCGGGTATCCCGATCGCGCTTGGTGCAATCGTGAGCCGAGCGCTGGCCAAGCAGCCGGCCGAGCGTTACACGACCGCTTCAGAGATGCTTGCCGACCTCGAGGCTGTGCTTGAGGCCCTTCGCTTCGGTAAGAAGATCGAGCTACAGAAGCCCGCGGTTCCTGCCGTGACCTCGTCGCTGCCACGCAGAGAAGGCGATGGTGACGGCACGGCTATGCGCCGGGCGCGGAAGCCGAGACAGCCTCGTGACGATGACGTACCCGCGTGGCTCCGCGCCTTGATGTACATGTTGGGCGGCATGGCGCTACTTATCGTTGGTGCCGTGGTGTATACGCAATTTACGAAGAAGCCTAGTGTAACTGTGCCGAACGTTGTTGGGATGTCTTTACCAGAGGCGCGCGCTACCATGCAGCAGGTGGGCCTGCTGGTGGCGATCGAAAGCGAGGAGTATAGCGACGAGTTCCCAGAGCCGCAAACAGTAGTCAGGGTGATCCCCGCCCCTGGGACGCCCGTTTATCAAGGGTCACAGATTGGGCTTGTCATCAGTCTCGGAAGCACGCGCGTGCAGGTTCCAGACCTTCGGGGCTTGTCCATTCCGGAAGCGCGGAGGCAATTGGACGCGGTCAACCTGCGTCTCGGCGATCAAGTTCGGTACCAGCAGAGCACCCGATTCGAGCGGGGGCGCATTATCTACTCGACGCCCGGGCCCGGCGAGATGACCCAGCGCGAAAGCAGCATCGAAGTTGTGGTGAGCAGCGGACGGGGGCAACCGGACAAACCGATTGGGCAGACCGACGACCTGACTCCAAGTCGCTTTAGCCTCTCCTTTAGGGTTCCCCGGAAGGATCGTGCTGTGCTGGTCCGTGTGGAGATGGTTGATGCTCGCGGCGAGAGTCTAATCGTGTTCGAAGAGGCTCGGCAGCCGGGCGAGGAGATCGCATTAGAAGGCATTGAGGGATTCGGAGAGCGGGCGACATTTCGAATATACTACGACAACGTGTTGGACTCCGAGGTCATCAAGCGAGGCGAGCGAGAGTGAACGTCGTTATTGCGCCGTCTATCCTGTCCGCCAACTTTGCTCGTATTGGAGAGGCGGTTGAGGCGCTAAACCAGTCCGACTGCGAATGGATCCACATAGACGTGATGGACGGGCGCTTCGTTCCGCCCATTACGTTCGGCGCACAATTGGTGAGTGCGATACGACCGTTGACGGATAAGTTCCTCGACTGCCACCTGATGGTGTCTAAGCCGGAGCAGCAGGCGGCACTGTTTGCCGAGGCCGGAGCCAACAGAGTTACGATTCACGCGGAGGCAACGTGGCAGTTGCATCGAGCACTTCAGAGCATCGTCGGTCTTGGTGTCAAGGCAGGGGTGGCGATCAACCCTGCGACGCCAGTGAGCGCTGTGCAGCACGTGCTTGGTTTGGTTGACCTTGTTCTCGTAATGACGGTGAACCCTGGTTGGGGGGGGCAGCGCTTTCTCCAGGAGTGCGTGCAGAAGGTGGAACAGGCCAGGGCAATCGCGCCAAGCCACTGGATTGAGGTGGACGGAGGTATTGATGCGGATACCGCGCCGACGGTCATTCGCGCGGGGGCGAACGCCCTGGTGGCAGGCAACTACGTTTTCTCTGGTGACCCGCGCACGCGCCTGGAAGAGTTGCAAAACTCGGTATGCGCAGCCTTCAAGTAGCCACAACTCTGTTCGTCGTCGCGGGAATCGGTGCCTTGCTGAGTTTCCCGTGGACGGTCGGTGCAACGCCGGGCGCGGACGCGACCGCACAGGCAAAGGCGGACTACGCAGTTAGGCTGCTCATCTTCTTCGCGTTCGCTGGCGCTTGTTTCATCATTGCGGCGCTCTTGGCGATGATCCTCGTGCGACGGATTCGAGGCGAGTACCGCGAGCAGCTGGTGAGCAACCTCGCCGACCTGCTCACGGCACCGCCGAAGAAAAAAGAGGATTCCGGCGAAGACGACACGACCACCTGATTCGTTGCTTGGAAAGCTCACGACCTAACCTCTGCCGGGCTCCGCCACCGGCACCGGAGGGCGCGAACACGACGCTCAAAGCGCCACTGAATCTACAATAGCCGTGTGACCCCGGCTGAAGCGATGCGGAGGGCCATTCAACTGTCCTGGAACGGGTTTCCCGCGCCGAATCCGCGCGTGGGCGCCGTGCTGGTGAAGGCAGGCGACGTGGTCGGTGAGGGATTCCACCGCGCCGCGGGCGCGCCTCACGCCGAGGTTCTTGCCCTTCGGCAAGCCGGAGCAACGGCGAGGGGGGCGACACTATACGTCACACTGGAACCGTGCCGGCACCACGGCCGCACGCCGCCGTGCACCGAGGCGATCGCAGCCGCCGGCGTCGCAAAGGTGGTTTTTGCAGTGCACGATCCTTCCGAAGATGCAGGTGGCGGGGCGGAGGTTCTACGTGAGAGGGGCGTCGAGGTAGAGGAGGGCCTGCTTGCCGAGGAGGCGCGGGTGCCGCTGTGGCAGTTTTTGACGAGTCGCCGGCTCAACAGGGCTGTGGTTTTGCTGAAGGCGGCGATTACGCTGGACGGTCGTATCGCCACTCGGACGGGCGACAGTCGCTGGATAACCGGCGAGGCGTTCCGGCGCCGTGCGCACGCGTTGCGCGCTGAGATGGGGGCGGTGCTTGTCGGCGCGGGGACGGCGGTCGCCGACAACCCGATGCTCACCGTTCGCGAGGTGGAGGCGGTGAACCAGCCTCTACGCGTAGTGCTTGACTTGGATGGCTGCGTGCCCCCGACGCACTACGTGCTGGCCGACGGGCGCGCTCCAACTTGGCACGTGCGCAGGGGTGACTTGCCGATGAAGGGTGAGGAATTCGACCTGCACGCGTTGTGCCGGGCACTTGCCAGCAAAGACGTAACGGGGGTTTTGGTTGAAGGCGGAGGGCGCACCATCGAGTCATTCTTGCGACAAGGGGTCGCCGACCGCGTGGAATTACACCTTGCCCCTCTGGTGTTCGGCTCGGGTACTTCGTGGGCCGAGGGCGAGGGAGTGGCACGCATCCAGGACGCTTGGCGGATCGGGAATCTGCAAGTTAGGCCGTTTGCCGAGGGATTTATTGTTCGGGGGGAGGTGTTGCGCTGATGTTCACCGGTCTGGTGCAAGAGGTGGGACGGGTGCGCCAACCGGGCCGACGTCTCGTCGTCGCTGCCTCCTTCCAGCCGCAACCCGGAGAGAGCATCGCCGTCAATGGGTGCTGCCTGACTCACGTCGGTGGGGAATCGCCGACGTTCGACCTGAGCGAGGAGACGCTCTGGCGGACGAACCTCGGCGCGCTTCGCGAGGGCGACGCGGTTAACTTGGAGCGTGCGCTGCGCGTGGGTGACCGCTTGGGCGGGCACTTAGTATCTGGGCACGTGGATGCGGTGACCCGGCTGCTGGAGTCTCACGCATCCGGCGAAGGAGTGGGGATGGTGTTCGGCATCCCCGAGGGAGGGGAAGCGCTGCTCGTGGACAAGGGGTCGGTGTGTCTGGACGGGGTGAGTTTGACGGTGATCGAACCGGGCGAGGGCCGCTTTCGGGTGGCGGCTGTCCCTCACACGCTGGCGAACACGACCATGCACGAGTGGAGTGCCGGCCGGTCGGTGAACTTGGAGTACGACTTGGTTGCCCGTTATTTGCAGGCGTTGGCGGCTCCCTATCGGGGTTGAGTGGGTATACTCTTGCCTCACACGGAGTAAGTTAGGATGAAGCGCACGTACCAGCCGAACAACAGGCACAGAAAGAAGACACACGGCTTTCGGGTGCGGATGAAGACGAAGAATGGCCGCAACCTTCTGAAGAGGCGGCGGCTGAAAGGTCGGCACCGGATTGCTGCCTGAGGTCCATCGTCTCCGCTCGCGCGGAGATTTCCAGCGGGTGTTCTCAGAAGGGAAGGCGCTTGAGCTGGATGCGGTCCGCCTGGTTCATGCCCCTGGCTTGGGTCGTATGGCTGTGGTAGTTTCGAAGTCAGTAGGCTCTCTCGCTCGCCGGAATCAGGTTCGGCGTCGATGGCGCGAAGCGCTTCGCGGCTTGCTGGGGCGCATTCCCCAGGATAGGGATATGGTTCTAGTGGTTCGGTCTCGTGCATCGAGTCTGAGGGGGCGAGAGGTACGTGAGGTATTGGAGGAAGCGCTTGCGAACTTGGAGCGATGAGCAAAATATCGGTGTGGCTGGGCGTTTCGCTGATTCGAATGTATCAGCGGCTGACGTCTTGGATGCCTGCGACGTGTCGGTACACCCCCTCCTGTTCGCAGTACACCTTGGAGGCTGTGCAGAAGTACGGTTTGGTAAAGGGGTCGTGGATGGGTGTGCGGCGGATACTTCGCTGTCATCCGTTTCGCCCGGGCGGTCACGACCCGGTGCCATGACGAAGGAAGTGATTTATGAGTAAAGGAACGCCGACGCAGTCGCCTCGCAGCTCGATTGTACAGATGCTGCTGATCGCCGCTGTCATCTTCCTGGGGATGCAGCTTCTGTTCCCGCAGAGACAACAGCCGCAGACGGTCAACCCGGAGGAATTAGGCGCGAAGTGGAGCGAGGCGCTGAAGGAGAACAACGTCGCCTTCATCCTGTCGGAGGGGCGGACGTATGTCAAGGCGCTGGAAAGTCAGGGCCAGGTTGCCCAAGCCTGGGATGCGCGGATCACCGTTGCACGTGCCCAGCTGGAGAGCGGCAAAAAGACCGGTGATTACAATAAGGCGGTGCTTGCGCACAACGAACTGCGCTCGCTGGAGTTGGAGGTCATGGGCTCCAAGGCGAACGTTCCCGCTGAGGTGAAGCAGGCGACGCTTGAGAAGATTCGCGCGGCTTTAGAGGAGGCGATACGAGAGGGAGATGTTTTGGCGAGAACGCGCTCGAACGGCTTCATTGCGTTCGGCTATTCCCTCGTCGCGTGGCTCACAAACCTGTTTGGCGGTGCACGCGCGCCAGGATTCAGTTACTGGTTTTCGGCGGTCGTGCTGGCATTCCTCGTGCGGTTGATCATCTGGCCGCTTGCGGCACGCCAGTACGTTGCCTTCAAGCGGATGGCGCTGCTGCAGCCGATGATGAAGGAGTTGCAGGCGCAATATCAGGGCGCGGAGTTGAACCAGCGGGTGATGAAGCTGTACGCGAAGTACGGCATCAATCCGTTGGCAGGTTGTTGGCCGATGCTTGTGCAGATTCCGTTTTTCCTTTGGGTGTTCTGGAGCATGCGCGCGTTTCAGTTCCAGTACATGAACGGGACGTTCTTCTGGGTGAATCCCGACATGGCGGCGAAGTATCCGGGCATCATCGCTCCAAACCTGGGCGAGCGTGACGTGCCGCTCATTATCGTGTACGCCCTCTCGATGGTTCTGAGCACGCAGTTCACGGTAAGCAGTCCGGAGAACGCTCGGCAGCAGAAGATCATCGGCTTCGTGCTTGCTGCGCTTTTTCCGGTCATGTTCATCTTTTGGCCGCTACCGAGCGCGTTCATCATCTATTGGACGGCGCTGAATGTCTTCTCGACTGCGCAGACGATGATCATGGCGCGGATGCCGATTCCCCCACTGGAGGAAGTACCCGAGGAGCGGCGTAGGCCAAGTTTGTTCGCTCCGAGCGAGGGGCCGACGGGCAAGAACGGCGCCGCAAGCGAATCGAAGAAGACAGGCGCTCCCGTCCTGCATAAGAAGCAGGGCGGCAAGCAGAAAAAGCGTAAGAGGAAGTGACCATCAGAATCGGGTATCTTGCGAGGTGGAGCAAATGGCAGAGGCAGCAGAAGGAACCGGACGGACGCTGGAAGAGGCGCGACAGAAGGCAGCCGAGGCGCTCGGCCTCTCGGTAGACGATTGCGAGTTTGAGGTTGTCGAGCAACGGGCAAAAGGCCTTTTCTCGAAGGCGAACTTCAAGGTGAAGGCTGTGCCGAAGATGTCTGAAGCTGCCCCAGAGGTGCAGGTCGCTGCTGAGAAGTCCGCTGATGAAGCTGAGACCGAGGCGACAGCCCCTCTTGAGCCGCAAGACACGACAGTTGTTGCCACGGAGGAGGACGCCGAGCGCGCAAGAGAACTCGTGGCGACGATGCTGTCTTTGGCGGGATTCCAAGTGGATGTGTTTGTGGAGAGCCTGACCGGAAAGTATGTGAACTTGCGCGTCTCGGGACCGGATGAGAGCGCGATCACCGAGCGGAAGGGCGCGGTCTTGGACGCGCTTCAGTTCCTGGGGAATGCGTTGTTCAGCCAAAAGTACGGCGACGGGGTGCGCTTCACGGTAGATGCTGGCGGCTACCGGTCAGCCAGAACGCAAAAGTTGGAGAAACTCGCGGTGCAGGTCGCCACGCAGGTCGTGAAGTTGAAGCAGGAAGCGGTGCTCGATCCGCTTCCTGCGCACGAGCGGCGCGTGATTCATAACGCGCTGAAGGACTTCGACGGCGTTGAGACCTACAGCGAAGGCGAAGAGCCGTTCCGCCGAGTTGTCATCTCGCCGAAGGCTTAGCCTTCACTAAGGCGCGTTCCGACAGAAGTCGTCCCAGCTCGTCGCCTGCGCGAAGGACAGCAGGCTGTAAATGCTCCAATACGTCTGGTTTCGGTTGCCGAACTCGATGGAGATTCCGTGGCTGTTCGGGGAGAGCGAGTTTCGCGAATTGTGCACGACGAACTGCTCGACGCTCGACATGACGACATCACAGGCGGCATCAATCTCGGAGTCGTTGATCTTCTCTTTCAGTTTGAAAGCAAGGTGCCAAAGGTCACGATACCAACGGGTTTGGCTGGGGCTGTACGCTTGCGCTTCGTTGCGAGCCGCCTGGATTTCTGCGTCGAAGGTGCCGCCTTGGTTCTTCTTGATGAGCAGGTCTGCAAGAGCGTCGCATGCCGCCGCGAGCGTCTGCTTCTCGCTGAGACGAACCATGCTCTGTGTTATCTTGCGCGTCTCGCCATAGAAGTTCAGCATGCCCTGGCCGAACTTCTGCCCCAGCTCCTCGGTGGTCATGTCAGGATTGTCGCGCAACGGTCCGAAAACGAGATGGTACGGAAGTCCTTCTGCGGGCGGGCTTTCTTCACTACCGACCATGAACGTTACGTTGGCCGGCATCTCGTAGGCGACCTCGAACATCTGCATCAGGCTCGAATCCCAACTGACGACGTCGATCGTGCCGAGGCCCCCTAACGCTTGGCCGAGTTGCCAAGTGTCAATGTGTGTGAAAAACTCGTCGTCGAAACTGAAGCCGCGCGTGCCGTAGCGATCGTCTTGAATGCGCCAGCCGCTGCCGTGATTCCAAAGGATGAGCACGTAGCGATCGGCTGGGTAGTTTGTCTTCACCCATTGCACGAAGGCTCGTAGCGTATTCGCGTTGCCCATGTCAACGCCGGCACCCATGTTCTGGATCAGTTGGCTCCTCACGCCAGACCAGCTGTTGTTTTGCGTATCGGGGTCGTAGGAGACGAGGTATCTGCGGGTTCCAGTCCACGGTGCCCCGAACCCCAGGCTTTGCACGCGCTTCCACTGCAAAACGAAGCGGACCTGCGGGTTGTTCGCCACGCGCTCCATCTGGTTGACGTTCAGATCGCTGAACTGGTCGAGGTCGTTCGCCGCGTTTAGGAAGACCATGACCGTCCACTTCGATCGTTGCGTGTTCCTTGGTGTTACCGTGATGACCGAACTGCCTTGCAGGCCAAGCGCAGTGGCTCGGATGACCGCTTGACCCTCCGCCTGGCCGGTAACCAGGCCGTTCTGGTCAACGGTGGCGTTTGCGCTGAGAGACTCCCACGTCGCGCCAGAGGGAGGCAGGAACACGCCCTTGCCGTCGGAGGTGAAGGCGGCGGCGTACAACTGGATCGTCTCTCCGGCCTGGATCGTGGCGCTAGAGGGGTGGACCTCGAGGCGTGAGGCGGTGCCGGGAACGGACGAAAGGTAGCTCTTCGAGCCAAAGACGTCAACGCGGTCGCGGATTCTGCCGAGCACGTTGCCTGCGCCGTTCGGCGCGTCGTGGAGAGCGACGTCGAGCACGTAGGGGCCCGGCCCCAGGTTCTGGAAGCGCCAGTCCTCGCGCACGCCCTCGTCCAGGACGGCGGCCCCTACCTCCTGCCCTTCGAGGGTGAGGAGGCGCGCGACCTGGCTTCTGGCGCCCGCTCCAGCCCCCCACTCGGTGCGGTAGAGAAGGGTGGCGAGGCTGCTCCCTCCCCCGCCGCCACAACCGACGAGCAGGAAGCCGGTAACAATAAGGGGGACACCAAAAAGCAGGAGCGTGCGGCGTGTCATCATGGCGTTCGTATAGTAGACGAGCGAGGCGGCGATAGGTTCTTGCCTGGTGTTGACAGGCGGGGGCGGTTTGGCCTATAATAGCGTCGCCGCGCGGGGAGCCGCACGGCATTTGTCCGAGGGATCAAGTCGAATGTACGCAGTCATCAAGGCGGGCGGTCGTCAGTACCGCGTGAAGGAGAACGACGTGCTGTCGGTGAACCGGCTCGAAGGCGAGCCCGGGAGCACGATAACGCTCGACCAGGTGCTGCTGATCGGCGGAGAGGCGCCGAAGGTCGGTACTCCGATCGTTGCTGGGGCGAAGGTTGAGGCAGAGATCCTGAGGCACAAACGGGGCCCGAAGATTCGAGGCTTCAACTACAAAGCGAAGAAGAACGTCCGTCGCCGCTGGGGGCACCGCCAGGAGTTGACCGAACTCCGCGTGCGCTCCATCGTGGCGGGTAAAATAGGCGAGGAACGAGCGGATGGCACATAAGAAAGGCGTGGGATCATCGAAGAACGGCCGAGATAGCGCAGGGCGGCGACTCGGTGTTAAACGGTTTGCCGGCGAGGCTGTGCGCGCCGGCTCGATTCTGTGCCGCCAGCGAGGGACGAGATTCTATCCTGGGCGGAATGTGGGTATTGGCAACGACCACACGCTGTTCGCGCTTGTTGATGGCGTCGTCCGGTTCGAGGGGCCGGGCAAGCGCCGCCGCATCGCTGTGTGTCCATCGGAGGGGGCATCAGCGTCTTTGTAGTCATTCTTGATCCTCCAGTACAAAACCCCAGCTCCCACAAGGGGCTGCGACCCAGCGCAGCCCCTCCCTTTTTGAGTGTATAATCGACCCATGACGGAGTCAATCCCCGAGCGGCGTCTGCGGCGCATTCTGCGCGGCATGGGCTCGTGCCTTGTCGGTTTCTCGGGCGGCGTGGATTCAAGTGTCCTGCTTTCCTTCGCAAAGCGGGAACTGGGCGAGAAGTGCGCCGGAGTGCTCGCCGCCTCCCCGTCGCTCGCCAAGGCAGAGATGGAGTCTGCGCTTCGCGTCGCAGAGGACATCGGCGCGATCCTCTACGTAATCGAGACGGATGAGATGAGCGTAGACGAGTATGTGAGAAACGACGGCAACCGGTGCTACCATTGCAAGGCGGAGCTTTGGTCGAAGGCAACGGCTCTCGCGGCTGAGCGTCGCTTCCGATGGGTGTGCGACGGCACGAACCTCGATGATGCGCGGGACCATCGCCCGGGGCGGATCGCGGGGCGCGAGTGGGGCGTACGCTCCCCGCTCAAGGAAGCGGGAATGTCGAAGGCGGACGTTCGAGACTTGGCGCGCGCGCTGGGCCTGTCGGTGGCGGAGAAGCCTTCCTCGCCTTGTCTGAGCAGCCGAGTGGCGTACGGCTTCGAGGTGACCCCCGAGCGCCTGAAGCATGTGGAGCAAGCGGAGAGCGCGATGCAGGCGCTCGGCTTCGATGAGTGCCGCGTGCGGTTGTTCGGCGCCTTAGCGGTTGTTGCGGTGCCGTCTGCACGCCTTTCCGAAGCAGCGGCACGCGCTTCGGAGGTCGCCGAGGCGGTTCGAGGGGCGGGATTCCTGTTTGCGACGCTTGACCTCGAAGGACTGGTGTCCGGCAGTCTGAACCGCCTGCTGCCGATGCGCTGATGGAGAGGCGGTCGGTAGAGCGGATTCTGGAGGACGTCCGGGAGGGGCGGCTTACGGTATCTGAGGCGGTGGACGCGCTGTCGCTTCCGTCGGTCGAGGACCTCGGCTTCGCGAAGTTGGACGCGCAACGCGGCGTGCGCCGTCGGTTCGGCGAGGTTGTGTTCTGCGACGGGAAGACTCCTGAACAGTGCGCCGAAATTCTCTTGCATCTTCGCAAACATCAACAGCTTGCGTTCGGCACTCGCGCGATGGAAGACGTGGTTGCATTGCTACGAGACCGTGGTGAGGAACCGATGTGGTTTCCCGAAGCGCGCATCGCCGCCTTGGGAGAGGCGTATCCGGCTTTCGAGGACGCGCGCGTGGCTGTGGTTACGGCTGGCACATCGGATATGCCGGTTGCCGAAGAGGCGGCGGTTACGGCGCAACTGCTTGGGGCGAACGTCGAGCGCGTTTACGACGTTGGCGTTGCGGGTTTGCAGCGAGTTCTGCAAGCGGGGCCGAAGTTGACGGCATCGTCGGTGGTGATCGTTGTCGCAGGCATGGACGCGGCATTGGCGAGCGTCGTCGCGGGGCTGGTTCACTCGCCTGTGGTCGCAGTGCCGACGAGCGTCGGATACGGTGCGGCGTTCGAAGGGTTGTCGGCGCTGCTCACGATGCTCAATTGCTGCGCGCCGGGCGTCGTCGTGGTGAACATTGACAACGGCTTCGGCGCAGGGTACCATGCGGCGTTGCTTGTTGCAAAGGAGAGCGAATGAGGATCGCATGGATCGAGCCTTTCGGAGGAGTTGCCGGCGATATGATGCTCGCGGCGCTTCTTGACGCGGGGTGCGACGTTGATGACGTCGTGCGGGCCTTGCGAACGATGCAACTCCCAGATTTCGAGTTGCGCGTGCAGGAAGCAGCGCGCGGCTCGCTGCGATGTCTGTTGTTGTCGGTGCATGGAGAGGACGACGCATCGCATCGCCATCTGAGCGACATCTTAAGGATGATTGAGGCTTCGACGCTCTCCTCGCGCGCCAAGCACAGGGCGAAGGCGATCTTCACCGCTCTGGGCGAAGCGGAGGCTCGGGCGCACGGGGAGAGCGTTGAGCACGTTCATTTTCACGAAGTGGGCGCACTGGATAGCATTGTGGATATCGTAGGCACAGCCGTTGCAACGGACCTTCTGGATCTCGAGGCGTTCTACTCGACGGCGCTGCCGATGCCAACTGGAACGATAGAGGTGGCGCACGGACTTCTTCCCCTGCCCGCTCCTGCCACGCTCTTTCTCATGGAGGGGATGCCGACTCGACCCCAACCGTTTGAAGGTGAGACGGTTACGCCGACCGGCGCCGCCGTCCTACGCGGTCTCGGCTGCCGTTTCGACACGCAGCCGTCAATGACGATCGAACGAACGGGCGTCGGAGGGGGTCAACGCGAGATGCCAGTCGCAAACATCGTTCGGGTTACGCTCGGCGCTTCGGTCGAAGCGGTCACCTATGCGAATCTCGAGCCCATCGGAATCGTCGAAGCGACGATCGACGACATGAATCCGCAATGGTACGAATACCTCGACGAACGGTTGCGCGCTGCCGGTGCCTTGGACCTGTTTCTGCAAAGCGTTGGGATGAAGAAGGGAAGGATCGGCACCCTGTTGACAGCCCTGTGCCTTCCAGACCGCATGCAAGACGTTGCGTTCGAGCTGCTCACGCACTCCACTACGATCGGAACGAGATTTCGCACCGAGATGCGCTACGTTCTGCCTCGTCGCGAGCGAACCGTCATGACGGAGTTTGGCGAGATTCGTTTGAAGGAGGTTGCGCTCCCGTCGGGAGGAACGCGCTCGATGCCCGAGTTCTCCTCCCTTTGCTCCGCGGCCCGCACGCACGGCATCCCCTTACGCGAGGTCGAGTCCGCCGTTCGGCGCGCGCTTGGCGAGGCGTGAGGCGTGGCTCACGGACGAAGATGCCGTCTACGGCTCGCCTTCCAGCCGCCGCCGACCTTGCTCAGAGATTTGCTGTGCTCCATAGGGACCGAAGTAACGTTATGACACTGATTTCTATTCCACAGTAACCGACTTCGCCAGGTTCCGCGGTTTGTCGATGTCGCAGCCGCGGAGGCGGGCGACGTGGTAGGCGAGGAGTTGGAGGGGTAATGCCGAGACGGCGGCGGCGATGGTAGGCGAGTCGATATGCGGGATGCGGATCGCGCGGTCAAGCACTTCGGCGCTCAGCGTATCACTGTCGAGGATGATGCCGACCGTGGTGCCTCCTCGCGCAGCGACCTCTTTCACGTTACTGAGCGCTTTATCGCGCGTTACAGGGTTCGTGATGCCGAACACGGCGACGACGCCGGGCTGCACGAGCGCGAGCGGGCCGTGCTTCATCTCGCCCGCTGGCGACTCTTGAGTAGGGATATATGCGATCTCCTTCATCTTCAGCGCGCCCTCGAGCGCGACGGCGGCATCTGCGCCCCTGCCGAGGAAGAACATGAGGGGCGCTGTGTGAATCTCTTCGGCGATGGGAAGAATCGTGTCGTGGCGGCGAATGACCTCGGCGAGCGTTTCGGGCATCGCGGCCAGCGCTGCTTGGAGGCGCGAGGTCTTTTCGCGGTCGCCTCCGCGAAGATGGGAAGCGTAGAGCGCGATGAGCGAGAGCGTCGCGACCTGCGCGCTGTACGCCTTTGTGCTTGCGACGCAGATTTCGGGGCCGGCTTGCGTGTAGAGAACCGAGTCGCACTCGCGGGCGATGCTGCTTCCAACGACGTTGACGATGCCGAGCGTGGGCACTCCCGCCTCCTTCACGAGGCGAAGGGCGGCGAGGGTGTCCGCCGTCTCACCGCTTTGGCTGATGACGATCACGAGGTCGCTCGGTCGCAGAATCGGGTTGTTGTATCGGAATTCGCTGGCGTAGTAGACCTCGACGGGTACGCGAAGGATCGCCTCGAGTAGGAATTCGCCGAGCAGCCCCGCGTTGTACGCGGTGCCGCACGCTACGATGAGGATGCGTTGGAAGTCGGTCCACGTTTTTGCCGGCAGCGTGTCGCCGAGCGTTACGGTGCCGTCCTTCATCAGGCGTCCGGCAAGGCACGCGCGTAGCGCGTCCGGTTGCTCGAGGGTCTCCTTCAGCATGAAGTGCTCGTGCCCGCCCTTTTCCGCAGCTTCGATGTCCCAATCCACATGGGTTACATGTGGTAGTTTGGGTCTTCCCATCGCGTCCTCCAGGTGGATGCGCTCGGAGGTTATGACTGCGAGGTCTCCTTCGTCCATGACGATGACGTCTCGAGTATATGGCAGGAGCGCGGGAATATCGCTTGCCAGGAAGTTCTCATTCTTTCCAATGCCGAGAACAAGTGGGGATGCATTGCGAACAGCGACGATTTTGTCTGGCTCGTTCTCGCAAAGGATGACCATGGCGAATGCGCCCCGAAGCTTTCGAACGGCCGAGCGCACGGCTTCAACGAAGTCGCCGCTGTTTTGATATTCTCTTCCGATGAGGTGCGCGGCTATTTCGGTGTCGGTTTCGCTGCTCAGCGAGAGTTCGCCCTCTTGCGTCATCTCATGGAACAGTTCGATGTAGTTTTCTATGATGCCGTTATGGATGACGGCGATTCTCCCGGTGGAATCAGTATGCGGGTGGGCGTTCTCGTCGGATGGCTTGCCGTGGGTTGCCCAGCGGGAATGCGCGATGGCGATGTGGGCGGTCGGCTTCTTGGAGACGACTTCGCCGACGAGGCTGTCCAGTCGCCCTTCCTTCTTGAGGATGGCGATGCCGTTCCCGCTTCTCCAGGCGACGCCCGCGCTATCGTAACCCCGATATTCGAGGCGTCGAAGCTGGTCGATGACGATTGAGACCGCCTCTCGCGGTCCAACATAGCCGGCGATTCCACACATGCTGTCCTGATTATGGTACGCCGGGGAAGGGGCGCGCCGTGGCGCAGCCGCTCAGTCTGGCGTGTGGTTCCTGCCGCTCATGATGGCGAGGGACTCGGCGGCGTCGCTGGGCGGCTTGGTGAGCAGGCTGAATAACACAGTTGCGGCGAGGGACGCGCCGAATCCAGGCACAATCTCGGATGTAATGCTTGTTAGAGCCGGATTAGTGCCCCAATAAAGGACGGTTACGGTCCCGGAGAGGATGCCAGCTATGGCGCCAGTTGCGGTAAGACGTCCCCAAAAGGCGGAGAGGATCAGTGGCGGCCCGAGCGCCCCCCCCGACGCCGGACCACGCCAGCACGATTAAGGCGTGCAGCGACTCCGCGCCGCGCCAGGCGACGGCGACTGCAGCAGCGGTAACGCCGAGGACGACCAAGCGGCTGAGCATCACGAGCATGCGTTGAGACAGCTCCGTTCCCTTGAAGATGACGCGTTGCACCAGGTCGCGTACGATACTCGATGCTACCACGAGCAATTGTGAGTCGGCGGTGGACATTATGGCGGCAAAGAGCGCGGCGAGCACGAAGCCGGCGAGCAGCGGCGGTAAGTACGCCTGCGTGAGTTGAAGCAAGACTGTTTCGCTTGCTTGCTTCGTTGCGAGCGTAGTCTCTCCCCGAAACACAGCCTGGCCCGAGATGCCGATGAGGACGGCGCACCAGCACATAACGACGTTCCAAAGCGTTCCGATGACGCCAGCGAAGCGTAGGCCGTCTGCGTCGCGGATCGAGAGGTAGCGAGCCACGATATGCGGATTGCCTCCGGAGCCGAGCCCGAGGCCAATCCCGCCAATCATCATTCCAATGAAGATCTTCATTGGGTCCATCGCGCTGGGGTTGAGGTGCTGCACGACGACGGCCCATCCTCCCTCTGCCGGGATGAGGAGAATCGGAAGGAGCACGAGCGCGGAGATCATGAACACCGCTTGGATTGCGTCGGTGTAACTGACGGCGAGGAATCCGCCGAGCAACGTGTAGAAGAGGATGATGCCGGCGGTGGCGATGATGGCGGTGTGTCCTTCGACGCCATAGTTCTGCGCGAGCGCCTTGCCCCCGGCGTCGAACTGCGCGGCGATGTAGGCCGTGTAGAAGATGACGATCGGCACCGCGACCGCAACGCGGAGGCGCCCTACCCGGTCGTCGAGGCGCGCGGCGAGAATGTCGGTTACGGTAACGCAGTCGCGCGCCTCACCGAAGCGGCGCACGCGGATGGCGAAGAAGAAGAACAGGAGCATCTCGGCGATGGTGAAACCCACGATGTACCACACCGCCGATGCGCCGTCGCGATACGCGAGCCCCGCCAATCCGGTGAACACCCACGCGCTCCGCCCAGAAACGACCGCAGAGAGCGCGACGACGAAGCGGGGAACGGAACGGGCCCCGATGAAGTACTCGCTCACGCCACGTGAGGAGAAGCGCGTCGCCCAAACTCCGATTACCAGGATGATGAGGAAGTACGCGCCGAACGCAAGGGCCTTGGCGTCGAGGCTCATCCTTTCCACCTGCTGCCGGTCCAGACGTACAGAAGGAGCGGCGTCGCGAGAATCGCGAGCGGCAGCACGAGCATCACGAGCACGAACGCGACGCTTTCGCTCATCGCCTATCAGTGATGACGGATTAGCTGGCTTCTATGGACTGAGAATCGGTTTGAACAATGTTGTCGACGCGCACGACGACCGCGGTAGCGTTGTCGTGGCCACCCTCCTGGATGGCTGTGTTGACCAGCGTCCATGCCGCCTCGGAGGGTGGCAAGCGGAGAATCTCGGCTATGCGCTCGTCGCTAACGAGATTCGTCACGCCGTCGCTGCACAGGAGGAAGACGTCCTTTGGCAGCAGTTCGCGCGAAGCGATCTCGGGCTCGACGGTCTTCTCGACGCCGATGGCACGGGTAAGCACGTGGGAACGCGGATCCCGGGCGGCGGTTTCCCGATCCATCAACCCTCCGGCGACGAGTTCTTCAATGAAAGTGTGCTCGGCGGTAAGTTGTGTGAGGTCGCCGTCTCGTAAAAGATAAACGCGCGAGTCTCCGACCTGGGCGGTAATGGCGCGATCTTGCACGAGCATGAGCGCGCTGAGGGTTGAACCCATGCCCCGGCGCTCGGGAATCGCCATAGCGGCGTCTCGGACGAAGCGATTGGCATGGCTGACGGCGGTGCGAGCTGCCTCTTCCGGTTCAGCGGATTCGTGGTGGAGGTAGGCGTAGAGAAACGACTTGCAAGCGATCTCACTTGCGATCTGCCCAGCCGCGTGCCCACCCATCCCGTCGCAGACGACGAAAACAAGCCCTCGCACCGCAAGGAGCGGCTCGGACTCGGGCAGGAAGAACTCGAACTTGTCTTCGTTGTTCTCCCGCACGCAACCGATGTCGGTCTTGCATGCGACGGTTACCTTTGGGACTTGCCTCAGCGGCACGGTCGCCGCGCTGAGTGCCTCTCGCGAGAATTCGGCAGTGGTGTCCATTACGATTCCTCTGGTTGATTCCACTCGATAATGAATTCCGTTTGTCCGATTTTGAGTATGTCTCCGGGTTGGAGTGTGGTCCGTTGTTGCGGTTCCAGGCGCGCGCCGTTCAGGAAAGAGCCGTTTGTGCTTCCAGTGTCAGTGTAGTGCGCTGTGGCGTCGCCGATTGTGAGTACGCCGTGCGATCCGCTCACAAAGGGGTCGGAGATCACAACGTCGTTTTCCGGCTTTCTGCCAAGGCGGTTTTCCCCGGGGCTCAGAGCGTGCCGCTCATCGGCTCCGACAAGGAAAGCTATCGGTCTCTCGACCGCCGTAGGCGCGTCGAGCGCTGCGGTCCGGTTCGATTGCGGCAGTCGCGTTGCGCCCGCCTCTCCGGGAAAGTGTAGCGTCATCTCGACACCAGCAAACGCGACCCTGTCGCCCGGCTTTAGCTCGAGCTTCTGGTTTGGCTCGATGGGCTTGTCATTCACGGTGGTGCCGTTTGTGCTGCCCAAGTCCTCAACAAACACGGCCCCGGCCTGCAGATACACCTTTGCGTGTTTGCGGCTGCAGCGAGAATCGGTGAGGAGGATATCGCCCTCGCGTCCTACGAGGTTCTCACCCGGACGGAGGTACTGCTCTCTGCCGGCGGCGTCTACCAAGCAGGGCGGGCGTACTGGCGGGGCGCTGAAGACGTCGTCGGGGAGGTTGTCGCTCGTCGAAAACACAAGCCCGCACTCGACGCAATAGACCACACGGGGCGGGTTGTGGGATCGGCAGACGGGGCACTGGATCGGCTGAATCGTCTGCGTCGCCGTGAGGGACGGCGCCGACGTGATGCGCGTCCGGTGTGGATCCTCTTCAACCATCTGGGTCTTGTTCGGATCGTTCATCGGATAGAGTATGGCGCGAATCGCACTTGTCCGCGCCGGGGATTCGGCGACCGAGGTTGCAGGGAGGGCGAGCGTCCCGCGAGACCACTGCGTGCCTCGCCGGTGTCCGTGTGGGCTAGCGCCTCGGCTGGCGCCGACGCAACAGCCCTTCGAGGGCGTCTCAAAGCACGGGAACGCGAACCGACTCCTCGTTCCGAGCGCTCTGAACAGCCGCGATTGCCACCGCCGAGGCTGCGAGCCCATCGTCCAGGGTAATCGCGGGTCGTCCTCCTTCCACGACCGCATGCACGAAGGCCGTAAGCAACTCTCGGTCGAGGCTGCTGCCGTAGCCAATCTCCCTATGCGTTGGCGCTTCGTTGGTGAACAGGTCCAGCGCTTGGGCGAAAAGGTCAGCCTCGATTACTCCTCTCTCGCCCACTGCCGCCAGTCGCACGTCCCCCCACGTCTTGTAGCCGCTCGGGCGCGACCAGCTTCCGTCAAGCGTTCCGAACACCCCGCTCGGAAACGTAAAATGGAGAAACGCGGTGTCCTCGCAAGCAAGGTCGAGCCTCAAGGAGTTGGTCTGCGCGTACACCGATGACGGAGACTCGCCGAGTAGGTCCCGCATTAGGTCGGCGACGTGCACAACGTGGTCCATCAACGCGCCTCCGCCTGACTCTTGGGGCTCGACGAACCAGTCCAGTGGGCACGTTCCGCGATTTGTCCCGCACAACGCCAGCACGGCGCCGATTGCACCGTCCTGAATTCGTGTCCGCATCGCTGAGTACGCTGGGCTGAGGCGGCATGGGAACGATGTCATAAAGGTCACCCCTGCCGCTTCAACGGCCGTGCGAATTCGCTTCGCCTCATCCTCCGTCGTGGCGAGCGGCTTCTCGCACAAAATGTGCTTGCCGGAAGACGCGGCCAGTTCGATGTGTTCGGCGTGGCGCACGTTCTCACTTGCAATGACGACCGCGTCGCTTCTTTCGAGCAGCGCGTCCAACTGCTCGAAGGTGGGCATCTCCCATCTTCGAGCGAACTCTGTCGCCCTTTCGGGCTTGTGATCCCAGACGCCGACGAGTTCGACATCCTCGCGCTCGCGTCCGGCGTTAGCGTAACCATGTGCGTGCATGTGTGCGCACGAGAGGAAGCCGAGTCGGAGCGACATGGCGAAACTTTACCCCTCCGTCGGGAAGCGGCGATAGGGCGAGAGAACGTCGGTGTCGGCGTTGTCTCCGACAAGCGACCATATGACTTGGGCTGCTCGCAGGTTGAGGTCCTCGGCTGACACAAACAGTCCGAACGGGCGCCCCTCGTAAGGGGAGACTTCCCATGGCAGCTCGCGAACGACGCATCGAACGTCCTCTGCTTTCAGTGCGTCCCGCGCCTCAGCCGCGAGAGCGTGCGTTTCGAACCATGCCACGGATACCATGCCCGGTTCGGCGTATCGCTCGTCCCCGAGGTAGGGTTGGAGAACATTTCGATTGGCGTTGTTGCCCAAAACCGCAAGGATCGCTTGCGCAGCCTCTCGGCTGAGTGCCTTTTCATCAACATAGATGGCGCTTGACGCGACATCCGCGAACTCGGAGACGGCGGCCCCGAGCTCGGAGAACGCAGGCACGCCCGCCGAGCGCAACATCTGCTCATAGATCTGCGCCTCGGATCGCGTGGCCACGTGTCCGATTACAACGCGACGACCCAATGTTCAGCCTCCAAGTTGACTCATTCCCCGACCCGTAACCTTCTGCCCTTCGGCGAGGTAGTGTCGCTCGGGCTTCGCTTGCACAACCTGCTGGAACAGCCTTGCGATCTCTTCGTCCGTCGCGCCCGTGCGTAAAGGAGTGCGTAGGTCTACCTCGCCGTCCGCCATCAAGCACGGCCGGAGTTGCCCGTCCGCCGTGAGTCGCAGGCGATTGCAGCGACTGCAGAGGTCGTTGCTGATCTGGCTGATGAAGCCGACCGTGCCTGCTGCTCCCTTCACACGATACGTTCTGGCGGGTCCGTTCGTCGGAATCTCGGCGGGCGACATCTTGCCCAGTTCCTTCTCAATCGCCTCCCGCGCGACTTCGGTCGAGACGACCATACGCCGCATTTGCGCGTCGCTGAGCATGCCGTCATCCTGTGCGGTGCGCAAGCGAAAGAGGTCTCGGTTCCGGGTGAGGGCGGTCAACGGGTCCATTGGCTCAGTCTCGTCAAGGTTCCACCGAATCGGCATCAGTTCGATGAACCGCACGTGAATCCGTCGCTCCAGAGTTAACCTTGCGAAGTCGACCACCTCGTCGTCATTCACACCCTTCATCAGCACGCAGTTTAGTTTCAACGGGTCCAGTCCCACGGAGAACGCCTCCTCAATTCCATCCAGCACCTGTTGTAAGGAGCCTCGCCGTGCAATTTGCGCGAACCGCTCGGCGTTAAGCGTATCCAGGCTGATGTTCACACGTTGAAGCCCCGATTCCTTTAGCTCTCTCGCCTTGGTCTTGAGAAGGAATGCGTTTGTTGTGCAACTGACGTCTTGAACGTTGGGATGCGAGGAGACTTTGCGAATCAGGGTAGGCAAGTCTCTTCGGACGAGTGGCTCTCCTCCCGTGAGTCGCACCTTGCTGATACCAAGGTCCGCGGCGACATGAATGAGTCTCGCCATCTCCTCGAGCGTGAGTAACTCTGCCTTGGGAGAGACCGGATAGCCCTCCTCTGGCATGCAGTAGATGCAGCGAAAGTTGCATCGGTCGGTTACGCTGACGCGAAGGTAGTCAATCGTCCGTCCGAAACTGTCGCGCACCGGTCGCCTCCTTGAGAATCCGCTCAAGGTTGTGCGTCAGGGCACCGTTCGTAACGATGCGGTCGCACCCTGCCGCCTTGGCGTATTCGATTAATTGTTTCTCTTTGTGTCCGGCATGGCCGATGACGACGCATCCCCTGCGCTTCAGGGTGCGGATCGTTGTTGCGTCGGCTTCGGCAAGGTTCACGATTGCCACTTCGGCTTCGGCGTCCGGTCGGTTAAGCAGCGCTTCGGCTCCCAAGTGTTGGACGCCCATGCGGAGGCGCTGCGACCACAATAAATTATTCTCCAGCAACAGAACCTTCATTCGGCGCCGCTTCGATGGTTGGAGGCTGGTCGTGCAGACCGAACTTGTCCGCAAGCACCGGCCACAAGACGTAGTAACCCGCAAAAAACAATAAGAACGGAATGAGTATCCATTTCAGGGCGCGCAGAACGAACCTGCGCGATGCCTCGTTCACGACTGGATTGTACCTGTCGGTAGAATGTGGGCGTTGTCCGTCAACGCCTACCAGGTGCCCAAGGAGGATCCTCGTGCGCCGGTCGAACTGGTTTGCGAGAACCGGTACGTCCGGGCGACTCTGAGCACGTGCGATGGGGGAAGCATCCACTTTGCGCGGAAGGGCGATGGTGGTCCTGCTGTTGCCCTTGCGGCTCCACTCTCCGCGCGCGGCCGAGCCGTCCTCAGCGCAGTGCATGAAGGGGCGGACGAGGCGCGCGCGTTCTTTGGTGGGGTGTACGGCGACAGCGGTGTTACGTGGGAGGCTCAAGTTAGGCTGCGCAGCGCTTCTGCTTCCCTATTCCTCAGTTGGAAGCTATTCAACCGTCGGATAGCGCTGAGCGAGGCCGTGCCCATGTCCCTGAGATTTCCCGCGCCCACGAGAGCGCTTGCCGGCGGAATTTGCTGCATTCTCGACGGATCGGCCATCGTCGTTGCTTCTGATGAGCGAGTGGCAGGTGTACACGTGCGGGACGATAGGGTGCTGATCGAGGCTCGTGCGCCGGCGCTGCTCCCGCCGCTTCGCACCCGCGTGGTGTCGTGCGCACTCCATCTCGTATCTGTGCCGGGCGACCCGGTCGCAGCAAATGAGCGCTTCGTCGTGTTGCGGAACGCGGACGAGGGGAAACTCCGCGTGCATGCTGCAGAGGAGACGCCCAGCGCAAAAGTGTTCCTTCAGTTGGAAAGCGGCGAAACAGTTGAAGCGCCGCTGAGCGCCTATCCGGAGCGAGCCGCCGAGTATGCCCTGCGAGGGCTTCGCGCTCAACCGAACCGGATACTGATCCGAGGCGAAGGGGGCGAGACGCTGATGGACGCTCCAATGCGCGGGCGGGACCTTGACGGCATTCGGGCGACTGTTCCGGTCGAGTGGGAGCAATGGGATGAGTTACCCCTCGCCAGGGGAATGTGCCTGCTTGCAGAAGGGCGACAAGCCGAGGCAGAAAAACTGTTGCTCGCAGCGACGCACGCGCCGGGCTTGGAGCACGCGGCATGGTTCGCCCTCGGGCTGTCAGCTATGCGCAGTGAAAGGTGGCTGCTTGCTGGAGCAGATTTCGAGGAGTCATTGCTCTATTGCGGCTCGAATCCATTGGCGTGGTGGCTTAAGAATTGGTCGCTGCGGCGCGCCGGCGTAGAAGATGAGAACGACCTGCCCAATGCGCACTTTCTTGCGCCGCTCGATCCATGCCTTCGCGCGGAAGCGTTCCTTTCGGGTGGAGGCGAGAAGGTGCTTGAGGAGTTCGGCACCGACCCTGTGCCGTTCCTCGAGGTTGCCGACGTTCTGTGGTGGGGCGGGCAGGAGCCGGAGCGACAAGCCGTCCTCGCGGCGGGAGCCGAACAGACGCACGACGCCTTGTTGCATCGCCTGAGGGCGATTGGCCTGCGCCGAAAGGGATTGGAGCTGGAGGCTGCAGAAGAACAGCGAAAAGTCGAAGCGGCGCAATCGAGCGAGGAACCGCGGAGGGTCAGCGAGTTGATCGAGTTGGAGATACCGTAGCAGCTGTTGCCAAGCACTTCTGGGCAATGGGAAGCAACGCGCGCAGGTAGGCTGGTCGTTCAAGAGAATCGGACTGGAGGACAGAGAAGATGATACGCTTCGTGATTGCCGATGATGAAGAGGCGTACCGCAAGGCGCTCCATCGCATCCTTGCATCCGCAAAGGGCATAGAGTGCGTGGGGATCGGTTCGGATGGACGCGAGGCGCTTGACCGGTGCATGACCGAGGACGCCGATGTTCTGCTCACTGACATTGAGATGCCGCGCATGACGGGCCTCGAGTGCATCCGTGAACTGAAGCGCAAGAAGCACGACATTGAAGTGGTCGTCCTTACCGTCCATGAAGAGGACGAGCTGGTCTTCGAGGCTTTACGACTCGGAGCGATCGGGTACCTGCTGAAGACCAGCTTACCTAGCGATGTTATCGAAGCTATCGAGCGCGCCGTTGCGGGCGAGGCGACGCTCTCACCAAACATCGCCACGAAGGTGCTGCAGGAGTTCCGCAGACAACAGGAGGACGAGGAACTGGAGGACGAGCACCTCTACGAGCTCAGCGACCGCGAGAAGGAGGTGCTTACTCTCATCACGCAGGGATTGCGCAACAAGGAGATTGCGGATCGGCTTGGCGTCGCAGAGAAGACCATCAAGAATCACGTTTCGAACATCCTGAAGGCGCTGCAGGTGAACAGTCGCACCGAGGCGGCGATGAAGGCGGTGCGCGAGAAGCTGCTCGGAGATTAGCGCCCCCGCCAGCTCGAGGGAGCGCGAGCGTCCCCGCGAGCCCACCACCCAGCTTAGGGCAAGTCAAGGTACTCGCGCAAAGACGCATACTCCAGGTGCTTAGGCGCGATGCCGGACGCCGCGCAGAGCGCCGCCGCTGCACCCGCCGCCTCGCCCATAGAGCGGCAGACCGGCTGAATCCGTACGCTCGACTGTGCCGCAAACGTCGCGCTGAGGCAGCGACCGGCGACCAACGCATTCACGATTCCCTTCGGTACCAAACAGCGATACGGAATCTCGTGGTAGTCATCTTTTGGCAACGCGCGCAACTCGACGCCGCCGCCGACAAGGTGGATGTCAATCGGATATCGGTTACGCGCGATGGCATCGGGAAACTTCCGTGCCGTCTGGTGATCTTCTTCGGTCAAGACGTATTCGCCTACGACTCTGCGGCTCTCGCGATTCCCGATCATCGGCGCGACAACGGAGATGTAACTGCGCTCGAAGCCCGGTATGAACCGCTGGACGAATTGATGAACCCGCTGAATTGCAAGTCGTCCCGCAGATAGCGCTTCGCTTACCGAGAAGGGATCGAGCGGATCAAAACCGACCAACCGTGGACAATTGAACGCCAACTCGCGTGGCCTCCCGTGGATTGTGAAGAACTGGAAGTATCCGAGATCGCCTTCTTTCAATAGCCCTTCGGCGACAGCCTTTGAGACCACATCGGCGATGGGTGAGCGGCTCGCCTCGGCAAAACCGACATGAAGGAATCGCTCCGTGGCGGGCGAGGCGTGCTCGCGGAAGTGTGCAGCGACTTGTCGAACGTCTACGTTGGCAACCGTGAAGCGCAGCGTCATCGGCTGGTTCACTCCGTGCTCATCGCCGGACACCGTTTTTCCACCGGCGAAGAACACGACGTCCGCGTCTCCCGTTGCGTCAACGAACGTCTTCGCACTGAAGTGCAATGCGCCTGCCTTGGTCTGAACAATAACCTTTTCTATGCGGATATCAGCGCCCGCGTCGGACGTTTCGACTGATGCGAGCATCGCGTTGTACAGTCTAACAACTCCCGCCTCTTCCGCCATCTCCTCAAGGATGGCGGAAACTGTAACGGGGTCGTACCAAACTTGGGCGTTTGGGACGTCTCCTTCACCGCATCGCGCGGCATGGCGTTGCTGTATCTCTAAGTTGATTCCACGGCACAGTTGCTCGTCACCCAAGTAGTTCGGCATCATGGGGGTTACCCACGCAAACGTTTGGGTGCCGCCAAGCCCTGATAGCGCTTCGACGACGAGCGTCTTTGCGCCGAGGCGCGCAGCCTTGATGGCTGCAACCGCGCCCGCCGTTCCGCCTCCGCAGACGATAACGTCGTATCCGTCGGAGCGGCTTGGCATCTCTACGTTCCGGGAAGGGGCGGCGGGGCGAGCGTGGACGGACGCTCGATGGAAGGCGTCGCCTCGCTGTGCAGCCTCCACACGACGGCCTGGATGCCGCGCACCTCGAGAGTTTCACCTACCAGCGCGCCCGGTCCGCCCGGGCAGAGCAGAGCAGCTTCGCGCGAGACGACCACTCCTCCCGCGGGTGCGGCCTTTTGAAGGTGTGCCGCGACGTCAATCACGTGCGAGTAGTTCACGGACGAAGGGTCGCCGCCGACCGGGGTTACCACCCGACCGGTGTGGATTCCGCACCGCAAGCGAAACGGGCGTTTCGTGCGATTCAAGTGCGCGTTGAATTCGATCATTCCCGCTTGGATGCGCTTCGCGGCGAGGAACGCCTGCTGCGGATGGTCGAACGCAAACAGCAGCCCGTCGCCCGCGGCGCTGTGCAGCGATCCTCCGAATTGTTGCGCAATCCGGCACGCGTATCGCGAGTATTCGCCGAAAGAGTACTCGGTCGCAAGGGGTTCGCACTCTGCCTTGATTCCGGTGCTATCCACGATGTCCACCGACAGGAAAGTCAGGCTTCGCTCACCGAGGCGCAACTCATCTTGCAGTTCGATGAGTTGGCGGAGCAACTCCTTCCTCCGGGCTTCCGGGTCATGTTGGAAACGCAAGCGCAGAATCTTGTCTCGCAAGCCGCCAACTAGCCAGCCGAGACCCGCTCCCACCAATGTAAGTCCGACGATGAGCATTCCGTCGAATGGCGCCTCTGGCTGTAAAAGCACAGAGAAGAACGACCGCCCGATCACGTACGAAGCTCCGATGGTCGCTCCCACGAGCATTGCCAGCTCGCGCCGTTTGGCGAGCGCGGTATTGTATACGGCGAGCGCAACCAGAAGCACCTGCATAACCGTTCCAAGCCCGTAATCGTCGCCGAACTTCGCGCCAAGCGTCGCCACGAGGCCTGCCTGCAAGCCGAGAAACGCCGAGGTGACAGTCCGTCGCGTCGCCTCGCCCATTTGCCCAAGTTGCGCGCGGAGCGCTCCCCACCATGTGCGCCGAACCTTCCTGCGTTCGTCAACCTCTCGCAAGGTGCTTTGCAGCGTCTCAGCCGAGGCGCCCGTCTCCTCGGCGATGTTCGCTAACAGGTTGGCGAACTCGCGCTCCGAGTCGGCTTGCGCGAAGCATTGCGCCAACCCTTCCGCCGTCAGGCGTTGCCGCTGCGCATGCTCCTTATCTTCACCGGGCATTCCTGAGTTTATTCTACTGGAATCGGTACACTCGCGGTATGACCATTCCGGTGCTGCTTTTCGCGAGCCTCCGCTCGAAACACGGCGAGTGCGTGCCGGTCGAACTGCCAACGCCCGCAACCGTGGGGGCACTGATATCACTCCTCCGCTCCAGAGGTCTTTGGGTAGACGGCGCCAGAGTTGCGGTCAACCGTGCTTTCGTAACAGATGAACATACGATACAGCGGCACGACGAAGTTGCAGTCATCCCACCAGTGAGCGGCGGATGATTCGGTTGCAGCGAGAACCAATAGACCCTGAAATGATTCGCCGAAGCCTTGAAGGAACGGATGCTGGCGGCGTCGCCGTGTTCTGCGGCGAAGTGCGGGCTGTGACGAGCGGCGTGGTCACCGAGCGCGTCGTGTACACTGCTTATGAACCAATGGCGCTCGCCGAGATGGAACGCCTTGCCACGCAGGCATCGAAGCGCTGGAGTGCCCGTGTAGCAATTGTCCATCGCCTGGGCCAGCTAATGCCAGGTGAGATCGCCGTGGTCACGGCAGCCGCGTGCGTGCACCGAGCTGAGGCGTTTGAAGCCTGCCGTTTCCTCATCGAGCGTCTTAAGGCGGACGTCCCTATCTGGAAGGAGGAGTTTGGCCCGGACGGGAACATCATCCGCGAGGGAGAGCAGACGGTGCGGGTCGAAAGCGCCGACGAGGTAGACCGCCGGTGAAGGACGTAACCATTATTGGCGCAGGGCCCGTGGGGCTGTTTGGAGCGTTCTACGCAGGCATGCGAGGAATGTCGGTGCGCGTTGTTGATTCCCAACCGCAAACGGGGGGGCAACTGACTGCTCTTTATCCAGATAAGCCGATCTATGACATGCCCGGCTTCCCGGAAATCTCCGCGCGAGACTTGGCAAACGCGATGGCGCTCCAGGCGGGTCGCTTCCATCCCGAGTATGTGCTCGGCTGCCAGGCGGAGAGCCTCGTGCAGCTCGAGCAGGGTTGGCGTCTCGGAACCAAAAATGGAGATGTGTACCTCTCCCGCACCGTGATCATCTGCGGGGGCGTTGGCGCCTTCCAACCAACGAGAATTGGGCTTGAGAACGAGTCCCACTTTTTGGGCAAGGGGCTCGGCTATGGCGTACAGGACCGCGCAGCACTGGTGGGTAAGCGAGTAGTCGTCGTCGGCGGTGGAGATTCGGCTGTAGACTGGGCGCTTGCTCTCGAGGGTGTCGCTCGCTCGGTTACCCTAATCCACCGCCGCGACCAGTTTCGCGCACACGAAGAGAGCGTTGCTACCCTCATGCGCTCCAGCGTTGCGCTTCGTTTATGGGAGGAGGTAGTCGAACTGAAAGGCTCTGATAAGCTCGTTGCCGTCGTTACGCAAAATCGACAGACCCAGGAGCGCACCGAGTTACCATGCGACTTTCTCTCGATCAACATCGGATATAAAACCGATCTTGGCCCGATACGCTCTTGGGGCCTCGAGCTGCAGAAGAACAAGATTGTTGTCAACAGCCTGATGGAGACGAACCGCCCCGGTGTCTACGCGGCCGGCGATATCTGCACGCACCACGCCAAACTGGACCTCATCGCGACCGGCGTGGGCGAGGTGTGTATCGCCGTTAATGTGGCGAAGACATTCATAAACCCTGATGCGAAGCGGTTCCCGGGGCACAGCAGCGACATGACTCTGCCGCCGATCGTCAAGGAGGAGGCTTGAAGGTCGCCGTCATAGGCGCGGGGGTGCATGGCGCGTGCTCCGCTCGCGCGCTCGCCTTGGCCGGCCACGAGGTTCACGTGTATGAGCAGTTCGAGGTAGGGCACTCGCGCGGCTCCTCTCACGGCACCTCGCGCATCATCCGCCGGGCGTACGCCGACCTTTACTACGCCGAGTTGATGGGTGAAGTGTTTCCGCTTTGGGAGGAGTTCGAGCAACAGCTCGGCAAGCAGGTGTTGCACCGCTGCGGCCTGCTCATCTTCGGTCAGAGCACCGACCCGTGGTTCCGCAACGCGCGCGCAAGTCTGATATCCACCTCGACGCCGTTCGAAGCAATGGGTCCCATTGATGTGGCGCGACGCTTCGGAGGATTTCACCTCGAGCCCGACGAAGAAGCGCTGTTTGAGGAGGGCGCCGGTTTCCTCAAGGCTGAGCGGGTCATTCGGGGCGCGCTGGCGGTCGCGATGGAGAACGGTGCAAAGGTGCTCGAGGGCGTGCGCGCCCAGCCGACCGACGACGGCGTCATCGAAGGCACGAAATACGACGCGCTCGTAGTATGCGCGGGAGCATGGATTCGGCAATTCGTGCCGCTGCCCACACAAGTTCGATTGCAACACTTCGCCTACTTCACCGTTGAGGAAGGGCTGCCGCCGATGGCGTGGGTGGAAGCGAACGACGACCACTTCTACGGCTTTCCCGACTACGGGCGCGGGGCGAAGATTGGGTTGCACCGATACGGCCCCGAGGTCAACCCGTCGGACGGGCCGTTCAAGCCGAACCCGGATGTGATCCGCGAGATCGGCGAAGTCGCGCGATTCCGCCTTGGTGTAAGCCCTGCACCGCGCGAATCGTTCACCTGCTTGTACACCGTCTTGCCAGGAGAGGAGTTTGCAGTCGGCGCGCTGCCGATGAAGGTGCCGGCATTCTTTGCGAGCGCGTGCTCAGGCCACGGCTTCAAGTTCGGCATTTGGATCGGAAGACTGATGCGCGACCTCGTCGAGGGCAACACGTCCCTCGAGGCGCACAGCCGATTCGCGCCGCCTGCAGGGGTATTGCAGGGCGGCGAGGAGGAGCAGCGCGCGTGACCTTCAAACGGTTCACCCTTGAATGGAAGCCCAAGATCGAGTTGGAGCTCGAGCGAATGCTCGACCAGCAAGCCGAAGGCCCCGCCGAGGCGCTTCAGGAGGCGATGAGATACGCCGTGCTCGGCGGTGGAAAGCGGTTCCGCCCTTTGCTCGCCCTGGCGATGTGCCGCGCTGTGTGCGGCGAGCCTGAGCGCGCTCTGGCAGCCGCGTGCGCCGTGGAACTGATTCATTGCTTCTCCCTCGTTCACGACGACCTACCCTGCATGGACAACGATGACCTGCGGCGAGGTAAACCCACATGCCACGTGAAGTTTGGCGAGGCAACCGCGCTCCTCGCTGGCGATGCGCTCTTGGCGCTCGGTTTTCAGTGTGCGCTTGAGCACTACTCGCGCGACCCGCGCGAGGGTTCAGCGGAGCGCACCCTCCGCGTGCTCCACGCCCTCACACGCGCCGTCGGCGTTCGAGGCATGGTCGGCGGTCAAGTCGGCGACATGCTCCTCCAGGGCGGGGAACCCACGCTTGAGCGAGTCAACTGGATTCACAGCCGGAAGACCGGCGCGCTTATCTCAGCGGCAGCCGAGCTGGGGGTTATCTGCGGCGGGGCGGACGAAGAGCGCGCCGCCGAAGCCGCCCGGTTCGGAGCAGAGGTCGGTCTGGCTTTCCAGATTCGAGACGACCTGCTGAACGAACTGTCACCCGCGGCGCAGACCGGCAAGTCGGGCGGCTCCGACCGCGTGCGCGGCAAGGTTACGCACCCCGCGGCGGTGGGTGCCGAGGAGGCGGAGCGCTTGATGCTGGAGGCGGTCCAGCGGGCATTACTCGTCGCCCGCTCCTTCGAGGACGATGGTCTGCTAAGCGACATTGCGCGCAGCGCCGCCGCCCGGAACGCGTAGCGTCATCAGCCTGCGGCCTGCGCGGAGAGCTGAGATGAGGCCGAGGATCGACTCGGTCACCCTTCCAATACCAAGCCAGGAAGCAGCCTTGTCAGCCGCCGCCAAGCTGTTGCGCGACGGCAGCTTGCTCATCGCGGGCGGCCAGTACCGACTCAACGACCAGGTTCTGTCGGACTTCAACGGACAGATCTACTACCCAGGCTACATGCATGCAGCGGCGCGCCCGATCATCACCGGTACCTCACCGCTGGCGATGCCCTACGGCCCAAACGGCACCTTTACCGTCCACACCAACGAGAGGTTGAGGAAGGGGGGGTGCGCGTCTCACGCACCGGCGCATCGGGTGCCATGTACAAGCGACTGATGGCGAGCAGCGCCGAGGAATGCCCCGCTTCGCTCGCCTGGGTCCATCAGCCCTGCGCTTCGCTATATCGCCCGGGCGCCTCGCGCGATGCCTCGCCCGAGCGCAGTCCACCACGCGGCGAACGCCTCCACCTCAGCAATGGCGAACAGGGGAGCCCCCGACGGCAGCCGTGGTGAGGCGCCGCCGGCGTCGAGCCCCGAAGTTCCGGCTGGCGGGAGCGCGCTTGCGCGCAGCACGCGTTAGGGCGTATCCTCTGTAGCCGAATGGCGGACATACGAGCGTTTCGGGCTTTGCGGTACACCCAGGATGCGGGGAGGTTGGAGGACCTCGTCGCGCCCCCGTACGACGTCATCTCTTCGGAGATGAGGGCGAAGCTCGGCGCCCGCAGCGACCACAACGTCGTGTGGGTGACGCTACCCGAGTCTCTATCGGACGACCGGAGCAAGTTCGTGAAGTACGGGCGGGCCGCCTTGCGCCTCTCGGAGTGGCGGCGCGACGGCATCCTCGCGGCTGACCTGGAGCCGAGCGTCTATCGTCTCGAGCAAAAGTTCGTTAACCCGCTGGATGGTATCGAGCGCGTCCGCACCGCCCTCATCACGTTGTTGAAAATAGAGCCGTATGAGAAGGGCGTCGTTCTCCCGCACGAGCAAACGTTTCCCAAGCACAAGGAGGATCGGCTCCGACTGCTCGAAGCGACGCGCGCGCACGTTGAATGCATCTTTGGTCTCGTGGAGGATGACGATCGCCGAATGGTCAGGCTTATGGAGTCCGCTCCGTTCGCTTCAACAAGCCATGTGGTTACCGACGACGGCATCTCGCACTCTCTATCGCGTTGCACAGATGAGGAGGCGGTACGGGAAATCCAAAGGTATATGTCCCGCTCTCGGGTTTGGATCGCGGATGGGCATCACCGCTACGAGACTGCGCTGAAGTTTCGCGAGGCGCTCGGCACACAGCCCACGTTGATTCCTGAGGACTTCATCCTAATCGCACTCTCGAGCATGAAGGACCCTGGGCTGGCACTGCTGCCCACGCATCGTATCGTAACCAGGTTCACGGTTCCCCTCGCTGAGGCGAACGTGCGCCTCGCTACATATTTCACTACCCGTCGCATGGGCAACGACGAACTCCCAACAGCCGTGAGGGAGCTTATGAACCCCAAGGTTCGCGCCTTCGGAATCGTGCTTCCCGGACAGACTGGGTTGCTGGCGATACTCGACGATCCTAACGTCGCGCTGAAACTGATCGAAAGCCCAGGCTCAAACCTGCTGAAGACGCTGGACGTTACAATCCTGCACGAGATTATCCTCAAGCGGTGTTTCGGTGTCGAGGGATTGGATCGAGTCGAGTACACCCGTGATGCGCACGAAGCCGTAAGACGCGTCCAGTCCGGCGAACACACGATGGCGGTCATCACGAACCCACCGTCCGTTGAAGCCATGCGGCGCATAGCCGAAGCAGGAGAGAAGATGCCCCAGAAGTCGACTTACTACTATCCTAAACTCTTGAGCGGACTCTTAATGTGGTCACTCGCCGACTTCTAAACGGCGCCGAGGTCTCGCCATGCGCATAACCTTCACTGGGACGGGTGCCGCGAACGGCATACCCGGCTATTTTCAAGCCGATCGCGTGTCCGAGTATGCGAGGGTGCACCGCGGTGAAGACGTGCGGTACCGCGCCGGCGCTGTTATTGACGGAGTCTTGAAGATAGATTGGGGGCCCGACACGTTTGCCTGTTGTGAGCGTTTGGGCATGCGAGCGAAGGAGTGGACGCACGTGTTTTTTACCCATTCGCACGACGACCACTTCGCCCCCCGCGAGTTTCAGTACCTCTTTCCGCCGTTCCTGCCGATGGAACACCCCAAGCCGCTCGTCTATGGCAATGCCGCGGTCGTAGACGGGTTCCTGGGCCAGTTCAATCATGTGGAGGAAGTGGAGCGGTTCGTGATCCGCAGCTTCGCGCCGCTCGATGTCGCGGGTTACCGCGTTACCCCGATTCACGCATATCACAAGTTGGATGAGGACAGCCTGAACCTCATCTTCGAGCGCGACGGCCGCTCGATCCTTTATGGCACCGACACGGGCGTGTATCAAGAGGACACCTGGGAGTTCCTCGCGGGGCGGAGGTTGGACTGCGTGATTCTTGACTGCACCGACGGCATGGTGCCCAGCGAGTACTGGGGGCACCTTTCCTGCCGCGAACTGCTTGCTGTGGCAGATCGGATGCGCGCCATCGGAGCAGCGCACGACGGCACCATCTTCTGCTCGACGCACCACGGTTCGGCGGGAGAGGCAACACATGAGGAGCTGGAGCGCTTCTTCGCCCCGCACGGTGTCGTCGTAGCCTTCGACGGAATGACGCTGGAGGTGTGAGCGGGTCGGCTGCGGCTTTTCGGGCTCGCGCGCCGTCTATTTCTTTGCACCCGGTGACTGGGGAGACATCGTCTGCTTGCTCCACGTCTTCTTTCTGCCACCCGGGTCCAACGGGGACGTCGTTGCGGCTTCGGCGTCCCCTTTCTTGTTATGCCGCCTCTTCGGCGGGCAAGAACTCCGCCATCGAGAACACAGCCACTGAGATCGCCAAGGAGAGGATCGTCAGCACGGTGAGAGTGTTCCAGCAGGTGAGCGGGTCTATCTGTGCGGTTTGAAACGCCTCGGAGAGCGCCTCCAGCGGATTTTCTTGCCCCCCGATGTCCGCGTGCGGTGAGAGCTGCTTAAGGTACGTCATCACCGAGAGGCGGCGGAAATCGCCCGGCACGTAGGTAACCCACGTCTCCCAGAAGAACCCGAAGATCGCAGCGATGAGCCAGGGGCGCTTCGAAAGCACCGAAAGCAGTCCGAAGAGGCTCACGTAGGTTACGGCGCCCGCGCAAAGCACGAGCATATCGCGCAGTAGCACCTCGGTGTCGAAGTCGCTTCCGAAGGAGAGGGCTGCGGTTAGGACTGTTGCGACGACGGAGATCGCCGCCGTAAGCACGACGGCGCCCAACCACTTGCCGATGAAGAGCGCCCACCTCGGCACAGGTCGCGTGAGCAAGAGCGGAATCGTCTTGCCGACCACCTCGTAGGTAACAATGCCGCCGCCGTAGGCGATCGCGGCAAGCACGAGGGTCGCCGAGAATATGCCCAACTGAACGCTTGCGTCGTACGTCTCCGCCGGGGTGAAGCCGAACGCACGAAACAGCAGGGCGAAAAGCGGGCCGATGATCCCCAACAGCACTGCCGTAACCGCCCGCCTAAGTTGCAGCGTGTTCTTCAGAAACCAGATGGCGATTTCGATGACGTTCATCCCGTGACCAGATAGCGGAAAACGGCCTCGAGGTTGTTGTCCTGCGAATAGAACGTTCTCAGCGGAATGTTGTTGGCGAGGACGATATCTCGGAGCTGGGTGTAGAACTCATCGGGGCGGGGAGTCTCAACAATGAGGCGAGACTCATCACCCTCGATACGCGCCGCGACCACGGAAGCGAGCGCGACCAGCTCTCTCGCAAGCCTGCGTGCAGAGCCGTCCGTCTCCACCACGACCTGATGAGGGTGACGGTCAATCAGGTCGCGGATGCGTCCCACGTCGCCTTGGGCGAGCAACCTGCCTCGGTGTAGCAGAATGATGGACCGCGTGAGAGATTCCACCTCGTAGAGAATGTGGCTGCTAACGATGACGGTTCTGGTTGTCCCGAACTCCAGCAGCAGGTCGCTCATCTCCTTTCTGCCCACGGGATCCAGTCCGTTCATCGGTTCGTCAAGGACGAGCACCTCCGGGTCGTGCTGGATCGCCTGAGCGATTCGGATGCGCTGTCGCATGCCCTTGGAGCAAGCACCGAGTCGGCGTTTTCTGCTGTCGTGCATTCCAACTCGGTGGAGCGAGCGTTCTGCCACGATGGCTCCTTCACTCGACGGAACGCCGGACAGGCGCGCCATGAGGGTCAGAAACTCCTCGCAAGACATATGCTCGTAGAATCCGTCGACCTCTGGGCAGTAGCCGAGCCTGCGAAGCACATTCGAGTTGGCGAACGGCGCCTCGCCGAAGACGGTGACGGTGCCGGTCGTGGGGCGCAGTTGGCCGGTAACCAGCTTGATCAGCGTGGACTTGCCCGCGCCGTTCTCTCCGAGGAGTCCTGTAATGCCCGGCCCGATGGAACAGGTGACGTCGTTCAGTCCGATGACTTGGCCGTACCAGCGGCTGGCTCGTTGGAGATCAATCACCCTTTGACCACCTCCACTGCTCTCACGCGTAGCACGGCGAGGGCTAATGACCCGGCGCAGAGGACCAGGGCGAGGCCGAGCAGTGGCGCCCACTCCGGCAAAGGCAAAGAACGGTCTGCTTGGAAGCCGAACGTTCCTCGTGTGCCGATCAGATTGAAGATGAGGCCGTAGATGACGCCTCGCGGGTTGAGAAACATCAGGGTGGTCCGCGACTCGTCCGAGACGATCGGTGCTGCGGCGATCGTCATCGCCAGAACGTTCCAAACGATGAAGATTCCCGTGTATGCGATCCCTGCGATGGCAGGCGTCCGATTGAGCGCAGAAATTCCGACAAGCAGGGACGAGTGAATCACTGCAGGGATCAGCGGCACCAGGGGGAACATCAGCGCAAGGTGGGAATGCTCGCGAAGGAACTCACCTAATCCCTTATCCAGCGCTGCGTAGAGCAAAGCGGCGAACATCGGTACGAACTGTGCAAAATACAGCAGCAGCACCATGCCCATCCACTTCCCGAGGATATAGTCCGCGCGAGTCAGCGGCTTGCTCAAGTAGACCTGAATAGCGTTGGCGCGGTTATCGGCGGCGATGCTGCCAGCGCCAATGAACAGCGCGATGGCAAACACCCAGATCCAGACGTCAACCACGTTGGCGAACGTATCCGCAAGGTTGAAGGTCGGTACTCCTCGCTCTGCGCCTCCCGTTACCCGTTCCGCCTGCGAACGGAAGAATACGATCAGAGCGAAGAGCATCCACTGCATACAGAGAAGCCCGAACAGGACCCAGAACGCCTTCTTTCGAATCGCAGCCCGAATGAAGGAGCGCGAAATCGTCCACCAGCGGAGCGGGCGGAGCGCCTTCGGTCCGTCGTAGTTGCGATAGGTGAGGTCCGCGATGGGAGGGGGGTGAACGTCTTGGCTCACGATATCGCCTCCAAGAATGCCTCTTCGAGCGAGCGCGAGGCGGGGCGCAGGCCGCGCACCTCCGCGCCGATATCTCGCGCAATGGCGAGCACCATCGTCGCCGCGTGTTCGCCTTGTGGAACCTCTACGCGGTAAAGATTGCTGAGGGAAGAAAGCACCTTCGCGCCCCTCGCTTCGAGGGCGGCAGAGAACGCGGCAGCCGGTTCCTTCAGTTCAACGTCCCACACTGAGTCGCTCGCGCCTTTCATGTCGGTAACGGAGCGCTGGCTTCGAATCTTGCCTTGGCTCATCACGAGAATCCAGTCACAGGTTCGCTCGATGTCGGGAAGCAGGTGAGACGAGACGATGCAATTGACGCCCTTGTTGTGAGAGATGTCGCGGATGAGTTCGAGCATCTCCTCGCGGCTCTCGGGGTCGAGCCCGTTGGTCGGTTCGTCGAGGAAGAGCAGTTGCGGTCCGTGCACGAGCGCTTGGGCGATCTTGGCTTTCTGCTTCATGCCGGTCGAGTAGGTTTCAACAAAGCGGTATCGCGCTTCGCCAAGACCGCAGTATTCGAGGACCTCGTGCGCTCTCTGCATCGCGTTGGCTCGGGGGAGCCCGCTGAGTTCTGCGGCGAGCGCGACGTACTCAACGGCGCTCATTCCGGGGATGTGGCAGTCACTCTCGGGCATGAGGCCGACGTGGAGGCGCAGTTCGAGACAGGATTGTCGGATGTCATAGCCGAGGATGGTCCCTTCGCCTTCGCTTGGCTTGAGGAAGCCGAGCAGCGCTTTGATCAAGGTCGTCTTGCCGGCGCCGTTCGGTCCCAGCAGACCGACGCAGCCTTCGGGGATGTCGCAGGTCGCGCCGGAGACCGCCACGTTCCGCCCATAGGCAACGGTCAGGTTCCTAATGCTCGCGACCATGGTCTGGGTTCTTACCTGATGGAGCAGCGTTCGCTTTCAAAAGGAGCGCCCCGGCGAGCCGGGGCGCGGAGAATGTTGGAGCGGTTTGGGCTTAGTGGCCGCCGCCGCTTTGGGTGTGA
>PSLA01000013.1:39536-60867 GCA_040289295.1 Armatimonadota bacterium
CACCCTTGGTGGCGCCTGAGCCGGTGGTGCCTCCGGGCGTCTCGGTCGTGGTGGAGGGCTCGTTGGCCATACCGCCGGCCTTGGCTCCGCTGTTGGCGGGAGCAGTTCTCCCCTCAGAGGAGCTGTTCTCTGTGCCGCCGTTGCAGCCAACCAATCCGAAAACCGCAACCGCGGCGATCGTCATCATCATCATCCATCGCTTCATTGTTGTTGTTGTAACCTCCTGGTGGTTAGTATGTGGGCAGATGCGCTGTGGCATTGCCTCGGCGACAGTATACACCATATAGGGGTTCGGCAGGTTGGCCGCAAGGGGTTATCCCCTCTAGTCTTCAAATGGATCTTGGTACTTTGGTTCCTCGTAACCCCTGAGATTTGTGGGTGATTCCTCGGTGTTTGGGCCTTGAGGGACGGATTGCCGCTGGGCGCCACTCTGGTCCCCGCCGTGTTGCCTCATTCCTGGGCCGGGCTCGGTGCTGACGGGCGGTGCGTCGGGGCGTCCGCCCTCCTCCCGCTTGCCGCATCCGGCCAAGGTGAGCAAAAGCACGCCTGCGAGGCACAGCACGCTGATTGCTCTCATCTTAGGGAGAAGGTACCCGCGATGGCGCCAAATTCGCAATCTGGGCTGCGTTTGTCGTATTCTCTTGTAAGCCCGTGGAGATTCTCGCCAACGTACTTGATGTGTTCCTGCACCTGGATGAGCACCTTCAGGAGATCATCCAGAACTACGGCACGCTGACATACCTCATCTTCTTTCTCATCGTCTTCGCCGAAACGGGCCTGGTCGTTACGCCGTTTCTTCCCGGCGACACGCTGCTTTTCGCGGCGGGGATGTTCTCAGCTCAGCCTGAGTTCGGATTAAACGTGTGGCTCGTTTATCTGACGTTCATGCTTGCCGCGCTTACGGGCGATATCGTGAACTACAACATCGGGCGCTTCCTCGGGCCGAAGGTGTTCCGTGGCGGCAAGGAGAGCCGCTTGTTCAAGCGCGAGTACCTGGACAGGACGCACGAGTTCTACGAGCGATACGGCTGGCTCACAATTATCATTGCTCGGTTCGTTCCCATCGTTAGGACGTTTGCCCCGTTCGTGGCGGGCATCGGTCGAATGACGTTTGGCAGGTACATCTGCTTCTGCTTGCTCGGTGCGTTCTTGTGGGTCCTGGTATGTGTCGGAGCGGGCTACACGTTAGGCCGCATTCCGGCTGTTCGTGACAATTTCGAGTTGGCGATTCTGGGACTGTTCGCCTTGTCGGTGATTCCGGTAGTTACCAAGGTGATCCATCACCGCCTTCGCAAGCGGAAGGCTGCAGCGGTTGCCGCGGAGGAGTGATGCGTTCGGGAGCCTCGCTTGAGGACGCCCATGAGGCGGTTGCGAAACGCCTGAAGGCGCTTCCCGCACAGCCCGGCTGCTACATCTTCAAAGATGAGAAGGGCCGAGTGCTGTACGTGGGCAAGGCGCTGTCGTTGCGAAGCCGCGTTCGTTCGTATTTCCAGAAGTCGTCAAACCTCGGTGCTCGCATCGCGAGAATGGTATCGCAGATTCGGGACATGGAGTGGATGGTCGTGGACAGCGAGTTAGAGGCGCTCGTCCTCGAGTGCACACTCATCAAGCAGCATCGGCCTCCGTTCAACGTTCGCCTGCGCGACGACAAAAGTTACCCCTACATCGTCGTGACGAACGAGCCGTTTCCTCGAGTCATGTTCACGCGCAGGCTACGCAAGGATGGCTCGCGGTACTTCGGTCCCTTTACGAGCGCGCAAGCCGTACGCGAGACCCTCACGCTGTTGCACAAGGTGTTCAGGCTGATTCCGTGTTGCAAGAGTTGGAGCGGCGAGGCGGTTCAGCGCCCATGTTTATATTATCACATGGGGCAATGCCTGGCTCCATGCGCTGGTCTCGCTTCCCGCGACGAGTACGAGCGCGAGTTGCGAAATGTGCGGCAGTTCCTCGAGGGCAAGCAGGACTCGTTGCTGAAGGATTTCAGGCGGCGGATGGAGCGGGCTGTGGATTCGCTCGACTTTGAAGGAGCGGCGCGCCTGCGCGACGCGATGGGATGGATCGAGCAGGTGCTGGAGCGGCAGAAGGTGGTAGGGCACGGTCAACGAGACCAAGACGCCGTTGCGCTGGTGCGCGACGACCAAGGCACGGCAGTGCAGATGTTCTACGTCCGGGGCGGCAAACTGATGGGGCAGCGGATGTTCTATTTGGACGGCACCGGTGACCGCAGTCCAGCCGAGGCTGTGCAAGAGTTCGTGAAGCAGTACTATGCCGACGCACCCGAGGTGCCCCAAGAGGTGTTGCTGCCCGTCGAAATCGAAGAGCGCGCAATCATCGAATCATGGTTGCGAAGCAAACGCGGACGTGCGGTTCGGGTTGAGATTCCCAAACGTGGAGACAAGCTGAAGTTGCTCGAGTTAGCGGCTACCAACGCGGAACTGGCGCTTGAGCAGATGCGCCAACAGAAAGAGAACCAAGCGGCGTGGGCGGAAGAGGCAATGCAAGAACTGCATGAGAAGCTGAGTCTGCCGTCTCCGCCGTGGCGCATCGAGGGATTCGACATCTCGAACATCGCGGGCAGCGCGCCTGTGGCTTCGATGGTTGTGTTCGAGCAGGGCCAGGCTGCAAAGGATGAATACCGGCGGTTCCGAATCCGCTACAATCCCGAATCGCCGGATGACTTTGCGATGATGCGTGAGGCGGTCTTGCGAAGGTTTAGAGCATGGAAAGAGGGCGAGGAGGGATTTCAGAAACTGCCGGACCTGCTTGTGATTGACGGAGGGCGTGGTCAGTTGCAAGCGGCTCTCCAGGCGCAGGGCGAGATGGGGCTGACGGTGCCCACGATCGGACTGGCGAAGCGGCGCGAGCAGATCTTTCAGCCTGGTGTGCCGCAACCATTGGAGCTCCCGCTGAGCTCTGCAGGGCTTGTTTTGCTTCGGCGGCTTCGTGACGAGGCTCACCGTTTCGCGCTGTCCTATCACCGAAAGCTTCGTAACAAGCGCATGTTTGGGAACCCGCTTGATGAGGTGCCGGGCATCGGGCCGAAGCGAAGGCGGCTGCTGCTCCGCGCGTTTGGTTCCCTCGAGGGGATTCGGCGTGCCGCGGTGGACGACATAGCCGCCGTCCCTACGATGACTCGCGCCTTGGCGCAACGAGTGAAGGAGGCTTTGGAGTGATGATGCGAGGCGACACTCCCCTTTCCCTGCAGGGAGAGGGGTTGGGGGTGAGGGCGGGCCACAGGAGACCGCTACTCGCCGAGCAGTTTCTCTCGCGCGTGCCCTGGGCCGTCAAGGTTGTCGCCGTGGGGGCGCTCGCATTCGCTGCTCAGATTGCACATGCACAGGTGTTTGGCCTGCCCCCCGAGGTGCGCCAGGCGCACCAGTCGCTCGCAGGTGTCGTGATGAGCGCGCATGTGTCGGGCAAGGGCATCGGAGGCGTGGGCTGGAAGCTTTACTTCGAAACCGCCGAAAGGTTCAGGCTCGACTTGGAGCGCGGCGGAACGACGGAGCGCGTCGTGCTCGTCGAGGGCGAGCGAGTCACTGCTTATGAACGCGCATCTAATCAGTACACCGCGAAACGCGTATCAGGGCGCATGTTCGACGGACTTACCGCCGTTCTCGGCTCGCTCGACCCGCTGCTTGAGGTGTTCATTGAGCCGGCAACCGGTCTCATGAGCTTTCTTTCCGGTTTCGGGCCACTGGAGTTCTCTCGCGTTGAAGGCGACGTGCCGGTCTATCGCGCTGTGCCCCAGGAGGGTTACGCCGTCGAAATCGAGGTCGGAATCTCGGACTACCTCCTGCGTCGGCTGACGCTCCGCTCGCCGCAAGGCGTGGACGCGGAGTGGCGAGTTACCGTCGAAAAGGGGGACTTGGACGTGCCGCTACGCTTTGCACCGCCCGAAGGCGCGCAGCGCGTGGAGGCGCTTGGCGTCGTCGGCGATCCGCCCGCCTTTGCGGAAGGCGCCCTCGTTGTGGTGCAGCGGTCAAAGGAGGCGTACCAGAACGTGCCGACTCTGATGTATTCCTCGCGTTCGTATCAGTTTACCGATGGTCGGCAGCGAACGTTGAAGTCGAACGGTTGGTGGGAGCGAGGCGGGCGATTTCGCTTCGGCGTTACATTAGACAGTCCCTCTCGATCGTTTGCCGTGCTGTACGATGGGAGGCTGCTCGTCGGCTGGGACAGAGTGGAGCGGCAAGTCTATCGAGGGATTGTGCTGCGCGAAGAGGCGTTCGATCGCATTCGTCGCACGGTAAGCGTGATGGAGCCATTGATGGTTGCCCTGCTGTCGGGCGCGGACCCGTGGCGCGCACTCGCCTCATCCGGAGCAAAGGTGTCGCTGCGCTCTGAACCTGCAGTGCTCGGGGGCAAGGAACACGACGTGCTGGACATCGAGCAGAGCGAAGGGTGGCGAGCCGTGGTGTACGTGCGTCGTGACGGGCTGATCAGCCGAATCGAGCGCTCGCAACGCGTCGAAGAGAGCACGACCTTCGCCGAGACGGTTCTGTACGACTACTTTATCGTGGGCGAGCCGATTCCTTCGTCCGCGTGGGACATCGGCACGCCAAAGGAATTGACACCCGTCGGCTGGCCGCCAGGTTAGCGAGAGACCGTCCATACATGGGCGCCCGGTTCGAACCGGCGTGACCAATCGCGGCCGCCTTGCTTCACAACCAGCGTGAAAGTCGCGTCGGTCTCAATTCGGATGACCGGAGGGACAAAGCGAGAAGTGCGTCGCTCGCATACGAGGGAGACGTTCGCGGCGCCAAACCGCAGGTTCTTCAAGCCGTGCCTGTCCCGGCGCCAAAGGGACCAAGAGACAGTTTTGTTCGCTGCGTTTACCTCGATGCCGATCAGCGCCTCGATTAGCCCGGCGACGGTGATGGGGCCTGCGGCAAGCGCGCTTTCGTGAGACTCGGGCGCGGGTCGCAGCGTGTCCGGGCCGTAGTCGCTGAACATCTTCCCCGTCCCCTCGGCGTTTCGCTGGATCGCACGCAGGAATCCTTCCACTGCGTAAGCCGCTTGCTCACGCTTACCTGAGTCGAGCAGGCCCCGGGCAACCAGGTACGCGAACAGGGGCTTCGCACCGGCGTCGCCCCGGTATTGCGAATGACGGTAGGGTAGGAGCGGCCAAGACAATCTGCGCCCGAAGAGGTCGGCGGAGGCGAGAGCGCCACACAGGCGATTCGTTGTGGTCTCGTCGAGCGTACCGCCGAGCAGCGCCCACGTAGTAACAAGCGACGGCTGTTCCGCGGGAGTGTCGCCATTGTCTCTTCCGACCGGCATGGCGAACTCCTCGTGCCACAGCGCGGCGAGCTTGGCAGCGTCTTGCCTCAACAGGCGGCGATAGAGGGCAGCAGACTGGCGCAAATCAAGCGCGTCGGCGCAGCGCACGAGGTATGCGTTTGCCTGGATTGAGAGTGCGAGTGCCTCTGCAGAAACTAGAATGGATGGAGCCGGGCTAACCGGCAGCACCGAGTAGTCGGGCGGCACGAAGCGGGGCCCTCCGCGCGTCTTGATGATGGGTTGGCGCGTTTTTGGGTCGAGCAGGATCGCCCCGGTTTCAGGGTCGGTTTCCGCCTCAGATTCGACGTGGCCATACAGCGACTCGAGGAACGCTTGCCTTCGCACCGCCGGTGAGAAACACGCCTCAAGGACCGCGCGGTCTCCGCTTAGGAGGTAGGCGTCGTAAATTGCCAGCGGCGCAAGCGGCGGGCCGACGGCTGCCCCCTCTGGGGCGCCGGTTGAAACTGAAATAACTCGTGGCGCCTTGCCCGTAGGTTCGACCGTCTGGAGCACGAACCTCAGTGTCTCGTTCGACGGAGCCGCCTTCCAACCCCATTTGCTGAACAGCGTGATCGCGACGGCGTCATCGAAGGCTATTTCCCCGTTTGGTGCGGCGTACCGCGGGGGAAATAGCGCAAGGCGCACATCCTCACGCACGCACGCATGATAAGCCTCCCACGTCTTCCAGTACAGAGCGATGAAGCCGGGATCGTCCTCCAGAATCGGCTCGGGCGTTCCCGCACGCCAGCCGAGTTGTGGAGACATGGCGAGGGCGAGCGCGCCGACGGGCAGAAGCATCCGATGAAGTGTACCCCTCCGCGTAACCGCCGGCCCCTCAGAGCGTCCAATGAGCGAGATGCGGAGACTCTTATGACTATTGCTGTGCTGTTCCTCGCCTCCACGTTCACAGGCCAGGGCTTCGGCGGTCGGACGGGCTACGACCCTATCCCGCCGACAACCCAAAGTCCCGCGCAGGTGCGTTGGATCAATGCCATGCCCGAGGAGAACGTTTACTTCCTCTATGTGGGCGCGTTCGGGCGCTACCTGCCCTATGGCCAGCGGACGACCTATGTGGAGGTCGAGGGGAAGCAAGTTGCCACCTATGTCGGCACGCTGCAGGGCGAGCGGATTGTGAACGACGTCACCGTTTCGATCCAGCCCGCCTATCCGCACACGATCATCTTCACCGGCACGCCTTCCGCGACCGGCACGTTCACGCCGATTGTGCATCGCGACTCGACGTATGGCCCGGCGGGCAAAGGGCAAGCGCAGTTCCAGATAATTAACGCACTGACCACAGGCCAGGCGATAGACGTGTATCTGGACGGCAAGCCGTGGGCGGGTGCACAGAACATCGCGTTCGGCAAGTCAACCAAGATGCTCGGCATAAGCCCGAAGGTCGTCGAGTTCGAAGTGCGCTCGGCAGTCGGTGGAGCGAGCCTGTTCAAGATGCAGTTCACCGCTCAGGGAGGCGTCCGTTACACAGGTGTCGTCATGGGGAGCGTAGGCGCCCTCGGCAATCGCGGGCCGAGGCTGTTCTTCTACTCGTTCTGAAACGGTAGCGGCGCCTCCGCATTCAGTGCCTCATCAAGCAGGTTTCTTAATTCGCTGGGGTGGCGAATCGGGCGAGCCCCGCTCCCCACAAGCGCAGCGTTGCCAGTTGAAGGGCGATCAGAGAGATATACAAACACTGGACATAGCCGCGAGCGTATCGCGCCCACTGCAGCGTGCCAGCTCCCCCCTCGATTCAAACGACTCGCGACCACCACCGCCGCAACCGACGCCGCATACACCCAGCGGTTCCTTGTGAGCGCCTCGACCCGGTCGAACGGCGCGCCCTCCGGGTCGCGGCACGCGACGGGAAGCCTGTGATGACGCGCAGTTCCCGAGCCCGGAAGGAAGTGCAGCCCGATGCCTGCTCCTCGCAAGCCAAGCGTGTCCGCGCCCACGGCCCCTCCAGAGAACACCTGATAGCCCAATTGTGCGCACTCTTCACCGACGGCGAGAGCGAACCTGCGTTCATCTGCCGTTAGCACGCGACTGCCGACGATGGCGACCGCAGGCACGATTCCGTCGCCCGCGTAACCCCGCGCCCACAGAAGCGGCGGTGCGTCTCTGCCAAGGTGCCGTCTGAGGCGAGCCGGGTAGCGCTTGCCCCACGGCGCCAGCATCGCCCAGCCACCCGCCGTGAGGCGTTCCCGCCGCTCCTCGGCGGCGGCGCGCAGGTTCTCGTCTCGAAGAAGGATCGCGGGCTCGCGATATCCACGATTGCCGAAGTGGTACGCAGCCGCCACGAAGGACGGTGCGTTTCTCAAGGTCGCGACGAGGTGCTTCCAGGAGCGCGGCTGGACGCGCGGCGCAGGACGTGTTCGCCACTCGTCGAACAACGTCTGCCAAGCCAGTTCGAGAAGAGCTCCTTCCATCGCAGCATGCGCGTCGCGCATGGGTTGCCTAAGAGTATGACTTGTGCCCGCGATGCAGTTTGCGCCTCTTCCTCTCCCTCCGGGACAGGGAGCAAGGGCAGGCGCCCCGCGACCCTTCGGAGTTTGCCGCAAGGTATCTTGACTGCAGGCTCGAGCCGCAAGGCTGAACCAGAATAGCCCCCATGCTGAAGCACCCGCCATTGACCCGCAGCCGCATTCGACAGTTCGTGCGTGAGACGCTCGCGCGAGATCTCGTCGTTGCGACCGAGCCCTTGCGTACTTCAGTGAGCCTGCTCCCGCATCGGGACCGACGTGAGGCAGAAAAGGCGCGATTCGAACCTGTCGGCAAGGGCTTCGCCTGGGGACCAGTTTGGTCAACCGCCTGGTTTCGCGTGCAAGGGCGGGTGCCGAATTGGGAGGGGCTGGAGGTGTTCGCCTGCTTCGACGTGGGCGGCGAGTGCACGGTGTGGGGTGAGGAAGCGCCGCTGCAGGGCGTTGACGGCAAGCATCGCCTCTTTCCCGTTGCCCGCCGGGCGCGCGGGGGAGAGAGCGTGGACCTGTTCGTGGAGGCATACGGCACGAATCCGAACGTGAGCGTTCACGGCAAGCCGACCGACCCGCCTGCGAAGCCGTTCGTCGTTGGGGATGTGCGGCTCGAAGCGATCGACGGTGACGTCTTTGACTTGCTGATGGACTGCTCGTTCGCCGAGCGCCTGCTTCAGTCCCTCGACGATCGTGACCCTCTTTCGGCGCGGTTATTGGTCGTGCTCAACGACGTCATCAACCTATATACAGACCGCCGCGCTGCGCAACGCTGCCGAAAGGCGCTCCGCGACGCGCTGGACGCTGAGCAGCCATCGCCTTATCACGTTCTAACCCCTGTGGGGCATGCACACTTGGATACCGCTTGGCTGTGGCCGCTTGACATCACCCGCAAGAAGATGGCGCACACTACCGCCACGCAACTTGCCTTGATGGAGGAGTACCCTGAGCACCACTTCGTTCACAGCCAGGCTGCACAATACGAGTGGCTCGAACAGGAGTATCCGCCGCTGTTCGACCGCGTCAAGCGAATGGTAAAGCATGGGCAATGGGAGCCGCTCGGGAGCATGTGGGTGGAGGCGGACACGAACTTGAGCGGCGGTGAGGCGCTCGTTCGACAATTACTATACGGGAAACGCTACTTCCGCGATCAGTTCGGAATGGACACGAAGGACATATGGCTTCCGGACGGGTTCGGATACTCCGCCGCGCTGCCGCAGATCCTGCGACAGTGCGGGATTGAATATTTTCTTACGCAGAAAATTTCCTGGAACCAGTTCAATCGGTTTCCGCACACCACGTTTTGGTGGGAGGGAATTGACGGCAGCCGTGTGTTTGCGCACTTCCCACCGGCGAACACCTATACGGGGGACGCCTCACCCGAACAGCTGCGCAGGCATCTGACCGACAACAAAGACGCCGGTCGGTGCGACCGAGGGCTCTATCTGTTCGGTTTTGGCGACGGGGGTGGTGGGCCCACGCGCGAGCAGATCGAGTTCCTTCGACGCGCAGAGTGGATGCCGGGAATGCCGAGAATCCATCGCACATCCGCGCTGGAGTTCTTCCAACAGGCCGCAGCGAATAGCCGCGACCTGCCAGTTTGGGTGGGCGAACTGTATTTCGAGTTGCACCGGGGCACCTACACGACTCAAGCGTTCACGAAGCGCATGAACAGGTTGTGCGAGTTCCTGCTACGCGATGCAGAGGCCCTTTGCTGCTTATCGCACGGTTTTCCACAGGATTATCCGCAGGCGGAGCTGGAAAAGTTGTGGAAAACCGTTCTGCTCAACCAGTTCCACGATATTCTTCCCGGGAGCAGCATCAAGGAGGTGTACGACGAGTCTGCTCGTCAGTACGCCGAAGTTCGAGGGCGGGTGCAGTCCCTCATCGAGGAGCGCATTCGACAGGTGGCGTCGAATCTGGAGTGCGACGTTGCCCACCCCGTAGCGATCTTTCACTTCGCCGAGGTGCAAAGCGAAGGCTCGATTCCGTGGAAGGGGAGATGGGCGCCGAAGTCGCTTGTGTGCGGAGGCGAGGTCGTACCAGTTCAGGTAGCGGATGACTTCGGCGAGCGGCGGCTTGTCTTCCAGGTCCCACAAGCAGCGCTTGGCGCAGTAGCGACCGCCTCGCTCGAATCTCGTCCTGCGCCGAGTTTGCCCCGCCTCCAGGCAAAGCCTCGGAGGTTGGAAAGTGCCGAGTGGGCGGTGCTGTTCGACCGCCACGGAAACATTCGAAGCATCCGGTCGGTCGAAGACGGCACGGAATACGTCGCCGAGGGCGAACTCGCGAACGTGTTTCAGTTGTTTCGAGACCAGCCGCTGTTCTGGGATGCATGGGATGTGGACGCGTTCGCTTTCGAGCAATGTGAACCGTTGCTGAGGAGCGAGCGATTCGAGGTCGTCGAGGAAGGGCCTGTGCGTTGCGCGGTCATGGTGGAGCGCCAGTTCGGCAAGAGCCGCATTCTGCAGCGCATCAGCCTCGGGCCTACGCCGGGCATTCGGTTCGACACGCTGGTGGACTGGTACGAGGACGAACGGATGCTCAAGGTGGCATTTCCAGTGAACGTTCGCTCGTCCACCGCCAGATACGAGATACAGTTTGGCAATATCGAGCGACCGACCCACCGCAACACCTCTTGGGACGTTGCCCGATTCGAGGTGTGCGCGCAGAAGTGGGTGGACGTGAGCGAAGGGGACATCGGTGTTGCGCTGTTGAACGACGCTAAGTACGGCCACGACGTGTTGGGCAATGTGTTGCGCCTCACATTGCTTCGCTCGCCAATGGCTCCGGACCCGACGTCGGATCGTGGAAGACATCGTTTCACCTATGTTTTGCTGCCGCACTTCGGGCCATACAATTGGGCAGGCGTTGTTCAGGCGGCGTACGCGCTCAACGCGCCTGTGCACGCGGTGTTGATCGAACCGCACGAGGGAAGCGGCCACCGCGATCCGCTGGTGTGGTGTGAGGACAGGAACATCGTTGTGGAGAGCGTGAAGAAGGCAGAGTGCTCCGATTCGGTCATCGTCCGGTTGTACGAGTGCCATAACGCTCGAGGCAGGGCGGAGCTGCTTTCTTCAAGGCGTATCGCCCATGCAGAGCGCACGAACATGATGGAGGAGAAGGTTGGCGACGTCGCGGTTTCGAATGAGGGGGTTGAGTTTAAGTATAAACCGTTCGAAATCATCACGCTTCGCCTCACGTGGGCGACCTAAACATCAATTATGAGGCTCTCCAAGGGAAAATGGGTTTCGCTGGGCTGTGGCATAGTTCTGATTGGTCTGGCGGTGTGGTTGTATCCGTTTCGTGATGTGTTGTGGTTCTACTTGACCGAGTCATTCCGCGGCAAGAGGGAGTTCAACCCGCAAGGATGCATGCAGAACTTGAAGTCGCTTGGGCAGGCCCAGAACCTTTATCTTGAGGCGAACGACGCTTATCCTCCTGCGGAGCGTTGGATGGACGAGCTCATCCTCTACCTCCACGCGGACGACATCACTCGCGAGAGCCAAAAGCGTAAGCTTGCATGCCCGGACGTTGGTGACGGCGAAACTACCTTCGGCTACGCGTTCAACGGCGAGATTTCTTCGCTCTGGTCGGATAAAGTACAGAATACCGCCGCGACCGCTGTCATTTACGACAGCGAGAAGCTGGACTGGAATGCATTCGACGCGAAGGCGTTGGACTCGCTGCCCAAGAAGGAGCGGAAGACCGGTAACAACGCGTTGTTTGCGGACGGACACGCCGGGCGGGTGAAGCGGAAATGAGAATCGCCTTCTTCAGCGACACGCACCTCGGCCACAGGCGCTTTGGACGCGTTGACGAGCGCTCAGGCCTGAATGTGCGGGAGCTGGACGTGATGAGGACGTTCGAGAGGTTCCTGAAGAGCATCAGCGAGGAACAGCCCGATGTGGTTCTACACGGGGGCGACTTCTTCGATATGGTGCGACCCGGCAACCACACGATTCTGAAGGCGTTCTCGGCGGTCTCCGCGTTCCAGCGAAAGAGAGATGGCGCCGAGTTCATCGGCGTGGCAGGGAACCACGAAGTTCCGCGCGTGCAGGGCACGGGCTGTATCCTAACCTTGCTCGAGGAGATACCTGGCGTAAGGGTGTTTTGGAACCGGCCTGAAATCGTGACGATCGAGCGAGACGGCGAGCGGGTCGGCATCCTGTGCGTGCCGCACAGCAGGTCCGAATCCGCGAAGGAACTGGTGCCCTGCGACGGCGTTGAGCGGCTGCTGCTGCTTGCGCATGGTCTTACGTCGAACGTCCCCCGAATCAGGGAGGCGAGCATCGAGGTAGGGCCCTTCAAGAAGTCCTGCGACCTCATTCTGCTTGGCGACTACCACATTCACCGCACGGAGGGTCGGAAGGTCGTATACGTTGGCTCGACGGACTATGTGAGCGCGAACATCTGGGAGGAAGCGAAGCAACCAAAGGGCTGGATCCTTCTGGACACTAAGACGATGAAGTGGACATTCAATGAGGTGCAGCCTGCGCGCGCAGTGCGCGATCTTGCTCCCATTGACGTTTCGACCCTTGGGGTCACCGAGGTGTTGGATCAGATGCTGCGCGCGATGGAAGAACTTCGAGATGCCAGAAAGTGGGACAGGGATTCGCTGCCTATCGTTCGCCAGCGAATCCTCAACGCACCCGAAGGTTTTCGACGCGAGGTGCCTTTCGAGGTGTTGCAAACGTTGCGCGGTATGGCTTTCGACTACGTGCTTGATGTTGGGTTTCACGAAAGCAAGAAGCAGACAGAAGCCACCGACATGGGCGCCCATTCTGTTGAAGAGCACTGGACGACATTTGCCAGGGAGTATGAAACTCCGGAGGGAGTGGACCGCGAGCAATTTGTCGCTACCGGCCTGGCTTACTTGAAGGAGGCACGTAATGATACTGAAGCGGATTCTGCTTGAACATTTCCGGCAGTTCGAGTACGCGAACGTTGCCTTTCAGCCGGGACTTACCGCAATCGTAGGCCCGAACGGCGCGGGCAAGACGACGCTCATCGAAGCGATCGGCTTCGCGCTTTACGGGGAGCAGCGCGGACTCAAGAAAACGATACAGCCGATCCACCTGACTGGGGGAAAGCCTCGCGTCGCGCTATGGTTCGAATTGGGCGGCAGAGAGTACCGCGTGTCACGCGACCTCACATCAGCGGAGCTCGTGGACGAAGCTGAGGACAAGGTCATCGCCGAGTCGCTCAGCGGTGTGACGCAGGAGGTGGAGCGCCGTTTTAACCTCACGTACGAGCAGTTCATTAACAGCTTCTGCACCGAACAGAAAGGCCTGCCGTTCCTGCAGTTTCGAGACCGGCAGCGAAAGATTGACGAACTCGCCCGAATGTTGGGCTACGACCAGCTAAAGATTGCCGCGCGCATTGCCGACAACCACGCGACCAAGGCGCGTGGCAGGCGAGAAGGAGCCAAGGTGGCAGCGCAGCGGCTGGCGGAAGTGCAACAGGAACACGAGTCGGCCGAAAGGGATCTCATTGCCGCCAGAGCGCAGCGCGACGCGGCGGAAAGCACTTACAAACAGCACCTCAACGCGCTGAAACAGTTGGAGCCCAAATGGAAAGCCGCGACCGACGCTCTGGCTTTGCTCGCAGAGATTGGGCGGCTGAATGAGCGTAAGGAGTTGCTCGACCAGTCTGCCGCAGAGCGTGAACAGGAGATGTTAGAGGCGGAACAGAGGCTTGCGGAGAGGCATGCTCTCGCTGACCGGGCGCAACGCTACGAACAGCTGGAGTGTGAGCGACAAGCCCTTCAGGTGCTCAAAGACAAGGCGGACGAACAAGCTCGCTTGATGACTGAGATCACGCACCTCGAGCAGAAGGTTAACGAGGCCAAACAGCGTATTGCCGATGTTGGGAGTGTTGATCTGGAGGCGGCGGAGGCGGAACTCGAGCACGCGAGCCGTGCGCGGTTGCAAGCCGAAGCGGAAGTGGAAGCGCAGCGCAAAGCCTGGGACGAGCGGAAGGCGAGCGCACAAAAGCAAGTAACCACCCTAAACGAGCGTAAGTCCGGACTCGAGCGTGAAATCCGGCAACTCGAAAGCGCCGTGAAGGACGGTGTGTGCATTACGTGCGGTCAACCTCTGCCGGGTGGTCGGCTTCCCGCCCAGGTCGAGAAGGAGAAGAGCCTCGAAGAGGTAACGAAGGAGTTGGCTTTCGCTGAGCGCGCGCTCACCGACGAAGAGGCCGAGCCTCAGGAGTTCGTCGCCGCGATGGAGGCACTGAATCAAGCGCGAGAGAATGAGCAGCGCGCATCGGATGAACTCGTTGCATTGAGGACGCGGGCGAAGTTGCTCGATGCAGAGAAAGCCACCCTTGAGAGGGTCGAGGAAAGCCTGAATCAAAAGCGGCACGAGCTTGGCGAGCCGGTCTCATTCGACGCAGGCGCTTGGGCGAAGGTGACCGCGGAGTTGGCGTCGTTGGAGGCGGACTATCGGCGGTATCTTGCAACAGCCGACGCCGAGCAGCAGTTTGCAGCCGCGACCGAGCGCTTGAGGGATGCGCGTCAGAAAGTTGCCGGCGTGCTCGCCGACATTGAACAACGCCGGAAGAATCTGGAGGCGTCCGGGCTGGATGAAGCCAGCGCGCAGCAGATCGTTCAGCAGTACGAGGGTGTCAAGGCGTCGGTGCAGGTTGCCGCTGCAAATCTTCATGCAGCTGCCAAGCGTGTTACCGACATGGAGCGGCTGTTTACAATCGCAAAGCAAAACCTCGAGGCGATCGAGGAGGCGCTCAGGGAGGAGCATGCCGCGGCGGCGGAGGAACTGCTGAACAAGACGCTTGCCAAGGCGCTTGAGGAGCTCTCGAGGAAGCTGACTGAGTCGATTCGTCCGGACTTGGCAAAGATTGCATCCGACTACCTCGCCGCTCTCTCGCGTGGGCGCTACACTGAGATCGAGTTGAACCAAGAGTTCGAGCCGACGCTGGTTGACCACTTCGGCGCGCAAACCGGCAGGAAAGAGGTAATCAGCGGCGGCGAGCAGGATGTCGTGATGCTTAGCCTGCGGCTCGCTTTGGCACATCTGATTCGCGCGCGGTCTGGACAACCGTTCGGTTTGTTGATTCTTGATGAGGTGTTCGGCTCCTTGGACGAGGACCGGCGACAGGCGGTTATGGAGCAGTTGAGGGAGCTGAGCGATATGTTCGAGCAGGTGCTCGTCATCAGCCACATCGAGGGGATCAATGAGGCGGCGGATCGCGTAATCGAAGTCCACTTTCACCCGGAACGGCGATGTTCGGTCGTCCGGGGGCACGACATCGCGGAAAGCGGGATGCAGTTGGTTGGGTAGTAACCTGGCAGATGTCGTAACTGAGAGTGTTGCGTGCGGCGGGCTTCGCCGGGGGCGGAATCACATCGGTACAGCCTGAGCTTCCCTGACCGCTTAGGCGTGCCGCTTGGAGGAGTTAGCAGTGAACCTTTCTCGCCGCGAGTTTTTACGAGTTACCGGTATGGCGACCCTGAGCGCCGCGCTTCCGCTGAGTATCGGTCGAAAGCTTGTAGCCGCTACGCCGCCCGCAAGTGGAGTGCCGAGGCGCTACACGTCGCGCATCATGGGCGCCAATATCAAACTGTGGACATTCGACCGGAATCGGTCGGTTCGCCGCCGCCAAATCCAGAAGGTGCTTGAATGGGGCTTCGAGGGCCTTCGCGATAACGACCCTTACGCTCTGACCGTGCCTGCCACAGATGTGCGCAGCTGGGTTCAGCCTTACGACCTCAATCACGCCAAGGCGGTCGTTGAGGAGCTGGCTGAGCAAGGGGTCAGCTACTTATTCACGGGCGCAGACCGAATCCCCGGGATCGAGCACTTCATCCCTCCATCTGCATGGTACGCGATTCGTCAACGATACCCGGACATCAGCGATTCGCGGCGTTGCCTTACCGCCATTGCTACAGGTGCAAACATGCAGAGTCTCAACGCGTTCATGCTCGACCGCGTCCAGATGCTTCGCAACCTAATGCCCTCCAGCACAAGGATGCAAGCCTTCAACGGTCCTGAACTCCTTGCCTATCTGAAGTGGAACATGTTCGACCCTCAGTTTCGGCAGTGGGTGCGCTCAATCGGTCTTCCCGCGCCGGATAGCGATGCCGAGGTCTGGGCGAACTATCACAGCTTTCGCAGCCAGATGAAGGAGATCTGGGGGGACGAGTGGGTCTACGACTCCTCGCATGTCTACGCGTACGATGGCCCGATCGGTCAAGCTGTGTACTTCGCGCCTTGGCCGGGTGGCAATCCGGTTATCACGGAGCTTGGTGTGAGTTTGTACGCTGTCGATAATCCTCCGTCATGGTGGGACCGGGTGATAGACGAAACGATTGAGTACTGGGCCAGTCGGGGTCTTCAATGGGTCGGTCGTGATAGGTACATGTACAACGTTGAGGAATTCTACGTTCACTCGGCAGTTGATCCGCGCTTCTTCGACCTTTGGCTCAGCGGCGAGACGGAGGTCCTATGGGATCGAAGCCAGTACCTGCAACTTCTCGAGCGCGTTCGCGGTACGGACCGCGAGGGTTTCCCCGAGTACGATGCGGTGATGCTCCACCCGGACATGGAACCTGCCGTCTTGCAGATGATGGATCGGTATCGATCCAATCGTGGGACGTACGAGCCGCCCTTGCCTCCGGCCCCTGAGTGGGAAAGCGATACCATCGGTGGACTTCCGCGAGACGGTGCCACCGGAGGCGCCGGCGGGCAGAGCGTCGAGCGTGGTTATGGCTCAGGGCCGGGCCCGAGGGTAGGCTCGAGTGACGAGAGCACACCAAAGGTAACCCCCCTGCCAAGGTCGGGTGGCGGCACCACGCCTGTCGAAAAACTGGGCGGCGGCCGCTAACGTTCCCAGTCCACGACCTCAAGGGTCGTAGACTGGACTGCCTCGCCGACCTTCAGTCGAACCCCATAGGTGCCCGCGTCTACCGTGCCGAGGGCGCCTTGTCGGTTCAGAGGCCAAACGACGCGGTTTAAGCCGGCACCCCCATCTGCGCGCAGTTCTCGAATCACCTGACCGGTTGCATCGAGAATTTGCACCGTTACGGATTCCTGGGGCGACTTCAGATAGTACCAAATCACAGCGCCAAACTCTGGGTTGGGTGCTGTCCAACGCCCGTGACCCTGAAACGCGTCGAACATGTCTGCGATGAAGTCGTGCGCCAGCGTGCGGTTCGGCTGAAAGAGATAAGCGTCCTTTTGCAAGACTTCAGGCGTCAACTTGCGCAGCGGGGTGATGTCAGCGATAAACACGCCGCGTCCATGCGTTCCGAGAATGAGGTCGCTCTCACGAGGATGAATGACCAGATCTTGGACAGGGGCCGTGGGCAAGCCGTTGGTCAATCGCACCCATTCTACGCCTCCGTCCAGCGACGCGTAACAGGCGCGCTCTGTTCCGAGAATGAGCAGGTTCGGATTGATCGCGTCCTGCCGTATGACTGCGATTTGTTCGTTAGCCAAGTTGCCCACGATAGACGTCCAGGTCTTTCCCATGTCGGTGGTTTTGAATAGGAACGGAGTGAAGTCGTCTTCTCGGAAGCCCGTGTAGGCGACAAATGCCGTGTTCACATCGTGCGGCGAGGCGACTACCCGACTCACCCACCACTCCTTCGGTGCGCCCGGAATGTTCTGGTTCACCTGATTCCAAGTGTGGCCGCCGTCCGGAGTAACCCACACGTTGCCGTCGTCTGTACCTACCCAGATAACTCCCGCTTCAATCGGCGACTCATCAATGGTCGTGATCGTGCAGTGTGGAACGTTGCCTCGAATCTTCTCGGCATTGTTCGTCGTTAGGTCGTCGCTGATCGCCTGCCATGAGTCTCCGCGATTCAGTGAACGAAAGACCTTCTGGGCGCCCCAGTATAGGATTTTCGGGTTGTGCGGGGATAGGAGGAATGGTGTCATCCAGTTTCTGCGAAGGCCTTGCTCACGCGGCGCGATCGGGCGCGAGGTGCGCGTCTTCATGTCAACGCGTGCGAGCCCACCGAATTGGGACGACGTGTAGATGGTCGCCGGGTCCTCCGGGTCGGCGATGGCGTAGGAGCCGTCGCCCCCCAGGATGTTCATCCAATCTGCGTTCGCAATCCCGCTCGGCTTGCGCGTCCGCGACGGGCCGTGCCACACGCCGTTGTCCTGCAGTCCGCCGAACACGTTGTACGGAACCGCCATATCCGCGCCGATCGCATAGAACTGAGGAATCGGAAGGTTGTCAATGAAGCGCCAGGTCGCGCCTCTGTCGTACGACATGTAGAACCCACCGTCGTTTCCAACCAGCAGGCGGTCGGGGTTGCCGGGGTCAATCCACATTCCGTGATGATCCACGTGAATCCGAGAGTCCAACCTGCGAAAGGTCTTGCCTCCGTCGTTGCTCACGAGGAGTTGCACGTTTAGGACGTACACGACGTCCGGGTCCTTGGGGTCAACTCGAATCTGGGAGTAGTAGTAGCTGGCGGGGACGCTGCGCTCGCTCATGCGCGTCCACGTTCTGCCGGCGTCGTTCGTGCGATACACGCCGGAAGACTCGCCAGGGTTGCGATTCTCAATGATTGCGTACACGATGCGAGGGTCTTGTGGATAGATTGCAAGGCCTATGCGCCCCAACTGGTTGCTCTCCGGTAGCCCTTCGGTGAGTTTCTTCCACGTAACCCCACCGTCTTCGCTCTTGTAGATTGCACTGCCGGGGCCGGCATCGCGGATGTGCCACGGGCGGCGGAGGCGGTCGTACGACACGGCGTACACTTCGCGCGGGTTCTTAGGGTTGATCGCGATGTCAATGAAGCCGGTCGTGTCGTTCGCCCCCTCAAGTGTCTTCGTCCACGTTTTGCCTCCGTCCGTTGTTCTATAGACACCCCGGTCGCCACCAGGCCGATAGAGAGGTCCTGAGGAAGCGACGAGCACGACATCCGGATTGGAGGGATGAATGGCAATGCGACCGATGTGAATGCTGTCCTTCAGGCCCATGTTCGTCCAGGTCCTACCGCTGTCGGTTGACTTATAGACACCGTCGCCGTAATGACAACTCCGCTGGTTGTTGTGCTCACCCGTGCCCACCCAAACGACCTCTGGGTTGCTGGGAGCGATTGCAACGTCAGCCAGCGACACCGTCTCCTGGTCGTCGAAGATTGGCTCCCAGGTCGTACCGTTGTTCACGGTTTTCCACAAACCGCCGGATGCCGCAGCAACGTAGATGGTATAGGGGTGCGAGGGGTGGGCCTCTACGTCAACGATTCGCCCGCCCGTCACCGCTGGGCCGATGGAGCGGAAGACGACCTTGGAGAGGAGGTCGGCGTTCGACGGCTGCGGGAAGGCGAAGCCGGCGGCAGCACCGATGGCAACTGCGATCGAAGTCAGTCGTTTCATTGTGCATGTCCTTGGGTGGGGGTGTCTACCTTATCCAAAGGAGTACGCACGCGCCGAACCGTTCGGTTTCCATCCGCGCGTGCTCCCACCCTCTCCCTCCGGGAGAGGGCAGTGTGAGACCCCACCCTCTCCCTCAGGGAGAGGGCAGGGTGAGGGTGGCATCTCCCTTCGGGGGGTGTGGCGCAGCCGAACCGCTACCGATGATTACTCTAAAGCGGTGTACGCCTCCTCAAAGTCTAAGTGCTTTCGGCAGAGGCGGAGGAAGTCGCAGGAACGGCAGATTGGCTTCGGGCGCGGCTCGATTTCACCGAATTCGCAGTTCAGAATCTCGGTTGTTAGATCGTCCAGTGCAGCCTGGAATTGGGCGACGTCATGCTCGGTGATTTCCACGCTGGTTGCCTCGCCCGTCTGCAGGGCGATGATGGTGCTAAGGTACCGCTTCGCTGGGAACACCGAGCGCACGAGGATCTGGTACACGTTCATCGCAACGTCAAACCGGACGTCGTCCTCGGTTGTTCTGTCGCGCAGGCTCTTGTAGTCAACGATTTCGATCGTCTCCTCGTCGAGTCGGTTGATACGGTCGAGAACACCCACTAGGATGTACTCTCCCATGTCGAGTTGAATTCTGCGCTCGACGTCGAGCACTTCCACCTCTCGAGCGCGTTCCACTTCTGCTTCAACGAACGAGGTGATGATGCTTCTGCCTTCGCCGAGCGCTTCCTCCGCTTCATCTGGGCTGCTGTAGCCTGCCGACACCCAGTTTTCTTCTAACCGTTCTACAGCCTCGGCAAGCACCGGCACCCCGGAACGCGCGCCCTTGTACAGTTCTTCGAGTGCGCGGTGGAGCGACGTTCCGAAACTGTAGTACCATTTTGCGCGCTGGAACACCTTGCCGCGAGGGTCAACGAACGTCCAACGATACTTCACCGGGCACGCGAGGTAGGTTGTCAGGCGAGTCGGCGAAAGAATCGGCTTGCGCATCTGCAGATCAGTTCCTTAGCGAAGGATCCTCGGCAAACGGCTTGCGCATCGCCTCAAGCGCTTGCTGCTCGATGGCTTGAACCTGCTTTTCGTTCATGCCCAGGCGGTGCGCCGTCTGCTCCACCGAGTACGGTCCCTCGTCACCGATACCATATCGAAGGGCGAGCACTCGCTGCGCCTCGGGCGGCAGGTCTCGCAGAAGATTGTTCAGCATCGTGCGAAGCACAGCGCGCTCCTCAGCGCCCGTCTCTTCTTCGCCGAGGTTATCTATGAAGTCAGCGAGGCTGGACGTCTCTTCGCCTCTCACCGGCGCTTCAAGCGAGAGAGGCGGGGCGAGTAGTTCGCGAATCTCAGCCAATTGCCGCTCAGCAATGCCCACCGCCTCAGCCAGTTCGCTGTCGCTGGGCTCGCGCCCAAGGCGCTGCGCCAGCATCGCGCGCTGCTCGTAGATCCGCTTCAGCAGCCTGCCGAGTTTGCGCGGCAACCGTATCGCACGGGACTGTGCGGATAGGGCGCGAGCCATCGCCGTTTTGATCCACCAGCGCGCCCAAGATGCGAATCGATATCCTCTGCCTGTTCGAAACCGGGACGCCGCCCTCACGAGCGCGGCGTTCCCCTCTTGAACAAGGTCGAGCCGCGCGACACCACGTCCGACGAACGACCGCGCCGTCTCGGCGACCAGACGCAGGTTGGACATGACCATCAGCCGTAGCGCTTCTTCCTCGCCTTCCTCGATGCGGCGCGCGAGCGCGGCCTCTTCGCGCGGGTCGAGGGGCTCATAGCTTCCGACAACCTCGAACCACGCCTCGCCCGCCGGCTTAATCGCTCCCTCCTCCATTGCGCGTAGTTCCGATAGGGGGACGGTGGCTTCAGCCGGCAAGGGCGGTACGCGCCGTTTTGCGCTGCGCTTGTCGCCGTAGTCCACCGAGATCCCCCGCTGCTCAAGCGCTTCCAGAACCTCTTCGATGGCTTCAGGCTCGATGGAACCGAGCGCGGAGTTTAGCGCTTCGGCGGAAATACGCCCGTTCTCGGCGAGTTTTAGGATGCGATCGAGGTCCACTTGCCTTTGTTGTACTCGAAACGCGCAAAAAGGTAGCCCACACCTGTTCTGATGCCAGGATGAGGCGCCAGGGAACAGGGGTAGACCGGGGCGAAAGGCATTCCAGCGGCGTGCCGTGAATTCGTTACGGCGGTCTCGAAAGGCACCCCCGACCCCAACCCGAAGCGCCCCTGGCGCCGCGACTGATG
>PSLA01000014.1:0-10883 GCA_040289295.1 Armatimonadota bacterium
CTTCGCGAGCGGATTCAGAAGGTGCGCGGCGAGTTGGACGCGAAGATCCTTGAGTTGCTGACGGCTGAGCAGCGGGTAGCGTGGGATCGCCTGCGCGGCCCCGAGTTCCGCCTTGCAGGCGGGCGGTAAGCTCGGAGCGAGGGGCAGCTTCGGCACGTTTGCATCGGAAGCTATAGCACCCACCGTGGTTGGCTGGGACTTCACACGCATGGGCAGTGCGCGTTCAGAGTAGCCAAGGCACGTCAAGGCGGTACCATGTGCCGCGCATGAGTGATCGGTTGCGGCTCGATTGGATTCTGCTCGGCATCTCGCTCGGCGCGCTCCACCCTGTTGCCGTCGCGCAGGGGCAGGTGCCCGACATCCGCCAGCCGCCGTCAAAGGAAGGCGTCCCGTATAAGGTTCTCCCGAGGCCGAGCGGCGCGGACCAAGTCGTGTCGCTGGTACGATTCCCTTCGCCCGTGCTGACCGAGTCTCTGAGGAACAACACCGTCGAGGCCTTGGTTTACCGACCTCGTGGCGCCGCTCGGCCGATGCCGGTGGCCATCCTGCTGCACTTTTTTGGGGCGGTCAACCTGCGGTTTGAGGAGCGGATGGCCGCGGAGCTGAACCGGCGCGGCATCGCGGTGGCGGTGCTGACGCTGCCGTACCATCTGAATCGTGCCCAGTCTGCGGCTCAAAGTGGCCTCGAAGCCCTTCGTCCAGACCCGCTGTTCCTGGCGAGAACCGTTGCGCAAGCTACGCTCGATTGCCGCCGCCTGATTGATTACCTCGAGACTCAGAGCGACATAGATACGGATCGCATTGCGACCGTCGGCACGAGTCTCGGCGGCATCCTTAGCGCGCTTGTGTACGCAGTGGATGGCCGCGTGACGGCGAACGCTTCGTTGCTTTCCGGGGCAGACCTTGCACATATCATTTGGACAAGCACCGTTACCACGCAGCTGCGAGGGCAGTTGCAGGGCCGGGGCGTAAGATTGGAGAGCCTGCGCAGGGCGATGGAATCTGTCGAGCCGCTGACCTATGCGCGAAGCGACCTCGGCGAGCGGATGCTGGTCGTTCGCGCGTTGTATGACGACGTCGTCCTGCCGGAGAACACGGACAAGCTGATCGAGGCGTTCAACGTCGCCCACGTTGTCGCTTTGCCGACCGGGCACTATGGCGGCGCACTGCTCGAGGCGCGCTTGTATCGCCTGGTAGGCGACTTCCTTACGGCTGAGTTCCGAGGGCTGTCGTTCTCCGCCCCGGACGTGATTCTTGGCCCAGCGATCCGCGTGGGTCTTCAGTACAACTCGGCGACAGAGCTGTCTCTCGTTGCCGGTGTCGACTTGTACCGTTTCGGGCGTCGGCCGGACCTGTTTGCATCGGCATTTCTCAGTACCGATGGCGTGCTTCTCTACGTGGGGCATCCGATCGCGCACGGGTTCTCGGTGGGCATTACTTTCGCGCAGGGGGGGGTCACGTGGGGAATCGCATGGACATTCGTCTTGTAAACGCGATCCGCGACAACCTCGCAGAGACGTATATGGCGCTCGGCATGGCTGCGCAGGGGGCGATCGTAAGTCGAACCGACGAGCGTTGGATGGTCCTAAGCGGATTGCGCCATCCCGTTTCGAACTTTGCCGCCCGCTTCGATCTCTCTGAGCAGGGGTTCCGCGAGCTGTGTGCTATCGGAAGGAAGAGCGAGCACTTTCGCGTTTACGTTTGCGACGGCGATCTGCCGGAGACATTGCATGATGACCTGCTCGCCGAAGGGGCGCGAGTTCTGTACACGCTTACCACGCTCGCGTCGGATGGCGACTGTGCGACCGACGAGGAGATTTTGCAGCCCGTGCAAGGCCGGGAGGAACTTGATGCGGCATGCGAGTTGATCGTTCGGACGTTTTTCCGCCGTTCAGAGGCATGGCTTCGCCGCCACATGAAGACTGCGCTCACTTCGTCCGCTGCGCAGGGGCATGAGTTTTGGGTGACTCGCGACAAGAGGGGCATTGCCGCGGTCGTTACGCTCGTGAGCGCCGGCGGCTTGCTGGGCATCTACAACCTGTGCGTGCGCGAAGATGTGCGCAACAGAGGCGTGGGGTCTGCAGTTGTCCGGCAGGTGTTGGGCGAGGCTGTTCGCCGAACGGTAGGCGTAACCCTGCAGTGCGAGCCGGGCTTGGCTGGTTGGTACCGAAGGCTTGGGTTTGAGGTTGTCGGCCGTACGACCGCGTTTTCGTTCCATATCAGGTAAGAGTTATGGGATTGACGGTCGCCGAAGTCGGCTATACTCTGGCAACCGATTCGGGGAACGAGATGAAGACGCGGACCCAGGAACGGGGCGTTACGCTGATGGAGGTGCTGGTCGTCGCCGGTATCCTCTCGATCTTGTTCGCCATCCTCTTTCCCGTCTATCGCTCGGCGATTGACGCCGCGAAGGCGGTTCATTGCGCGCTCAACTACCGCCAGGTTGGCGCGGCGATGGCGATGTACCGCACCGACCATGATGGATACTTTCCGCCGGCAAATTACCATGGCGTTGTTTCCAGCACCGCCGACGAGGACCGGAGTTGGGTGCAGACCCTGCTACCGTACGTCGGTGACTTCCGGGTGTTTGTGTGCCCTTCCGACACTGGCCGCGCTGCGGTAGGTGCCGTGTCAACGGACGGCACGCGCGATAATCCGTGGGACGCCTACTACTATGAGTCACTCCACTCGAACGTAGGCTACAACTTCATTTACCTCAGCCCAATCTTCCAGCTCCAATCAGGACGCTGGCAGCCGATGCCAAAGAGCGAGTCACACATTGTGTATCCGTCTGCGACGATTTTATGCATTGATTCGCTGTGGGATCGTACGCGAAGCGGCGTGCCCATTGGCGGTGGGAGTTGGGTGGTAGTGCCTCCTTGCCGATACGCAGGTAGCGGCGAAAACATTGTCGACACGTTCAACTTTCCGCTTGGTGTTCGTTACTACTTCGGCTTTGAGCCCGAGGGCTGGCAACCGGAAAGCAGCGACTCGTGGCTCGTCTACGGCGGCGCCTGGCCTTGGCATCGCGATCGGTTCCAGGTGCTCATGATTGACGGCAGCGTCAAGCGGTTGCCGCTCTCCGCCCTGCTGAGCGGCTGCGATTTCCTTCCAGGCTGGGATGGACGGATCCGCGAGCGAGAGGAGTACCTTTGGGACACGGACTTATGAGATTTCCTTCCGTCCGGCGTCTTAAGACTCTGTACATCGTGATGGTTGGTGTGCTGTCGCTTCTTATATACGCGGTCGCGTACTGGGCGACGAGGAGTCCAGGCCAGCCTTCACGGGTGGAAAGCAGCGGACGCTCGGCGGTAGGTGAACGTGCGATTCCGCCCTCGCCTCCGGTGTACGACACGGTTTCGGCGCTCAAGCAGGATCGCTAATCGCGTAAGACCGCGAGGATTTCATCGACCTTCTGGCGCACCAGATCAGGGTCGCCGCGCGATTCCACGTTTAGGCGGACCACAGGCTCTGTGTTGCTCGGGCGCAAGTTGAAGCGCCAGGTGTCGAACGAGAGGGAAAGCCCGTCGGTCCAGTCCTCCTCGCCACCGGGGAAGTGCTCGCGGACGCGGTTGATGGCTGCGTGGGGGTCGTTCACTCGGCTGTTGATCTCGCCGCTGCACGGGTACTTGCGCATCATCTCCGAAACGAGTTCGCCGAGCGAGCGGCCCGACTCAGAGACCAGGCGGGCGACCTGCAGGAAGGGGATCATGCCGCTGTCGCAGAACCAGTGCGCCTTGAAGTAGTGGTGCGCGCTCATCTCTCCACCGTACACGGCGTCCTCTTGGCGCATCCTTTCCTTGATGAACGCATGTCCCGTCTTGCATTGGATTGGAATGCCTCCGTATGCCCTCACGATTTCAACGGTGTTCCACACGAGGCGTGGGTCGTGGATGATTTTTGCACCGGAGTGGTGCTTCAGCGTGTCCTTCGCCAGCAGGCCGACGATGTAGTACCCTTCGATAAAGTTCCCATGCTCGTCGAAGAAGAAGCAACGGTCGTAGTCACCATCCCAGGCGACACCAAAGTCGTAACCACCCTGTCGCATCGCCTCCTCCATCGGCTTGCGACTTTCTGGCAGGATAGGGTTCGGAACGCCGTTTGGGAACGTTCCGTCGGGCTCCCACCACATTCTCTCCACTTGGAGCGGGACTCTGGGCAGCAGGTGGTCGAGGGCAGGCCCGGCGGCGCCGTTACCGGAATTCAGCAGAACGCGAAGATCGGCGAGGGGCCACGGGTCAACCACGCTTAACAGGTGGTCGGTGAACTCGTGATAGATGTCCTCTGTGATGGTTTTGCCGTGGCCGCTCCGAGTGAACCGGCGCTCGCGCGTGAGGCGCTCGATCTCGTCGAGGCCGGTGTCTCCGCTGATCGGTTTGCTCTCTTCGCGCACCAACTTCATCCCGTTGTACTCCGGCGGGTTGTGGCTTGCGGTGATCATCACTCCGGCGCCGTGTTCCTGGCTCGCCGTGGCGAAGTAGACCATCTCTGTGCCGCAGAGGCCGATGTCCACGGCGTCTACGCCGGAGTCCACCAAGCCTCGCACGACAGCGTCCGCCAGCGCTCGGCTCGACAGGCGGATGTCGTGCCCGACCACGCAAGAGCTGCAGCCGGTGAAGACCGCAAGGGCACGGGCGGTGGCGTAGGCAACCTCTTCGTTCACCTCGGCGGGAACCTTGCCCCGAATGTCGTACGCCTTGAAGCAGGGGAGACGTTCAGCCATGAGTGCCTACAGATACCCCAAACTGGTCCCCGCACGTGGTATAATCTGAGCCGTGAAACGCTTTGGATCGCGCCTTCCGGTGCGCTGGAGCACCGGAAGTTGGTTTGGAATGGCGTCTGGGGCTCAGTCGAGACGGTCGGTGAGGCCGTTTGCCTGTGCGCCCGACGCCCTTGTGCGTCGGGCGTTTTCGTAAGTAGAAATGTCGGATCGCGTTCTGCTATTGAACAACAACTACGAGCCGCTGAACGTGTGCTCGATGGTTCGTGCCGTCTCGCTCATGGCGAAAGGCAAAGTGGAGGTCCTGCACAGAAACGGGCACACGGTTCGAACCGCGACGACGGAGTTTAGCGCTCCCAGCGTCATCCGTCTCCGATACTTCGTGCGGCGGCCCATGCCGCAACTGCGCTTATGCCGACAGTCGGTTCTCGCTCGCGACGACTACACCTGCCAGTACTGCGGTCTCCAGTCGAAAGAGCTGACGATTGACCATGTCGTGCCGCGGACGCTTGGTGGAAAACACACCTGGGACAACGTCGTCGCGTGCTGCAGGCGGTGCAACCTCAAGAAGGGGGACAAACTGCCTCAGCGCGCGGGTATGAAGCTGGTGCGCAAGCCCCGAAGGCCCCGCTACGTGCCGTACATCTCCCTGCAGCACTACCTGCGTGGCCAGAAGAACGAGGACTGGATGCAGTACCTTCCGGTGTTCTCTGACCTGCTGCCGGCGGAGTAGCGCTTAGCTCGACAACGAGTTCGCTCATGGTCATAGCGCGCACCATCGCCGATGCACGAGAAGCCGTTGCCCATGCCAACCGTGTCTTGCTTGTTCCGACGATGGGCGCATTCCACGAGGGACATTTGAGCTTGATCCGAACCGCGGTCGCTGATCGCAGTGCAGACGGTGGCGTGGTTGCAGTTTCTCTTTTCGTAAACCCGGCGCAGTTCAACGACCCACGCGACCTCGAGACGTATCCGAGAAACGAAGAGCGGGACCTGCGCCTCGCCGAAGAGTGCGGAGCGGATGTGCTATTCGCGCCGCCGGTGTCCGAGGTGTATCCGCGAGGTGCGGCGCGCACGAGGGTCGTGCCCGCACACATCGCGTCCCGCTGGGAAGGCGAGCGCAGGCCGGGCCACTTCGTCGGCGTGGCTACCGTCGTCGCCAAGCTGTTTCACGTTTTCCTACCGGGCGTCGCCTACTTCGGCGAGAAAGACTGGCAGCAATGCAGGGTCATCGCTGAGATGGTGGAGGATCTGGACTTTCCGGTTTGGCTCCGCTTCTGCCCGACGGTTCGCGAGTCGGATGGATTGGCAATGTCTTCCAGGAACGCCCGCCTCTCGGAAGTTGCCCGCTCAAAGGCGCCTGCCCTCTATCGCTCACTCGTCGGCGTGGCAAAGGCCGTCGTATCAGGCGAAGAGATGCCGCGCGCTTGCCAAAGTGCAATCGAGGCGTTGTTGCGCCAAGGGTTCGGAGGCGTGGATTATTTTGCCGTCGTTGACGAGATGACGCTCGAACCCGCGGAGGCGATCGGGCCGGGGCTGCGCGTCATCGGCGCGGCAACCCTTGAGGGCGTGCGGCTGATTGACAACGTTCCGGTGGAGGTTTAGGCCTGGCGCGCGCCCGCCGGAACGCAGAGGGAGCGTGAGCGTCCTCGGGAACACAGAACCTGCTCGTGAAGGGGCTCGCGGGACGCTCGCCCTGGCTGGGCTGGGCGTGGCTCGCGGGACGCTCGCCCTCCCTGGGCTGCGCTCGCCCTACTCCGGCTTAGGCTCCGCCAGTCGCAGGCCCATTTCGCGCCACTGCTCCTCAGTGATCGTGTTGGGCGTGTCCATCATTGGGTCATATCCTCCACCGATCTTTGGAAACGCCATCACCTCGCGAATGTTCTCCTCGCCGAGCAAGAGCATCACCAGGCGGTCAATGCCGGGTGCGATGCCGCCGTGCGGTGGCGCGCCGTAGGAGAATGCATCGAGCATATGGCCGAAGCGACTCTTTTGGGTCTCTTCGTCAACTCCGAGCAAAGAGAACACGCGCGATTGCACGTCTGCTCGGTGGATTCGGATGCTCCCGCTGGCCCACTCTACGCCGTTGCACACAATGTCGTAGCAGTCCGCGCGAACGCGGCCTGGGTCCTTTTCCAACCACTCGATGTCCTCTGGCTTCGGGCCTGTGAAGGGGTGGTGTGACGCCTCCCAGCGTCCTTCCTCATCATTCCACAACACTAACGGAAAGTCTAAGACCCAACAGAACAATAAGCGCCTTCGGTCACGCAAGCCCAAGAGGTCGCCAATCCGATTCCTCAATCGGGCGAGCGCTTCGTTTGCCACCGTCTCGCGGTCTGCTATCAGAAGTGCAAGGTCGCCCTCTTTCGCGCCGGCGCGGTTCAAAACCTCACGTGCTGCACCCTCGCCCACGTGCTTCGCAACTCCGCCTGCCTTCCCGTCCCGCAGAGGCAACTGAGCGAGTCCTTTTGCGCCGAACGATTGTGCCAACGTTTCCAATTCGGCGACCTCCTTGCGAGAGAGGGACGCGCCGCCCGGAAGCACCAAACCGCGCACCACGCCACCTGCATCCACAACTGAGCGAAAAACTCGAAACTCCGTGTCAGCTGCGATATCTGTCACCGTGAATAACTCAATTCCGAAGCGCATGTCGGGCTTGTCCGTTCCGAAGCGGCTCAACGCCTCGTCGTACGTCAGCCTTGGGAATTGTTCGACCGGCGCCAAGTCGAGGTTGAACTCCTCAATTACGCGGTTGCACACTTCGCGCGTCAATCCCTCGGCAATCTGCAGTACGTCCTCTTGGTGGACGAACGACATCTCCAAGTCCAGTTGCGTGAACTCGGGTTGCCGATCGGATCGCTGCGCCTCGTCGCGAAAGCACTTCGCGATCTGATAGTAACGCTCCAATCCGCCCACCATCAGCAGCTGTTTGTACTGTTGGGGGCTTTGGGGCAAGGCGTAGAACTTACCGGGCTCCAAGCGATAGGGCACGAGGTAGTCGCGCGCGCCTTCCGGAGTGCTGCGAGTGAAGATCGGGGTCTCCACCTCAACGAAGCCTCGTTCGTCCAGGTACCGCCGAATCTCCCGCACCACCGCCGCACGGAGCGCTAGCTTTCGGTACATAGTGGGCCGGCGCAAGTCGAGGTACCGATAACGAATTCGCAAGTCCTCCGAGACCTTGGACATCTGCTCTTCATCTGAGATGGGAAAAGGCAGCACTCCGCAAGGGCTGAGAACCTCGTACTCTCTTACTACCACCTCAACTTCGCCCGTCGCCATCTTCGGGTTCACCGTCTCCGCCGAGCGACCTCTGACCTCCCCGACGACCGAAAGGACGAACTCGCCGCGCAGCGTGTGCAGGTCAGGAAAGCGCTCGACGTCGAACACGAGTTGGCACAAGCCGGACCGATCTCGCAGATCGACGAAGAACAGCCCTCCGAGGTCTCGAATGCGGTGCACCCATCCGTTCAAAACAACCTCGACGCCGATATGCTCGGGCCGAGGCTCGCCGCAGTAGTGGGTTCGCTTGCGAAACGGCATTGGAGGCGTCGGAGTGTACCTGAACACCATTTCGGGTAGGTTTCGGGCGGATGAAGACGGTTCGACCTGCCGACGGCCTCGTCGTTCAAGAGAGCGTCAGTCTGGAGGCGGGCGTTTGGACGCTGAGCGAGGGCATCCGGTTCGGTGCGCCTCGTGTGCGACTCGACGGCTCCCAGGCGACGCTCGTTTGTGCCGATGAGAACGTCGTCGCCCTGTCGGTTGACGACGCCGAGGGATGCTCGATAGAAGGCGTCCGTATCCTCGGCGGAAAGCACGGCGTACGTGCCCGAAGATGCAAGGACCTGATAATCCGCAAGTGCGACATTTCCGGCACCGCAGAGGAGCGGGCGAACACCATCTTTCTCGACATCTGGCGGCGCGCAGAAGAGGCGTACGGCTCCGCGGTCTTGCTGATCGAATGCGAGGGCGCCGAAGTAGAAGGCAACCTGCTGCAGCATCAGCAGAATGGGATTCTGAGCTACCATTGCCGCGACTTGAGGGTGCTCTCGAACCAGTGCAACTACAACAGTGGATTCGGGATTCACCTGTATGGTACGTGCGACTCCCTGTTCGAGGCGAATTCCTGCGACTACTGCTGCCGCTTCGAGCCGCGCGAGGGAGGATTGCACTTCGGCCACATGGGCGCTGATGCAGCCGGTTTCCTCGCCGTGCACGGCTCTTCGCGCAACCGCTTCATCAGGAACACAGCGCGCTTGGGTGGAGATGGCTTCTTCCTCGCAGGCATGACACCCGACGGCGATCACCTTGGGTGCGACGACAACCTCTTCGAAGAGAACGACGGATCTCTGAGCCCCAACGTAGCGTTTGAAGCGACCTTTTGCCGGGGCAACGTCTTCCGCCGCAACTTCGCCGACCGGTGCAACTTCGGCTTCTGGTGCGGGTTCAGCTCTGACTTTCTCATCGAGGAAAACCGCATGGTGCACAACCGCCAAGCGGGCATCGCGGTGGAGAACGGTGTGAACTTCATCGTGCGGCAGAACACGTTTCAGGCGTGTGGTCATGGCGTTTTGCTTTGGACAAAACCGTGGCGAGGAGCGGGGCAAGCGAACGCCACAGCCGCGGGGTGGCTCATCGAGGCGAACCGCTTCTTGCGCAACGGCGTGGGCATTCGAATCGCTGCGAACCAGGACCACGGCATTCGCCCTCTGCAGGCGGAAGAGTCGAGCTCGATCGCACCGCACTCGCATCGGATTCTGCGCAACGACATCCAAGACAACCGCATCGGCATCGAATTGGTAGGCACCAAGCATAACTTCGTCCGAGAGAACATCCTGAACGCAAACGTCGAGGCAAACCTGCGGATCTCGGACGCAGATGAGAACGACATCGCGAACAATCTCGGCGCACGGGGGGCGTACTTATAGTCTACGAAGTGTTGCGCCCGCTGCTGTGGAGACTCGACCCGGAGCGAGCCCACAGCATCGCTTTGTGGGCATTGCGCAAAGGCTGGCTTTGCCGCAGCATTCCCTTGGATGAAAGGCTGCGCGTCGATGCGTTAGGAGTGTCCTTCTTCCATCCGCTGGGACTGGCTGCCGGCTTCGACAAGGACGCGTGCGCGGTACGAGGTCTAACGCGGCTTGGTTTTTCGTTTGTTGAGGTGGGCACGGTTACCCCGCGCCCTCAACGCGGAAACGCGAAGCCGCGACTCTTTCGCTTGCCCGATGACCGTGCATTGATCAACAGTCTGGGTTTCAATAGCGGCGGCGCAGACGCAGTCGAGCGGAACCTCGCCGCGCTGTTCGAAAAGGCCGGTTCAGAGGCGGCGCGGATTGGTGTGAACGTTGGAAAGAATCGCGACACTCCTGCTCAGCGCGCCATCGCGGACTATGTGTCGGTGTGGAACAGGCTCGCGCGTTTCGCGGTATACGGCGTCGTCAACGTTTCTTCACCGAACACGCCGGGCTTGCGCGACCTTCAAACGCCGAGCTTCGTGCGCGACGTGGTTGGGGCGTTGCTGGAAGTAGCGCCGGAGAAGCCGCTCCTCATCAAGCTGAGCCCCGATGAGCCGGACGATGCGTTGGTCGAGTTGACCGGTGAAGCGGTGGCTGCCGGTGCGGCGGGCGTCGTGCTGACCAACACGACGGTGAGCAGGCACGGGCTTTGTTCAACTAAAGCAGGCGAGCTGGGGGGCCTCTCTGGAGAACCGCTTCGACCGCGAGCAACAGACGCCGTCCGAGTGGTGCGCCGCGCACATCCGAAGGCGTTTATCGTTGGTGTCGGAGGGATTTCCAGCGGCACTGACTTGCTGGAGCGCGTGGAGGCGGGAGCGGACCTGTGCCAGGTGTACACAGCGTTCGTCTATCGTGGGCCGTCGGTGGTGGCGCTCATCCTAAAGGAGTTGCTCCGGGAAATGGAGGCACGCTCGGTGCAAAGCGTCGCGGCTCTGAGGGGTTAGTCCCTCTCCAACGGAGGTGCGCCCGACCGCTGCTCGATGCCCATCGCTCGCAGGCGACGGATCCGGTCTCGTATCGGGGGGTGTGTGCTGTAGAGGGCGGATGATGCGTCGTGGAACTTCTGGAATGGGCTCACGATGTACATCGGCTCGGTCGCCTTGTTTGCTGCCTCGAGTTCGTCGGGGTCTGATGCAATCTTTTCGAGGGCG
>PSLA01000014.1:10933-26740 GCA_040289295.1 Armatimonadota bacterium
CCGCCGTTGCGTCCGCGAGATATTCGCGCTTGCGGCTAACCGCAAAGTGTAGCAGCGTCGCAAAGAGGGGTGCGAGGATGAGCAAGAGTATCGCGAGGATCGAGAGAACCTGGTTCCCGTCCCTGCTTCTGCCGTCGCCGTATCTCCACCGCGAACGCAAGAACGCGTCGCGCAGCAGCACGATAAGGCCGACCGTAAGCGCGAGAGTGGTCATCAGGCGGACGTCGTTGTTTCTGATGTGCGCCATCTCGTGCGCGATGACTCCTTGGAGCTCGTCTCGATCCAACTTTTCGAGCAGTCCAGTGGTTACGCAGATGATGCCCTTTCGCGGATCCATGCCCGTGGCGAATGCGTTCGGCGCGCTGTCTTCGATAACGTACAGCTTGGGCATCGGCACGCCGGCGGCGATGGCGACTTCGTGCCCGACGTTGTGAAGCATCTGGTCCTCCTCGTGCGTCGCCTCCCTCGCGCCGCTGATTTGCAGGATGAAATTGGGTCCTGACGTGCTGACGAAGATCCACAAAAAGATTCCGATGGCGAGCGCGACAGCTGTGCCCACGAGCGCAAGCTCGGGCGCGGCGAGGTACCCCGCCGCGGCGCCCACCGCCGCGAGCAGAAGCGTCATCAGGAAGCAGAGAAAGACGCTGCTGCGCCGGTTCGCTGCGATTTGGGAGCGGAACGTGTGTGCCACGGACGCTCAGCCCTGACTTACGTGAACTGGACCTTGACCGGTTCGCGCTCTTCGGGTGCGTCAATCTCGAACAGTTCGCGCTTCTTGAAAGAGAACATCGAGGCGATGATGTTCGTCGGCACCTGTTCCAACTTGGTGTTGTATTCAGTCACGACGTCGTTGTAGTACTGACGGGCGTAGGCGATCTTGTTCTCCGTACTGCGGAGTTCCTCTTGCAGTTGGAGCATGTTTTGGCTCGCCTTGAGTTCGGGATAGTTCTCGGCGAGGGCGAAAAGTCCTCCCAGCGCCCTAGTGAGCGCGTTCTCGGCTTCCGCTTTCTCCCGGATGTTCCCGGCGGCAATCGCGTGGTTCCGAGCCTGGATCACCTTCTCGAGGGTCTCCTGCTCGTACTGCATGTAGCCCTTGACGGTCTCGACCAGGTTCGGGATGAGGTCGTGGCGTCGCTTGAGTTGGACGTCAATCTGCGACCAGGCGTTGTTCGTCTCCTGCCGGAGCCGAACCAGGCCGTTGTACATCCCAAACAAAACGAGGATGAGAACGACAAGGATGCCGAATAGAATCAAGACCCAAATCATCGTGAACCTCCGCCGCCCTGAGTTGCGGTTGAATCAGAATACCCGCAGATGCAAGTTTCGGTTGCGTCCCGTAGAGTAGATTCGCATGGGTAAGGATACAAGCAAGGAAAGGAAAGCTGTGGAGCGGCTGGTGGAGGTTGTGCGCCAGGCGTCTCGGTCGCCGGCTGACCCTGGCCTTCGCGAGCGGTTCGGCGCGCTACCGCGCCTGCCGATTCGAATTGTCTGCTGTCCGTTGGACAAGGGGATCAACCACGGGAACATCCTGCGGGTCGCTGAATGCTTCCGTGTGGAGAGAGTTTCGTTCGCCCCGGTTTCATCGGAGAAGGAGAAGGACATGTCGGGCTGCTTTGCCGCCCTTAAGTGGCAGCCATACGAATGGAAAGAACCCACGGAGGCGCTAAGGGGGGCGAAGTTGGTGGGCTGCCGAGTCTACGGCCTAACTTTGGGGGTGGCGACCCGACCGGTGCATGGTGTGGATTGGCGGTTCCCGGCGGCTCTGGTGGTGGGTCGGGAGTTGGAGGGCATTGACCCAAAGGTTTCGGCGGCTTGCGACGAGTTCGTAGGGGTGCCGCTGTTCGGCGTAGTGGAGTCGCTTAACGTGGCAGTGGCGACCGGCATTGCGGTCTGGGAGATGGTAAAGGCGTGTATTGCGGCGCATCCTGAATTGGAGCCAGCGCGCGCGCTTCAGCGGGAGATGCTGCGCAAAGTGGGCAGCCAAAACTCAGGCGCCCCCGGCGAATAGCCGCGGGCGCCCAACGATGATTCGCTTACGGGAGGGTTAGCCTCCGCCACCACCATCAGTCGTGGTTTTGGTCCCCGTGTCCCCACCACCAGCATCTTTCGAGCCGCCGCAACCAACTGCGAAGACGCCCGCGATGGCGATCATCAAAAGCAACGAAATGATCTTTTTCATGTGTGCACACCTCCTAAGTGTTTAGAGTGTTTGTTGGGCCCCCTCGGACCCATCGCGGGACGGGCAGTTGGGTTTGCCCCTCCACGCTGATTCGGGTTATACCCGACCGGGGCGGCATGTCAAGGGGTCGGTGGCTCTCTCACGCCAGAGTGCGGTATATTCCGCTACGTGCGAAGGCGAACTTCCCCCGTAGTCAGCGTAGGGACTTCAGTCCTACTCGCTTCCCTTACGTTGGGGGTGTTCGCGTTGAACCAGTACGCTGGTCCCGAGTCCGTGACCGTGTTGTTGATCCGCTCGGTGGCGGAGGGCGATCAACAACGCGTTGCGGAACTCTTCGTGGGGGACGGACGGATTGCTGCCGGGATGGCCGACCAGGTGGCCGGCGCAATCCGGTCGGGAGCTGACTTCGTCATCACTGAAGTTGTTCGCCGAGGCGACACCGCGCTAGTCTCGATTCTCTGGCGGTGGAGCTCCGCGCGGCGCACAATGTTGCTGCCCCTGGTTAGGACCGAACGGGGATGGAAGATAGACGCAAGACCACAGACGTGGGGACTTCAATGAGGGTGCGATCAGGCGGCCGCCTCTCGTTCGTCGGGTTGGTGGGTTTGGTGGGCTTGCTCATCGTGTTAGGACTGGGCGGGTTCTTCGTTTTCGGGGTTCAAACTCCTGAGCAGGCGATGCAGCAGTTTATGACTGCCCTGGCGGAGCGAGACATTGACCGGCTCATGGAGACGAGCGTTCTTGATCAACCGTCGAAGCCCCTTCGGGAGCAGTGGGACTTCTGTCTGAACGTCGCTGCGAAGGGACTACCGTTTGCCTGGCATATCGGGGAGTCTCGGCAGCTGAGCGACGACCGCGCCTACGTTGAGGTGTTCACCGTTGAATTCGCGGTTGGTGGTGCCAAGGAGAGCGACGAGCCCTACCGGATTCCGCTTGTCCGCCATCATGGCAAATGGAAGGTGGATCTAACCGGCGTTCCCCGCGACTTCTTCCCGAGTCTGCCGCGTTGATGGCGTTCGACCTGTCCATTCAGCTGTACACCCTTCGCTCGCACACGCAGCGAGACCTTGAAGGGACGCTAAAGACTCTTTCCGCCTTCGGGTACGAATCCGTCGAGTTCGCGGGTCTTTGCGGGCACACACCGGAGGCTGTTGCCGCGATGCTTCGTCGCACCGGGATTCGAGCCAGCGGCGCCCACGTTCCCTATGAGGAGGCGGCAGCAGATCTGCAAACGCTATGTGTGCAGTATGGGGCACTCGATGCTCCGGAACTGACGGTGCCGTATCTGCCGGGGCACGTAAGACGTAACCTCGGCGGCTGGCTTCGAGTGGCGGAAGTGCTGGATAGATGCGCTGCAGAAGCGGCCGAGCGCGGTTTCGAGTTCTCCTATCATAACCACGCTTTTGAGTTTGAACCGGTGGAAGACACCTGCGGCTTCGACGCCCTCGTTGCAAACACGAGCGCCCTGCAGTTCCAGGTGGATGTGTTTTGGGTTGCGAAGGGCGGTCGCGATCCTGCCCAGTGCCTGCAGTCACTGCGAGGACGGGTGCGCTCGGTTCACTTGAAGGACCTTCGAGAAGACGGCGAGGACGTGGAATGGGGGCTCGGAACGCTTGACCACGCGGCCGTTATTCGCGCGTGCCAAGAGGCGGGCGCCCAAACGATGGTTTTAGAACTCGACAACCCCAAGATGGAGCCCCTCGAGAGCGCGAGGGTATGCCTCAGTAATCTCAGTGAGATGCTGGGCGCTGTGATGTGATGCGGCGATTCACCCTGCGCCCGGCTCAAACGTGCCAAACGCAGGGCGGCACCTATCGGTTACGGATGACGATATCGCCCCGAACTACGACCCCGCCTGCGGAGAACAGCTCATTCTCGTCCTCGTCGAAGGCGGCGATCGCGAACTGGTTCTCGCCGTTCCCACTGTCTATCGCGACTGCCCGGATTTTGGCTTGCACGTGTTGCCCCTCGTGGACGAGGATGCCCATGCCCGCGAATGCCACGCGGTCGTCCTCCCAGGCCGCGCCTGCGGCGAAGGCAAAGATGGCGGTCGAGTCCATGTCGGTGCCTGTGGAGAAGGCGACGAGGCCAAACGCCATTCGGCGGACGCCGACAACGTGCAGCGCGAAGTAGTTCTCGGCGCCGTCGTTGTCGATAGCGCCAACGCCTTGGGCGGTGTTTAGCTGCCCCGACGCGCTGATGCACAAAGTGGCAAGCGCAATGGTTAAGGAATTCTTCTTCATGTGTTCCTCCTTTGTTGGCCACCTGGGCCGTTCTTAGTGAACCCACGGCAGCCTCGCTGGCGATCCTATAAACATTGCTGGTTTATTTGTGAGCCTATCACGCCGCAGCCTGTATCGGTCGCCAATTCGAGTATATGATGGATCTATCGAACCGTGTTAGACGACAACAGGAGGTATGGCATCATGACTCACATCTTGGCATCGCTGCTCGCCCTCCAGATACAGTTCGTCGTGCCCGAGCGCTATGAGGTAACGCACGGGGTCGAACTGCAGGGCGGAATTCGGCGAGTACAGTTCAGCGACGACGACAGGCTCATCGTGGAGGCTCGACGCCCCCTCACGGTTGCGGAGCCGTCGGTGCAGGTAGTTTTTGAGGCTACGAGCCCGAGCGAAGCGCCTAAGGAGCTTGGCTTGGAAGTTGAAGCGCTTTGCACCGGAGAGCCCGTGTTACAGCGGGTCGAGTTCTTCAATTTTACGAAGGGCAGGTGGGAAATCGTTGACGAGCGGCCCGCGCCTAGCTTCGATAAGGTCATCTCTACGCGTGGAAACGCTCCGCCCGAGGAATATGTCGAGGACGGAACCCGTCGGCTACGCGTCCGTGTCGGCTATCACGACCGAGGGGTGACGTTCATTTCATGGACTGGCCAGTACGACCGACTGCTTTGGGGCATTGTGCCTTAGCCGATTCCGTGCCTTGCCGCTGAGAGCATCGCATCGGCGAACAGGTCAACCTCGCCGTGCGTGGTGTACACGTTCGGCGTTACGCGGATGCCCTTGAACTGCTCGTGCTCAATCGAAGTGACGAAGATGCGGTGCTTGTCCCAAAGCCATGCAGCAAGCTCGGCAGGCGCAACGCCTCGGATCTCGACGGTCGTTAGGCCGCACGAGTACTCTGGGTCAACGTTCGTGTGAAATCGCACGTTCGGCTCGCCCAATAGTCGCTCGGTCCAGCGCGACCGAAGGTACCGCAGGCGCGCCGCCTTGCGCTCGGCGCCGATGAGCTCGTGGAAGGTAAGAGCCTCAGCGATCGCGTTGTGATTCGCTGCGGGGTGTGTTCCGATCTCTTCGAACTTGCGGATGTCCCCGTCTTGCTCGGCTGTGGCAGCCATCAGGGGCCAAAGGTGCAGGGATGTGGTCGCGACCGACGTAGAGGAATCCTGTCCTGATTGGAGCCATTAGCCACTTGTGGAGGGACGTGCCGTAGTAATCGCATTTAAGATCGCGTTGGGTGAACGGCAGGTGACCGAATCCGTGCGCTCCGTCAACGACGACGAGGATACCGCGTTGCCTGCCGAGTTCGCAGATCTCCCGGACAGGCAGAATCTGTCCGTCCAAGAAGATGACGTGGCAGATGAGAATGAGGCGGGTGCGAGACGTGATGGCCGCTGCGATAGCCGACACGATCTCTTGGCCGCTATGCGGCACGACCGGTATCTGAACCTGTTTCATCACGACGCCGTCTCTTCGCACGCGCTGCATGATTGTGTTGATCATTCGTGGATAGTCTTGGGTGGTCGTCAACACCTCGTCTCCAGGTTCGAGTTCGAAGCCGAACAGACAGATTTCGAGTGCCTCGCTTGCGTTGCGTGTAACAGCAATCTCTTCAGCGTCACAGCCAAAGTGCCTTGCGAGGCGGCGGCGCACAGGTCAAGGGCGGAGTCCCTGAATGCGGCGAATCCCAGCCCGGAGAGCAACGGTTGGCGGCGGCTGATCACGTCCACCATTTTGCCGCGCAACGACAAATCCCTTCAAACAAAAAAGAGCGAACTGGCCGAAACCAGTTCGCGTCACTCTGCTTCCGTATCAGGAATGCAACATCACCTCGTGCGGCGTCGGACGACCAAAGCCGCAAGTCCCGCGCCTACTGCAAGCAGCGTTGCTGGCTCCGGGACGACACTAACGGTAAGAATGTACGGGCCATCTTGCCTGTGCTCCCCGCGAAATTGGCGATCACCATAGCCGGACACCGCTATGTAGTGAGTGCCCGTATAGGTCGCTTGCCAACGAATCGCTGACCCGAAGCCGGAACCGGCGTCATCGTTGAAAGCAAGCTCTTGGTGAGTGTCGTCGAATAGCCCGAGGATAGTGTCGGGGTCTGTGTATGGAGTCTCGATTGGTGTTGTGATGATGGTGATGAACTCACCTTGGAACAACTGAATCGAGAAGAAGTCCACATCCCCGCCACCAGCAGTGAGCGACATTACGCCCACGTCTGCCCAAGGCGCGGAGCCACGCGTAATCGCGTTCGCTTGCTCGAACGTGTTGTTGGGCTCCGTCTCGATAATTACGGCTCCTGCTACGGAGGCCAGAGTTGCGAGCCCCATTAGTGCTAACAGTCTCTTCATTGGAGTTTCTCCTTCTTGCGCTCGGTCCTGGCGAGTCCGAGCAATCCAAGTATACCGCAGTCTGGCGAGCGCATGTGCCCGTTCCGGCAAGTTTTTCCCGTTGTGGCGGAAAAAACTGGTAAAAGTGCGTGGTTCCGGGCGCAGTTTTGGGTTCAGAACCGTCCCTTTACCAGATGGTACGGAGACTTGGAGACGTTCTCGCGGCCTGGACCCGCCGCTGGGTGCCCGACCCGTTTATCTTCGTCATCCTACTAACCGTTGTTGCGTGCGGAATGGCACCGCTTTTCGGCAAGGCGGGTTTTTCTGTTGTTGACGCAATTGGAGCGTGGGGCGGGCGATTACGGGACGGTGCGGTCACGGCCGACGAGCAAGGAGTCTGGAAGTTTTTGGCTTTCTCCATGCAGATGTGCCTGATCCTGGTTACTGGCCATGCTCTGGCAGCGACCAAGTTGGTCGGCGGGCTGATTCGTCGGATCGCTTCTAAGCCGAAGTCCACGGCGGGCGCGGCAGGCCTTACTGCCCTTGTTGCCGTGTGCGGCGCTTGGATCAACTGGGGCCTTGGCCTCATAGGTGGCGCGCTGCTCGCCCGCGAGATAGGTCGCGCTGCGCGAGCCGAAGGATGAGCATTACACTATCCGCTCGTCGTCGCGGCGGGATATGTTGGGTTGATGGTTTGGCACGGGGGCCTTTCGGGCACCGCGCCGTTCAAGATGACCCAGATGAAGGACGTCGTCGAGGTGCTGGGCGACAGGGCGCAGCAGGTTGGCGAGGTGCCCCTGAACCAGACGATTTTCTTGCCGTTGAACTTTGTTGTTACGGCGCTTGTTCTGCTTGTCGTTCCTCTACTGTTTGTCATGTTGGCTCCTCGCCACGAGGACCCTCACGAAGCAGCGCCTCTGCTTTCTGCATACGAGTCTGAGGCGGAGAGCCGTGACACGCCCGCCGATAGGATGAACCACTCTCCTTTGATCGCGTTCTTCGTTGTGGCGATTGGGGCTGCGTATCTTTTCCTTCTTGTTCCAAAGGTTGGTGTTTTTAGCATAGACATCAACATCATAATCTTGTTCTTTTTGTTGCTCGGATTGGCGCTTCACGGGTCGCCCGTGCGGTATGTGAATGCCATAGGTGAGGCGGCTGGCGGATGTGGTGGAATTATACTGCAGTTTCCCTTCTATGCCGGAATACAAGCCGTGCTGGCAGCGAGCGGCATCATTGCGATGGTGAGCAACTGGGTTGCCGAGCACGCCACAGCGCAGACGCTGCCGATGTTCACGTTTTTGTCTGCGGCGCTCGTCAATCTGTTCGTCCCCTCCGGCGGAGGCCAATGGGGGGTGCAAGGCCCGGTGGTCGTCGAGACTGCCCTCCAGTTAGGCTCGCCGCTCGGTGCGAACATCATGGCGCTCGCCTACGGTGACCAATGGACGAACATGCTGCAGCCTTTCTGGACGTTGCCCTTTCTATCGCTAACGGGTTTGCGCGCGCGAGACATCACTGGATACACAGCGGCGGTAATGTTGCTCTCCGCGCCGCTATTCCTGGTTCCGCTACTCTTGATTCGCTAACCGTTTGCGCACTCCATCGGCATGGGAGGGAAGGCGCTCTGACTCGGCGAGCGCTATCGTTGGTGCGGCAAGCGCCGACAGTCCTGCGTTGCACATGCGCGATACACTCATCACCTTCAAGAACTCGAGAACGCTCAGTGGCGACGCGAAGCGGGCGGCGCGAGCCGTCGGGAGCGTGTGGGACGCGCCGAGCAGGTAATCCCCCGCAGCCTGCGGCGTTCGGTCGCCCAGATACACGCATCCAGCGCATCGAACCAGCGGTAGCCAATCCTCAGGTTCTCGAACCATCAATGTGAGGTGCTCGGGGGCGATGCGGTTGGCAAGGTCGCAAGCGTCCTCTCGATTGTTGGCAAGGAAGAATGCGGAGTGGTCCCTAAGAGCGGCGAGGATGATGTCCCGGCGCTGAGCGGTCTTAGCCTGCTTGAGGGTTTCTGCCTTCACACTCTCCAAGAGCTCTTCTGAGAGAGCGATGACGAACCCGGCGCAGTCCTCGCCATGTTCGAGCTGTGTCAAGAGATCGGCGGCGACCCAGTCAGGGCTCGCGCCGTCATCAGCGAGGATACACACTTCGCTTGGGCCGGCATAGCAGTCAAGCCCAACGAGGCCCCATACCATCCTCTTTGCTGCGTTGACGTAGGCGTTCCCTGGCCCGACGATCTTGTCGACTCGCTCCATGCCGACGCCGAACGCCATGGCGGCAATCGCTTGCGCTCCGCCGAGTTTGTAAACCTCGTGGATGCCAAGTTCCGCGCACGCGAAGAGCACCGATGAGGGGAGGCTGCTGTCTCTATTTGGTGGGCAACAGACCACTATCTGCTCAACGCCTGCAATAAGCGCCGGGACGCAGTTCATGACTACGGAGCTGGGATAGTCCGCCTTGCCGCCGGGAACGTAAACCCCGACGCGCCGGATTGGCACCAGCTTCTGTCCCATCCTGTTGCCATGTTCATCTTCGAACGCCCAGGCGCCGCTTGCATCCCATCCTTGCGAGAGAACGCGCATCTGCTCCTTGTGGAAGCGCCTGACGCGGGCGATCGCAAATAGGATCTCCTCAGCGACCGTGGTTTGGGCGTCGGAAAGCTCTTGTTCGGACACTTTGATGCTTTGGATGTCTGGGGCGTCGAACTTGCGCGTATAGTCGAGCAGCGCGCTCTCGCCGAGGAAGCGCACCTGTTCTACAATCTTTCTTGCTGCCCGTTCTGCCTCTTCGTTTAGCAGCGTGTTCTGCCGGTTAATGACGCTTTCGACTGCGCTTGGCGTATCGGCGCCGAGGTACACGGTTCGAAGTCTCATTTCGTTCTTGATGCGAGCTGCTCCTTGACGCTTTTGAGGCGAGCCACGATGCGGCTGGGTCCGAGCACCGCCATCAACTCGAAGAGCCCCGGCCCTTTCGTGCGTCCCGTCAAGGCGACTCTAAGCGGGTGAATCGCGTCCGCGCGCTTCTGCAGGCCAACGGATTCGGTGCTCTCGTTGACAACCTGCTCCATTTGGTCAATGGTGCGCTTGTCCTCGACTCGGGCGAGCACGGCGTCGAGAAGTGCTGGGACGTAATCTCTTGTGAGCCACTTGTTGAAGCCGTCATCGTCCATCGGCGGCTCTGTTAGGAAGAGAAACTCTGTAGCGGAGGCGAACTCGGAGAGTAGCCGCACTCGCTCCTGTTCCAGCGCGAGCGCGGCGGTTACGTACTCGCGCGACTCGTTCTCGAACGCCCCGCCGAGCGTTCTTGCGGAAGGGGACGTTCGATACTCCTCATCCTGCGTCGTGAAGTGAAATTGTTTCACGGTCTCGTACAAAGCGTCAGGCGAGAGGTCGCGGATGTACAGGCCGTTCATCCACTGTAGCTTCGCGATGTCGAACACGCCCGGGTTGGGCTGGATGCGGTCAATCGAGAACGCCTCCGCCATCTCGTTGAGTGACATCTTCTCCCGTTCATCACCGGGCGACCACCCGATGAGTGCAATGAAGTTTGCAACAGCCGCCGCGAGATATCCCTTGTCTCGATAGTCGAGGCAACGCGTGTCCCCGTGGCGCTTGCTCAACTTCGCGCCGTCGGGTCCTTTGATGATCGGGGCGTGCGCGAATACGGGCATCTCCCAGCCGAGCGAGCGATACAGAACCACATGCTTCGGCGTCGATGAGATCCATTCGTCGCCGCGTATCACGTGCGTTATGCCCTGCTCGTGATCGTCCACGACGTTGGCGAGATGATATGTGGGGAAGCCGTCCGTTTTAAGAAGCACCTGATCGTCTACGAGTTTGGCTTCCACGCTTACAACTCCGCGCACGGCGTCTTCAAACCTGATCTCGCCTTCGAGGGGCATCGCCAGGCGCACGACGAACGGCCGCCCCTCCGCAGCCAATGCTTCAAGCTCTTCGGCTTTCCGGAACCTACAGCGGCGATCGTAGCCGGTGGGCATGTTGTTGATGCGCTGGAACTCGCGCATCTCCCGGAGCTCCTGTGGCGTGCAGTAGCATCGGTATGCAGCGCCAGAGTCGAGCAGTTTCTCTGCTATAGAGTGATACAGTGTGAGTCGCTCGCTTTGGAAGTACGGGCCGAAATCGCCGCCAACGTCGGGACCTTCGTTCCACTGCAGTCCAAGCCATCGAAGACTTTCGAGGATCTCCTCGACGGCACCTGGAACCTCGCGCGCTTTGTCGGTGTCTTCGATTCGAACGAGGAACGCACCGCCGTGCCGCCGTGCCATCAGGTAGTTGAATAAGGCCGTCCGAATGTTGCCGACGTGCGGGCTTCCGGTTGGGGACGGGGCGTAGCGAACGCGTACCATGCGGGGCGCAGAGGATACCCACCGCGAGCGAGGCGTATATACTCTCAGCGCACATGGCGGAACTTACAGAACGCGCCGGCAACGCACTCAACGCTGCGCAGCGAAAGGCTCGTGAGTCGGGGGCAAGATCTGTTGCAGTCGAACACCTGCTCGCCGGTTTGTTGGAGCAGCGCGACAGCGTAGCGGTCGCCGCCGTTAGGGCGTTAGGCTTGGACATATCGCGGCTTGAGCGAGAGGTTGGACGGCTGATTCAGAGTTCAGAGCCAGAGCCGCTGCCCCTCTCGGAGCGTCTCCAGTCCGTGGTAGACCTTGCGGCGAAGGAGAGCAGGCGCGTCGGCGAGAACGCGATCGGCACTGAGCATTTGCTTATCGCAATCCTGCGGGAAGGTGACAGCCTGGCCTCGCGCGCGATACAGAAGCTTGGCGTGTCGGCAGACGGATTGCGTGCGGTGCTCTCCCGATTGGAGCCAGGTGCCGCTCCTGCGTCTTCCCGCGTCCGCGGCCGGGTCGCCAGGCAAGATTCCGTGCTCGCCGTGATCGACGTTCAGGACCCGTTCCTCGCGCCAATCCTGCAGAGAGAGAAGGTGGTAGCGCGCTGCGCGTTCCTGGTCGAGGTCGCGGGTTTGCTCGACGTGCCCATCGTGGTGACCGAGCAGTACCGAGAACGTATGGGCGAGACAACGGAGGCAATCCGTCGGTTGCTTCCTCCCGGCGTCGTCCGAAGGGACAAGCTGTGCTTCTCCTCGTTTCGCGCGGGAGGCTTCGAGGACGAGCTCGCTGCGCTTGCTCGACGGGACGTCGTCATCGTGGGAATCGAGTCGCACATCTGCGTAACGCAGACGGCACTCGACCTACAGGCTGCCGGCTATCGCGTATACGTCTGTGAGGATGCAACCGCGGCCCGGCCGCCCGATGCTCACGGCATCGCGATGAGGCGCCTTTGCCACGCCGGCGTCACCGTCGTGCACAGCGAGTCGGTTGCCTACGAGTGGCTTGACTCAGCTGGGACTGACACGTTCAAGCAAGCGCTCGCTATCGTAAAGCGGTACGCGAGCTAAGGACCTACCTGCGCTTCGCAACGAGGCACACCGCGAGCAGGTACGCTTCCGGTATCGGGATGCCTGCGAGCAGCAGCAGGTCGTCGTCACCGGTTGCATCCGCGAGCATGCGAATCGCGCCTTGCTCGTCGCCGGCGTGGTAGGCGCGAAGGGCGCCTTCCGCAGCCTGAAAGGAGCGTTTCGAGTTACCATCTCGCGTATGGATTCCCGCATTTGCCCGCCTCATCAACTCGCGGTCCAGCGCCACCGGATCAAGGAGAAGATAGCGATACAGATCGTCCTCTACTTGCAGGAGCCTCGCAGCGCCCAAAAGGCAGCGGCGACGACCCAACTGGCTCTTCGCCCGCAACGCTGCCCAGAGGATGGCTTCGAGGTCGCTTCTGTCGCCGCACACGGCAAGGGCGTATGCGATTTCCGGGAGCGTCTCGTCCGTCGCCTCGCTCAACGCGACGCGAAGACGAGGGGCGGCCTCAGCGAGAGCGAGATTTGCGCACGCTTGCGCCGCCGCAAGCCTCACCGACGGGGAGCGGTCGTCCAGCGCGCCCAGCACGGTGGGCGCGCACTCCCTGTCGCCGATGTCTCCCAGCGCGTGCAAGGCTGAGTAGCGCAACTCGTCGTCCTCGTCCTTCGCGGCGAGCAAAAGGGCCGACACTGCTTTGGAGCTGCGCAGGTCGCCCAGCGCCCGTGCGCATGCGCTCCGAAGAGGGAACTTCGTGTCCGAGAGAAGTTCGCAAAGGGTTGGGACGGCTGTTTCGTCGCCAATTGCGGCGATCGCCTCCAGCGCGTTCTCATCCACGAGGTATGGGTGTGACCGAGCGAAGTGAAGCAGGGCGCCGAGGGCCGAGGTGCCTCCGACCTCGCGCAAGCCCTGTGTCGCGAGTCGTCGAACGCTCGGAGAGGGGTCGTTCAGCAGGCTGATCAATTCGCGTTCGGCAAAGCGCATCCGCGCGTGCACCAGCTTGCGCAGCGCCTCCTCACGCTTTCGGGGTTCGGGTGTTTGAGCCAGGCGTCGCAGCGCCAGAACGCCGCGGGGCCTCACACCCCACACCTGGAGCAGGAACTCGCGAATTCGCATCGAGGTCGGGTCGTGAACACCGAACAGGAAGAGGATGGCGACGATGCGCAACGCAGAGTTGGCGCTGAAGAGGATGTCGTACTGTAGTTTCTGTGGCAAGCCTTGCGAGAGCTGCATGAACATTCCGCCTATAAGAGGGGCGAGGCCGCCGACAAGCGTCATGACTGCTTGCGCCAAGCCGATTCCCTGTGCTCGCATGGAGGGAGGAGTTACTGCGAGCACGATGTTGCCCTGGCCCACGATGACGCCGGTCCAGGAGAAACCGGCCGCTATGTGCCCAATGATGAGCACGGTGTAGTTCCACGTAATGGCTCCAGGCTGGGCGATTACCCACGATAACGGCCCGAGCGCGAGAAGAATTCCGCTGATGAAGAGAACTGGTTTGTTGCCGTACTTGTCGCTTAAGTAGCCCCACAGCGGCGCCGAGAGGAGCGTCGCGACTGCGTGTGCGGCCGCGAAGATCTGGAAGTCAAAGAATGAGAGGCTAAGCACCTCGCGTCCATACTTGAAGAAGAACGGTGCGGCGATCGCTTGGCCAATGAGGAACACGATGAGGAACAGAAGCAAGCGTCGGAACGGTCGGTGGCTCAGCGGCGAGGTGAGGTCCTTCCAGCTTTCCCTCAGGCTTCCCGACGCGACGCGCTCTCGATAGGCGTCCGGCATGCGAATGAAGAAGAGAAAGCTTATTAGCCCGAACAGAACGCCTGTGGCGAAGATGATGCTCAGCCCGAGGTCGTACCGGTTCGCCCTCTGCATTGCGTCGAGACCCAGGCTCGCCGGAAAACCGATGAGAACGCTGACCACGGTTGCGATGGCATGTCTACGAGCAAAGTACCAGCCTCGGTGGGATTCGGGGACCAACCAACTCAGCCAGGCGTTGTATGTTGCGTTGACGAGAAACACCGCTGCCGAGGAGATCACCACGCAAAGAATGAACACCTCCAGCCGAGGAAACGACTCCGGTAGCAGCGGCAGCGCGATCGCAGGCAACCATGCGATCTTCCAGGTCAGCCATCCAGGGGCAATGAAGCGTTTATAACTGCGCGAGCGTTCGCCGAGTTGGCTCCCTGGAATCTGCAGGATTCCGATGAGCGCAGGCAAAGCGAGAATAAGTGAATACAAAAAAGGACCGGCACCGAGGGCAAGGGCGAACGCCGCCTGGAAGTTCCCGCCTACCAACGCCGCAAAAGCCGTGGCGAAAGCGAGGTCCCAATTCGCCGTCGTCAAAGCGCGGAGGTTGGTGAGGCGGTCTTCGGCGCGCATGCGCCGCGCATATTACACCGCATCACCGGAGAGTGCGTCTGCGCGCAACATCCGCCCACGGAAAGGGAGGGCGAGCGTCTCGCGACCCTTTTCACAAGCGAGATCGTGTTCGCGAGGACGCTCACGCTCCCTAAGATGTACATCTGTAGGTTCGTTTCCCCAGGGAGGGCCAACGTCCCGCGAGCCTGCTGGCGGTCCTTGTCAGAATTGATCTGTCATAAACATCTGAGGAACAAAAGGGAACGCCCGTCCCATCAACAGCATCTCCTGCTTCGCGCCAGTGGTTGGGATGCCAAGCATTTCCGCCATGCTCTTGAGTCCAAGGAATTCTTGTTCCTGCGAAAGCGGCAAGCCTTCGTAAGCGGGCAGCATTTCTCGAACTTTGAACGGCTCGCAGACAACGTAGCTGTCTCGCGTCGCCATCACAATCTTCATCGACCATGACCAGAACCTCCAGCGCTGCTCGTCCCGCAGCAGGCGAGTGTGGTCTTGACGTGCCCACGCTGCGTAGCGCGTTTGGGTCTCTTCGATCGTCAGGGTTGTCCAGTCGTGGCGCTCTTCCATAGGGTCAAGGGCAACACTGACTACGGTGTCGAGCGTTTCGAATCCAGCGCGGCGATAGAGCGCCTCGTTTCTGGCGAAAAGTAGTGCGGCGCCCTCTCCTCGTGTGTCCGATTCCTTTAACACGTGCCGTAGCAGCATCGTAGCGAACCCCTTGCAGCGGTCGCGCTTTCGTGTTGCGACACCTGCGATGCCGATTCCGCGAAAGTTTGCGAAAAGCAGCGGCACTGTGGTGAGGCAGGACACCATCCGCTCGCCTTCGAAGAGCGCCCACTTGCGGTCGAGGTCAAAGAACGGCTCGCTTCGAAAGACGTTCTCGGCGCGTGCCGGGTTGAGGTCGAACACGTCGCACAGCAGTGCGAGGAAAGCGGGCGTCTCGTGCTCGCGGATCGTGCGAACGACAGCGGTAATCCCCATCCGTCAGCGAACCGCCACGATTTGTAGCGACACGCGGATGACCGCCGGCTCGACGGTCGCGCCTTGGATGGGTACGACCTTGACCTTGACCGTCGCGTTACGACTGTACTGATTGAGTCGAAGCGGCTCGGTGTGGACAACCTTGATGTTGCGAAGCACGTTTGGGTCCCCAGAAACGGTTACCACCTCTGGGGCAAGTGAGTAGTTGGAAAGCCTGTTCCCTGCCGGCACAGAACCACGCCAGTCCACCTGAACGGGGAGCAGTACGGACGTCAGAATGCCTCTCGGTATCACGGAAAACTGTACTCGTGGCGGCTC
>PSLA01000014.1:26750-60686 GCA_040289295.1 Armatimonadota bacterium
GCATCGTCTACAAGTGGCACGATAAAGTGGCAGCGTTCAGCGGCGAGCCTGCGGCATCTAAGATCAGTACCGGCAGTTGATAGCTCTGTCCCGGGCGGATGGCTCCCTGGTCAATGCGAACTATGGCGCGCTTCGCCTTTTGCACGATACTTTCCACACCTTTTATTGTCACCATCGCGTTGGATAGAGTCCAGTCAGAGCCGGCGAGCAAGGGCCCATCTCCTATTTGCTCTACGTCGACGGGTAGCTTAGACTCTATGTATCGCTCGATTCGGAGGGTCACCTTGCCGGGCCGAGGTGTGAGCTGTACCTCGGTAGCGAAGCGGGTTTTCGGGATCTGCACAGGGTATTCGCCAACTCCAGGCCGCGCCGAAGAAAGGTCAACCACCGGCTTTATGTCCTCGACGGTGATCTTGTCCAGGACCGTAGGGTCGATCAGAGCTCGTGCCTCGATCTCGATGGTGGTCGGGCCTTCTGTTACGCGCAATCCCTCTGGAAGGTTCAACTCCTGATACGGCACGTTTGCGAACCTCGCTCGTGGTTGCTTTGGTCCGGTTCGAATAACGAACACCCAGAGAAGAAACGCGATGAGGATTGCCAGCAGTTTTTGTGGCCAGTTCTCGAAAAGCATGCGCGTCATTTGCGGAGTAACCTCCTCTTCTTTCCATCGCCGCCCTCTTGGGGGAGCAGCATCTGTGTGAGCAGTGCCTCGAGCCTGTCAGCGCTTATGTTCTCGCGAAGGCGGCCTCCCCACGCGAGGGAGATGCTTCCGCGTTCCTCCGAAACAATAATCGCGATGGCGTCGGTCTCTTCCGTAACGCCGATGCCTGCCCGGTGGCGCATGTGAAGGTGGCTTTTAACCGCTCGCTCGGTGCTTGGAAGACGACAGGATGCGGCAAGAATGCGGTTGCCGCGAATCACTAGGGCGCCGTCGTGAAGTGGGTTCTGCCCATAGAACAAAGAGCAGATTAGGGGCGCGGTGACGCGAGCATCAATCGCAACACCCGTGCGCGTTACTTCGTCCAGGCGTCGGTCTCGTTCCACTACGATGAGCGCGCCGACGCTGTCTTTCGACAGCCGTTTCACGGCCGAGATGATGGCGTCAAGAGTGTCTCTTGCCGTGTCGCGTCCTCGGCCGCCAAGGTGTTCGGGCCACAAGCCGAAGCCGCCGAATCCTTCGAGAGCTGCCCTCAACTCTGGCAGGAACAGAATGACAACCGCAACAGGGCCAAGCAACAGCCCTTTGTCCAAGAGAAAGTGGAGGGTTCGCAGGCCAATTAAGTCGCTTACGAGCCACACAGCGAGATAAGTTACAACCCCACCAATGATTCTCCATGCTCTCGACCCGCGGACCAGGAGAAGGAGGCGGTAAACAACGTACGCAACCAGCGCGAGGTCCGCGACATGCAACAGCGTCGTCGGGACGTAGTCTCGTAGCTGGTCTAAAAATTCGATCAAAGGCGCCGCCGCATAGTCTAACCTAAACGCGCCGCTCGTATCTGAAGCGCGGGCTTCGCTGTGTGCCATAATTGAGCGCAATCTCTCCCAAACGCGCTCAGGATGTTAGTACGATGCACGCCGCGGACTTATTAGCCTCGCCTCACAGTGGCGCCTCGTTGCAGAGGGTCGTCATCGTCGGAAGGCCGAACGTCGGCAAGTCTGCTCTGTTCAACCGCATCATCGGAAAGCGCCACGCGGTCGTTGAGTCGATTCCTGGCGTAACACGAGATCGTCTCTATCACCCTGTGCACTGGGGGGGCAAGCGTTTCGACCTGATCGACACGGGTGGCATTGTGTTCGGGGACGACGACCCCCTTGTCGAGCAGATTCGCGTGCAGGCAGAAATAGCTCTCGCCCAGGCGGATGTCGTGCTTTTCGTGGTTGACGCGGAGGCGGGGCTGATGCCGAGCGACTCCGAACTGGCGAACCGTCTGCGCTCGCTGAAGAAGCCGCTCATCGTTTGTGTCAACAAGGCCGATCACGAGAAGCGGGAGTCGTGGGCAGCCGAGTTCTTCGCGCTCGGCTTCGCGGAGGTGCTGCCGATTTCGGCGATTCACGGCCGCGGCATTGCCGAGCTCCTCGACCGCATCGTAGAACTGCTTCCGGACGCCACGCAGATCGAGAGTGAGGAAAGCGGCGTGACACTCACCATCCTTGGACGGCCGAACGTGGGCAAGTCCTCACTCCTGAACGCCCTGTGCGGCGAGGATCGCGTGATCGTCAGCAACATTCCTGGCACGACTCGCGACCCGATTGACACCGTCATCCGTCACAACGACGAGGTGATTACGGTTGTAGATACCGCCGGGCTCCGTCGGCCCGGAAAGATCCAAGGCTCCGTGGAATACTACATGGACCTTCGTGCGAAGCGGAGCCTCCGCCGAGCTTCACTCGCCATCGTCGTCGCGGACGGTGAAGAGGGGTTGACGTCTGGCGACAAGCGCGCTGCGGAGTTCGTCGTTCGAGCAGGCCGCGCGCTTGTGTTCGCAGTGAACAAGTGGGATCGGGTTGAGCCGCCCGACGGTCGGCCCAAAGTTCGGTCTAAGCCGAAGAAGTTCTTCGCCGCGCGCTTTAGCGAAGACGCCGCAGAGTTCGCTTGGGCGCCGCTTTGCTTCACGAGCGCCCTGAAGCACACGGGAATAGACGCGCTGCTCGACACTTGCCTTGAGTGCTTGGACAATTACAGTCTGCGCGTCACTACCGGGGCGCTGAATCGCGTGGTGCGCCAGGCGGTCGCCGAGGTGCCGCCCTCGTCACGGGGCAAGCCCGTCCGGGTGTACTACGCGACTCAGGTGGCGACTTCTCCGCCGACCGTGGCTTTGTTTGTGAACGACCCGGGTCGAGTTCACTTCAGCTACCTTCGGTTCCTCGAAAACCGGCTGAGGGATGCGTTCCCGCTCACGGGCACGCCGATCCGGCTGCTGCTCCGTGCAAGCCACGAGGAGCAAGGCGCCCGGAAACGAGGTACGAGAGGCGCGGCGCGCCGCAGTCATGAGTAAAGCTGCCACCGCCCCGCGACCCGCCGCAACACAGGGGGCGTGAGCGTCTCGCGAACACCATCTCGCTTGTGAAAAGGCTCGCGGGACGCTCGCCCTCCTTTGTGCGGCTCTCGAGCGAACACAAACAGAACGACCAGGGAGTTCTGGGCGCCTTAGAGGCCGATTTCGCCGGGGTAGGCGAGAATCGGGAGCACGTCGGCCACGCCAGCCCTCCTCACGAGCTGGGAGGAGGCGCGCGCCAGTCATGAGTAAAAGCCGCAGTCATGAGTACAATAGTACGCCATGCGGCAGAACCACGAACCGGTCCCTCCGCCCGTGCAGCCGGCCGGGGCGCCTGCTCAGCAGCCCTGGATGCAGCAACCCCAAGCGCAGCAGGACGACGTTCTTCATCGCGTCGTTCCTACGCGCAACGGCGCCGCTCTGGTGGCGTACTACTGCGGCGTGTTCTCGCTTGTTTGTTTCATCGGCATCATTCTCGCGCCCGTTGCCATCATAGCGGGGTTCAAAGGGATTCACGCTCACAACCAGGACGCGACCAGGCGGGGTCTGTTCCACGCAATCGCCGGCATCGTGCTTGGCTGCCTCAGCCTGATTGCGCACGCCTTGGCGATTTACTTCATTAGCCGCCCGACGTGAGCGAGGGCCGACGCCTCCGCCCACAACACGCTCCAGGGGCAGGCGCCTCGCGCGAGGATTTCTTCGCCGGGGTATCACCGTAGCCGTTGACCAAAGACTATTACAAGACGCTTGGCCTTAAGAGGGACGCAGAGGTAAGCGAAGTGCGTGCAGCGTATCGGCGGCTTGCGCGCAGCTTGCATCCGGACGTGAACAAGAGCCCCGATGCGGGTGAACGCATGTCGGAGGTGAATGAGGCGTACGCGGTTCTTGGCGATCCCGAGCGGCGCGCGGCCTACGACGCCAAGTGCCGCCGAGGGACGGGCGCACCCATGCCCGAGCGCGCGACGCTCAACGTGGTCGTCGAGCGTGCTTACACAGTGGTTGACTTCCGTTCACCGCTTTACGCAGTCGCCGTGTCAGGCAACGGTCGAAGTGTCGCCGTGGGATCTTTTGACAACCGTGTGCGCATTCTTCGCGCGCGCGACGGCGAGGCGCTTGGAGAGGTTTTCCTTCCGGGTGGCGCGATTGAAGCGATCCAGTGGGTCGGTAAAGATGCGTTCGTTGTTGCCGGAGCGAGCGAAAAGACTTTCGCGACGTGGGTTGTCCGCGATGGTGTGGCGACGCGATGGAAGGGCAAGCGCGCCGAGTGGGTTTCGCATCTGGACATCTCGCCGGACGGCAAGCGGCTTGCCCTCGGGAGCGTTCATCGCACTCTGATGGTGGTGGACGCCAGGACCGGGGCTCAACTCTATATGCGAAGGCGGCATCGCGACGCCATCTCCGCGGTGCGCTACTCTCCCGATGGAACGCTGCTCGCGAGCGGCGCGAACGACCACCGAGTCGTGCTTTACGAGGCGAAGCATGGGCTCGAGATTGCTCACTTCGGGCCCTTTCCAACAGCGATCGGCTCGATTGCGTTCAATGCTGAGAACACACTGCTCGCCATTGGCCTGATTGACCACGGTGTCCGCGTTATCCGTCTTGGAGACGGAACTGTCGCGGCAACGCTTCGCGGGCACACACGCCCCATCGAGTGCATCGAGTTCCATCCGACGCGGAATCTTCTCGCCACTGCATCAAGAGACGGGACAGTCAGGCTTTGGGATGCTGCATCGGGTAAGGCATCGCTCGTGCTCGGCAAGGCAGAGGCGCCGGTGAAATCGGTGGCGTTTTCCCCTTCGGGGCAGCGCATTTTCGCCGGAGGTTTGGATCGCAAACTTCACGTGTGGCGAGTCTCGCCAAAGTCGCATGCGGGTCCCGCGCATTATCAGAGGTGAAACCTACTTCGAGCGCGCCCCTCACCCCAGCTCTCTCCCAAAGGCAGAGGGAGAGGTCGGGCACTCGCGACGGGAGGCGCCATAATCGCTGAGATGGCGCAGGTAGAACCCGAGCGGCTCGTCACACTGAAGGGCGTGAAGGCGAATCCCGCCGTGCAGACGCTAATCACAGGCGCGAACGACGTGCTGAACGCCATGGGGTACACCGAGCACGGACACCGCCACGCGCAAATCGTCAGCAGCATCACGCGATACATCCTCGAGAAGGTGGGCGCTCCTGAGCGGGAGACGGAACTCGCGACCATTGCAGCATACTTACACGATATTGGCAACGTGATCAATCGAATCAATCACCCGATGGTGGGAGCGGCACTCGCTTTCGAGATTTTAAAGGACATGGGGATGCCCTACGAGGAGATCGCGGTGATCCTTGCAGCGATCGGCAACCATGAAGAGCTGCAAGGCACGCCGGTCAGCCGAGCCTCTGCCGCTCTCATCATTGCTGACAAGAGCGACGTGCACTTTAGTCGGGTGCAGAACCCAGTCTATGAGTCGTTCGACATCCACGACCGAGTGAACTACGCGGTGCAGAAGAGTAGAGTCGAAATGTCGCCGGACAGCGACGACATCACCCTCATCCTGCAGATCGACTCGACAGCCGCAACGGTGATGGAGTACTTCGAGATCTTCCTCTCCCGCATGATGATGTGCCGCCAGAGCGCGAACGTGCTCGGCTATCGGTTCAAGCTTGAGATCAACGGGACGCTTCTCGAATGATCGCCCTCGTGGTCGCTTCGCAGTTCGCTGGCATGGCATATGCGCCTGCTTTTGTGTTCTCCGGCGAGACGCTTCGGATCAACGCCGTAAGCGCAGCCCAAATCGCGGGCGTTCGCCTTCATTCGACGCAAGGTGCAACGGTGCGCGAAACGCGGGAGGGCTGGCTGCTAACGCCGAGAGGTCCCGCGCCCGCGCGAGCTACCTTTCTGTTCGACTCCGACGGAGACGGTGTGCCTCAAGATGGCACAGTGATCGAGGTTCCGGTAGCGCTCGCCTCCGCTCGGACGCTCATGCGTCCCGCGCCGGGTGTCTACGATGGGCTCGCAGTGACTCTGCTCGGTGCTAGACGCATCGCGGTGGTTCCCACGACGATCGGCTCGGCGCTGCTCATCGAGGAAGAGGGGCGCCAGGCGCGATTCGCGCCGATCTTTCAGGCGGAGGTGGCTGTCCGAACCGCGCCACGTCGCCTGCGAACCTTTGCTGCTGCCTACACGTTTGCGGGGAGGTCTGGTATCACGTTGCTTGGCCGGCCCGGCGGAATCGCCGCTGTTTCGATTCGCATCGAGGCAGATGGCGTCCGCGTTCGCTACGTCGCGCTGTTTCACCAAAGAGGCACGCTCCGGTTGCTCGACGTCGAGCGTGAGGTGTCTCTATCGCCCACGGAGGAGGTCGAGTTATTCGTGCCGTTGGCGACCCTGCTTTCCCATTCGGCGTTTTGAGCGCTTGGCGCCTCCGGTTATGGCGTCCACGGCGCCGGTTTGCCATTACGGTAGTCTCGATAGATTAGGTCTCCATCCTCACCATATAAGTCGGTTGTCTTGCCGCCATCGTCCACGCCGTTCAGCCCCACCGAGTACCAAACACCATCGTTTCGGCGAAGGAACGGCTTACCCGTCAGCGGGTCGAGTGGTGGTGTCTCTCGAGCGGGAACGCCCGCCCTGGCTTGCATTTCGAGGGCGACGAGCAGCAGCCGGGTTGCCGCACGTGCACGTCTGCCCACGTGTTCCCGCCACTCGGGAGCGGGGTCCAGTCGGGCGACCAGCGCAAGCGCGCTGTGGTCGTGAATCGCAGGGCCTACTTCGAGGTACGGGCGGTCCGCTCCATCGGCAACCTCCGCGTAGCGGTGCTCGAGTGCGCGCACCTGTTTCCGCCTCTCGAATGCCCAGACCGTCCAGTGCTTCAGCTCGCCGTGGCCAGGTCGCATACCGAAGAAGTCGTAATCGTCGCGGAGTTTGTCGACCCAACGCGGATCGTCGAGCGCGCGGGCGACGGCAGCCCACTCTCGCCTGACGGCGTCTGAAAGAGGTCTGAGCGCTTTTACTATTGCCGGCAGCGCCCCGGCGAGGAAGCGGCGTGTGGCATCATGCTCGCACTTGTCCACCATCCACGCAAGGGGTCCGGAGAACGCTTGGCTGAACACGGTGAACTCGAGCGCATCTCCACGGTTGCCTGTGCCTCCGGCTGCCGCAGGGATGCGCAGCGCTTCAGCGATGAGGTACGCGGCTTTTAGGCAATCCCCTTCCCGCAGCGCGCGCCGCACGCCGCCCATCACGAAGTTCCTCAGCGTTGACATTCCGTCCTTCATGCGACTCGGCTCGTTCGGAAACCGTTTCCCAGCGAACACGAGCCGTTCCGGGGGGAGGGAGGCGAGCGCATCGAGGGCCGCAACCACAGGACGGAGGTTCGCTTCAAGCGCATTCCATGACTCTTCGTCAATCTCGGTTGCGAAATCTGTTCTCTTGCTCGCGAGTCGCGCAACGAGGTTCAGGAACTCCGTAGCCTCGGGCGAGTCCTCGTTCGGCACTTCCGGTGCTACCATCGAGTAGGTTAGATTCGCACGCGCGAGGGCGACGACCGCAAGCGCTACGGCAGTCGCCCCAATCACCACGCCAATGGCGATTCGCCGAGCGCTCAACGTTCCGCCGGCTCGCTGGGTTTAGTCCGTCTCGAAAGGTCCGGTTTCAATGGCGACTTGGTGAGACTGTAGGCGTTCAGGTCCTTCTGCACGATGATTTGCATCTCTCCGCCACCGGGCACCCGGAATGTGCGACTGCGCAGGATCACTTGGTCGTCCGGGGCATCCGGTGCTGGTTTTGCGTAGGTGAACGCCTCGATTGTCGTCTTCATCGCTTCTTGAGTCAGATACGGAGCCAGCGCTTCGAGGTTCGGGGGGAAGTCGCTCTTTTCCGCTGTGTACTTCTTCATCGCTTCGAGCAAGGTAGGGGTAAGGCGTCCCACTTTCCCCATCTCGGACATTTCGCTCACGAAGGACTTTACCTCTGGGTTGCGGACGAGGTTTGCGACGAAGACGCCGACGGCTACGACGCCGAGGATGAGGATGACGGCGCACCCCACGCCAACCCACAGCCAGGCCTTCGTACCAGCGGAGCGGTTCACTCTTCGATTCTATTCGGCGCGGGCTTGCTCGGAGCGGGCGAGGAGCGGAGGAAGCGGGAGAAGCGGTGCCGGAGCAGCGTCCAGAATGCCTCGACGCCGTCCGTCCAGCGAATCTTCTTGCCTGCTTGCTTCGACCTCGGCTCATAGCGTATCGGGATCTCGTGAATGCGCTTGCCCAAGCGTATCGCCTTAGCGGTTACTTCCGGACAGAACTCGAACCTCTCGCAGACCAGGTTCATTTGGCGTAGGACGGAGGTGCGTATCGCCTTGTAGCACGTCGCTTCGTCGCTGAGGCGGCGACCGTAGAGAAGCCAGACCGCCCAACGGAGGAGCACATTGACGATTCGGTTCGGCAACGCCATACCTTTTGGAAAGCCATTTCGGAAACGTGTGCCATACACGACGTCCTCCTCACCTCGGAGGATCGGCTCGATCATGTTGGGTATCTCTTCTGGCGAGTACTCGAGGTCGGCGTCTTGGATGAGCGTAACCTCTCCGGTTGCCCTCTCGAGACCTGTTCGGATGGCGGCGCCCTTTCCGCGGTTGCGCTCATGCCGCAGCACGAGCACGTCGGAGGCGAACTGCTCAGCTACTTGCGAGGTTCGATCGGTAGAGCAATCGTCAATGACGATGACCTGCTTAGAAATCGGCAGCGCCAACACGCGCTCGAGCACGTGCGCGAGCGTGTCCTCCTCGTTGTACGCGGGGATGAGGATCGTAACGTCCGGTCTCATTGCGGATGTATCTGCCAAGGCTTTCATTCTGTTCTACGGCGCGTGAGCGGCCGCTGGCATCGTGGCGGCGAAAGATGGTGCTTTGCGCGGTAATCCCGCTGTTCACCCGGCAGCGAAAATGCGGAATTTCGCCGCGGGTTCCGGTAGTTTTGCTCGAATGCGCGGACGATTCCAGTCAGATTGCTGAGAAGCCGCTTGCCCATATCGCCAAAAACGAACGTGTGTTTGAGGAGAGTCGTTTCGATCCGGAAAGGTGCAGGCTCTATTTGAAGATCTGCCCACTTTGCGGGGCAGTGCTTGTTCGCAGTGAAGCCCGCTGTTGCAAGTGCGCCTGGCCGGGCCCGTTTCGCTCCTCGCCCGAAGAGCTGCGCGCCGCGCTCAAGGCTATCTATGGTCCGCCGAGCGATTCGGCCGCGGTGGAGTTGCCTGGCTCGCCAGAGCAGTGACGGCTGTGCTCACGCAGGCGACCCGCACGGCGCTCAAGATGGGTTCTCCATGCTGCGCGCCCTCCTACACCTATGCGATGAGGACATCACGCGGTCGATCGTACAGCGGCAGGTAGAATGGTGATATGCTGCTCGCCATCGTCGCCATCGCCCTATCGGAGTCCGCCCTCCAGGCGCCCTCAGGTATGGCGTACAACTCCGATGGGCTACTGTTCGTTTCGTGGATGCGCTCCAACGTCATCACGGTGCATCGAGGCCTCGAGGAAGTCGGTCGGATCGAGGGAGGGTTGAACTCGCCCCGGGGGCTTGCCTTCGGCCACGATGGCCACCTTTACGTAGCGGACTCCGGGAGTCATCGCGTGCTCGTATTCGATCGAAGCGGCGCGCTCTTGCGGACGCTGGGTGGCGAGGGAACCGAAGACGGGAAGTTTCGCGCGCCTTACGATGTTCTGGTCGACCCCCGTGGCAATCTCATCGTCGCCGACACGTACAATAACCGCCTCCAATTCTTCGACTCCGAGGGGCGGCACATCAAATCGTTCGGCTCGCTGGGTGACCAGCCGGGCAGGTTTCGCGAGCCCGCTGGCATTGCTTTCGCGAATGGCCTGCTGTATGTCGCCGGAGGCTGGCTCGGCCGTGTGGATGTGTACGCCTATGATGCTGACGCGGTGTCGCTGTCTTTTCAGCGCTCGATATCCGGCTTTGGGGTATGTGGCGATGTTGCCGCGCTTCAAGACGGGTCAATCGTCGCGCTCGATCGAAACAACGGCTGGATCGGAAGGTGGGACAAGGACGGCAATGAGTTGAAGCGGTTCGCCGGCGGCAGCTAACGACCTCAACGACCTCGTGTCGTTCCCGTACATCAACGGTTTGGGAGCACAGCCCTACTACGACCCGAACACGGGCACGACCTACTCAACCCACGAGCAGTTCTTGAACGCTCGGTCATTAACTATCAACCTGCCGACGTTCGACACGTCAATGAATAGCTTCCAGTTCGGGCCGGACGCCAACGGCAACATGATGCGGTGGGACAAGGCGAGCGGCGTGTTGACGGTAGAGGGAATCGTCAAGGTAAACGGCGACCTGAACTTTGGCAAGAAGAACCAGACCATCCGCTTCGACGGTCGGGGCACGATCTTCGCGACCGGCAGCATAGACGTTCATTCGAACCTGCTTCCTCGAGCGGGTCGGCTGTTCCCGATTGATGCTGCGCTGGGCATGATCGCCGTGCGCAACGTCAACCTCGCGACCGGGCCGGGCGACTCTCAGCTGAAGATGATGGGTGCGTTTTACGCGCAGGGGGTCATCCGCAGCGCGAAGCAGAACCAGATCGCAGGCACGTTCGTAGCCAGCTACTACGATATGGGAACGAACGTTCCGAACATTTATCAGGTTCCGAAACTGGCAGGCAACCTGCCCCCGGGGATGCCTGGCGACAAGCCGATCATCAGTCTGAAGCGCAAGGCGTGGCGGGAAAGAGTTCCGACTGAGGGTTAGCCCCGCATATCCGCAGCCCGAAATGTCCGGCTCCCGTGTTCATCCCAGGGGGCCGGCGTCTTGTGACACTTTTGCCGGGCACCGTCGTCCAAGCGTACTGAACTGAAGAAGGAGAAGAACGATGATCGTGATTCGCGGATCGATTCTCATTGGCGCAACCGCTCTGTGGTCGGCTGCGTTTGGACAGGCCTACAAGGTGGTCTCGAGCGGCAAGTTGCTGGGCGAAGAGGCTCTGAGCGTCGCCTTTGCTCCGGGCGGCTCGCAGTTCGTGTGCGGCATGAGCGACAACACGGTAAAGATCTTCGACGCGAAGACCCGCGCGACCATCAAGGTGTTCAAGGGTCACACGCTGCCGGTGCGCGCCGTCGCTTGGAGCCCGAAAGGCGACAAGGTGGCAAGCGGTGCTGAGAACGCTCAAATCCGAGTGTGGGACGTTAAGAGCGGCAAATCTACCGTGATGCAGCAACCGGGGCACATTCGCTCCATTTCGCACCTTGCCTTCGATTCGACCGGTAAGAAGCTGGTGAGCACCGGCGACGACGACACGATCCGCGTCTGGGATATTGCAACTGGAAAGACCACGCTGCTCATCAAGGGCGGTGGCATAAACGTGTACAACGCGCGATTCGACGCGTCCGGGGCAAACATTGTGGCCGCTTCTCTCGGCAAGGGACTCATCGTATACAACGCAAAGACGGGCGCAGCCGTGTTTGCGCTCAACCATCCGCCGGGTGCGAACGACGTTGACGTCAACTCGAACTTCAGCCGTGCTGTTTCCGCGGGCCGGGACGGGAACCTGGCACTGTGGGACGTGAAGGCTCGCAAGCGGATTAGCCTCCTGCGTGGTCACACAGACTGGGTGATGAGCGCAGCCATTAGCCCGAATGGCGCTTTCGCCGCGTCGAGTTCCTCGGACGGCACTGTGATCGTTTGGGACCTCAAGGCGCTGAAGCCGATCGCGAAGTTGGAGGGCCAGAGCTACATGGGCTCGCCGCTGGCTTGGAGCGCGTCCAGCGGCTTCTTGGTGACCGTAGCGGCGGACAACTACCTGCGAATCTACACGGTGGCCAAGTAACCTTGAGGAGGGGCAGCCTAAGTCAACGCTCGATCCCTGTTGGAAGAACCGGGAACTTCTCCGGCTTGAAAGGCCGTGCGTTTATGGCATAATCAGGCAAGTGAGAAGGATGATCCTTCGGTTGGGAGTTCTGCTTGCTGCGGTATCTGCGGCGACTTTGGCGTTCGCCCAGCAAGAGGGGCGGGGGCAGGAGAGGGCAGCCGTCGGCAAACTGGGGCAACTGACCGCCGACGCCACCATCTACCTGAAGAAGGACACGCGCTCTCGGGTGCTGTTCAAGGTTAAGAAGGATCACTACGTCGTCCTGAGAGACCTGGACGACAAGTGGGCGACCGTCGTGATGCAAGACGGGTCAAGCGGCTTCATCGAAGCCAAGTTCGTAAACCTGTTGCCCTACGACGTGAGCGTGCGGCAGCCGATGACAACTCGCGGCGGATACGTTCGCGGCGAGGGCGGAGGCGTGTACGGCTGGCTGGTCCGCGAAGCGACTCGCTACATCGGTACTCCCTATGTGTGGGGTGGGAACAGCCTAATCGGCGGAGTTGACTGCAGCGGGTACGTGCAGCAGCTCTATCGGATGGTTGGGGTGAACCTGCCGAGAACAGCGCAGGAGCAGAGCTTTGTCGGCGCGCTCGTTCCAACGCTCCAGGATCTGCAGCCGGGGGATCGAATCTACTTCACGGACGGTGAGGGACAGCGCGTCACCCATTGCGGGATTTACATCGGTAACGGACAGTTCATTCACAGCAGCCGGAGTCGCGGCGGCGTTTATGTTGACCCGCTCACCGAGAAGTGGATCAGCCTCATCGTTTCCATCCGGCGCTAAGGTAGAACGCACATGCCACGCCGGTCAGTGGCGAATCTTCTCCCAATACTCGGCAAATTTGAACCCTGGGCTGTGATCAGGAACGTGGCAGGTCAGGCAGCTTTCTGGCCCCGCCTTCATCGAGACCGTCGGCTTGATGACGTGTTCTGAGCCCGGACCGTGGCAACTCTCGCAGCCGACGTCCTTGAGGTATGGCGTTTTCTCTTTGCTTGTGAATCCGCCGACGGTCGTCAGTCCGACGACGTGGCAAGCGACACACTCGGGGTCACGATGGTTCGTGGTCTTCTCAAGTGTCGCATAGGCTTCGGCGTGGGCGGAGTCCGTCCAGATGTCCCAGGCATCCACGTGGCACGTCTTGCACGCCCGTGAGCCAACATACTTCGCATGCGCTGGAAGGCGAGGAACCTGGGCCAGCAGATTCTCGTCGCCAACGCGCATCAAGTACGACTCGTAGATCGTGTGCGCTTCGCTATCGTCGCGGTGCTCCGGACCGAGTTCGACAAGGCGCAGATTCCGCCACTCCGTGCCAATGCGCTCGATGCGGCCGACGAATCGGCATTTGTCGCCGGGCGTGACCAGCGTCCACCCGTTCACGCGTAGCGGCTCCTTGGGCGGGTCGCCGCGATGCGAGTAGATGAGCAGGCGACCTTCTCCCGGTGCACTCTCGGCTAACCGCGCGGCGGAAGCACGATCGCCAGCGTACAGCACAACGATCGCGTCAGGCCTCTCGGTGAGCACCTCCTCGGGCTTGCGGGCGGGCAGGCTCGCTCCCGGAGTTGTTGGCGCTAGGCCAAGCACGATAGTGTTTGGTGTGGGCTGTAGGCACTTAGCCTGAAGCACGTCGCTTGCCAACAGGCCGCCAGCCATTTGGTCGAGAGCCGCCAGCGTTGCTGCATCAAAGTGCGCCTCCACGGCGCCGACATTGAGGTAGTTTGGCTTCAGCCTCGCGAACAGCTCGGCGAGGGCGTCTGCCTTGAGTTGATCCTGTCGTCCCTTCGCCTCGGTCCAGTTGCCAAGGTCAACGTACAACACCTTTGAATCGTTTCGAAGGGTGCGAACTACCGACGCCATTCGCTTCACGCCGCCGATCTGGGGCTTGGTGCAGCCGCAGGGCGAAAGATAGCCTCTGATGTCGCCGGTGAAGAGGACCACCATGTCGGGCTGACGCGGCGGAGCAATGAGCGCTGCAAGCCCGGCCGCGGCCGCCGATGCGAGTAGGACGCGCGTCATTGACCGACGCCCGAGTAGGGGATGACGACCTCGGGAAAGCGCTTGGAGTCCGTGTGGATTACGATGTTGCCGGAGAAGCGACCGACAACCGATGTAGTGCAAACCGCGTCTATCCGCCACTCTTTGCCTGCCTCATCCTGCTTGCGAACTTCCACTTGGACGCCGTCGGGCGCGTCAACTTTGGTGACGTTGAACGGCTCGCGACCGTGCTGCAGAGTTACGCTTCGCACCTGCTCCGTTCCGACGGGGAAGGAACCGAACCAAAGCGTCTTCGGCTGGGCGATGATCCCCTTGTGTGTTTCGAGGGTCACGTCAACGTAGGGCGCCTGCATGAGGTCGGTGATGAAGACCACCCTTAGCCAGTTGAGGCCAGTCGGATAGTCTGAGCTGAACGTGAGTCGCACCTTATGGCCCACGCGCTTGATCGGTTTGTCGCCGAAAATGGGGTCGGTCACTTCCCCGTTAAAAGGCAGCACGCTGGTTTCGACACCCTCCACGTTCGTGTCGACCCGCACAAGTCGAATTGGCTTCGGGGAGGTTGGGTAGAAGATGAACTCGAACTCCGACGTGCCCTCGTCGTTCAAAGTGATCTGCTTCATGGTGTCGGGCACCACCCGATACGGCGGCATGGCAGTGATGGCAACTGAGACGACCTTCACCGGTTCGACGGGATCGTTGGTGTAGAGCGTGATGGTCTTCCCTACGTGTCCGAGCATGTCGCGCGACTGGACGACGGCGTCGATCGTGCGTTTCACGCCGGCGGCAATCAAGTCCGGCGTCTCCGCGAGGATGCATTGACAAGAGGACTCGAATTCGATAAGCACGTCGGCGTTGCCGGTGTTTTCGAGCGTGATGGGGGCGTGATAGTCGGGTCCGCGCTGTTGGAAACCCAGGTCAACCTGGCGCGGCGTTACCACAAGCCGCGGCTCTTGCAGGGGCAGTACCCTTTTGCTGCCGATCACCTCTTCCCACGCTTCGCGTGCCGCGATCACGCGCGACATCAGAACGCGCTCAGCTGGCTGAATCCCCACCCGAACGTTGCCGGGAGATGCCGCAGTGATGATGTCCGGGCCCATAAGGTTGAACCGCGCGCTCGCAGGGGCGAGGCCCGCATACATGGCGAAAGATTTTGCGATGAGCGAAACATAACTCCAGCGCGAAACCTGGAGCCGCCCCGGCTCTACGTGCGATGGCACGTCCACGACGAGCACGCCATCCACCCAGCGGCGCATGTCCTCAATCGTGAATGCGTCGGTCAATCGAAAGCGGATGTTCCCGTCCGCTGACGGTCGGAATTGCCATGTTCCCCCTGTCACGTCCGCAAACAGTTGTGCAGCTTCCTCCGCCGCGCTTTGCAGCGCCTCGCTCGGAGGCAGCGTGTACGTCATCTCGCCCGTTGGCCAGCGACGAAGCAGTTGCGCCGCCTGCTCAAAGTCGCCTTCGGAAACCGCCACGGCGATCTCGTGATGCAGACGGTACAGCTGCGGGTTGCACCTGGGCGGGAGGGTCGGCGCCTGCGCGGCTAGCATCAGGGCGGCGATTGCAGTCAGCGTCATCGTCGCCATCAGTTTATCCGATTCAACTTTGAGTGAGCGTCTCGCGAACACCCAGGGAGCGTGAGCGTCTCGCGAACACGCCTCGTTGCGCGGCTGGTCGCCTTGCGGGAAAAGGGCTCGCGGGGACGCTCGCCCTCCCTCGGAAGTTTGGTCGCGGCGGAGGATTTTAGGGAGCGTGAGCGTCTCGCGAACACGCCTCGTTGCGCGGCCGCTGGGCGATACATCGAGCGGCTCGTTAGGTTTCGCCTGTTACTCGCTTGCGGTCGGTTGTGTGCGCGCCGATATGGGAAATGGGGAATATGGTGGTAAGAACGTTAGGACTTGCAGTACTCCTCGCGTGCTTCGGATGCGGTGGTGGAGGTGTGGGCTCAAACGAGGGCGGGACTCGCGAAATTGCATTCCAGTCTGCTCCGGTTGATGAAGTGCCCATAGCCCTAAGCACGCAAGATTTACAGGGCAGGACCGACGGTGTAACGAACTTTGTTCGCGTCTACCCCAGCAACGCCGTCGTCCGCGTGGCTGCTCCGGAGACGTTTCACGGCCTCCCGTTCTATCGCTGGGTGTGGGATGGCGGCTCTGCCGACGCGCAAGTCTTTTCCGTACCGACAGACCGTGTTTCGGGATTGACCGCTGTTTACGGGGATGGGTGCACGTTCGAGCCCAATTACACCAATGACCTGGACCGGTTGCTGCATTGGCAGCGTATGCCGGTCAAGATCTATCTTGCCATAGATCGCAACGCGACCCAGGGTGCCATCGAGGCGGCGCGGACGGGGTTCGGATGGTGGAACGGCCGTCTCGGAGGCGTCGTGAGGTGGAGCGAGGTGTCCACGCCTTCGAGTGCGGACGTCATCGTTCGATGGCGGGACGACCTCGGCAGGAATCTCCTCGGCTACACCCAGTACACATACGAGGTTTCGTCGGGCAGGCTGCTGTCGGCAGAGATCGTCATTCGGTCCGGGCTGGAAGGACAAGATGGAGAGGCCATCGCGGCACACGAACTCGGCCACGCCCTCGGGGTTGGTGGGCACAGCAGCCTCCACGCAGACCTGATGTACTCCACCTACACCGGGTTCAATATGAACGAGGTCACGCTCCGCGATGCCAATACGGTTCGTACCGGCCATTGCCATCTATTTGGAGGGGGGCGCTCGACCGGATCGCCGGGTGGCGCGACAGCGACCTCCAGGATCGTCTGCCCATCAAACTAACAGGATCTCGGCGAGGGGGCGGAATCGCTTATACTGCGCAGGCATGCGCTTGGCCGGCTGGATGATGGATGTGGCGCGGGAGCAGTCGCCTACCCTTGATTTCTTGAGGGAAGTGTGCGCCAAGAGCCTGGATGCCGGCTACAACGCCCTGGGTCTCTATCTTGAGCACCGCTTCGCATATCCGTCGGCGCCCTGGGCGGCTGACGTAGGCGCCCTCAAGGCGAAAGAGATCGAACGCCTTTCGAAGGAGTTCTCTCCGAAGGGCTTTCGGATCATTCCGTTCATCAACACGCTGGGGCACATGGAGGGGTTCATCCGCGCGGAGGGGGGGCAGTGGCTTGCGGAGGGAGCAACGATTCGAGCCTCTGCGCAGGTGTGTGCATCTCGCAAGGAGGTCGTGTCGTTTGTACGGAGCCTGGTTGACGACACGATCCGCACTTTCGACGACCCGTGGATTCATTTGGGCGGAGATGAAGCGCACCAGTTGGGGCAGTGCGTAAGGTGTGAAAAGCGCGTGAAGAAGGTCGGAGCGGGAGGGCTGTATGGCGACTACTACCGCGACCTGTGCGAGTACGTGCTGGGAAAGGGACGGACGCCTTGTCTGTGGGCCGACATGGTTCTTGCATATCCTGATGCGCTTAGGATGCTGCCGAAGGAAACTGTTTTGTTCGACTGGCAGTACTCCGACGATCCGACGCCTACGACGAAGAGGCTGCTGAAGGCGGGGTTCAAGGTGGTGAACTGCCCTGCGGTTCACACGTACGACGCCACGTGGTGCCACCTTCCGCTGACTCAGCAGAACGTGGACGAGCACGCGAAGGTGGCGAAGGAGTTGAACACCGAGGGCGTGCTGGTAACGACCTGGGAGTTCTCGTTCTTGTCAAACTATGCTTCCACGCTTCCTCTCATCTACGCCGTTGGGCGCCGACTCTCGGGGGCCTCATGGGGCGCTGCGATCAAGAAGTCTGGGGGCAAGGCGTATTACGACGCCGCGAAGGCGCTGGGGGAACAGATTCCTAAACTCTCGAAGTTCCTTCGGCCCGGCACGTGGCGGCCGCTTCGCGAGGCGTTTATCATGCGCGACAGTCCGTTCTACCTTTGGGAGGACTGGCGCGATGAAGCCGTGGGCAAGGTTGGCACGGAGATACTGAAGATTTGCGACAAACTCGATGAGGTTCTGCCGCCGCAGGATCCGCTGCATTGGTGCGTGCAATTGCATCGCGTAGCGGTTGACTGGGTGCGGCTGTGCGATAAGGCGTACCAAAAGTACTCCAAGCGAGATGTTCGCGGATGCGCCGAGTTGCTGGAGGAGGGTGCGCTACGTATAGCGACTCTTGGGGCGGGACTGAAGCGTTTAGAGGAGATGGGCGGCTCGCACGCCGACACTTTGCGTCTCCGTCGCATCGTGCAACGAGTCAAGCAGGTCGCAAGGCGTGTATTGGAGCAGCAGCGGGGTACGGCGAAGCCGAAGTACCTGCCTGCGTTTGAGGTCATCAGCCACGCGTCGTTCGTGCCGGGTGACCAGGCGGCGTGGCGCTCGACTCAGTTCCGCTAACTGCGGAAGGCATTCACGACGGCAGTTGGGTCGGGCAGGCCGCCTGACTCGCGGTTGGTCCAGACGACGTGCTCGCCGCGCTTCACCTCAAGGATGCCGTGCGAGCCGGGGATGAGTTCTGCCTCGGTTCCGAACTCCGCTTTGAGCGCAGCCGCCACCCGGGCGGCGTGCTCTTTGTAGCCTCACTCGGTGCAGTATTCGATCGTGACCTTCTCGCTCATGCCGCTAAATATACCCTCGTCCGGGCTGTTGCGTCTACCCAATAAGCGAAAGCGTCCAATGTCGGAGCACGGACTCCCACGGGCCATCGACGGGCGTTATCGCCTCGTCGCCTACCATCTCAATAGGCATCCCGGTAGGGATTTGCACGCGGGCGCGTACGCTTTGGCTACGCTTCGGGGGGTGGTCCGTTGCCGGCGCTGCGAGCGCGCCCTCGAGGGTTGCGAGCCAATCCGCGGCGGACGCAAGTTGCCACTCTACGCCCAGCTCGTTGGTCCGCCAAGAAGTTCCGCGCGTCACAGGTTCTTCGGAATAGACAATGCCGAACAGCCCGTTTCTTGCACCGAGCATGTCAAGGATGCGCTCTGTGTCCTTCTGCGTGTGCACGGCAAGGTCCACAACCCTGCCGCTTGGATCATGCTCTGAGGTCCACCGGAGGGGGCGGACGGCGGCGGCGCGCCGAGGGTCTGGGCGCTGGCGTTCGCGAGTAGGCCCGGTGGTTGCGTCGGCACGAACGACGTCGAACTCGAAGCGCACTCTTCCGCTGTTGAACCGTGTAGCGGTCACCTTGATCTCTATCTCGAGAATGGACATCACGGTCTCTGCTCTCGCGGCGTGCTGTTCGATAATGAGTTCATAAACGTACTCGTCCTCGTCGGGTTTGAGGGCGAGCAAAACGGGTTCCGGTTTGTGCGTTTCGTTCGTGGTGGTAGGCGGAAGGGTTACGCCCTCTGAGCATCCGACGCACACGGAAATAGCGAACAGCGTGATGGTGGTCTTCACACGAGCTTGCCTTGGTAGTCTCGAATCAAAGCGATGACCTTGCCGAGAATTCGCGCGTCCGGCCGTCTGATTCGAATCGGTTCGTATGCGGGGTTGCTTGGCATGAGCGTCACTGCGCCCCCCTCATCGTATCGAATCCGCTTGACCGTGGCTTCGTCGTCTATCAGGACAGCGACGAGGTCACCGTTGTAAGCGGTGGACTGTGGCTTCACAACGACAAGGTCCCGTGGGTGGATGCCCTCACCGATCATCGAATCCCCTTTGACTCTGAGGAGGTACGCATCTTTGACGTCTTTGAGCAGTGCTTTGGGAACTGGTATCAGGGCCTCTACGTGCTCGTCGGCGAGGATGGGCGCGCCCGCGGCGATTGTGCCGAGCAGAGGCAACATCTCGACCTCGCCGTTCCCTCCTCCGTGGCGCTTGTCGAGGATTCTAATACAGCGGACGCCGCTGGTGCGGCTGATGTACCCCTTCTTTTCCAGTGCCTCGAGGTGGGTGATGGTCGCTCTGGTGCTTCTCACTCCGAGATGCCTGGATATCTCCCGCACAGTCGGGGGGAAGCCATGGGTTTTGGTGTACTCGGCGACGTAACGCAAAACCTTGGCCTGCCTTTCCGTCAGTGGTTTCTTCAAAGTAATCATGGTGATCACCAGTGTACCCTTACCAGATGTGTACCTGTCAAGGGTACTGACGCCGACACCGCCCCAAAGGATGCGCTAAATCGGCCATAATCCGGCAAGACGCCCCCGCTGCCTGAAACAGGGCGGCGCGTCGGGCCGTTCTGAAGGTTACCGTGTCCATAACGAAGTTCCGAAAAGGGTTTGCCGCGGCGGGGCCTGTGGTCGCCGTGCTGCTTGGGGTCGCGTTCATTGTCGGCTTCCTCTACCGTGGGTCGTCGCCTGGTCAGAGCCCTGCTGATGCCCAAGCGCAGCGAGCGCCCGCCTTCACATGGGAGGGCGAGAGCGGCTACTTGGATGAGTTGATGGCGCAGGTGAACGCGTCGCTCACGCAGAATGCCACGCCGACCGAGGAGTGGCGTTTCCGCGAACAAGCTCTCAACGCTGTGCTGAACCGGGTCGCGCCGCTTGTCTTGGCCAAGCGTGCCGGTCTGACGGTGAGTGAGGACGACGTTGCGGCAATGGCGAAAGAGGAGGCTGCGTTCTACGCGGACCTGTTCCGCACGCAGGCTCAAGCCGAGTACGACAACACGACCGCACGGTTGACTGCGGAGGCACAGGCAGCGAAGGAGAAGGGCGAGGCGAGCGATGAATACAAGCGGGCGAAGAAAGCGCTTGACGACCACAAGGCGATGTCCCTCGACGAGTTCGTCAAGAAGCAGACGGGACAGACGCTGTCCGAGGTCATCAAGCAGCAAGAGAAGCGGTTGGAGCAAACTCTGTTGCAGCCCACGGAACGCGACAGGCTCCGGTCTCAGGCAGCTAGGAAGAAGCTGCAGTCGAAGTACGAATCCGAAGTGGACACCAGTGACGAGGCGCTTAAACGGAGTTACGACGAGGTGACCTTCGAGCGCATCCTTATCACCGAGGGCGCGAACGCCGACCCGATGGGGAAGGCGAGAGAGGTTTTGGGGCGCATTAGGAGCGGGATGCGATTCGAGGACGCAGCTGCCGAATACAGTGACACTAAGAAGCCTGACGGCAGTCCGGATCTGGCGCCGATGACGCTCGCGCGGATTGACCTCAAGGTTATGCCCCTCTATAAGGGGGTTGCCGAACTGAACGAGGGGGATGTGAGCGAGCCGGTGCAGACGCCTACTGGGGTGGCAATCTACCGCGTCAGGAAGGTGGAGTCGAAGGTTCCTGAAGACTTTGACCGCAAGAAGACCGAGCGAGCGAACCAGTTGCGGGCAAGCGTGAGCGCGGCGATGGTAACTCGCGCAGTGGAAGACGTCATCGAGACTGACTACGACAAGATTCAGTGGCACGACGAAGGCTGGCGCCTTGTGTTTGATCTTAAACGTATCATGGCGGGCCAAGGGCCCAAGGGTAGCGAGCGCCTGGCGGAGTTGCGGCGAATCGTTGATAAGGCGCAGAGCGCTGTATCAAGCGACGCGGACCTGCCGGTTTACGTTCGCTATATGGCTTTTAGCCAACTGTACGCAGAGTCGTCTGGAGAGCAAAAGACTGGCCTGGAGGGGTTGAAGGCTGAGGTTTATGCAATTGTGGCGACGGTAACGCGGTCGACGTCGTTTCTTTTCGAGTACGTGGACCTGTTGTTGGAGCAAAAGAAAGGGGAGGAGGCTTTGGGGGTTCTGAAGTCAATCGTTGCAAACTCGTGGGAGATCAACGACACGAATAGGGAGACAGTGAAGAAGGTTGAGCGGCTAAAGGTACAGGCGGCGAACTTCGCTCCGCCCGGGTCGCCCGCCGTGGAGGAGTTGCAGCGGGCATTGGACGACTGGTACGCATCGGAAAAGGACCAGCTCGCAATACGGAAGGAACAAGAGGAGGCAATGCGCGAGGCGGAAGAGGCGAATCGTCGCGAGATGGAAAACCAGGGCAATGCGTCCTCAAAGCAGAACCAGCCGTCTGACGGCGGCGCCGGGAGTGGCAACAAGGGTGCCGGAGGTTGAGAGGCGTGGCTCACTGATAGTAGTCGGCACGCCGATCGGCAATCTCAACGACCTTTCGGTCAGGGCTGCGGAAGCGCTCGAATCGGCGGATGTAGTGGCGGCCGAGGACACGCGACGAACGATCAAGTTGTTGCAGCACGTTGGCTCGAAGGCTGAACTGATTTGGCTGAACGACGCCCGCGCCCCGGCTTCAGCCATAGATGGGCTTCTCGACCGCGTGGAATCGGGTGCCACGGTTGTGCTGGTCAGCGATGCGGGGATGCCGGCCGTCAGCGACCCTGGCGCGAAGGTGGTGAACCGGGCGTACGAGCGAGGCCTGCCGGTTTTGGGCGTTCCCGGTCCATCGGCGGTGACGTTGGCGTTGGCGCTGAGCGGCTTCTTCGCCCAACGATTCGTGTTGCTGGGGTTCTTGTCAAGGAAACCCGGTAGAATGATGGAGACTTTGGCGCCTTACGCCGAAAGCGCCCTTCCAATCGTCTTGTTTGAAAGGCCGGAACGTCTGCCGAAGGTTCTCGAGGCGGCGCTTGAGGTTTTGGGTGACCGCCGGGTTGCTGTGTGCCGGGAGCTGACGAAAGCGCACGAGGAGGTCCGCCGTGGCAGCATAAGCGCGCTCCTTAGGCAGGAACTGGTTCACAGAGGCGAGTTGACGGTCGTAGTAGAGGGATGGCGGAAAGCACGTGCTGAACCTGATGAGTGAATCGACTATAATGAGAGTAGGACGGCAGCATGGACGCGTCCGTCGTGTGAGAAGGAGTTTGACGATGCAGTGGATAGCAAGGTCGTTCGTTGCGCTGATAATGGCTGTGATGTGGGGTGCGGTGTTTGGCCAGCCCTATGAGGACGAGGAGTATCGGCTGGGGCCGAACGACGTCATCACCGTGCGCGTTGGCAGCGAGCAGGACATGGCCACGCAAGCGCCGATCCTCTACGACGGCACGATTAGCTTGCCCCTGATAGGGCCGATCAAGGTTGGCGGATTGACGGTTGCCGAGGCGGAACGCGAGATCAAGCGCGCCTATGTGGACGGCGGCTTCTTCACGGATTCGATTGTCGTCGTGGTGAACATCTTCCAGTATCGGCCGATGCGGGTGAACGTAGTGGGCTTCGTTACGAACCCCGGGCAGTTCAACATCCGTCCTGGCGACCGCCTGCTTTCGGTGTTGACGATGGCTGGTGGGGCGAACAACCAGACAGCAAACCTGCGACGTGCGGTGTTAGTGCGTCGGAACAGCCAAGAGCAGATTCCGATTGACCTGTACGCGATGCTGGTGAAGGGCGATCTGTCACAGAACTATCGAATGGAAGATGGGGACGTGATTCGGATTCCTCAGCAGTTGCAGGACGCTGTGATCGTAACGGGGATGGTTGTGCAGCCTGGGCGCATTACGTACCGCGACGGGCTTCGGCTTGCGGATGCCATTGCTGCGGCTGGTGGGGGCGTGCCGAACCGCAGTTGGTTGAGCAAGATCACAATTCAGCGACCGGTTCGAGGACGGCCGGGGCAATACGAGCGATTCGAGGTGAACTATGTGCAGTTCACGGCAAAGAACGACTGGACGCAAAACATCGAGTTGGAGGCGGGTGACATCGTGTTCGTCCCCGAGACGCGCACTCCGGACGTTAACCGGGTGAACGTTCTGGCGAACATTCTCTTTACTCTGAACGCGCTGACGGCGCGCAATTTCAACATCTTTCCGAGGTTCTAATTCAGGAGACGGTATGGGTCGTGGACGGTTTCTAAGGTCATTGAAGCAACGCTGGTGGTTGCTGTTGCTGCTGGTTGTTCCCTCAACGGCGGGTGTTTTGATCTACACGTTGATGGCGAAGCCTCGTTACGAGGCTTTCATGACGCTTGCGGACAGGCGGGATCCGGATCTGAATCTTCCCGTTCTGTACCAGGATCAGTTGATGTCGCGTGGCGTGAACGAGACTGAGCTGCGCGTTTTGAACCTGACGAGCACGATCGGTTCATTTACGGTATTGAAGCAGACGTTTGACCAGCTTGCGGTGGAGGGGTACATCAAGGATACGAGCCAGGAGGCTTTGAACCGTTTCATTGGAGACATTTCTATTGTACCTCAGCGTGGGACGGAGTTTGTGCAGGTGAGCTATGTAGATGACGATCCTGCGGTTGCCCAGAAAGTGATCGAGGTGATTCGTGACAAGTTCATGACCCGTTATGCGAGCCTTGTGGCGACGCCATCGGATTCGCGTGTACAGTTCATTCGTCAGCAGTTGGCTCGCGAGAAGGCAGCCTACGACGCCAAACTGCAGGAGCAGAAGGAGTTTCAGGATCAATATCCCGATTCGATAGGGTTTGAGACGACGATAGGGTCATTGGCGCAACAGATCCAAGCGTCGAAGCAGCGAATCTACGATGCTGAGCGTGCGATCAACGTGGCGACGGCGACATTCGAGACGGCTCGTGCTCAGGCGAAGTACCCTGCGATGGAGGACCCGATCCACGGCTTTCAGCAGAACCCGAATCCTTTGTACACGACCTTAGAAGCTCGGATTGCGACGGCGGAGACGACATACGAGACTCGGAAGGAGCGATACGGTCCTAATCATCCGAGCATGATCGAACTTCGGCGGTCGATCGAGGAGGACAAGCGTCAATTAGCGAATACGAACCCTTATATTGTATCGCAAGCGCATCAGGAGAAGACACCTTACGAGCAGGAGCGTTTAAATGCGGAGCTTCAAGCGGAGCGTCAGCTGGCGTGGGCTCGTGCGGAGAAGGCGTCAGCAGAGCGGGAATTGGCAATGCTGGAGGCACAGAAGGAGCGTCTTCCGGAAGTGCAGAAGCGTCTTTCTGAGCTTTCGGCTGAGCTGCTTGCGCACCAGTCATCAGTTGCGAACATGCAAGCGAAACTACAAGAGGCAGAGGCTCGTCAAGCGCAGAACAGCGCACCAACGATTTATATGCTGGACGACCCTTCGATTCGGGAGCTCTCTCGGAACACGGTATTGAAGACGCTGGTTACGCTGTTCTTGAGCTTGGTGGTTGCGATTTCGCTGATTGCGAGCCTTGGTCAGATCGACCAAGGGACCTATACGCCGATCGAGGCGGAGAACAGTCTGGGCTTTCCGGTGCTCGGTGTGCTTCCTCGAAGCGCTCAGAAGCGTCTCTCTACGTCGGAAGAGAGGCCGAGTGCGCTGGCGGCGAGTTATCAGATGCTGTCGAGCCAGTTGATGGCGATCCAGGACAAGTTAGTTGGTCCAGGTGTGTTGGTTGCCGCGGCGGAACCCGACTCGGGGAGGACAACGGTTGCTGCGAACCTTGCGATCAGCCTCGCGCGAGACGGCGCGCGTGTGCTTATCGTGGACGCGGACCTGCGCAATCCCACGTTGCACGAGCACTTTGAGTTAGAGAACCGTGCCGGCTTAACGGAGATCCTCACAGGCTCTGCGACGATGGAGAGCGTGGTTCAGCCTTCGGGTGTTGATGGACTGCTGGTCATCACAGCCGGGCAGCCCCCCGTGAACCCGATTCGCCTCTTCCGCAGCCAGGCGATGAGCGACTTTATTGAGATGGTAAGCCAGGGAGCAGACTACGTTGTGTTCGACAGTGCCTCGGGCAGCACGTTCGGTGATGCCGTGGTGCTCGCCGAGCACGTTCAGAACGTGGTGCTGATTCATGAGGCGGGCCGACCGCCGACCATCGCCGAATTTGAATTCCACAAGGCGCTGGAGCGCTTGGGGGTCAACATCATCGGCTTGGTGCTAAACAAGGCGCGTCCGGACGACTGCCCGGCATACCAGCACTATCGCCGGAACTACGAAAGGACGCTTCAGCGGTACCACCCAAGCGCGGGTCGAGTAGCTCTTGGCGCTGGTGACAAGCCGGTTCGCGACAGGGGCGAGAAGCCGCAAAAACCGGAACAATTCGGAGCTCCGTCGGACGACGACGAGGAGTAGAAACGGTTAGGGCCGCCACACGGCGGATGAACTATGGAGCAAGCGAAGGCCGGTTATACCGGCAAGATTCAACGCGTTCGGGTACCGTACGCGTTTTGGAAACGGGTGCTCGATGCTGTGGGCAGCGCCGGGCTCGTCTTGCTTCTGTCTCCGGTGTTCCTCATAATTGCGGTGTTGGTCAAGGCAACCAGCAGTGGGCCCGTGATCTATCGGCAAGTTCGCGTTGGCCGAGAAGGGCAGCAGTTTGTCTTTTACAAGTTTCGGTCGATGTATAAGGACGCCGACAAGCGGCTGCAAGAGGTTCTCGACAAGAACGAGAAAGCGGGCCCCATCTTCAAGATGAAGAACGATCCGCGGGTTACTCCGGTCGGACGCGTGTTGCGGAAGTACTCGCTGGACGAGTTGCCGCAACTGTTCAACGTCCTGAAAGGCGACATGAGCCTTGTCGGGCCACGTCCTCCACTGCCGCGGGAAGTCGAGCAGTACGACGATCGCGCACTTCAAAGGCTGAGCGTCCTGCCCGGAATTACCTGCCTCTGGCAGATTTGCGGGCGAAGTGACACGAGTTTTGAGGATTGGCTGGAGTTGGACTCTCTTTACGTCGAAAACATGTCCTTCTGGCTCGACTTGAAGATCCTGATGAAGACACCGCTGTCGGTCGTCCGTGGGGACGGAGCGTATTGACCCGACGTAGAACCTGCTGGAAGGGATATCCTAAGGGCATGGGCCAAGTGATATGAGCCAAGAGAGGACGCAGAGCGTTGAAGAGGCGACGACGAACGGCGCGAGCGAACGCGATGAGCGGCGCGACGTCCTGCACGTACCTCTGCTCGGCGTCGAGATCGAGCGCGCATTGTTGCCAGGCATCGGACTGTGCCTGGGCGCCGTTCTGGTGCTCGGCTGGTCGTTTCTGACGGAGCTACCGAGGTTTTGGTTTGGCGAGGAGGGCTACTACTCGCACGGTTTGCTCGTTCCGTTCATGAGCATAGCGGTCTTCTACATGCGGCGAGAGGCGCTTGCGAAGGCGGAGAAGGGCTCTTCGATCGCTGGGTTCATTGGCCTCTTGCTTGGTGCTTTACTATTCCTTTCCGGTCGGCTGATTGACAATCTTTCGATTCAAGCCGGGGCGTTCATTCTGATGCTGGTCGGAGGGACATACTACGTGTTCGGCGCGAAGGTTGGACGCCTGACGTTGGGCCCTATCCTCTTCCTCATCTTCATGATGCCCGCTTTGGGGTGGATCATAGACGCGACGACGAACCCCCTTCAGATCATGTCGACGAAGATCGCGACAAAGATGCTGAACATCGTCGGCTATCAGACTTACGTCAGCCCAATCAATCCGACGTTTGTAGACATGAATTCGTACAGTTTTCAGGTAGGCGGGCCGTGCAGCGGATTCAAGCTGTCTCTGGCGTTGACCGCGTTCACCATCTTCTTTATCATGATCTCCAATCTGGGATGGGCGAAGAACGTGTTCCTGTTCGCCTTAAGCATCCCGCTTGCGCTGTTTTTAAACGGTTTGCGTATCATGTTCATCGGCGTCGTTGGCGAGCTGGGCGTCGCTTCGCCGGATGCCGCCGTGGTCAGATGGATTCGCTCGCTGGATGCCAGCCAGACGGACGTGGGAATGATCTTCCACGACTACAGCGGCTACATTACTCTGTTTGTTTGCTTTATCGCGTTGCACTACATCGTGAAGGCGTTGGAGCGAGGAGTGCCCCATGAACCATAGGCTCAGAATCGTCCTTGGGCTTTTCGTAATCATTGGAATTGCCGCGGCGGTCTTGAAACCGCGCGCATATTCCGATAGATCGGAGGAATGGATGGAGACGGTGGTGCCTGAGCAGGTACCCGGCTTTACTCTGCTCTCCTCTTCGCGGACGGACAAGTCGGTGCGGATGTCCGACGTTGTGTACGATGTGTTGCAGCCATTCGGCATCACGACTCGCTATCTGCGGGGTGAAGATGGGCGCACGTACGAGTTGGTGGTTCTCGCCGGAAACACGCGCAAGTCCTTTCATGACCCGCGCGTGTGCTTCACAGCACAGAGTTGGGACATCGGCAACCCAGGAGTCTACAAGATCAACGTACCTGAACTGGGAGGCGAGATCGAGGTCTCTGCGATGGTGATGAAGAACGTCGCAACGGGTAGCGAGGCGTCGGCGATGTTCTTCTACAAGACGCCGTTCGGCATTCGGCCGGACACGCTTCGTGTTCCATTCGATCTGACGTTTGCAAAACTGTTACTGAAGAAGAACGTGGACGCACAATTCTATCGTTTTATGGTCATCCCGCCGTCTGAGGGCGAGGGCGCTTTAGAAAAGGACCTGAAAGCACTGGAGCGGTTCGCGCGCTCGGTGTTCAGCAAATTTCAGCAAAGCGAAGAGGGAAAATACTTTACCCTCGCCCCGTGATGTAGAATCACGGCGTGCTGCTTTCCCTCGCCGCAATCGCCCTCGCCCAGACGCCGATAGTGTTGGTGCGCGCGCCAATAGCAGGAGCGGAGACGGTCTCAATTCAAGTCTTCTTTCGCGTCGGCTCGGCGTACGAGCTGGGGACCGAAGCCGGCGTAACGCACCTGATGGAACATCTCCTCTTTCGGAGAGGAACGCCCGGCAGTCTCGACCGCGACGTCGAGCGACTCGGTGGGCGGCTGGAAGCCACCACACACCGGGACCTGCTCCGCATCTGGTGCACCGTTCCGAAGGAGCGCGCGCTCAAAGCCGCCGAAGCGATACGCCAAGCGGTCGCCCCGCTCTCCGCCGACAAAGCCGACGTGGAAACTGAGAAGCGGCTCGTTCTCCAGGAGCTGCGTCTGCAAACCTTGGATATGGAGCGAGTGGTACTGGACCTCTTGTGGCAGCGTAGCGCCGAAGGTAGCGGCTACGCGCTTCCGACGGGGGGGAGGGCGGAAACGATTCAGGCCCTTATGCCGCAAGCCGCATTCGATTGGTCACGGAGGGCGCTGAGTCGTGAGCGAACGACTCTTGTCCTTGGCGGCTCAGCGTCCTTAGAGGACGCTGCTCGCATCCGCGCGCTGTTCGACGACCTGCCCTCGGGCGATGCTGTCTCGGAACAGCCACCTGCTTGGCCGGATGCCGGTGGGTATTCGATGGCGCGCATGGGCGACGTGATCGGCGTGGGGTTCCGTGCGCCCTCACCGAAGGATCCGCGCGCCTATGCGGCGTGGATGGTCGCCTGGGAGGTGTTGGCAGGCGCAGACGGCGCGGCGCGCCGCGCGGGGCTTATGTGTCGGCCGAGGCTCGACGCGACTGGCGCCGGCACGCTCGCTGCTTTGCTGTTCCGGGGCACTTCTGAGCAAGGCGTTGCCCAGTTCCTTCGAAGCGGCGACGCAGGGAATCCGTCGGACGCGCTCATCGCGTCGGCTCGGTCAACAGTGGAAGCGCGATGGTCAGCAACGCTTGCGAAGCCCGAAGAGCGTGGATTCTGGGAAGGCGCAATGCGCGTGTGGGGCGGCCCTCCACCGCAAGAGGTGCTCGAGGCGGTGCGGCGATGCACGGCAGATGAAGTGCGTGCGGTGCTGCGCTCGTTGGGGGGAAGCGAGTGACCTGCCTCCTGGCGTTCGCTGCGACGGGTTCCGTTGAGATCGCACGGCTTGCGAACGGCATCCCCGTGGTTTATGAACAGGATGCTGGTGCGCCAACCATCTCCGTCGCGGCAGTCGTGCGAACGGATGGCCTCACTCCCCGCGAGTTGGATTCTGTCGAGTCGCTGGTGGAACCGAGAGCCTGACGCTCCATCGACTGAACGCCCTCGCAGCCCAGAGCGGAGGGCGTATCTCGGTTGCTTTAGCGGCGGATTGTGTCCGCTTCGACGCCAACGTGCCGCGCGAGAGCTTTCCGCTCGTCATTACCTTACTGTCCGAACTTTTCCTTCGCCCACAGATAACTGCGGATACCATCCGTGAGGGGCGCGAAAAGCGCCTCCGCGCCCTGCCCATTTCCGAACACCCGCTCGAGCGAGGTGTGCGCGCTTTGTTGTACCAGGCCGGTCTGTTCGGAACAGGGATGCCATCCGGGCAGCCAACGGAGGTCCGAGAGGTTTGGCGCAAGGCGTTCCGACCTGAGGGCGTAGCCATCGGCGTTGTCGGAGATGTTCCGCTGGAGCAGGTGGTGCAGCGCATCGGGGCTTCGCTGGGCTCTTGGCGGCCTCCCATGCCCACCCGTGAGCGTTGGTCGTCGCCGAGCGAGACGGGAGCTGCGCAAGATGCGCCGCACCCGGTGGTTGGCGTCCTCTTGCCCGGACCAGCCCCCGGCGACGCTCGGTTTCCGGCGTTTCTTGTTGGCCTGGCCGCCTTGTTGGACGGCAAGGGGAGCATCGTCGGTCGGGAGGTGCGTTATGCAAAGAGTCTTGCGTATGAAGCTGGAGTGCTCCGCTTCGCGCGCGCAGGGCGGATGTGGGCGCTTTTTTACCTCGGCACCGACGAGGCGGGCGTCGGCGAGCAGGTGTTGTCGCTGCTTCGGTCGGGAGTCGAGCGAATTACGGAGGATGAGTTGGAGCGGGGCAAGTCCTACCTGCTATCGGCTCTCAGATACATCGGTGGTGGAGGCTCTCTTTTCTCGTCCCTATCTGGTGCTGCGGTGGAACCAATCGAGCGCGCGCATCGGTATGCATGGTTGCAGGCGTTTGCGGTTCAGGGTGGTCCGGATCACGGTTTAGAGCGTGCCATCGCCTCGGTGCAGGCGGCGGAGGTGCGCGAGGTAATGGCAGCCGCAGTTAGAGACTCTCGCGCCCTGAGTGCGGGAAGTGACACGCAAGTCGCCCTCAGGCGTCAGAGGAGTTGGAAGCGATGAACAAGGTTAGGGCGTTTTCGCTGGTCGAGGTCCTGGTGGTTCTTGCTATTATCGCTATCCTGGCGGCGATAGTGTTTCCCACGTTTTCTGTCGCTCGACGCAAGGCGATGGAGGCGAAGTGCGTAACTCAGTTGCAGCAAATCGGACTGGCGGTCCAGATGTATCGCTCCGAGTCGGACGACATGCTTCCGAACAGATTGAGCGATCTGTATCCGGTATTCGTCACAAACCCGGCAATCTTTCGTTGTCCACTTGATGTGAAGGACGGACATCATCCATGGACGGGCCGGATGGAGGGCGACCGTTACCTTCCGTCCGGCGTGAGTTACACCTATGTACCGAATTGGAATCGCGCCATCGAACTTGGTTGGTGGGGCCCGCCTCCCGCACGGGGCGTGGGTAAGTGGGGCGACCAGACACCGCTCATCGAGTGCCATTGGCATTGGGCGAGAAAGTTTCTTCAGAACTTGAACGAGGATGACCTTCGCCAGGCGAAGGGAAACGCCGTTGTCGTGCGAAAGGACGGCAGCATACGCTTTTGGCCGGCTAAGGTCTCCATCGAGCAGTACGAACCGTAGGTACATAATTCGCGCGTGCTGTTTAGGCGCAGGAAGGAAACTGTTCGACCCGGGTGGATGCTGGTAGGGCTCGGCAACCCCGGCGGACAGTACGACGGAACACGGCACAACGTCGGCTTCGAGGTGATTCGCGAATTGGCGAATCGACACGACCTGCCCCTCAACGTGCGAAAGCATTCGAGCAACTATGGAGTCGGCGCGATCAAGGGCGTGCCGGTCGCGCTGGTCCGACCGATGACATACATGAACCGCAGCGGGGCGGCGGTTGGCACGCTGCTGCGGGAGTTCAACCTGTCGCCCGAGAAAATGGTTGTTGTGTTCGACGATATGGACCTCGAAGTTGGACGTGTTCTCGTTAAACCGCAAGGGGGACCGGGTACTCACAACGGAATGCGCGACATCATCGATGCGCTGGGCACCGAGGCTTTCCCTCGCGTGCGCATCGGCATCGGCAAGCCGGTCGGCCCGGGCGTAGACTACGTGTTGGGTAGGTTTGAGCCGAACGAACTCGACCGCATCGTTCCTGCGATCCGCCTGGCGGCGGACGCTTGCGAGTGGATCGTTGCCGAGGGAATCGACGCGGCAATGAATCGCGCCAACAGCACGAGCAAAGCGGAAAACGTGAGCGATGGACGGTAAGGCGCTGCAGGCAGAGGCGGTGAAGTTAGGTTTGCACCTTACCCGAGCGCAACTCGAGGCTTTTGGATTCTTCGAAGCCGCGCTCTATGAAGCGAACTCCGTGATGAACCTTACGCGTGTGCCGAAGGAGGACTGTTGGGTGACGCATTTTCTGGACAGCTTGCTCCTAAGCCCCTTGATTCCGAACGGGGCGTCGGTGCTGGACATCGGAAGCGGCGCCGGGTTTCCGGGTGTATGCCTCGCGATTGCGCGTGCGGACCTCGTCGTGTCGTGCATGGACGGCAACGGCAAGTTCGCACGGTTCCTGCAAACGAACTTTGCTCCCGGCGGCCGTCTACCGTTCTTGATGGAGGTTATCGAGGCGCGGGCGGAGGTCGCCTCTCATAGCCCGGCGTTGCGCGAACGTTTCGACTTCGTAACCGGTCGAGCGCTTGCGCCGCTTCCGGTTCAACTGGAGCTGAGCGCCGCTTTCACGCGCGTGGGCGGCTTGGTTGTGCCGATGCGAACGCCTGCGGATCGTGAAGCGGCCCGCGGGCGCTACGAGCAGCTGGGTTTGCGGTTGGTGGAGTTGAAGACGGCGTTGCTGGCTCCAATCCGCGCCACGCGTCTGTTTCCGGTGTATCGGAAGCAAGGAAGGACCCCGGCGGAGTATCCCCGCTCGTGGGCGAAGATCAGGCGCGATCCGGTCGGCGGAGTTTCAGCCAAGCCTCCCACGTGCGAACCGTGAGCCACGCCACGAACACGCCGACAAGCCAGCCTGCCAGCACCTGGGAGGGGTAGTGCACGCCGACGTACACCCTCGATAGCCCCGTTAGGAGCGATGCGAAAATCCACGGAACGCCCCACCAGTTGAAGCGCAGCGTGAACACCGTGGCGGCTGCGGCTGTGCTCGCCGCATGTGCACTGATGCTTCCAAAGCTGGTTAGCGGATGGTCGTAACCGATTAGACGGAAGGTAACGAGTTCGGCGCACGGTCTTGCCCCTTGCAAACCGTCCTTGAGAGCGTCTGCGAGTTCGTTCGACACGAGCCACGCAGCCACCGCGAGTAGAGCGGCGGTTCGTGTCTCGCGACCTTTGACGATGAAGTAAAGGAAGAGCGCAACGAGCGCGACGCGGAGCGGCCAGCCCTTGATTCCGGTGCTGAAGAATGCGAAGATTGGGTCGAGCGCGGGATGCGCCCAACCGGAGTTGATCCAGTGAAAGAGGCTGACGTCTATCGGGCCGAGCACGTGAGCCATAATACTCGCGCGGGCGAATAGCTCAGCGGTAGAGCGCCTCCCTTACAAGGAGGATGTCGGGGGTTCGATTCCCTCTTCGCCCACCATCGTCGCTATGCTCACTCGGCGAGGCGTTGCCCCTCCATTCCATCTGGGGTACACTTCTGCGGGTTTGGGGCGTTAGCTCAGTTGGTAGAGCAGCTGACTCTTAATCAGCGGGTCATAGGTTCGAGTCCTATACGCCCTACCATCTCCATTCCTCTTCCTTCCGCGGCAATTGTCCAATAATTGCGGCATGGCGACCTCTGCGGCGACGGCTTGTCGGCGTCTGCATCTCGGGTGCGGGCGGAACGTGTTGAAGGGATATGTGAATCTCGACGTTCACCCTGGGCCTGGGGTAGACGTGGTCGCAGACTTGAACGCCTGCGACCGCTCACCGCTGCCGTTCGACGACAACATCTTTGACGAGGTGCTCGCCGAGCACCTGATTGAGCACATCGAGAACGTGTTGCCGATGATGCAAGAATTGCATCGCGTTTGCAAGTCGGGCGCTGTGGCTGTGTTCAAGACGCCCTACGGCGCGAGCGACGACGCGTTCGAGGACCCGACGCACGTCCGGCAGATGTTCATCGGCTCTTGGGGCTCCTTTTCGCAACCGTACTATTGGCGCGCGGACTACGGCTACCGCGGCGACTGGCAGCCCGAGCGCATCGTGCTGCGCGTGAGCGCCCAGCGGCACAAGGGGCAAACTCCGCACGAGATCTTCCAACAGGTGATGCACGTTCGGAACATCGTGGCGGAGATGGTGGCGGAGCTACGGTGCATCAAGCCACTCCGCGAGCCGAAGAAGGACCTCCAAACCGCCCCGCGGATTGAGATTGACTTGGTGGAGTAGGTTCGCACGGCCTCGTTCGGTGCAGCGGTCCGTCGCCGCTTCCCTCGGCGCGGAGCGGGTTCAGCTGCGGCGG
>PSLA01000015.1:0-285 GCA_040289295.1 Armatimonadota bacterium
CCTCGCCGCCGACATGCCGTTTGGCTCCTTCCAGCCTAGCGCGGAGCAGGCGGTTGCCAACGGCATCGCACTGGTCAAGGCTGGGGCTGACGCCGTGAAACTCGAAGGCCCGTGGGAAGACGCCATCGAACAACTGACGCGCTCCGGCGTTCCCGTCCTCGGCCACGTCGGCATGACACCCCAAAGCCATCACGTCTTCGGCGGCTTCAAAGTGCAGGGCAAGGGCGAGGCCGGCGAGGCTGTGCTCGAGGCTGCCAGGCGCATCGAAGGGGCGGGCGCCTTCGC
>PSLA01000015.1:343-50489 GCA_040289295.1 Armatimonadota bacterium
GGCGCATCAGCGAGACCCTCACGATCCCCACCATCGGCATCGGGGCGGGGCCACATTGCGACGGCGAGATCCAGGTGTTCCACGACATCCTCGGTCTCTCGCAGGGCGACCCGTTCCGACACACGCGTCGCTTTCTGGATGGACGAAAGTTGTTCGTCGAAGCGTTGAAAGGATACGCAGAAGCGGTTCGCAAGCGCGAGTTCCCAACCGAAGAGAACGCGTTCTAAAAGCCCAGGTCTTTCTTCCGAAAGTTCAACTTTGGTACCGGTAAGACGTTGCCGTCCTTCGGGATAGGCGCGTTCGAGTTGCGCAGAATCGCGGCGAGTCGTCTTTCGGTCTCGCGCACAAACTCAGCAAACTGTGCCTCCATCTCCTGCCGATGCTCCTCCATCTGATCGAGCAACCGCAGGATGACTTCCACGCCAGCGAGGTTCACACCGAGCTCTTGCGTCAGCCTCTGGATGCGACGCACGCGCTCGATGTCCACCTCACTGAACATCCGGTTCTTGTCGTTTACGCGAGCCGGAGAGATCAAACCCTGCCGCTCATAGGCGCGCAGTGTTTGGGGGTGCACGCCGCACAACTTGGCCGCGACGCTGATGGGGAACAGGGGTTCGTTTCGTTGCGTCATACCGTCGCTCTCTTCCGCGCGATCTGTTCAAGCAGCCGCCTCTCTTCGCCAGAAACGTTCTTCGGAATCTGAACGTGCAGCTTGACGAGCAAGTTACCGCGCCCGCCTGACGCTCGCGTCATCCCTTGTCCCTTCAGCCTCAATATCTGACCACACTGGCTGCCCGCTGGGATCTTGACCTCTATCGTTCCACGCAGCCCCCGTACCTTCGCCTTTCCGCCAAGCGCAGCGACGGTGTAGTCAACGCTTAGGTCCGTAATCAAGTCATCTCCATCGCGGCTGAGGAACGGGTGAGGTTTCTGCCTCACGTGCAAGATCAGATCGCCGCGCCGTCCTGATCCGCCGCCGGCGCCTTGACCGGCGGCTCGCACCAGTTGGCCGTCTTTCACGCCCGGTGGGAACGACACTTCGACCCGCCGCGTGGTCGGCAACGTTCCGGCACCCGAGCATGTCGTACAACGCTGGTAGCCGATCTCACGCGCGCCGTTGCAAACGGGACACGTCTGCGGGAAGCCTAGCAAGCCACGGACCGTCCCTCGCCCATTGCAGTGTGGACAAGGCTGACTACGGCTTGAAGGCACGTGCCCAGTGCCTTTGCACGTGGCACAAGGGTCCTCTACGCGATAGGTGAACGTGCGCTTGGTGCCCGAGTCCATCTCCTCCAGGGAGAGTTCAACCTCCATGTGGACATCGCGTGGCATCGCACTCTTCGGTCGGGCGCCGCCTCCTTCGCGCATCGTCCCGAAGACTGAGCCAAAGCCACCGATGTCACGCAGCAGGTCTTCAAACGGGAAATCGTCCGAGAAGCCAGAGGCGGGTCCATCGCCGGTTGCGCCAGACCGCTTCGCCGCCTCCCATTGATGACCGTAGCGGTCGTAGAGTTTGCGCTTCTCTGGGTCGCTCAGAACCTCGTAAGCCTCCGAGATTTCCTTGAACCTCGCTTCAGCGTTACTATCCCCTGGGTTGACGTCGGGGTGATATTTCCGTGCCAACCGACGGTAGGCCGACTTTATCTCCTTTTCATCGGCGTCACGGGCGACTCCAAGCACTGCATAGTAGTCGGTTGGCATCGATTCCCTCTAAGGACGATAGCCTGGCGCTGCGATACGCAACGCCAGGCATCGTCGTGTCATCCGTTGGCCTTGACTTCGATCCGGCGAGGCTTGACCTCATCCGCTTTGGGCACGGTGACGGTCAGCACGCCATCTCGATAGTTGGCGTCGATCTCATCCGCCTTCACTGGCACGCCGATCGTGAAGGAGCGCTGGAACGAACCGTAACTCCGCTCGATCCGAACGAAGTTGTCGCGCTGCTCTTCCTCGGCAAACTCGCGCTTGCCTCGGATCGTCAGCACGTCACCCACGAGCTCGACCTCGATGTCCTCTTGGCGCATGCCAGGGATTTCGACAAAGAAGGTCAGAGCTTGGTCGGTCTCCTTCACGTCCACGCTCGGCATCCAGCCGGATCGGACCTCGGTTTCATCACCGAAGAACTCGTCCATCATCCGGCTCAGCCGGTCGAACGTGCGCAAGCGAGTGTCGATCGGTCGGTATCGGGTGATCATCTTGGTTACCTCCTTGTTCTGTGATTTGAATTGATTTGGCTTGGTTTGGATGAAAACCGTCATCATTCGGCCTCCTCCTTGAACTCGGCGTCGATCACGTCGCCATCCTTGCTGGCAGTCGTGCCAACCGGCTCTTCTGCCTGGGAGTCGCCAGAGCCGGAGCTCGCCTGGCTTGCCGTTCGTTCGTACAGGCGACGGGCGAGATCGTGCGCCTCCTTCTCCAACTCCTCGAAGGTCGAACGAATCTCGTCTATGTTGTTGTCGGCAAGCGCTTGGCGAACCGCTGCGACACGCCCGCGTACCCTGTTCTTGGTCTCTTCGTCGAGCGTGTCACCCAACTCGTTGAGGTTGCGTTCAACTTCGTAGGCAATGTTCTCGGCTCGGTTCTTGAGTTCTTGCTCCTCGCGCGCCTTGCGGTCGTCGTCGGCATACCGCTTCGCCTCTTCCACCATCTTGTCAATCTCTTCCTTCGTCAGATTGCCACTACCGGTGATGGTAATTTGCTGCTCCTTGTTAGTGGCAAGGTCCTTCGCACGGACGTTGAGGATGCCGTTAGCGTCGATGTCGAACGTCACCTCGATCTGTGGAACGCCCCGAGGCGCAGGCGGAATGCCCGTAAGGCTAAATCGACCAAGCGACTTGTTGTCCGCTGCCCGAGTGCGCTCCCCTTGGAGAACGTGGATCTCAACCTGGTCCTGGTTGTCAGCCGCGGTTGTGTAGATGCGGCTTTTCTTCGTCGGAATCGTCGTGTTTCGCTCGATAATGACGTCCGTAATGCCACCGAGCGTCTCTACGCCGAGGCTAAGCGGCGTAACGTCGAGCAGCACGATGTCCTTCACGTCTCCCGCAAGCACGCCCGCTTGAATCGCCGCTCCGACCGCAACTACCTCATCCGGATTCACCCCTCGGTGCGGCTCTTTTCCAGTCAACTTGCGCACCAACTCTTGGATCATGGGCATCCGAGTCGAGCCGCCAACCAGAACCACCTCGTCGATATCGTCTGCGGTTAGCTTCGCGTCTTTCAAAGCCCGCTCGAACGGCCCACGGCAACGCTCGACGAGGTCCTTGGTCAGTTCCTCAAACTTCGCGCGCGACAGCGAAAGGTCCAGGTGTCGAGGCTCGCCGTCCACGGCCGTGATGTACGGCAGGCTGATCTGGGTTACCACTTGGCTTGAGAGTTCAATCTTCGCCTTCTCCGCAGCCTCGCGCAATCGCTGCAATGCAGCCTTATCTTTGCGGAGGTCGAAACCGCTCTCTTTTTTGAACTCGTCAGCCAGGTAGTCCACGATGCGCGTGTCCCAGTCGTCGCCACCGAGGTGCGTATCGCCGTCCGTGGCGCGCACCTCCACGACGCCGTCGCCCACGTCGAGGATCGAGACATCAAACGTGCCGCCGCCCAAGTCGAAAACGAGGATCTTCTCGGCCTTCTTTCGGTCCAGGCCGTAGGCGAGCGACGCAGCGGTCGGCTCGTTCACAATTCGCAACACCTCCAACCCGGCGATCTGCCCGGCGTTCTTCGTTGCCGTGCGCTGCGAGTCGTTGAAGTACGCAGGCACAGTGATGACTGCCTTAGTCACCGGCTGGCCCAAGTACGCCTCTGCGTCCGCCTTCAGCTTCTGCAGAATCATCGCGGAGACCTCCTCCGGCGTGAACTGCTTATCCACCGCCGGAATGTAAACCGCGGCGTTCCCTTTTTCATCCCGAACAACCTTGTAGGAGACGTACTTCGCCTCCTCCGAGACCTCGTCGAATCGGCGCCCCATGAAGCGCTTAATCGAAGCGATAGTGTTCTCGGGGTTCATCAACGCCTGCCGCTTCGCGGTTACCCCCACTAGGCGCTCGCCGTCCTTCTTGAAAGCGACCACGCTCGGCATGGTGCGTGTGCCCTCGGCGGTTGCGATCACCGTCGGCTCGCCGCCTTCCATCACCGCCACAACCGAGTTCGTGGTTCCAAGGTCAATTCCTACAGTCTTGGACAAAGTCTTACCTCCGTGCTTAGTATGATGTTGGCAACTCAGTTGAGTTTGCTTCTGTCAAGTTAAACGTCGGCAGGGCGAAAATGGTTCCACATCCTAAATCTTCTACGAGTCCAGACTATGTGTTCTGCGGGTCCAAACCGATGAGCAACAACCAAAAATCTGCATTGTGGGGTCGTGGAGGGCGTTCAACTGGACACTCGTGGCCGCCCCCTTCCTTCTGGTTGGGTGGGTCGCGTTCTCCGCGCGCGTGCTCCCCTTCGGGACGGAGGCGGAGCGAACCGACCTCCCCGGCTTCGACCGAGCTCTTGAAGCATGGGCTCCGTTCGTGAGGGAAGCCAGAAAGGTAGGCACCGATGCGACCATTGAGTCCCGAATCGAGCGCCTGCTCCTTGTCTACTCCAAGATGCCCGAAGCTCCGCGCCCCGTGCCGCCGACGCAGCTCGGTCGCTGCTTCAACACAGACCTGCGGCGTCCGCTCTATGCTGCAGCCACAGCCGTAGCCCGGGAGACCCTCGCAGTCTTGCACACGCTTCAGGAACAGCGGCAGTACCAAAGATTCGCAGACCTCGCGTGGGGCCTAACCTGCCTCGCGCAATCTCTCAGGCAATCGGATGTCATCGCGCTCATCGAGGCAAATCGCCGCCTGCGAGAACTGCAAGAGATCATCGAACGAGCACTTCCACACTTAACCGACGATCAGATCGCCGAGTTAAGCAGGCGGTTTATCTGGCTTGAGGAGCGCCGCAAACCGGCAACGGAAATCTGCCGAACCGACCTCAGCCTCTTGACTTCGCTCGTGGGGCGCTCCGACTCGGACGATACGGTGGCTGCACTTGAAGTGTTGCGATCCGCCCTCCGCGAAGCAAAGACGGGCGCTGGGGTTGAGTCGTTTAGGGTGCAGGCTGGAGAGCTTAAGCCAAGCGTCCTCCGCGACCGTGTTGAGGCGCTCCTTATCGCCTGGCAAGTTGTGCTGGTTCAGGAGCGAGAGAACCGGGAGCTGGCCATGTGCGCGATCAAGCTCGTTCGCACCGAAGAGATTCTGCGGAAGGGATTGGATCCAGGCGATGTACCAAACCAGGGGATCCCGGCGGCCATTCTCACCGACTCGCCCCGTTAGTGGAATCGCACGACCGGGCCCAGTGACGACGAGTGATCAAACTCGGCAGCCGCTGCGAAAGCCGCTATGTCGGCGATGAGGTTGTCCGTCATTGGAACCGACGGAACCGTGCGCCCACCAGCCGGATTAAGCCGCACAAGGACGGTTACGTGGTGCCGATCCGCAAAAGCTTTCAGTGCCGTTACAAGGTCAGCGTTCGGCGTCGCCCGAATCGGCCGCGGCGTGGCGCTTGGCACGACAAGCAAAAGGATGTCCTCGTGGATGTCAAAACGAACCCAAATGAACGCCCCGTCCGGGGACTTCACCTCGATCGGCCTTGATATGGTGCCAGTGACCTTGAACTTACCCGTCTCCACCTCCACAGCGTCGGGCGGAGGAAACGTTGAAAAGTCGGTCCCACCCTCGAGGATCGTGTAGGACGAGCCTTCGGTTCCGAACAGTGAGAGCAGCCGACCTCCCTCGAGCACGCGCGTTCCGAGGAATGGCTCCTGGAGCACCAGATCCGGCGCCGTAAGCGCACCGCTGCTCACAACCTGAGGCGGTTCCGAGGATCGGCTGAACAGCACGATGCAAAGAATAACAACGCCGGCGGCAGCGGCTGGAAGCAAGAAGCGAAGCCCGAGTGGGCGGCGGCTTCTACGCTCAAAGTCAATTCTGTCCAGTCGCCGGGCGATCCTCTCCCCCAGGTCATGGGGCGGGTTAGGCGGAGCAGGATAAGCGATCGAGCCGACGACCGAGGCAAACTGCTCGTACTCGACCTGGCAAAACGGGCAGGCCGCGAGGTGTCGCTCCACTGCCTCACGCAACCCTTGGCTCAGCCGACCCTCGAAGTAGTCGCTGAACAATTCGAATGCCTTTTCACAGTTCATCGGTCGAACTTTCCCATCTCTGACTGCCCTACCGCGCGAAAAGTTCCATGTGCGGAGCCAGAAGCTCCTTCAGCGCCAGCCGTGCCCGGTTGAGCCGGCTCTTCACCGTGCCGACCGGCAAGCCAAGAGCCGCCGCAATCTCTTCATATTCCAGCATTTCTACGTGGTACATCACGATCATGACGCGGTGCATCTCGGGGAGCTCCGCGATCGCGTTCGACAACAACGTCGTTCGCAGGCTTTCCTCCGCGGCGGTGTCAGGACCCGTTGCCTCGCTCGCGAACTGCCTGAAAACCTCCCCCTCCTCCAACTCGACCTCCTTCTCGATGCTGTTGTGTTGATGCCGCTTCTCCCGCTTTCGCATGTCCAGATAACAGTTCACGATGATCCGATAGAACCATGTCGAGAAACGGCTTTCCTTGCGGAACCTCGCTATCCCCGTATAAACTCGAGCAAACGCCTCTGCCACGACGTCCGCCGCCTCGTCGGCGTCTCGGCACAACCTCCAGGCGTACTGGTACGCAAGCTTCTGGTAGCGTGACACGAGCGCATCCACGGCCTCTCGGTCACCTCGCTGCGCCTTCAGTACGAGGCGCAGGTCGTCCGCGGCGGAGGCGTCTTCCTTCACGAGAGTCTCACCGCCGGCAGCGTGAGGAGCTTGCCACCTGCAACTCGCTGGCTGCCGATTTCACGCCAGGCTGCCATCACATTGGGGCCAGAAACGACCCCGTAGGCTTGGGCACCTACGAATTGTAGACCTGCAACGGCAACAACCACCATAATAGAAGCGATTTGGTTCGGCAGCTCGCCAACCATGTTAGTGTACCGAGATGGACGTTGACATAACACAGACGAAACAACTGGCCGCCGTCGTTGTCGGGAAGTCCCATGGCCCGCAGCTCGTCCGCCGCGCGCTTCTTGCCGCGCTTTTCAGCGTCTTCCTCTTTCTTGTCTTCTTCTTCTACAACTTCCAGACTGTCGTTGTGGTCGGTCATTCGATGGAACCCACTTTGCGAGATAAGCAACGAATTCTTGTGTGCAAAGCACTGTGGCTCGTTGGTGCTCCCCAAAAAGGGGATATCGTCGTGATCCGCGGCGATGTACCGGGCGAGTACGTCGTAAAGCGCGTCTACGCCACGGAGCGACAGCAGGTTGATTATTCTTACCAGCCGGACAACTATGACTTCAGCAAAGGGAAGTACGTTGTTCCCGAGGGTCACGTTTATGTCTTGGGTGACAACCTGACCGTCAGCGAGGATAGTCGGGAGTTTGGCCCAATACCACTTCAGAGGATATTGGGTAAGGTGGTAGAATACTAATGAAGTTTCCTTCAGGACGCTGGAAAAGACAGCAGATGCTATTTCGTCCTGCGCCCTTCCGGGCGCCAATCAGGCCGTTCGCTGTTGTCGTATTCGCTTGGCAGAATGGGCGCGTCCTCCTCTGCGACATCCCCGGCAGAGGTTGGACCGTTCCAAGCGGGCGCGTTGAACCGAACGAGGACCCGCGCGAGGCTGCACGGCGCGAGGCCTATGAAGAGGCGGGAGCGACGCTGGGGTGCCTGCATGAACTGGGGTACTTTGAGCTCTGCAGGGGAGGCACGCGCCGCTTTGTCGCCGCGTATACCACGCGTCTCGTCCAGACCGGATGCATTCCCGAAGGTACGGAGTCACGCGGATGCCGTCTTGCAACCATCGAGGAGCTAAGCGACCTGTATCACTTGTGGGATCCGCTTATGGAGCGAGTTTTCCCTTTCGCCCACGAGGTCCTCGGTCTGGCGGAAGGGTTCGACGAGTCCTAAAAGAAGCGCGCCCCCAGCTCTCGACGAACCGGTGAGCGCGCGGTATATCCGTCGCGCGGTACTACCAAGTCTCCGCCGCGGAATCCTTGATGAGGTTCCAAGCCCCCACTAATGCAGCCACGGAAACCACGATCGCTGCAACGGTGTATATCATCCGGTCAGGTCCTCCTTCTGTATCATCAGGAGACTTATTCCGCGCCACTCGGTGCGAGGCAGGAGATTCCTCCCGGCTCTCTTGCCGGTTCCGTCGGCAAAACTGGCAGCGCTAACAGCGGAATTTTATCGGGTTGACGCGGTTTGCGACTCCGGCATCATCTCCAACGCCTCGGCCGTCTGCACGATGCTGCGACCGTTGCGGATGTAGTATTCGAACTCCTCCGGAAAGACCCTCAACGCCGCTGCGACGGGCCAAGCCGCTGCGTCGCCCAGACCACAGAAGGAGCGACCGTCTATCATCTTCGTGATGTCCATGAGGAGGTCCATGTCCTCCGGTCTGCCGCCGCCTTCGCGGATGCGTTCGAGTATTTGCACCATCCATGTCGTCCCTTCGCGGCAAGGCGTACATTTACCACAAGACTCCCGCGCGTAAAACAATGAGGTGCGCCAGATGAACGTTACGATGCAGGAATGCTCATTGAGGAACATGCACCCGCCGGAGCCGACCATCGAGCCCGCCTCGACCATCTCCTCGTAGCCAATCACCGCTTTCTCCGTCATCTCGCGGTTCAGTATCGGTACCGACGAGCCACCTGGAACGCATGCCTTCAGCGTGCCGCCCTTCATGCCGCCTGCCATAGCGAGCAATTCCATCAGTGTTGTCCCGAATTCGACTTCGTAGTTACCTGGCTTGTTAACATGCCCGCTCACGCTGAAGATCTTCGTCCCCTTCGAATTCTTGGTTGAAGCGCCAATCGTTGCGTACCACTCACCGCCGTTTTGGATGATGAACGGCGCGCAAGCGTAGGTCTCGACGTTGTTGATGACTGTGGGGCAGTCCCACAGCCCAGCGACCGTTGGAAGCGGCGCGTGCGGAAACTTAAGTCGCGGCATTCCACGCTCACCCATGAGGCTACTCATCAATGCGCTCTCTTCGCCACACTCGTAGGAACCTGCTCCCATGTGGACGTAGACGTCGAAGTCCCAACCCGAGCCCAGGATGTTCTTGCCCAAGTAGCCCGCAGCGTAGCACTCGTCTATCGCCTTCTTCATGGCTCGCGCTGCGTCAACAAACTCGCCTCGGATGTAGACGTATCCCACGTCGCCCTGCGTCGCCCATCCAGCGATGATCATCCCCTCGAGCACGAGGTGTGGGCAATTCTCCATCAGTTCCTTGTCCTTGAAGGTGCCCGGCTCGCCTTCGTCGGCGTTACAAAGGATATAGTGCGGCTTCCGCTTCTCCTTCTCGATACCGTTCCACTTGATCCAGGTCGGAAAGCCGGCGCCGCCCCGTCCCCGCAGGCCGCTCTTCTTGACCTCGTCAATGACCGCCTGCCTCTCCATTCCCAACGCCTTGCGGAGAGCCTGATAGCCGCCCGTGCGCTCGTAGCCCTCAATAGTACGGTACGCCGGATCCCCGGAGTGCTCAAGCAGCAAGCGTCGTTCAGGCACGGAAGACGGAGTCTACCTTCACGAGCCGGGGATGCGCGACGTTAGGGCGAGAAGAAAGCCGAAGCAACGGCGCCTACGGGAAGATTCCCCGAGTAACCGTGGCGTCCGCTACGCGCTTCACGCCGATGATGTACGCGGCTGTACGCATATTCGTCTTGTGCTGATGCATCACGCCGATTGCGTGCTGGAAACTCGTGCGGATAATCTTCTCCAGTTTGGCGTTCACTTCATGCTCCTCCCAGAAGAACGCGGCGAGATCTTGCACCCACTCAAAGTAACTCACGATCACGCCGCCTGCGTTTGCCAACACGTCCGGCACGATGAACACGCCTCGATCCCACAGCTCCGCCTCAGCGCCGGGCGTTGTCGGGCCGTTTGCGCCTTCGACGATTAGTTTCGCCCGGATGTTTTTGGCGTTGCCCTCGTGAATCTGCTCCGCCGTCGCCGCAGGTATCAGGATGTCGCAATCCAGTTCCATCAGTTCTTCGTTCGTGATCTTCTCACACTCTGGATACTCCTGAATACCGCCCTCGCGGCCGGCGTACCTCTGAATGATCGTGTGGATCGGAAGACCCTTGGGGTTGTAAATGCCACCCGTGACGTCGGAAACAGCAATGACCTTGCAGCCCGCCTCCATCGCGAGGCGCGCCGCAACGCTTCCGACGTTGCCAAAGCCTTGTACGACAACCCGCGCACCGTTCATAGACATGCTCAAGAATTCACATGCTTCTTTGGCAGCCGTGATGACACCACGACCCGTGGCCTCGACACGTCCGAGCGAGCCACCGAGCGGCACGGGCTTGCCCGTTACAACCCCGGTAACCGTCGCACCGCGTTGCATCGAAAACGTGTCCATAATCCACGCCATCACTTGTGGGTTCGTGCCCATGTCTGGCGCGGGAATGTCCCGATCCTCTCCAACGATCATGTTGATCTCTGTGATGTATCGCCGTGTCAGTTTCTCTAGTTCGCGGCGGCTCAAGCGCTTTACATCCACCTTCACGCCGCCCTTCGCACCGCCGTACGGGATGTCAACGATTGCGCACTTCCATGTCATCCACATCGCGAGCGCCGTCGTCTCCTCAAGGTCCACGTCCGGATGAAATCGAATGCCTCCCTTCGTAGGTCCTCGGGCGATGTTGTGTTGCACGCGATAACCTTCGAACACCTCTACCCGTCCATTGTCCAGCACGACGGGAAAGTTAACGATCACCTGACGCTTGGGCGTCGCAAGAACTTTATGAAGCCCTTCATCAAGGTCAAGGTATCGGGCAGCGATCGCGAGTTGCTCCCGCGCCATATCCAGAACGGAGGGCTTCTGATTTGGTAGTCGGTCTGCTTCGGAAATCAATCCAAACCCCTTAAAGACTGGTGGTCGGTCTCCGGCTGGCCATCCTCTCTTGAAGCACGTAGACGGGAACCGCCAGCGCGGCATTATACAGGATTCCGCCGAACGTTTCCACAAGCCACTGGACAAGGTTCGTCGGAAGACCCAGAAAAAGGTACAGGATGCCCGCCACCAACGTCGCAGCACCCGTTACGACCGCTGCCGCACCAGCTCCACTGACGGGGAAGGCGCGAAAGAAATGGACCGACGCGATGCAAGCAAACATCCGACTGATCGTAAGCGCCATCATCTTCTCGTTCCAAAGCGCGCTGTGGAACATGCCGGCAACGAAGCCGGTCCACGCTGCCCTATTTGTGGTCCCCCGCATCGAGAGCGCAACCGCAACTACGAGCAAGAAGTCGGGCTGAACCCAGCCGAGGCTGAGGCGGTGGCTAAGCGCCCCATTGAACGCCGCCGCGACGATGAGCCAAACAGCTGCCGCTACGAGGCTCCGCATCATCGCATCAGGACGACAACCTCATGGACCTTCGCCATGTTCACAGCCGGCACAACCGTCGCCTCAACTACGCCGGTCGTCCGGTTGCGATTCGCTTCCGCGACACGACCGATGAGAACGCCTTCCGGATAAACGGCTGACAGACCGGAAGTCGTCACCTCGTCGCCTCCTCGGATGAGCGCCGAGAGCGCACCGGTCGGCTCGCGGTAAATCGTTAGAACCATTCGCTCGCCGCCACGACCACGCAGGATGCCGACCTCTTGCGAGTCAGCGCGAAACACACGAGCCCCAACCGCAAAGCGCGGATGCGTCACCAAGTTGACGTGGCACACGGACGAGCCAACCTCCACCACCTGACCAACCAAGCCGTCTGGCACCACCACCGGCGCGCCCGGTGAAACGCCCTGCCTCGAGCCGACGTTCAGTGAGACGCGCTGGCTTCCGAAGTTCACCGCGATCACGTCCGCCTTCACCTGACGGAATCCTGGCACGCTCGGAAACTTTTGCAACTCACGCAGGCGCGTGTTCTCCCTCTCGAGCGCCTCGAGACGTCGCGTTCGGTCAAGTCGCTCGGAAAGCGTCGTCTCCAATTCGCGAACGCGCGCCCGCAACTTGCCCGCCTCGACGAAACTCAACGCCGCGTCACCGACGAATGTGAGCGCCCTATCGACAGCACGCGTAGGAGGAAGAATCACGATCTGCACGGCTCGCGTAACGAAGTCCACCCCGCCGTTTTGAGCAGGCTGAGACTCTGCCTCTCCAGACGCTTCGATTCGTCCCTTAGCCCTGCTCTGCAACGAGCCGAGCGCGATGCCCAGCACGCAAAGCAACAGCGTAACCAATATTGGGTTGCTACCTCTCACGACCTTGGCACTTCCACGAGAACCTTTCTCAATTGCGGATTCTGTCGAATCTCCTCCATCACGCGACCGGCACCCACGACTACGCACGTCAGCGGATCGTGAGCCGCCACCACCGGCACCTGCGTCTGCTCGTGGATTAGCCGATCGAGACCTCGAAGCAGTGCGCCACCGCCAGCAAGCACAATTCCCCTGTGGATGATGTCAGCGCTCAACTCGGGCGGTGCAGTCTCCAAGGTTTCCACAACGGCGCGCACTATCTCGCCCAGCGGCTCCTGTATCGCCAGACGCACGTCTTCGCTGGTAATGACTACTCCGCGCGGCAAGCCGGTCATAAGGTCCCGACCCCGAACCTCAATCTCCAGCTCTTCGTCGAGCGGATACGCAGACCCAATCGCGATCTTCGCTTTCTCCGCCGACCTGTCGCCGATGAACAGGTTGAACGCCTTGCGGACGTACGAAGCGATCGCCTCGTCAATCTCATCACCCGCGATGCGAATTGAGCGGCAGTTCACTATGCCTGCCAACGAAATAATCGCAACTTCCGTCGTTCCGCCGCCGATGTCAACAACCATGGAGCCTGTCGGCTCGGCAACCGGCAGTCCCGCGCCGATTGCTGCTGCCATCGGCTCTTCGATGACGTACGCCTCGTTCGCGCCAGCCTTCCTGGAAGCCTCGATAACCGCCATCCGCTCGACCTCAGTAACGCCGCTCGGGATACCAACGACCACGCGATGCCACGCGAAACGACGGCTCGACGACTTCCCGATGAAGTATCGGAGCATCTTCTCCGTCTGGTCGTAGTCCGCGATGACGCCGTCCTTTAGCGGTCGGATGGCGGAAATGGAAGACGGCGTTCTGCCGAGCATCCGCTGAGCATCCTCGCCGACCGCCAAGACCGTACCCGTGTCGTTGTCAACGGCGACCACGCTCGGCTCGCGAAGCACGATCCCTCGACCCTGAACATGCACTAGCGTGTTCGCCGTGCCGAGGTCAATCCCCATGTCCTCGGTGAAGTGGCTCAAGAAGCGGACAATCACGCTCGCGATTCCGTTGTTCACTCCCCGTCACCGCCCACTCGGTCCATCTCTTCGAGCTTCTCAGCGCTATCCGAGAGTCGCCGCAGCAACGCTTCCTGAGATAGCGCCGACAGCACGATATGCCCGCTCGACATGAAGACGAGGCATCGCGTGCGCCGCCCTTGCGTCGCGTCCACCAATCGCTCCGAGTTGCGAAGGCTTTGGACCAGCCGCCGCATCGGCGCCGAGTCGCTGCTCACGACGGCGACGACCTGATCCGTCATTACAAAGTTCTGGAATCCCACAGGCAGGACTGACGGGCCTTTCAAAAGAAAACCTCCGAAAACCGAAGCAAAGCCTCGATTCTCGGCGGCATCTTACCTCGCGAGACTCAAACACCCCACCGTAGGGAGGGCGAGCGTGCCGCAAACCTCGCTTAGCCGGTCATTCCGCCGATAGCCGGGCCCCGCCGACCGCCCGCCGCGCCGGCACCACCGCCAACACCGCTCGTCGAGCCACCTGTTTGCCCACCACCCGCAGGGCCGCTGGTGTTAACCATCGTCGGCTGAACTGGCTGAACGGCGACCGGCGTCCGAATCGGCTCCGCAGGCTGCGGAGGCAACGAGGGCTCGTTTCGCATAAAGAAGAACGCCGCAGTCGCGATCAGACCAAAGACAACTGCGCCGACTACGATCGGTAGGTCGTACTGAGATTGTTCTGAAGCCATTCCCTTGCTCCTCGCCCAGAGTATATACCTTCTGACGCCGTCAATGCCGGAAATGTCGCACCCCGGTCAGAACCATTGCCAACCCTAAACGGTCCGCCGCTGCGATCACCACCCTGTCTTTCTTCGAGCCTCCCGGCTGAATCACCGCCTGAACTCCACGTCTCGCGGCCTCCTCAATGCTGTCCGGAAATGGGAAAAACCCGTCCGACGCAAGGGCGCACTCCGCTGCCGCCACCCCCGCCTGATCCAACGCCAGACGAACCGACTGAACACGATTCATTTGGCCGGCACCCACACCCCGAAGCCCATGAGTGTCCGCCAACACAATCCCATTCGAGCGGACGTGCTTCACGATCGCCCACGCGTTCCGCATGCACGCAACCTCAACATCCGTCGGCTGACGCTGAGTAACCACCCGCCACTCAACTCCGTCTTCCACGTCTGCCGTCTGAACCAGCAACCCACCGCTGATGCTCCGAATCGCCAACGCACCTTCCCGCTTTGGAAACAGAGCCTTCAGAAGACGCACCCGCTCCCCCCAGCCCTCACGTAAATGGAAAACCTCGAGAGCGCCATCATCCCAATCCGGTGCAATTACAACCTCAAGGAAGTTCCCTTTCCCAGTCAGAGCCTCGGCGTCCTTCCGTTCAACACGGTGCGAAAGCGCCACGATGCCCCCGAAAGCCGAGATCGGGTCCGCTTCACGAGCCAGAACGAACGCTTCCGCGTTGTCACGTCCCCACGCCGCTCCGCAAGGGTTCCCGTGCTTGATGATCGCACACGCATGGGATGCCTCATGCAGAAGCCGCATGTTGTCCACAAGGCACCACGCTGCGTCCGCGTCCAATAAGTTGTTGAAACTCAGTTCCGTTCCCCAAACCTGCTCCGCGTGAGCAATACCCTCGAGCCGAAGCGGATGCGCATACAGCGCGGCGCGCTGGTGCGGATTCTCACCATATCGCAACGTTGAGACCCGGCGCACAGCCATGCCAAGCGCGTCTGCTTCAAGAACGCCCTCGCCGGCGAAGTATTCAGCGATGAGGCTGTCGTAGAACGCCGTGTGTGCGAACGCCTTTGTTCGAAGCCGCTCACGTAGATCACCACGCTCACCGCCGTCAATGAACTGCAGCACCGCGTCGTAGTCGTCTGGATCAACGACAACCAGCACGTTCGCCGCGTTCTTTGCCGCCGCCCGAATCATCGCCGGCCCGCCGATGTCGATGTTCTCGATGACCTCATCCCGCGATGCACCAGAAAGTACGGTCTCTTCGAATGGATACAGGTTGACTGCAACGACGCGAATCGCGCGGATGTTCAGTTCCTCCATCACCGCTTGATCTTCCGGCTCGGCATGTCGCGCCAGGATGCCGCCGTGCACCTTCGGATGGAGCGTCTTCACTCGACCACCGAGGATCTCGGGCGTCCCGGTGTAGTAACTCACACCCGTGTAGTCCACGTCGAAGGCAGCGAGCATCTTCCCGGTGCCGCCGGTGCTGAGAATCTCGTACCCACGCTCAACGAGACCCTTGGCGAACTCCACGATCCCACGCTTGTCGGTCACGCTAAGCAGAGCAAAAGGCTTCATAGTCTCGCTCGCACCTCATCAATCAACGCCTTCGGCCACTCGAGCTGCTGCTGTAACGGTCGAGACGAAAACGGTAACAGATGCACGAAACCACAACGGGCCGAAGGATGACGCTCGAGCACTCGGTAGTAGAGGTAGTTGCAAAGACAACTTCCCGCATCGTCGGACAACGCCCATAGGTCCGTGTCTTCCCAGCCATCGAAGAGCGTGCCTTCCAAGTACTCCTGCCCTCGGTGCGAGATCGGCCCAGGGCCCCGGGTCACTTCGAACACGTCGGGTGAACCGCCGACCCAATTCCTCGCACGCCGCTCCAGGCGCAGTTTCCGGCCCCTTTCAGCGACACCGAGCATCACAATGGCACCGATGCTCCGTGGGAACCGATTGCGCGTGAACCGGTCGCCTGCCCCAAACGTTACAGACAAGACCACGCCCTCGACACCTGGCATAAGAGTGGCCAGCACGTCGCTCGGGTTATCTCGAAACTTGCCAAACGGCCCGAAGCCCGTTACCAGAATATCTTTCATCCTCCACCTCTGCTCGGCGACGCATCTCGCTCCGGGGCTTTAATTCTAACGGTTATCTCTGCGGTAACCGCCCGCCCTTGGCTATCTTTTGCGGTAAGCGTATACGTGGTTGTCTGCTCGGGCATCACGTCTGTTGCCCCGGTTGCGCTGACCAGACCGATGGATGGGCGAATCTCGACGCGCGCCGCTCCTTCCACCTGCCATTCGATCGTGACGCGGCTGAACGGCTCAACCTCCTCGTCCTGCTTGATCGGCACGCCGTTCACAAGCGCGCGAAACTCGATGATCCGAGCTTGGGACAATTCTGCCACCTCCACCGAGGCCGACTTCGTCACCGCCTTGCCCTCGGCGTTGTACGCCACCAGATGATACTCGACGCGCCCTGCCCGCTCCGCAACGAATTCGAACTCCTGCTGATTCACCGGAAGCTCGATACCGACCGGCTGAAGAAGCACCTTGACCGCATTCGAAACTCGATACCTCACGCGCAAGGTGTCCCCTAGGTTCGCCTTTGCAGGCGTGATGGCAAATGAACCGATCTCCGGCTCCGGGATCACCTCCTTGGGCAACACAGTTACCGTCGTCGTGACTTCTCCACTTTCGCCAGCCGCGTTCACCGCCTTTGCGGTGAAGGTTGTCGTCTTCGTCACCACCACCTCCAGCGTGCCCGAAGCAGGCTGCCGGGGCCATATCCTTTCCCCATCCGCGATGACGACATATTGAGCGCGGGATGCGGACCAGGACAATGTCACCCGGTCCCCCTCCGTCACCGTCGTGGACGAAGAGCCGAACGAATCCATCTGAGGCGGGGTAGGTCGAAGCAGATACCAAACAAAGCCCAGGGCCATAACCATCAGCGATACCAGTAGGGCAGCGGGCGTAAGCATCGCCTTCTGCTCAAGCTGCGCCTGCGTCGACGCGTGCAAGCGCGGATTCTCAATTCCCCGCGCGGAAACTGCGAAGCCATAGAGTCTCGGAGAGCCAATCAGGGGCGACATGCGCGGCTGAACGATGAGCGGAATGTTCTTCTGCTGGCCCGGATTCAGCGAGATCCGCTCTTGAGCGTACTGATACGTGCAGGCGTCCTCAGGGTCGTCAGCAAACATCTGAAGGTTCACGTCCGTGTTCCCTAGGTTCGCCACAGAGACAGTGAACGAAGCCTGTTTACGGAAGTACCCCGCGGAGCCTCGCTTCGGCTCGACCTCTATCGTGATGAGATCGAACGGCTCAACGTCAAGGAGGCCGAGCGCTTCGACCTCCTCACCGGTCTCGAGCGAGCGAGCGCTAACGGTGAACGGATATCGCCCCGCCCGGCTCTCCGTCGTCCGCGGCGGCTTGATCAAGATGCTCTCCGTCCGCTGCTCGCCGGGCTCGAGCGACAATGTAGGCACCGGGATTGCGACCCACTCTACGTCGATCCCTTCCAATCGGATCTCGAACCGGTCCGCTCGGTCGCTGTCGTTCGTTAGTGTGAGCCGAACCGTCGCGGCCGTTCCCGCTTGAGTCGCAAGTTCGCTCTCCGTGAGGCTGAGTCGTGCCATGCCAAGGGCGGATTATAGAACCTGCGGCGGGGGCTTCAAACGACACCTGGGAACCACAGAGGGCGACCCGTGGGCCGCCCTCTGGTGAACTTGAGGCTTTCCCGACCGGGAAAGCAGGTCAGATCGCTCAGCCGAGCGCCGTTTCCGTCGGCGCACCGGCGAGATCCACTTTAGCCACAGGCTTACCCAAGAGCTTGGCGATCCCCTCGTTCGCCGACTTCAACTCCTTCTGTCCGTAGCCTATCCACACCTTTTCCACCTTCCCCCCGGGGGCTACCAGGATGGTCGTGGGAGAAGCATACACCCCGAACGCAGTGATGACCTTGTAGTCCGGGTCGAGCAGAGAGCCAAAGGACGTCTTGTGGATCTTCTGCCAGGCGTCGTAGCCCTTTTTGGCGTCGTTGACCACTCCCACGACCGTAACACCGTGCTTGGCGTACGCCTTCGAGATGCGATCGTAGAACTTCGTCGCCTCAGAAGTAACGGGACACGTCGTGCTGATGAAGAACACAAGGACGGGCTTTTCCTTGGCCGCAATGGTCAGGTCAAACTGCTTACCAGTGGTCAGTTTCCCTGCGAAATGCGGCGCGGGCTTGCCCGGCAGAACCACATCTTGGGTAGGCGCCAGCCCACCAACAAGGGCGAGCGTGGCAATAAACGTGCTGTTCATATCGAAGAATACGCTTCGCACAGAGATTTGTTCCGGGGGTAGAGTCTCCCAGCATGCGAGTCGCGGTCGTCGGTGCGGGAATCGCTGGGCTGGGCGCAGCCCGCGAGCTCGCATCCCTCGGTGCAGAAGCCGTCGTGTTCGAGGCACAGCAATCCACTGGCGGCAGAGCCCTCACCTACTCCCGCGACGGCTTCGTCGCCGACATGGGCGTTCAAACTTACACGCCCCGAGGAATGCACCTCGAAAACGCAATACGCCTCGCGGGCGAGGAGGCGCTGCCGATCGCAGGCGAGATCTTCCTGCATGCTGAAGGTCGCTCCATCCCGGGTTCACCCGAGCGAAATCAAGCGCCACGCTACACCTTCCGGCGCGGCAACCACCGCCTGGCGGAGATTCTCGCCGAAGGGCTGGACGTGCGCCTTGGCGTGCCGATTCAAGAGATTCGAAAGGTGAAAGGGGTGTTCCGCCTTGCCCAGGAAGAGGTTGACGCTGTCATCCTAACGCCGCCGATGCCCGAAATAGAGCGGCTGCTCCGAACCGCAGGGGACAAGCGCAACCTCTCCGGTGCGGCCTACAGGCCCTGCATCTCCGTAGCGCTCGCCTACCCCGTTACCCTCAAGCCCCGCCCTTACTACGCACTACTTGCGGAGGACAGGATGGAACCGGTGCTCTGGGTCGGGATCGAGAACCTGAAGTGTCCTGGCCGCGCGCCCGCCGGCTGGACCCTGCTCGTTGCGCAAACTGGACCTTCCTACAGCCGCTCCCACTTCACCACGCCAGACAAATCCGTTGTTCGCACGGTCTCAAGGACGGTACGCCGAATCTTTGGGGACGAACTGGGCGAGCCCGAGTGGTTTCATATCGTGCGTTGGGCGCAGTCACAGCCTGAGCGGGTCGTGCTGTTCGACAACGCGAACCACCAAGGGGGCCGGCTGATCGTCGCCGGCGACGGCACCCTCGCGGGCCGAGCCGAGAACGCCTACGAGACCGGGCTGAAAGCCGCCCACCTAGCGGTTGAACGCGTTCGTGGCACGGCCTAATTACGGTGGCGCCGCGTGGCGCGGGGAGCGTGAAGACGTACGGGAGGCTCCTCGCCCTCGTGAGGCAGCGTCTCCTCGGCGGGGACACCGCCCACACGGAACCAAGCCCGGCGAGCAAGCCACCCGAGCACCGCTGCCCCACAGAGCACCAAGAACCAGTCGCCGGCCCTCGCGTAAGGCGTCCAACCTTCCCGAAGAGAAACAGTGGCGGCGCCGGTTAAGCAGTCCCCCACGCCAACTTCACGCACGATGCGCCCACTGCGGTCCACTATCATGCTGATGGCGTGCGTGTCGGCTCGAACGATCGGAACGCCCAACTCCGCCGCCCGAAACGGCGTGTACGCGGCATGCACTGACTCGACGAAAGCGTTCCGCGATGTCGGGTCGAGGGTGGGCAAAGCTATCAAATGCGCCCCGGCCGACAGGACCGAATCGCGGGTCACAGCCGGGTAGCAGGAGTCGTAGCAGATGTTCAATCCGACGCGGAAACCTTCGAACTGTGCGGCGATCGCCTGATCGCCCGGTTGTCTTGTGAGCCGCTCGCCTCCGAACAACTTCCGTTTGGCGTAGTGAACAGACTCGCCCGAAGCAGTGAACAGGGCCGCCACGTTTCGCAAGGGGCGCGAGCCGTCCTCGAACGTCGTAACGAAGGCGGGATGCCCCGGCGAGGCGGCCAAGGCGAGCAGCGCAGCGGTGTCTCCGCCCGCGGCAACGCCGTTGCCGCTCAGCTCGGGAAGCACGACCAGGTCAGCGCCTGTCCGCCGAGCCAGCTCAGAGAGGTGTGCGAGGTCGGTGGAAAAGGTTTGGACGAACCCCACGCGTAGCCCCGCCACTTCGCCCTTCTCCGGAGCGCGCGCCAATGTGCCGATCAGGAACACAACCGCATACACAACCCCCGCGCCCACGATGAGCGAATCCCGTCGAGAAGCGATCGCCCTGACCCACAGCAGGTTCACCGCCCACAGTACGTAAGACACCGCCCAGATTCCAGCCAACGAAGCAAGAAGAAGGAAGCCGGGGGCTCGGTACTGGGTGAGCGCGAAGTGCACGGGCAGCTCCAAGAGAGACAACGCCTCCAGCAACACCGGTAGCGCAGCGAGCACCCAAACACCCCATCGCCCGAGCCTGCGCAACTCCGCAAACACGCCGAAAGTCACCGCCAAGGTGATTCCAAAAAGTGCGAGGCCCATGGTCGCCCAGTCGAGCGGCCCCGCGGCTCGATATGGCGAGAGCCAGCCAACAGCGACAACGCCGAGAGCGGCAGCGGCGACCAGCAGCCCGCATAGGAAGCCCACCAGAAATGTCGTCCGCCTCACGGCAAGCAGGGCTGGAACCAAGGCAACTCCGGCGAGCCAATTTAGGTCGCGCGGAGGCAGAGCGAGAACGAGCAACACACCAGAGGTTCCGACGGCGCAGACGAGCTTGAGTGGCTGCGTCGGCGCTTGGGGAGAGTTGCGCAGCATGGCCCCCCCGTCTTAGTAATGCCAGTCGAGGTCGGTGGCTTCTTTGGCGTGAGCCTCGATGAACTCGCGGCGCGGTTCCACCTTGTCGCCCATAAGCTTGGTGAACACCATCTCCGCCTCCGTTGCGTCTTCTGGGTGCAAACGGATCTGGACGAGGTTGCGCCGAGCGGGGTTCATGACCGTGTCCTCGAGTTGGTCTGCATTCATCTCACCGAGGCCTTTGAACCGCGTGATTTGGATGTCCTTCCTCCGTCGTCGAAGGTCCTTCAGAATCTCGTCCCTCTCTTTCTCGGTTTGAGCGTAAAATACGTCGTCCTTTCCTGCCTTGATAGTGAACAGTGGCGGCAGCGCGAGGTAAACGTATCCACGCTCCACAAGTGGACGCATATAGCGATAGAAAAAAGTTAGGAGTAGCGTTCGAATGTGTTCGCCGTCAACATCGGCATCGGAGAGAATGATAATCTTGTGGTAGCGCAGCCGCCCGATGTCGAAGCCATCACTTTCGCGTTTGCCGTTTCGCCCGTGCTCATCGCCCTCCCCGTTTCTTCCGAAGTCCATCGAAATGCCGGTGCCGATCGTCGAGATCAGCGCCTTAATCTCTTGGTTGTCGAGCGCCTTATCGGGTCGTGCCTTCTCGACGTTGATAATCTTGCCCTTGATTGGAAGAATCGCCTGGAAGCGCCGATCGCGTGCGGACTTTGCGTTGCCGCCGGCTGAGTCGCCTTCGACAATAAACAGCTCTGCACGCGAAGGGTCCTTTTCGCTGCAGTCGGCCAGTTTCGCGGCGAGTCCGTACGAATCGAGCGCACTGCTCCGCTTTACAGCTTCAGCCGCCTTCTTCGCTGCCTCGCGAGCCCGCTGCTCGATGATCGCCTTGTCGACGATCCGCCTGGCGATGGTCGGGTTCTCTTCGAGGAACTCCATCAGACCTTCGCCGACGATCGAGTTGACGATACCCTCCACCTCGCTGTTGCCCAACTTCGTCTTAGTCTGACCCTCAAACTGTGGATGAAGCAACTTAACGGAAATGACCATCGTTAGGCCGCCGCGAACATCGTCACCCGTGAAATTTGGGTCCTTCTCCTTCAGTTGGCCGGACTTGCGCGCATACTGGTTGATGACCCGTGTCAACGCTGTTTTCGCGCCAGTCGTGTGCGTCCCGCCTTCCACAGTGTTGATGTTGTTAGCGAAGGAAAGCACCGTCTCCGCGTATCCGCTGTGGTACTGGATGGCGACCTCGACCTCTACGTCGTCGCGCGACCTCTTGAGAAAAATCGGCTTGTGCAACGAGTTGTGCGCCTCGTTAAGATCCTCAACAAGCGCCTGGATTCCCTTCTTGAAGTGGAACGTCTCGTTATCCTCCGGGTTTTGCTCGTTCACAAACACAAGCGTGACGCCGGCGTTCAAGTAGGCAAGCTCGCGCATGCGCTCTTTCAGCCTGCGAGGCTCATACGTGAGCGTTTCAAACACCTCTGGGTCGGCCGACCACCGAGTGTACGTTCCGGTTCTGTTCGTCTTCTCGCCGCGCTTCACTGGCGCTTGCGGCTTACCCCTCACATAGCGCTGGTGCCACTTGTAACCGTCGCGTTCCACAGTTACCTCGCACCATTCGGACAACGCGTTTACACACGAAACGCCTACCCCGTGCAAGCCGCCAGACACGCGGTAGCCACCACCGCCAAACTTGCCGCCAGCGTGCAGGGTGCACATAACCACCTGCAAGGCGGAAACGCCGTACTTCTCGTGAATGTCAACCGGAATCCCGCGACCATTGTCTTGCACGCTCAGCGAGTTGTCCTTATGTAACGTACACACGATGCGGTCACAGTGACCCGCGAGCGCCTCGTCTATCGAGTTGTCAAGAACTTCGTTGAAAAGGTGATGCAAACCGCGAACACCAGTGTCGCCAATGTACATCGCCGGGCGTTGGCGAACAGCTTCAAGCCCCTCAAGCACCGTGATCTGCTTCGCAGTGTATTTGCCGGCCGTAGCACCGTCGCGCTGCTTCGCCTTTGCTCCGGTCTTCTTCTCCGAAGGCTTTGCAGCGTTCGACCTCGGTGCAATTGACTCCTTTACGGTAGCCGCCTTCTTTGGCGAGGCGCCTGCGACGCTCTTACGCGACGAAGCCGCGTCCTTCTTGCGGGTTGCGGCGCCTTCCTTGGCGGCCTGAGAGGTTTTCCTTGCCATGTTCGTATGTTGCTAATCCGTACGGCCCATTGGCGTCCCTCGGCGGGAGCATTCCTACGGTGCGGATCGCTGTCTGATTGTACCCGTTTCAGCCCGGTGATTGCACGCCCCAACCGCCTCCACCAGGCGTCTCGATGATCAGCCTGTCGCCTCGATGCAGGCGTGCAGAAGCCTTCGAGCCAAGCGGCTCCATCCGCCCATCCCGGCGCAGGATTCGGTTGCCGCCTGGAGCCCCGGGAAGGCCTCCAAATGCCCCGGGGGCGCCCACTCCGCGACGGTCCGAAAGAATCGAAACCTCACCCTCCTCGTCGAGGAATTCAAGCTCGCGAACCACCCCATCGCCACCCGGATGCCGACCTCGCCCGCCGCTACCGCGTCGAAGCTCGTACCGAAGCACCCGCAAGGGCAATTCGACCTCCAGCGTTTCGCATGGGGTGTTCGCGGTGTTTGTCATGTGGCTATGCCAGCCCGAGGCGCCCGCCCGCCCTGGGCCTCCGCCGCAGCCACCGCCGATCGTCTCGTAGTAGGACCATTTGCGAGTCCCTAATGCAACATTATTCATTGTGCCCTGGCTGCATCCGGGCATCCGCTGCGGGAGCGCCTTGCCCAAGGCCTGCAAAATAACATCCACGATGCGCTGGCTGGTCTCCGTGTTGCCCCCCACCACCGGGGCGGGAAATGCGGCGTTCAGCAGGCTGCCCAGCGGTGCGATCACTTCTACCGGTGTAAAGCAACCAGCGTTCGTCGGAACGTCCCCCGCCAAGCAACGCACCACATACGCACAAGCGGAGCGGGTAACCGCCTCGGTAGCGTTCAGCCCAATGGGCTGCTGAGGCGTCGTGCCGCTGAAGTCGAAACGCGCGCTGCCCTCGCCGTCCAGGTAGAGGTTCAGTCGAATCTCTGCCTGCTCGCCGGGTACCGGCACGTCCTCAAGTCGGTCGCACGCCGTCCAGTCACCACGGGGCAATTCGGCGAGCGCAGCTCGCGTTCGCTCCTCGGCGTATGCCCGCGCCTCGCTGACGAACTGCGACAGGGCATCACCGAGTCGAGAAACGAGTTCCTGAAAGCGCCGCACACCGACCAGCACCGCTGCACGCTGTGCCTCGAGGTCACCTTCACGCTCTTCGCGGTTGCGGCTGCGCGACAACAGTTCTCGGGTCGCTTCAGCGCGGAGCAGCTGCGGATGAATGATCACGCCCTCTCGTCGCACGTCATCCACGGGGCTAAAACTGCCCGGCGCCGCGCCGCCAACGTCTGCATGATGGGCTCGGCATGCCACGTAACCCACGACCCGACCGGACGCCTCTACTGGCGCCAGCAGCGTTACATCGGGCAGGTGCGTTCCGGCGAAAAAGGGGTCGTTTGTGATACCGAATTCGCCCGGAGCGATGCGCGGTCCCTCGCGCAGCCATCGAAGCATCAGAAACTCCATCGCACCGAGGTGCACTGGAATATGCGCTGCTTGCGCGACGAGACGCCCCTCTTCATCGAACACAGCGCACGAAAAGTCTCGTCGCTCTTTGATGTTCGTTGAGAATGCCACCCGCTCGAGCGTTGTGCCCATCTCCTCGGCGACGCTCGAGACGAGTTCTGTAAAGAGGCTAACTCTCGTAGGGTCGAACTGCACGCGAAACGATTATGGCGCTACAGGATGTACTTCGACAGGTCCACGTCGCTAACCAAGTCGGCGAGTTTCTCATTGACGTAGTCGGCGTCAATGCGAACTGTACGTTCCACCTCTGGCGCGTCGAACATTACATCCTCGAGGAGCCGCTCCATGACGGTCATCAGTCGCCGCGCACCGATGTTGTCGGCTCGCGTGTTCACCATGTGCGCGAGTCGGGCGATCTCGTCCAACGCCTCGTCGGTAAACTCGAGATTGACTCCGTCGGCGGCGAGCAACTGCGAGTACTGCTTCGTCAAGGCGTTCTTCGGTTCGGTTAGGATCCTTCGCAAGTCCCCCTCGCCGAGGTCTTCCAGTTCGACACGTATTGGCAAACGCCCTTGCAGTTCAGGAATCAGGTCGCTTGGCTTGCTCACGTGGAACGCGCCTGCGCCGATGAACAGGATGTGGTCGGTCCTCACGGGGCCATACTTCGTTGCGACGGTCGAACCTTCGATAATAGGCAGCAGGTCTCTTTGGACGCCCTCACGGGACACGTCTGGGCCTGCGCCACCCTCTCGCCCGGCGATCTTATCAAGCTCATCGAGGAACACAATGCCAGTTTGCTCGGTTCGCTCGATCGCCTCCTTCGCAACGCTGGCCGCATCTATCATCTTCCGCGCCTCTTCCTCCGTAAGAATCTCCTTCGCCTCGGCGATGGTAACGGAACGCTTGGCTGAGGCTCGATTCGTGAACGCACCGCCCAGCTGGTTCGCGATGTCGAGTCCCATCTCCTCAAGTCCGTGTGGTGAGAAGATCTGAACGAACGGCGACGCGGTCTCCTCAACCTCGATCTCGATGCGCTCCTCGTCTCTTACACCGCTCTCCACCTGCTCACGTACCTTCGCTCGTCGGCGACGGATCGCCTCGCGCACGTCGGCTTCCTTTTGCTCAATCTCGGGGTCAGACTCTTGGCCGAGCGGCGCGAACGCGTATGCGCGGTGTCCGGATTCGGGCGCAACGAGTATGTCGAGTATGCGCTCGATTGCGACCTCAACGGCGCGCGGGCGGGTCTCCTCGGTCTTCTCGGCTTCGACGATTCGATAGGCGACCGCCACCAGGTCGCGAATCATGCTGTCTACGTCGCGCCCAACGTAACCGACTTCGGTGAACTTGGTCGCCTCGATCTTGATGAAGGGGGCACGAGCGAGTTGCGCCAGGCGACGCGCGATCTCGGTCTTCCCGACGCCGGTCGGCCCAATCATCAGGATGTTCTTCGGGATGATGTCCTCTTGCTGCTCGGCCGGAAGCATCTGCCGGCGGTACCGGTTTCGCAGGGCGATCGCAACCGCGCGCTTCGCCGCCTTCTGCCCAACGATGTAGCGGTCGAGCTCCGCGACGATTTCACGGGGCGAGAGTTCCTCAATCGGGAGGGGAGGCATCGCGCGCACCAGTTTACCCGTCTAACGCGGTCCGCCCCACGCAGCAATTTAGACAGGCAGCACCGAACCGGGGCTGCGGCACAGCGTATGTGCAGGAATGAGGACGTTCTGTTTGATGCTCGTCGTAGTTGCCCTGGGTGTGTTCGCCAAGTACAAGGACAAAACGGACTTCCGCGTGGCTTACATCCGGAAGGCGCACCCGACCGACGGCTGGCAGGTGCGCGCAAACGAGCGTGACGGCGTGCTCGTAAAATCACACAAGACCCAGGAAGAGCGCGCCGAGGCTGCAGGAGCGTGCGCTGTGGGGCTGAAGCTCAATATGCCGATCCTGATTGACGGCATGAACGACACCGTCGAAAAGGCATACCAGGGTTGGCCCGACCGCATCTACATCGTTGGCGCGGACGGAAAAATCGCCTACAAGGGCGCCCGCGGTCCCGCCGGCTTCAAACCCAAGGAGGCAGAAGAAGCGCTGAAGAAGCTCATAGGAGTCAACTAAGGCCGCACTTGTTGATTTCGGACGCAACGCGGGCACCGTGCAGGTGCCCACGTGTGCCATAATATGCCCCTTGGAGTTCGAGAATACTCATGGCAGACGAAACGGTTGAAATGAACGAAGACTCGGCGGAGCCACAAGACGGCGCAACGGCGCAAAGCAAGACCTCGCCGCCAGCAGGCGTCCAGCAAGCCGCTCTAACCGAAGAGGCGACGGAAGAGGCAGCCCTCGCAGAGCGCCCGACGCCCGCGGACAAGGAGGACGACCGGCGCGACGCCTCGCCCGGCCGCGCAAGACCCCGACGACGCCGAAGGGTCAGCTTCCTTAGCCAGAACAAGATTCGCCAGGTTGACTACAAAGACGTCGCCGTGCTGAAGCGATTCATCAACGACGAGGGCAAGATCCTCGGCCGCCGGCACACCGGAGCGACAGCCAAGGAGCAGCGGATGATCGCGCGGGCGATTCGGCGCGCAAGAGAGATGGCGCTTCTTCCGTTCGTCGCCCTCGACAGCAGCGGCGGAGGCCGGGGGCGCCCGCGTAGCCCCTACGACCCGGGTCTTGACCGCAGCCACGACGAGTGACGCGGCGAGGATGATGCGATTCCTCGGCAGGCTAAGCTTGCTCCTGCCGCTCTTCTGCCTTCAGGCTTGCTCAGGCCCCAGGGCATACATGCCGCTGGATGAGGGCAGAGAGTGGAGATACTCGGTCTTGGATGCCTACGGCCCGAGAATGGCGCATCTGAAGGTGGGGGGACGAGTGCGCGTAGGCGACCAAATGGGAGTGCTCCTCACCGGCGAAGACGGCGCGTCGCGCCTCGCGTGGGCAGGAAACACTCTCATCGCATCGGAGTTCGTAGGTTGCGCTTTCAACCCGCCGATTCCTGTTCTGGAGGCGGGCGCCGACACCGCGACTTGGGAGTGGCGCGGCGCCGTTCGACGAGGCGGAGTGGTATCATCCGCCCACGTCCGCGCCTCGCAACAGCCCTCGGTGACCGAAGACCTCGGCCGGGAGCTGCCATCACTACGCGTCACACTCAGCCTGAGCGTCGACGGAAAGAGCCAGACGGTCGAAACGCACTACGTTCGAGGCGTGGGAATCCAGCGCCAGGAAGTGCGGCGGGACGGGCGTCAGGTTTTGCTGGTCACTTTGGCTACCGGTAGGTAGTACCTACTCCCAATCGTCCTCGTTTTCTTCGTCATCGAGGAATCGCAGCACCTCTTCGCGCTCTTCGATCTCTCGCAACTCGTTCAGGTCGTACGGATCACTCTTGAGGGCGCTAAACCCGCTGATGATGAGATACAGCGTGCCGATGGCGAATACGACACCGATCAGGGGAATGCGTGCAAACAAGGCGGTAAGCAGCAAACAAACAACCGCACCGGCAAAGTATAGATGAGCTCCAGAGCGATAGAGTCGATGCATTCGCAACTTACCCTCAGTATACCCTCAACCTTCGGTCGGTGGACTCAAGTTTTCGAGCAACCGCCTCAAATCTTTGGCGTTAACCATAAGCCATGCGGCCCGCTCGTCGCTTCCAACCGCGAACTCCGAGGCGAAGTCCACCATGGCGAAGACCTCGAGCAACTCGTTGACCCGACGATGGAAGGTTTCCGCTCGCTCGTCTTCGCTCGGCGGGGGGGCTATGTGGCTACAGTGCCGAAGGGCGGCTACCGTGGGGTCCAATTCGCGCCGTTTGCGCTCGCGCACCACGCGAGCCACCATCGTTATGGCGTCGAGGTCCGCCACGTAAAGATCCCGACGCTCCCCCGGCGGACGGTATCGTCGAACGACGCCCCAGTCCATCAGTTGTCTCAAGTTGGTTGACGCGCTGCCCCGGCTAATCTTGAGGCGCTCGATGATCTGGTCCATGGTCATCGGCTCGCCGGTGATGAACAGCAGCGCGTGAATGTGGGCCATCGTGCGATTGATGCCCCAGCTGGTGCTCATGCGCCCCCACTCCTCGATGAACGCCTCGTGCGCCACCTGAAGCGCCTCGTCGGTAGGGTTGGTCGGCTTTCCCTTCGGCATCGGCCCCATTATGGGCGTCCGCGGTGCAGTAGACTTCCGGGCATGGAGAGGAATCCTATCCGAACGGAATCGGCTCCCGCGCCAATTGGGCCCTACAACCAAGCAATCGAGGTTTCTGGTGCACGCATGCTGTTTATCAGCGGGCAGATCGGTATGGGAGCGGATGGTGCGATGGCAGGAGACACCGTCGAGGCGCAGGCGCGTCAGGTGTGCTCGAACCTGCTCGCCGTGCTCGAGGCGGCGCGGATGTCGTCGCGCAACCTTGTGCGCACAACCATTTACCTCAAGGACCTGAACGACTTTGACGCCGTCAATCGCGTGTACGGCGAGATGGTTGGCGACGAGCCGCCCGCGCGTTCGACCATTCAGGTCTCCCGGTTGCCCAAGGACGCCCTGGTCGAGATTGACGCGATCGCGGTGGGTTGACCCGAGAGAGAGCGCAGAACTTCAATCAAGGCGGTGGTGGCGCGCTCGCCTTCGCCGGCGTTTTCCAAAGCCGCCAGAAGTTGGTGAACCAGCGCACTTCCGGGGAGGGACGCCTTCACTTCTCGTGCCGCCTCGAGGGCGTACCTCAGGTCCTTCTGTTGATTGGCGACGCTGAAGCCAGGCGTGTAATCTCCCACTACAGCCTTAGGGCCGTAGTTCTGTAGCGACCAGCTGCCGCCGGCGCCCGAGCCGATGAGTTCGATGCACGCCTGCAGGTCAAGCCCAGCCTTGTCGGCGAAGCTAAGGCACTCCGCCATCGAGAGCAGGGTAAGGCACACGGCGATCTGGTTCGCCATCTTCATCATCTGCCCTGCGCCTGCGCCCCCCACCAGCCGCGCGGTCCTGGTGTAGGCTTCGAGGTACGGTCGTGCTCGGTCAAAGTCTTCTTCCCGCCCGCCACAGAAGGCGATGAGGGTTCCGCTTTGCGCCCCGATGGAGCCGCCGGTGACAGGCGCGTCCAGCAGGTGAAGTCCTTTGTCGTGCAGACTGGCTGCCAACTCGCGAGCAGCACGCGGCGCGATGGTGGAGTGGTCGACGAACAGCGTGTCGCTTTGCGCGGTGACCGCCATGCGGTGAACAAGTTCCAGGACGTCCTCGGTACGCGAGACGCAGAGCAAGATGATCCGCGCGGTGCGCGTAACGTCCTCGAGGGTCTCTGCTATCTCTGCGCGCCCGCGAAGCGGCTCCGCCTTCGCAGGGGTGCGGTTCCAAACGGTGAGGCGGTGCCCTTTCTCAGCAAGGTGCTTCGCCATTGCCCCACCCATAACGCCCAGGCCAACGAAGCCGAGGGGTTCGTTCGCCATGGCGTTCACAGGTTCACACAGTTGAGTGCTTCGCCCGTCTTCGCGAACTCTACACAGATTCGAACCGTTTCGAGGGCAACCGCGTTTTGCGCTTCATCGGTGCTCGCGCCGATGTGATGCGTGCAGTAGACGTTCGCGTGGTCTTTCAGTGGCCCGGTGTATTCGCCTTCGGGAGTCGCCGGCTCGTCGGCAAAAACATCGAGTCCGGCTCGGATGCCCTTGTTCGAGACGGCCTCCAGCAACGCCTCTTGGTCAACGATTTCGGCGCGGCTCGTGTTAACGAAGAACGCGCCCTCTCGCATCGCGCCAAAGAACTCGGTCCCGAGCATGCCGCGCGTCTTGTCGGTCAGCGACGTCGTCACGGCGATGATATCGGAAGAGCGCGCAAGGTCGAGAAGATCGCGCGCCTTGCTCACCCCAAGGTCGCGCGCCTCCTGTTCGGTCATGTGATTGCTCAGAACGACGACCTCCATCTCGAACGCCTTCGCGCGGTCCACCACCAAGCGACCGATGTGCCCGAGGCCGATGATCCCAAGCGTGCGTCCTTTGATGCCTCTGGCTTGGCTGAACTCCTTCTTGTTCCACTTCCCCTGCCGAAGCGTGAACACGTTGTCTGGGATGCGGCGGTCGAGGCTGAGGATCAACCCAAACGTCAGCTCAGCAACCGCGGCGGCGTTCTTACCTGGGCAATTGGAAACGCGGATGCCCCCTTCGCGTGCGGCGTCAATGTCAATGGTGTTGTAACCTGCCCCTGCGCGGACGATGAGCCGCAAGGAATCGTTGAGCATCTCGGCGGTAACGAGGGTGGAGCGCACGATGAGAGCGTCCGGCTTCAGCTCGGCGATGGCGTCGCGGAGTGCTTCCTCCTTCAGCGCTGGGTCATAGACGACCTCAAAGCCGGCGTCAGCAAGCGCTTCCAAGCCGACCTCTTCGAACTTGTCAGCAACGAGAACCTTCATCGCGCGGATTATGGCGCGACACCGCGCTTGCGATCCTTGGGACAAACGATCAGCGTTCCGATCGTCGTACCGATCAGAAGAGAAATCGTCGGCTGCGGTTTCTTCTTGAGCCTCCCTGCGCCTTAAGACTCGCGCCCCCGCTGACGCCTAAGCAAAACCGCGATACCCGTGCCCAGAGCCATCCAAGTCATCGGTTCACGAACCCCCTGGACGCCGTAGGAAAAGTCCCACGTGCCGGCACCTAACAGGTCTGACGTCGGCACAAAGTTTCTTCCGTGTCCATTGAAGAAGGACCGGCCATCGCCGAGCGGGCCGCCGACTCCGTTCGCCCCGGACGTCGTGCCTCCCCGCCCGAGGAACCAGCCACCGCCGCAGCCGAACGTGATGGGCCGCACCATCAGCCAGTATTCACCTGGTGCCAGTTGGATATTGAGGTCTGAGATGGTAAGGGTACGCTCTTCAAAGCCTTGCCACGAACGACCCGTCGGCTGCTGTGTTGAAGGCATGCCGAAGCCGCTGAACAGCAGCGTTCCACCGTTCCCCGCAGAGACGCCCGACCAAATCTCAAAATCCGCACCCGAGGATTGGTAGTTGAAAAACGCGTTGACGAAAACGGCGTTGATGTTCCAACCGCCTTCTGGGACGACGAAATTCTCGTACACTCCGGAGATGCCTCTGTAGTTGTTGCGCTCGTCGCTGAGAGCCGCCCGGAAGTCGAAATCGCCCCCATTAGAACAAGGTGCCGCCCGCAGAAAGCGGGCCGCCGCCGTGCTCCGTATGGTGCAGCGACGAACCATCCGAGCGGATGAGCAATGGGTGGTCATCGTGATGGTGCTCTTCGTCCGCTAAAACCGTCAGAGCCAATGCACATGCTGCGAAAACAAGTACGAATCTAAACATGAACTTTCTTGCCTCCTTTCTACTGTACGGGTAGACGGCGCGAAGTCAGGGTGGTGCGAAACTTCTGAATGGAGTGCCGGAGCCGGCCTCCACGCTCGCACAAGGCGGATGACTCGCCAATCCCGAGCGGCAGTTCCGAACTCAATATGCCCTCGCGCATGGCATGATGGCGCCCAATCGTTCCCGTCTTTGTCAAGTCGATTCGGGGGGCACCAGGGTCTGGGCGAGTCTGCTATGCTTCCGAACGTGGTCACCCTTCTCTGCGCTCTGCTCGTGGCACCGCCGGTGCAGTTTGGCTTCGCGGAAACGCGGCTCGATCTCCAGCGCCCCTTCCCCCTGGGCGGATACACGGAGCGACGCGACCGGATGGCGGACTCGGGCGGCGACCCACTGTGGATTCGCGCCCTGACGCTCGCCCAATGCGAAACCAAGGTCACCTTCGTCTCCGCTGAGCTGCTGACGATTCCTGGTTCGCTCGTGGAAGAGGTCCGCCACAGGCTGGGAGACGACCGCACGCTGTTCATTGCTGCCACGCACACGCACTCTGCACCGGACAGCCAGATGTTCAACCGGCGAATGACGTTCAAGATCCCTGGCATCGCCCTGTTCGATGAGAGGCGCTTGCAGGAAGTAGCTGGGCTGGTCGTGGATGCGATCCGACGCTCGGAGCCTAAAGACGAGGTTGTGCGAGTGGAGGTGCGAGAAGGGTGGGCACGTGCTAACCGCGCGCGAGTTGAAGGTGGGCGACCGCTGCGAACGGTTACGAGCGTGCACCTGTTGGGCAAGCGAACCTCGGTTACACTGCTTCACTACGCGGCGCACCCGACGCTTCTCTCTGAGCATTGGAACGTTACTCACGGGGATTGGCCTGGGGCGTGGGCAGGGCATGGGCGGAGGCGGGTGTTCTTCAACGGCGCAATGGGCGATCTGTCGCCGGTTGCGGCGTCGCCGAGAGTGATGGCGGCGACTCTGGATGCCTCGCTGGAGGTTGGCGTACGGCGCACGTTTGAGCGGCCGCGTCTCGCTGTGGAGCGCGCGAGTGTGGTGCCCGGCAGGCCTCGTCCTCACCCCAACTTTGCGGCCAGGAACTCGCTGCCAGAGCCTCTGGCCGCGACGCTGGTGGAGCGCTTCGCCCCACCCAGCGGTGAGGTGATCGTGGTGCGCCTGGGCAGCGTGGCGTGGATTGGCGTCCCTTGCGAACTTGCGTCCTTGCCCGGCCTGCGCATCATGGATGCTGCAAAACGCCAGGGCATCGAGAACCCGCTGGTCGTGAGCTTCGTAAATGAGTGGATGGGCTACGTAGTTACACCGGAGCAGTACGACGCGGGTGAATATGAGGCGACGCTTTGCCTCTACGGGCCGGGGACTGCGGAACGGGTCGTCTCAGCCGCGGTGCAGGCGCTTATCGCGCTTTTCGACGTGGCGGATGACGTTTGCACCTGTGGCGCTCCCTCCGGGAAAGGATTGGGGTAACGGCCGCAACGATCTGTGGAGCTTGTCACCAATTAATCCGAAAAGCGATGCGATAAATGGCGCGCTTTAGGCTCGCCTCGGCAGCGGCAGCGGCCGCCTGGGAACCACCCGTTGCGTCGCCTGGCTCGAACCGGATGAGCGTCTTGCCTCGTGCGAGAATGCGATCGCCGCTTGCCGACACTTCGAACACCTGTGGAACAGAGTCAAAAAATCGGTTTAGCGGCTCGATGACTTGATTGGCGCGCTCTTCGGCGTCTTCGCCACGAAATCGGAACAACTCTTCGTTGCCAAGCATGACAACCACTCCTTCATCCTCAATCTTATAGCCGACACGAAAGTCGGTGGTTACCTTGCTCCGCTCTATTGGAACCTGTTCCTTGGCCAGCAGCGCCTTCAGGCGCTCGGCGCGAAGGCGGCTTGGAGGGTGCGTTCGCATGATGCCCCAATCGAACCGTGGGCTGTTCTTCTCCCGGAACGCGAGCCGCTCCATAAATGTGAGAAGCCCCACTGGGTTGTATTTCGACCGCAGCATATAGTACATCGCAGTGCGGTCAGCATCTGTCTCAGCCTCTTGGCTCCATCCGCTCGTCAAAGCAGTGAGCAGCAAGTCCTGCCCGATGAGCGCGAGGTTCGCGTCGCGCACTGAGCCCGCGAGCAACGCGGCGATGACCACAGGTAGCGTGAACATTTGCGTTCGTTCCTGCTGGCGACTCATCGTGATAAGGTGGCGGTTCGCCGCATGTGCGATTTCATGTGCAAGCACCGCCGCCAATTCGTCATCTGATTGCACGAAGCTCAGCAGACCGCTGTTGACGTAGATCAATCCGCCTGGAATCGAGAACGCGTTGACGTCCTCGTCCTGCACGACCTTGAACGTGTATTCGAACACGCTGTGCCGTTTGTCTCCGTATGTGGCGACTACGTGGTACTCGCGGCTGACGGCTGCCAGTACCTGGCCGATGCGGTTGACGCGCTCGAGCAGCGTTGTATCCTGCGACAACTTGATCTGCTTCTCAATCTCAGCCGCGTACTTCTGCCCCAGTTCGACATCCCGCTTCAGTTCCTCCTGGTGACGCTGATCCTGCTCCGTTTGAGCAAAGCAAGGGAGCGAGGCGCCGGCAAGCACAAGGGCGACGGCTGGGGTTAGGCGAAGAAGGCGTGGCACTCGTGTCATCAGACGTTCGGCTTGGGGCGGTGGGTTCAGCCTCATCAGGGTTCTACGCGAATCTCACCCCGTTCGTTCTCACGGCCGAGCAAGGTCAGGCGAACCGGGATGTACTGCTTAACGACCCAAACCACCGTGGCCAGGGTTGAGGTTATGCGATTAGTGGTGAACGCGGCAGGCTCCCTGCAAAGCGCGGCAGGGAGAACCAATTGATCCGCAAGATGGGCATCGACGCCACAGCCACTGTTCAAGAACTCTATGAATTCAGAGTACGCCTCCTCTACAACCTCTTCTATGGGCTTGCCCTTCTGGCCGAGCGACTGCCCCCCGCCGAAGCCATGCTCCATCCGAGCGGTAACCGTTACTGCCGCGCCCGGAGCGCCAGCTTGCGGCCGAAGCACGCGCACACCGAGCTCGAGTCCATCCCTCCGCGCGAGAGCCTCGAGGCGCTCGACCGCCCGCGATCGAACGTGCTCGGGCAGCTCGCTCGTTACGATCGCCGCCGTCGCGCTCACCATACCGCCTGGATCCGAGAAATCGAATCCGCACAAGGCGCTCGGCTCCACCTCCATTTCTATCTCCCCCGCGCCGCCGCTCGCGTATCCTGCATGGCAGAGGGACGTCCAGGCGCCTATCCCCGCTTCGCCGAGTGCAGGCAGCGCTACCAGTTCGAGGTACTCGTGCGTCGGAGCGTACGGCACGTGCGTCCCCCCACGGAGTCGGAAACCGCTTAGCCGCCCGGCCTGCGAAAGCGGTACGACGAGCGTTTGCGCGATCAATGTCGCGCTGCCGCTGGGAGACACACGCGCAACCTTGGAGATATCAAGGTTGCCGCGATACGGTCGTAGAGCTGAGCGCGGCTGAAAGAGGATTTCCGAGTCTCCCAGCTCCCCCTTTGAGATTGCGTCTGTGCACAGTGTGAAGATGCGCAGGAAGGCGAGATCCACCGGATTTACGCCCGGACGCTGAAGCCCACCGCGAACGTTTGCGATTCGGACGGCCCGACCCGTCAGCGCCGAGAGAGCCAGCGCAGTGCGAACGATGGATCCTCCGCCTTCGCCGTGCGCCCCATCAATCTCAAGGAACTCTACTTGCAACCTCCCTTTCCTCTTCCTGGGGCAGTTGCTCGATGATCACTCGTCGCACGCGACGGCCGTCGGTGTTCTCAACAACCAAGCGCCACCCTTCCCATACCACAGATTCCCCTTGCTGCGGCTGTCTGCCGAAGAGCCCGAACACAAATCCGCCGACGGTGTCGTACTCCTCGCTGTGGATCGAGAGCCCGATCTCGCCGTTCAGGTCGTCGAGGTTCATCCTTCCGTCAACGGAAAAGCGGCCGTCCGGAAGTTGGATGACTTCCGGCTCCTCCTCGTCGTACTCGTCCACGATCTCTCCGACGATCTCCTCGACGAGGTCCTCGATGGTCACGACGCCCGCCGTTCCTCCAAACTCATCTTGAACCACCGCCATCTGCGTCTTCCCGCTGCGAAACTCTGCAAGCAGTTGTTGGAGGCTCTTACTCTCTGGGATGAACAGCGCTGGACGCATGAGGTCGGAGAGTTTCGCCGAGTTGCCAGTTGCCAGAGCGGCGAGGATGTCCTTCGCGTGAACGATGCCAACGATGTTGTCAATCGTTTCGTGGTAGACCGGGATGCGCGTGTGCCCGCTCGTGCGAATCACCTCGGCGACCTCTCCAATCGAGGCGTTCACCTCGACGGCGTGCACATCCGTCCTGGGCGTCATCACCTCGCGAGCGACGGTTTCGCTGAACTCGATAATGGAGTAAATCATCTCTCGCTCATCCTCGACGAGGTCGCTGGTCGGGTTAATACTCTCCACTATCTCTCGCAGGTCATCCTCGGTCAGCACAGGAGCGGAGAACAACGGCTCGGTCCCCAGGCGCGCCGCGAAGAATCCCCCTAAGCCCTCCGCGAGTAGCACAAACGGAGAAGCAACCACTCGAGCCAACCACAGGAACAGGCGCAGGCGCAACGCCCACGTCTCGCTGTGCATGCGTCCATACCCACGCAGGGGAAGCTCAAAAACCGCAACGTTCACGACCGCGACGAGAAGCACCGCCGCAACCACGACGAGCCCAACGCCAAAGCCGTTCCCTTCCGGCAGGATAGACGCACTGAACGCGACCGCGCAGAACGCCGCAGCACAAAAGATGCCCGCGCGCAACAGATGCGAGAACACGTGACACGTTGCCTGATGACGCTGCGACTCGTCCACGAGCGACTGCAGCACCGGTGCGCGCGAGTCCTTCTCCTCGGAGAGTGACCGGATTCGCGAGCGCTTCAGCCCCGAGAGAGCGCCCTCGGCTAGATGCACAAGTCCATTCAGCAGCAACAGGAAGAACACCACCGCAAATGCAACCCACCCGTCGTCGAGCGTCATGCGCAGCGTAACCGCCCCCAACAACGGTGCGCCACCTATCATCGTCCCGTCACCCCGAACAGAAAGACTGCAAGCAAAATCCCAAGAGTCGCGCCAAAACACAACTCGAACAACGAGTGAATTCTCGTCTCATACCGACTCTGCGCAATCATCGCGGCGAGGAAGACGCCGATCCCCGACACGACGAGGTTCCCCGACAGGAACACAATCGCGCCCGCAAGAAAGAAACCGAATGCGGCATGCCCGCTGACCAACCCGCCCCGCAACACCTGCCCACGCTTGCCTAACCCTTTGCCGACAACGACGAGGATGAACAGAACGAGCGCCCCAAGCACCATCTTGGGGACGATGTGTTGGTCAACGTCTGGCGATGACAGTTGTAACTTGATGTCTTGCCAGCGCCCCTCGCCAAGCAACAGCAGCAGTGCGGCAGTCATTGCCGTTACGGACGTGATGAGCACACCGCCCGCCGCCATGTCCTTCGCCATCTTGGCAAGCGGATGGTATTTCGGCTGCACCATGTCCACAACCGCCTCGATCGCCGAATTAAACATCTCCGCGACAAGAACGAAGCTGATCATGAACAGCAGCACCAGCAGGTCGCGAACGCGGAGGTTGAAGTACACGCCCATCAATAGCACAAGGACGACCACGTACAGATGCACGCGCATGTGTCGCTGCGTTCGGAAGGCGTACACGACGCCGTTCACAGCGATCACGAACGGACGGAAGAGGTCGCGTGCCATCAGTGAGGTAACGACCCCCAGTTCGGAGACGGTCGAAGGCCGGCTGCCCGCACAGCGTCGAGCGTCCGCTGCATCATCGCATCGTACTTCGCTTGCGTCTCGTGCGAATAGCCCAGCAGGTGCAATGCGCCGTGCACCGCGAGGCATGCACACTCGGTTTCGATGGATGTGCCGTGTTCCGCCGCCTGCTCTTCGGCGATGGGCAAGCAAATGACTACGTCTCCCAGGTGCTCCACGTCCTCCTGTTCGAAGCCTCCGCCAGCGGGAAAACTCAGCACGTCGGTCGCACGATTCTCGCCTCGGAACAGGCGGTTGAGACGGCGAACCTCCGCGCGGTCCGCGAAAACGACCGTTATGTGTGACGGAGGGTGATCTTCTGCCTCAAGCATGGCTTCCAAAGCCACGCGGACTCGCTGCGCTCGCGGCCGCCGCGTCGTCCTGTTCATCGTTTGGATTCTGTGCTTCGACAAGTACGCTTTCACCTTGTGCCGTAGGGTAAGGCAGCCGCTCGTGGCTCAACGCAACAAGCGTCGTAACGAACGAGTCCACGATCGTCTGCAGATCTCGGAAGTGCAGTTCCGAGTCATCCAGTTGCCCATCGTCGCGCACATCTTGGACGATCTCCCAGATGAGCGCGCGCAACCGGCCCGGGTTCTGCTTCTTAGCCGTGCGCGCGGCCGCCTCGACGCGGTCGGCAAGCATCAGGATGGCTGTCTCCTTAGTTTTCGGTCGCGGGCCGGGATAGCGATAGTGCTGCTCAATCGCAGGGTCCTTCTCGCTACCCGACTGCGATGCCTTATGATAGAAATACGTAATGAGGCTGGTGCCGTGGTGCTGCTCGATCGCGTCGAGAATGGGTTGAGGTATGCGGTGCATCCGTGCCAGCTCGAATCCGTCGTGCACGTGCGCTTCGATAACGCGCGCGCTGAGCGAAGGCGCAAGACGCTCGTGCGGGTTCTCGCCTTGATTGTTCTCGATGAAGAAGTCCGGGCGGTTCATCTTTCCAATGTCGTGGTAGTACGCCATCGCGCGACACAGCAGCGCGTTCGCTCCGATCGCAGCAGCCGCCTGCTCCGCGAGGTTGCCGACCATAACGCTGTGAGCATAGGTTCCCGGAGCGCGCATGAGCAACTCGCGCAGCAGAGGCTGCTCAGGGCTGCAAAGTTCGTGAAGCGTCCAATCCGAAACGAGCGCGAACGCCCGTTCGAACATCGCTATCGTTAACCAAAACAGACACGTCGCAACGAAACCCGCAATCGCCGCCCAGCCTGCCGCGAGCGCGATGAGCGCAGGCGTCCCACCGGCGTACCACGCCGATGCGGCGGCGACCACACCGGCGGTCAGCACCGTGATTTGCGCCGCACGCAAAACGTCGGACCGCTGACGCAACGGCGTTACGGCATGAGCAGCGTACCCCGCCGTCAGCCACGCCGTCCACAATATCAACGGACCCACCGCACCGGTGAAGCCGAGCGCCAGGGATGGCAGCGCCGTCGAGAACAGCGCCATCCTCGGCCCAAGCAACGCGCCGATCAGCAGACCCATCGCAATCACCGGCGTGAGCAGAAGATATGCAGTCGGCGCGAAGGCGTCGTTCGACAGGCTCAGCGCCTTAACCACGATCTGAAGCCCGCCCACCGCAAGAATCGTCGTTACCAAAAGGATCCGCAGCACCGTAACAGGAGGCAGACCCTCGATCGGATACTTCCGCACGTGTAGCGCCGCAAGCGCAAGACCCAGCCCGGATAGAGCGGTTACCGCCCCGAACGTCGCCGCATCGAATGGAGGAATCGCGTGCGCCAGAAGCAACAGGGCAACAACCACCGCAGAGCCAAGGATGCCCACCGTCCAGCGGATCGCCTCGGGCGCTCGCCACACTGGGAGCGCCCGCAACCAGGAAGTTCGTTTGATTCTGGAGTTGCTCATGCGTTGCCCTCGCTACGGCGGAGGGCGAGCCGCGCGTGCGCCTTAGCGCGCAGGGCGTCGACTTCGCCGACGCCGCAGCTCACTCGGCTTCTCGTAGTAAGCCTTTTCCTTCAGGCGTCGGAGAATCCCGGCCTGCTGGACCTTCTGGTTAAAGCGCTTCAACGCGCTGTCAATGCTTTCGTTCGGCTGTACCGTAACTTCAACCAATTCTTGTCTCTCCATAGGCGGGCGGAGCCGCCGCTTGGATTCATTTTACCCCATCGGCTGCCCGAGCCGGCTCCGAGAGGGCGCAAACCCGCCCCCCGAGAGTCCCGTGGATGTTACGTGCACCCACCCCTCCCTTCCGGTTTGTTCGGGTGCCGAGTACGGCAGACTCCTGCCCACGTCTCGTGCGCCATAATCGGCTTGGGAGCGACGATGAAGATCCTAAGATTCATGGGCTGTCCGCTCAACCAGTTCGCCTCCCTCGAGCGCTTCATCCTCAGCCAAGCCGTCGAGATGAACCGCCGCGGGCACGCGATGGAAGTCGCCTGGGACGGCGTGCGGAACCCTGACGCCGCCAGGCAGGCGCAGGAGTTCGCCCCTTGCGTGAAGATTCACTTCGACCTGCCCGACCCGACGCCGCCGCGAGCGCCCATGCTCCGCATCAAGTACTTCTTCCGCGTGCTCCCGCTCATCCGAAGCGGGGGATACGACCTCGTCCATCTCTACTTCGACCCGTCGGCACGAATCATCAACAACATGCGCCTGCTGCTCGGGAAGGCCAGAATCGTGCGCACGATGGGCACGGTGCCCGACCCGCGCACCACCAACCCGCTCCTGAAGAAACTCAAGGCGTGGTACTGGCGCTTCAACCTTCGCAACGTCGACGCGGTCATCTGCGTCTCCACGCCCGTGCTCGAGGCGCTCGCACAACGCGGCATTCCGAGGTCGAAGATGGTCGTTGTTCACAACGTAACCGACACGGGGCACTTCCGGCGCACGGTCGAGCGTCCTTGCGGGCGAGAGTGCCTCGGCCTAACCTTCGTCGGTCGGCACCATGAGGTCAAGCGCATCCCCGTCCTTCTGGAAGGGATGCGAATCCTCCGCGACCAGCACGGAGTGAGCGACGTGGTCCTTACGCTCGTCGGCGACGGCGAGCTACGCCAGGAGCACGAGCGCATGGTGGAGCAGATGGGTCTACAGGAGAGCGTTCGCATTTTAGGCCAAAGGAAGGACGTTCTCCGCATCCTGAACGAGGAGACGGACGCGTACGTAACCGCTTCGCGCCTCGAAGGGCTGCCGTGCGCGGTTCTCGAGGCGATGGCGACCGAGCTGCCCATCATCGCCTCCGACATCGGCGAGCACAAAGAGGCGGTCGAGGACGGCGAGAACGGCTTTCTGTTCCGCCTGAACGACGCCGCGGATTTCGCAGAGAAGGTGCTCGCCCTCCGCGCCCTCCCCGACCGAGGTCGCGAGATCGGCAAGCGGAACCGCGAGAAGATCATCCGCGACTTCAGCGTGCAGTCTTGGATCGAGAAGGAGCTGGCGGTCTACGAGCGCCTCCTCTCTGGCTCGTTTCGAGGCGCGTAGGCGCGGCCGCAAGCTTAAAAACGAGGTATTCTGCGCCTTCCCACGGGCGAGTGGCGGAACTGGCAGACGCGCTGGATTTAGGTTCCAGTGGGGCAACCCGTGGGGGTTCGACTCCCCCCTCGCCCACCATTTCTGAAGCGGCGCAACGGTTGCCGTGCAACCCAACACTCGTCGGATCCGTCGCAGACAACTTGTTGCCCACCCCGGACGACGGAGGCGTCTAAGCCGCCTGGATCCTCGCGGAGCGGCGGCACGGAAGCCGTCGCTCCTCCTCTTGCGCCGCTCATCCGCCGATGGTACAATAGGGCCGCCGCGAGCGGGAATAGCTCAGTGGTAGAGCATCTCGTTGCCAACGAGAGGGTCGCGGGTTCGAATCCCGTTTCCCGCTCCATCCTCGTTTTGGCCCCCAGTGCGGGTATCCTAATGCTTCCCGCCTATGACGGCACCAGCCACCCAGATGACGATCAAGCGCACCGACCTGAACCCGTGCACAGTCCTGCTCGAGGTCGAGTGCACGCCCCAACAGGTGCATGAAGCCATCAACAAGACGCTGCGCCGAGCCTCGAAGCGCGTTCGCATCCCCGGTTTCCGACCAGGAACCGCCCCGCCGGAGGTCGTGAAGAAGCACGTCAACCTCGAGGCGGTGAAGGAATGGGCCGGAGAGGAGGCAGTCAACCTCGGCCTGAAGGACGCCCTCAAGCGAGAGGCCCTTACACCATTTCGCGGCGCACGACCGCGCCTCGAGGAGGTGGACTTCGACTTCGACGGCGCAACCTGTCGCTTCTCCGTCAAGGTGCCGCTTGAGCCGAAGGTCGAACTGGGCGAGTACAAGGGGCTGCGCGCCACAATGCCGCACGCTCGAGTCACGGACGATGCGGTTGACGAGTACATCGAGCAGATTCGTACAGAGCGCGCATCCAAGCAGCCTGTCGAAACGCGCGGAGCGCAGCATGGCGACCAGGCCGTGGTTCTCATCCGGCCCGCGGACAAGAGTCTCGGCGAGAAGGCTTTTGCAGTGAGCGTCGGCCAGACGTTTCCCAGCCTCGACGAGGCGCTGCTCGGCATGAAAGCAGAAGGCGTTCGCACGGCCCCGTTGATCTTTCCCAGCGACTTCGCAGATGTCGCGTGGGCGGGCAAAGCACTCGATTGCGAAATCGAGGTACGCTCTCTTACTGCGCCGGTTCTGCCCGACTTGGATGAGGCATTTGCGCAGTCACTCAATGCTGATTCAGTCGATGACCTGCGAACCAAGGTGCGGACGGCCCTTGAGCGCGCCGTCGCACGGAGAAACCGCAGCATGGTTCACGAGCAACTTCTGGCTTCCCTTATGGAGAGTTCAACCATCGAGCTGCCCGACACCCTGTGGGAGGATGTCGCCGAGCGGCGCCTAAACGAATTGGAGCGCGAGCTGCAGCAGTCCGGGAAGACACTCGAGGAAGCCGCGGCAGCCGAGGGAACGACGCCCGAGAAGGTGCGAGAGCACTTCTGCAATGCCTCACGCAGTGAGGTCGCACGCGCCATGGCGATTCGCAACATTGCCGAGAAGGAGGGCATATTCATCAACAACCAGGACGTTATCGCCCAGGCTATGGCAATAGCCTCCAACGAGGGCGTAGAACCGGAAGTGGTGCTGGATGCGTATCGCCGGGCCGGGCGGCTGGACGAATTGCGCTTCCAGGCGCTTTACGACAAGGTGCTCGCATTCCTTGAGGAGCACGCCACCATCGAATCGGAGTCCGTCGGGTAAGCATGAGACGCCTGCGTTCCGATAATATCCATGCTGAAAAGAGCGAGGTTCAGAACTTGAGCGTACCGTGGGTTATTGAACAGACGGCTCGCGGGGAGCGGTCGTACGACTTGTTCTCCCGATTGCTAAAGGACAGAATCGTTTTCCTGGGAACACCGGTCGACGATTACGTGGCGAATCTCATCGTCGCGCAACTGCTGTTCCTCGAAAAGGAGGACCCGGACAAAGACATCGAGCTGTACATCAACACGCCCGGGGGGTCCGTAACCGCAGGGCTCGCCATCTACGACGCAATGCAGTTCATCAAGTGCGACGTTGCAACGACCTGCGTGGGCCAGGCAGCCAGCATGGGAGCAGTGCTCCTCGCCGGGGGCGCACCTGGCAAGAGATACTGCCTTGAACATGCGCGCGTCATGATTCACCAGGTCAGCGCCGGCTTCCAGGGAACGGCGAGCGACATCAAAATCCACGCCGAGGAGATCCTTAAGTATGGGAAGCTGTTGAACGAAATCCTCGCCAAACACACTGGCAAAACGCCCGAACAAGTTGAAAAGGATAGTGACCGGGACTATTTCCTCAGCCCAGATGAGGCTAAAGAGTATGGGCTTGTGGACCATGTGCTGAAGGGCCGCAAAATTAGAAATTCAGAGGAGAAAGCGTGAGCAGCAGATACGAATTGAGAGACCGGTGCGCCCTCTGCGGCAAGACGAAGCAGCAAGTGCAGCGCCTCATCGTCGGGCTGTATGGCGGCATCTGCCCCGAGTGCGTCGAGCTTTGTAGTGAAGTCCTGCGCTCACCTGCCGGCGACACCTCCGTGAGCGCCCCAGTTCCCGAACCGCCTCCAGCCTACACCCAGGAGATTCCAAAGCCGAGGCAAATCGTCGAGTTCCTTGACCAGTATGTGGTCGGACAGGACCAAGCGAAGCGCGCCCTAAGCGTAGCCGTCTACAACCACTACAAACGCATCAACTCCGAGTCGTCCGACGACGTTGACATCCAAAAGAGCAATATCTTGCTTATCGGCCCGACCGGCTCGGGGAAGACGCTGCTGGCGCAGACGCTCGCGCGTATCTTGAACGTGCCATTCGCCATCGCGGACGCCACTAGCTTGACAGAGGCAGGGTACGTCGGCGAGGACGTCGAGAACATCCTGCTGAAACTGTATCAAGCCGCGGACAATGGGAGCTACTCTCGCAATCCAATTGAGGCCGTGCAGAGGGGGATCATCTACGTCGACGAGATTGACAAGATCGCACGAAAGAGCGAGAACCCATCCATCACAAGAGACGTAAGCGGCGAGGGCGTTCAGCAAGCGCTTCTGAAGATCCTCGAAGGAACGGTCGCCAACGTTCCACCAGGCGGAGGAAGAAAGCACCCGCACGAAGAGTACCTCCAAATTGACACCACGAACATCCTCTTTATCTGCGGCGGAGCGTTCGACGGACTGGAGGATATCGTCCTCAAGCGGCAAAAGGGCAACACCATCGGATTCCGCTCTGACCCTCAGTCTCACAGCGAGCGCAAGAAGGACCTCCTCAGGCTAGTGTTGCCAGAAGACCTGCTTAAATACGGATTGATCCCCGAGTTCATCGGCCGTTTGCCGGTCATCGCAACTCTCGACAATCTCGATGACGAGGCGCTTGTCCGCATCCTCGTCGAACCGAGGAATTCCCTCGTCCGGCAGTTCCGAAAACTGTTCGAGATGGACGACGTCGAACTGGAGTTCGAAGAGGCTGCCCTGCGAGAAATCGCCGCCGAAGCGCTGAGGCGAGGCACGGGAGCCAGAGCGCTCCGAGCCATCATCGAATCCATCATGCTGGACGTCATGTATGAGGTCCCAAGTGATGGAAATGTTAAGAAAGTTACCATCCCAGCCGGTATAATCTCCCAAGGCGCTAAGCCCATACTGATTCCAAGAACGGAACAGAAGGCAAGCTAAGCGCCCGGAGCGTTATGCCGGACTCGGTTCGACGACACCTTACAGAACTTCTTGACGGCTTGAAAGAGCAAGTCATGGCTATGGGTCTCCACGTTGAGGACATGGTCGCTGACGCCGTCCGCGCCCTCGTCGATCGCGATGAGCGCCTCGCGGGAGACGTCATCGACCGCGACCGGCAGACCAACACATACGAGATGCAAATCTACGCTAGCTGCGTGGACATTCTCGCCCGCGAAGCGCCAGTTGCGAAAGACCTTCGCTTCGTCGTCTCCGCAATGACCACCGCCACCGAACTCGAGCGCGTGGGCGACGACGCAGTCTCCATCGCGAAGAAAGCACTCACCATCGAGGATCCGGTGCCGCCAGAAGCCATCGAGGCACTTGGTGAGCTGTCGCAGATGTCGCGCTCAATGCTCGTGAACGTGCTTAAAGCATTCGCAACGGGTGACGAACAGATGCTCGAACAGGTCATCGAGTCCGACGGTCAGGTGGATCGAACATGGAAGAACATCCGGCGTAGGATGCGCGCTATTATGTTGGAGCATCCAGAGAAACTGCGCGACCTGGAAAAGGTGCTCAGTGCTTGCCACCACCTCGAGTACGTTGCCGACCACGCGGAGTCCATCGCTGAGCGCATTGAGTTCGTCCGATCCGGCGACCTCGCACGGTTCCTCGTGCGAGATGACTGAACTCCGATGGGGTGTATACTCCTTTTACCATGAAGAAGGTTGGAGATCCTCGCTTTTCGCGCCGCGTGTTTCTGTGGTCCACGGTGTTCATCGTGTTTGCCGTCATCATCGCCGTACTCTTGGTCGTATGGCTTGCGCTCTACGCTCTAAAGCGAAACCGTGGGGAACCGGTGGAATCACACCGGATCAGCGTAAACCGGCTCCTCGCGACCACTCTCGCTGCTTCGGTACATCGCGTCGAAGATCGCGTTTAGGATCAGCCCTTGCTCGCCTGGAACGGGCGAAGGGCCGCCGATCTCGATGGCGTTCAGGAATGCCTTCACTTCCTCAGTGTACATGCTGTCGACGCGCGGAAGATTCCTCGGAATCATGTCGAAGAGTTGCCGATTGTCTTCCGTGTAGAACATGAGGCTCGGCTCACGCAAGAGGTCAACGGTCGCACCCGACCGAGTGCCCATCAGTTCACACCGCATCTGATCGTCGCCGATGTTCAACATGAAACTGGCTTCGAGCGTGACAACAGCCCCGTTGTCAAACCGAATCAGGCCAACCGCCGCGTCCTCTACGGTGAACTTGTCGCGGTCATAGTCACCCCATTGGTTCCACAGGGACGGATCCTTGCCAAGCTGTTGCCACGCCTTCGCGCTCGCAGACACAGGTCGAGGGTGGCCCATCGCGAAGAGCGTGAAGTCGAGAATGTGCACGCCGATGTCTATCAGCGGCCCACCGCCCTGCCTTTCCTTGTCTATGAACACCCCCCATGTCGGCACGCCCCTTCGGCGGAGTGCCATCGCCCTTGCGTAGTAGATCTCCCCCATTCGTCCCGCTCGAACGTAGTCGCCCAAGAACTTCCCGATCGAAGAGAAGCGATACTGGAGCCCGATCTGCAGCACCGCACCACTCTCGCGTTGAGCGCAGAGAATCTCCCGGCATTCCTCGCCGTTCATCGCCATCGGCTTCTCAAGAAGCACGTGCTTACCTGCTCTCAAGGCATCTATAGCGGGCTGCTTGTGGTCGCGATTCGGCGTAGCAATGCTCACAGCGTGTACGTCAGCCAGCGCCAACAGATCGCAATAATCGACGAAGACATGTTTGACGCCGAATCGCTCAGCCGCCTCGTTCGCTCGCTGCTCGTCAATATCGGCAACCGCGACGATCTCGCAGCGATCGGCGCACGCGGCGTATCCGGGCATGTGACACGCCTGGGCGATGCCGCCAGAGCCGATGATGCCAATGCCGATCTTCGCCACGGCTAACCGACCCCAGCCGCAACGGGACGCCGCTTCACAGCCGCAACCCGGCCCGAGACGTATGAGTAGATGCTTCCAACTTCAGGGAACTGCATTGGGTCCTGCAATAGCCACTTGGTGTCAGGGTCGGCAATCTCTTCGGGTGTCTTGCCGGCAAGGCCGTAGTTGTACAGCAACGGCCCCATGCCGTCATTGCGGACCCATACGAACTCGAAGCCTGTCAGGTCATCGTTGCCGCCAAGGGATTGAACGCGGTCGCCAAACTGCTCACGAAGCAGCTTCTTCAGATCCAGCCCAGTCTGGGCGTCCGGGAACTTTCCGACTTCCTTCACATACATCAGAAGGTACCTCGTGGCAGCCTCCACCCTCTTCATCGCCGCATCCGGACCCAAGTCTGTGATAGGCGCTTGAATCTGGGTTGTGTTCGGCACGACATAGTCATCTTCCGCCGAAGAGCACCCGCAGAGGACCAGCGCGGTGGCAACCCATATCACATGCAGCACTTTCATTCGTTACCTCGTTCACCCGAAGATACCTGGTCGTCGCCCGCCTCTGCGTGTGGCGAACCCTCCGCCGAAGCGGTGCGCCGAGGTGCGCGACGAGACAGCAGCACGCCAACCGACAGAATCAGCACCGTAACCCCCCAGAAGAGTTGAGGAGGCATCTCCGGAAAGTGCCAGCCGAAGTCGTAAGCCAACGTCAGCGAGTGGCCTGCGAGCGCCATCAACTTCACCCCGACCCAAGCCACCAACGCATACGCCATGTGCTCCAGCCCCGGGAACCGCTCGAGCACCCGCACCAGCATCAGCGCAGCGATGCGCAGCAGCACTACACCACTGACGCCGCCGATGTAGATGATCGCGACTCGCTTCGCCTCCTCCTCATAGTGGGAGGTGAGAGACACCGCCACGAGAATGCTGTCAATCGCGAACACCAGGTCAGTGAACTCCACCAAGGCGATCGTCTTCCAGAACCCCGCCTTCGGCAACGACTTCTCCCCGCTCTCCTGCTTGCGCGCCTTGAAGTGCTTGATCGGCAAAGAGAGCAAATAGATCGCGCCGGTGGCCTGGACGTACCAAAAGTCAATTAGTCGCGTCGCAAGCACGATCGCCACGAAACGGAATGTGAAAGAGCCAACAAGGCCAACCAGCAACGCACTCCGGCGCTGCCGGGGAGGGAGGTGCCGCACAAGAAGGGCGATGACGAGCGCGTTGTCCGCCGACAGCAGCGCCTCAAGAAGGATCAACAGTAGAATGACACCAACGTCGGCGGGCGTGAAAGTAAACGCAAGTGTCATCACTTAGGCGGTGCATTTTGTCAGAAGCGACGCCTCGCCGGCAGTGCGCGGGTATACTACAGACATGCCAATCTACGCCTACGAGTGCAGGTTGTGCGGTTCGACGCTTGAAGTGGAGCAGCGAATGACCGACAGGCCGCTTTCCACCTGTCCAAAGTGCAGGATGCCAAAGACGCTCATTCGGCTCATCCAGCCGGTTGCCATCCACTTCCGTGGCTCGGGCTTCCACGTTAACGACTACTCGAGTGGCCCGAAAGCGAAGGAAGCCAAGTCGACACCCACCGACACCTGCACCGGAGATCCGGGCACCTGCTCCTGCTCACAGCAAGATTGAAGCCGCCTCAGGCAGTAAACTGGCCGACGATATGCTCGAACCCTTGAAAACGCCCCTGCACGCCGAGCACCTTGCTCTCGGTGCGAAGATGGTCGAGTTCGCCGGCTGGAGTATGCCGGTGCAGTACGAGGGTGTGATCAAGGAGTCGAAGGCCGTACGCAACGGCGCGGGCATGTTCGACGTGTCGCACATGGGCCGAACACGGCACCGCGGAGCGCACGCCGCGTCGTTCCTCGACCGCGTCACCTCAAACGCCGTCCTCAAGCTTGAGGACGGCGCGTCCCAATACTCGCTGCTCTGCTATCCGCACGGCGGAGTCGTGGACGATATTATCGTTTATCGCATTCGCGAAGACGAGTTTTTCGTCGTCATCAACGCCGTCAATCGCGAGAAAGACCTCGAATGGATGGCGGAGCAAAACGACGGCTCGGTCGCCATCGAGGACGAGACGTTCGACTCAGCAATGATCGCCGTGCAAGGACCTAGCGCGGTCGAAAGCGTTCAGCGCCTCGCTTCGGCGCCGGTTGCTAACGTGCCGCGGTTTCACTCCACAACCTGCGAAGTGGCGGGCGTGAGTGCCTTCCTTGGGCGAACCGGCTACACCGGTGAGGACGGCTTCGAGATCATCGTCTCCGCCGATGGCGCGTCGCACGTCTGGCGCGCCCTCCTGGGCGAAGGCGTCGTGCCGTGCGGCCTCGCCGCCCGAGACGTGCTACGGGTCGAGGCTGGCCTCCCTCTCTACGGGCACGAACTCACGGACAAAATCAACCCGATCGAGGCGGGCTTGGGCTGGGTGTGCAAGAAGGACCGCCCCTTCATCGGCAGCGAGCCGATTGCCAAGATGCGAGCCGACGGCCCGCCAAGAAAACTGATGGGCATCCGGATGCAGTCACGCATCGTGCCGCGCGAGGGCTACAAAGTGCTGCGAGATGGGCAAGAGATTGGCGTTGTTTCCAGCGGTGTGTTCAGCCCGATGCTCGATTGCGGTATCGCCTTCGCGTTCCTTCGCGCCGATGCCGCTGCTGCGGACCAGCCATGCGACGTGCTCATCCGCGACAAGACGCACCCTGCTATCGTCGTCCCCAAGCGGTTCATGCAGAGTTGACGCCCTCAGCCCTACCGCGTGTCTTCGCTGAGAGCACGAGCGATAACCCACTCGCATCGCTCGAGGAGACGCATTGCCGCCTCCGCGTCGCACCGCTTCTGACTCATCACGATTCTAACGGCGCGTTGACGAAGCTTCTCGCTCACCGGCGTCATGTGCGTCATCGCGTCGCCGGTAATGCGTCCACACATCGCCATTGCGCCAAGCGAGATAATGTTCAGCGCAATCTTCTGCGCGGTTCCCGCCTTCATTCTCGTCGAGCCGGCGAGGATCTCCGGACCAGTGTCCAGGACGACCGCCAGGTCCGCTAAATGCACCAATGGCACGTTCGAATTATTGGCGATGCCCACGGTGAAGACGTTCCTCTCACGCGCCGTTTCGATGGCTGCAAGAACGTACGGAGTAGCGCCGCTAGCCGAGACGCCTATCACGATGTGCGGAGAGCGAGCTGCCGAAGGCTGGGCGTCTGTGTGAAGAGGCACGTCGCCCGGGCCGATGTTCCGTAGAACGTTGTCCAGATCTCTTCGCCCACGCTGGCGATCGTCCTCTACCCCTTCAGCGGAGCGCATGAAGGCGCCACCTGCCAGCAACGCGACAAAGCGTTCTGGCGCAACGCCGAACGTTGGCGGCATCTCAGCGGCGTCCATGGCCGCGATCCTTCCGCTTGTTCCCGCGCCAACGTAAATCGTCGTGCCGCCGCGGTCGTAGCAGTTCGCAACCTCCTTGATCACGCGGATTAGTTGCGGCGCTGCGGCAGCCA
>PSLA01000015.1:50510-58936 GCA_040289295.1 Armatimonadota bacterium
GACGAGGTTCACCAACTCATCCGCCGAGACCGCCGTAAGGTCAACTCGACGAGGGTGTTGCTCCTCCGTTCTCATTCGATCAGCCTTCCTGCAAGTTTCGCCGCCCCCAGTACAGGCTCGGGGGGCTCAAAGTCCAGCTCAACAGAGTCAGCATCTACCCAAAAGCGTACCTGCTCGGCAAACGCGCGGCAGAGAACCGGGTAGCGCCACAACCCGCCCTGGCAAGCCACCAACAGTTGGCGTCGCTCCAAAGGCAACGCCTCTCGTACGTGAATGGCGAGCAGATGCGCCAACTTGCCCGCGTGAACTTTCATCGCCTTGAGGGCGTACATCGCACCAGCTTCCGCATCCCCGGCGAACGCCTTCAGCATCGCGGCGAGGCGCCGGGGTGCGTCATTGGACGCATACAGCGCAGCGATCACTTCTGCCCTTCGCGTCACGCCGAAAGCCTCTTGAACCGCTTCTCGAAGACGGCTCGACACGTCATCTTCCGGCGAATCAAGGTAGTGCAGCAGCGCCTCGCGGCCGTATTGGAACGCGCTGCCTTCGTCACCCAGCAGATAGCCCCTGCCTCCGGTGCGGTAAACCTGCCCGTCAGCGGAGCGGCTTACCACGATGCTGCCCGTGCCCGCCAACACACATACGTCCGCGCCGCTGCTCGCTTCGAGCGCCGCTTCGTAGTCGGGTACAACCACCACCTTCCCCCTGGGGAAGCGATGCGCCAACAGCTGGCTGGCGACCTCCCTTTGGCGATCGTCCACCAAGCCGGCGAACGCCCCGCACACAGCGTCCGCATCCGGGCAGCCGTCCAAAGCCTCTTCCAGCGTCTCCGCCAAGGTTGTCTCACCGACCCAACAGAGATTAGCGGAACCACCCTCGCCCGACCAGACAGTCTTGCCGTCTTCGAGCGCAAGTGCGCGGACGCGCGTCCCGCCGCAGTCAATGCCGACGACGTGGGGCATACTTCGATTATGCCCGCCTCGGGCGGAATATGCCATGACAACGCCTACCAGCCAACCAGCCGCAATCGCCGTCCTTGGCACCACCGCATCGGGCAAGACGGCGATTGCGGAGGCATTGGCGGTACGACTGCAATGCCGAATCGTCAACGCGGACGTTTTTCAGATGTATCGTGGGTTGGATATCGGTACTGCCAAACCCGTGCACCGAGAGCCGTATGACCTCTTGGACATCCTCGAGCCTACTGAGGTTCTCACGGCGGGCAGGTTCGTACGTCTGGCTGCCCAAAGGTGCGCCGAGGCTTACGAGCACGGCTGCCACGTCATCGTTTGCGGCGGAACGGGGCTGTACGTTCGAGCCCTGTTCGAGGACTTCTCCCGCCTGAGCCCGCCCCCCTCGCTGCAAGAGCGACGCCGCCTGCAGGAGCGGCTCCAGCAAGTCGGCATTGTTCGGTTCGCCCAGGAAACCGGTGTAGACCTCGAATCGCTCAGCGAATCCGACCGCCGCAATCCTGTCCGTGTGCTGCGCGCGGCCGAGCGGCTGGCTGTCGCCAGGTCGCGCGAGACCGCCTCCCAGCAAGACTCTCCGACCTTGCCCCGGTGGCACGCGCAACGCCTCAAATTCAGCTTGCTCCCAACTCGAGAGTGGCTTTTTCCACGGATTCGCGGTCGAATCGAGGAGATGCTCGCCCTCGGCTGGGAGGATGAGGTGCGACGCCTAATGGACGATGGAGTGCCGGAGGACGCACCCGCGTTCCGGGCTATCGGCTACCGAGAGATCGCTGCCCTGCTCTCGGGAAACATCAGCCGGGAAGAAGCGGTCGCGCAAATCGCAACTCAAACGTGGCAATATGCGAAGAGACAGCTGACGTGGCTGCGAAAGGAACCGAATCTCATAGTATTGCCCACTTCCGCAGACGCTTCTGCCCACGTTGAGACCATTTGCGGGTATATCTCGTAGAGGAGGGGCACATGGGGCACCCGACCAACTTACAAGACATGTTTCTGAACCAAGTGCGCAAGGAGGGGATTCCGGTCACCATCTACCTTCTGGGCGGCGTTAGGATCTCGGGCGTCGTACGGGGGTTCGACGCATTCACAATTCTGCTGGAGAGTCCCGGAAAGCCGCTCGAACTGGTTTATAAGCACGCGGTTTGCGCGATTCTTCCTCAGCGGCAGCCTGGCGAAGGCAAAGCAGCGGTTGAGGCGCAAGGACCTGCCGCGTCTGACGAGAAACTATGAGCCGCCTCGCCTTCACGAAAATGCATGGTTGCGGCAACGACTTCATCCTCGTAGACGCCTTTGAGACCTCGCCACCGACTGACGCGCCGGCGCTCGCAAGACAGTTGAACGACCGACACTGTGGAATCGGCGGGGACGGCCTTATCCTCGTGCTGCCAGGCAACCGCCTACCCTTCAAAATGCGCATGTTCAACCCAGACGGAACCGAAGCAGAGATGTGTGGAAACGGAATCCGCTGTTTCGCCCGCCTTGTCCACGAACGCGGCTACGCGAACAGAGAGATCCAGGTGGAAACCGGAGCCGGCGACCTGACGCTGCTCATTGAAGAGGGCCTTGTGCGGGTGGACATGGGAATTGCCAAACTGCTACGAGGTGAGATTCCCATGACCGGACCAGCGGCGGAGCCAGCACAACGCTTTCAACTTCGTATCGGCGAGCGAACGCTCGAAGCCGCAGCCGTCAACATGGGCAACCCACACTGCGTTGTTCCAATGGAAGCGGTGGATGACGTCCCACTCAGCGATTGGGGACCACCGATCGAATCCAACACGGCGCTCTTCCCAGAGCGAACCAACGTGCATTTCGTGCAAGTCCTAAGTCCGACGGAAATCAAGCAGCGAACCTGGGAGCGAGGCGCAGGGGCGACGCTTGCATGTGGTACGGGTGCATGCGCAAGCGCGGTCGCTTGTCACAACCTCGGGCTGACCGAGCGCGCCGTGACGGTCCACCTCCCGGGAGGCGACCTGCGCATCGAATACGAACAGTCGGGGCGCGTCTGGATGATCGGCCCAGCCGAGTACGTCTACGACGGCGTCTGGGAGGGCTAAGCCGCCTGCCCTGCGATGTCGTTCAGGTATTGAGCGAAGCGGAAGCGCGTGGTGCCGCAGTAGTCAAAAAACTCAATCCCAAACCGACTGTCGCCTTCGCTTCGAGTAACAATGCCGGTGAACCGAAACTCTTCCTGATCGTCGGGATGCAGCGTGACCGCCATTAGAGTGCCAGGGACCACCGGAGCTTCCAACTGAACCAGGCAGCCCACCATGCTGACGTCAACCGTCTCGCAGGCGAACGCTTCGAAAATCGGCTCACTGGCCCCCTCGGTAACCAGCGTGAGCGTCGCCGCAAGATTCACGCGGAACCGGGGCGCTCGCCGGCGATCGACGCGGTTCCAGCTCACGTTCTCGACGTGCAACACGAGGCTCAATCCGTAGCGACCAATTTCGCTGATCGTGCCCTCCGTGTACTGACTCTCCGTACCGTTCTTATGGACAAGCGAGATCCGGTCGCCAACCTTCAACACCTTAGCCAGATCCTCGGCGGGCGCCAAGACCACCAGCGGATCCGCCTGCTCGACCTTGACCGCGTGAGCTGTCGCCGAATCGTGGGAACTAAGGATTAGATAGAGCGTATCACCGACGCTGAACATCGTTGTGCTTCTCCGGGGGCGGCCGCGCTGCCCTCTATTCGGGATTGTCGGGATTCTCATGGGAATCTTTAGCGTTTCCGCGTCCAGCGATCGCCCGAAACGCATACGCGGACTCCTCCAGTCCTAGCCAGCGGGCTAAGTACAAATATCCCCATACTCCTGCCAGGCCACCGAACAGCACCCGCAGCGCCGACGCCAGGTTATTCAGGTACCCCCGCCCATCTGGGATGGCCAGACCAACCGCCCACGCGATCAGAGAAGCTGACACGGCGCAAGCCCCTCCAACGACGAGGAGGCGAAGGAACCGGTTCCCCTCAACGCGTCCGAGCCGCATCCGCAGCCCCGCCACCATCCCGAACATCAGCACGATGGCCGAGACCGAGGTGGCGAGCGGCAACCCCAGATACCCCAACCCCACCCCCGGTTGCGTCAACACCCAACACAACGCGAAGAACAAGCCGGAGACAACCGAGCCCAAGATGACCGGTGTCAGCGTATCTCGAATCGCAAAGTACGCGCGCATCAGCACGGGATGAGCGCACCAAGCGAACACGCCGATGCTGAAGAAGCGCAACCCGTCGGCGGTAAGCAGCGTGTGCTCGGGAGTGAACTTGCCGTACTCGTTCAGGACGCGCACGATGTCCTCGCTAAACACGAACATTGCGGCGGAGATGTAAAGCGTGATGAACACAACCGAGCGAAGGCTCTTCCCCAAAGCGGAGAGAAACTCATCCGTCTTGCCCAGTGCGTACAGAGTGCTCAATGTGGGAAACACAGCGATGGCAAATCCCTGTCCGAAAATGCCCAGCGGCGCCTGCATCAGGCGATTGCCCAACTCGAGGTCGTTAATGATGCCTTCGCCGAAGTTGCTTGCGAACGCGCGCATGACGATGGCGTAAACGCCCGGAAGACTCAATCCAAGCACCACCGGAAGCATCAAACGAAACACCGCCAGGACGCCTGGGTGCTTCAAGTCGAGGCTCGCCCGATAGCGCGCCCCGAATCGGTGCATCAACAACACAGGAACAATCAGATTCCCCGCGAGGGCGCCGACGAGCGCACCCCATGCCAAACCGAAAACCGGAAGCGGCAGCAAGGGCGCAAGCGCAAGCGCGCCCAAGATGATGCCAACGTTATACAGGCTCGGACTTAGACCCGGAACGAGAAAGTGGTTGCGCGCGTTCATCGTTCCAAACATCAGCCCGCCCAAGAAAAAGCCGAACTGCGCCGGCAGCAGGATGCGCGCCATTGCCACTGTCAGAGGCTTGCCCTCTTCGGGCAGGCCAGGCGCCGTCAATGCCACCAGCGGCTCCGTCCAGATAAAAGCGCAGACCACAAACGCGAGCACGACCAACCCCATGAACGTGGTCAGCGTGCTATACACCTTCCAAGCCTGCTCCTCGTCGCCCTTGGCGATGTACTCTGAGAAGACGGGGATGAACGCGCTGCTCAGCGCCCCGCCGGCAATGAGGAAAAACAGCAGGTCGGGCACGGAGAACGCAGCCCGATACGCGTCAACCTGAAGGTTGCTGCCGAAAACGGTCGAGATGACCGTGTCCCGAGCCTGACCGAGGATACGGCTCAGCAGGATGAGAGAAGCCATCAGGGCGCTCGCCCGTGCTACCGATGGCGTTCCGGATGGCTTCCTCAACCCACCTTCTGGGAATCAGCGCGTCTACGTGGACGCCAGAACGCGGTCCAACATCGCCGCAATCCTCTGCTTGGGTTCGGCGCCAACCGCGTGGTCAACCACCTGCCCACCCTTGAACAGAAGAAGAGTAGGGATGTGCATCACGCCGAACCGAACGGCGAGCTCCGATTCCTGGTCAACGTTCACTTTATAGACCTTGACCTTGCCGGAATACTCCTGGGCAAGCGCCTCGACATGAGGGGCGATCGCCTTGCAGGGACCGCACCACTCCGCCCAGAAATCTACGAGGACGGGCACGTCGGATTGGAGAACTTTTGTGTCAAATTCGGCCGTTGTCACGGCTAAGTCTGCGGACATGGTAGTTGAAATGACCTCCTTGGGTTAGAATGTGCGCCGAGAATACCACTTGCAAGAACACTCAGGCAAGGTAGAATCGTCTTCAGGGTAACCTCAGCAGGTGCTTCTTGCGTCAGAATGAACGCAAGCGTCCAGCCCGCTGCCCCCAAGGCCACTGGGCTGGAGAACCGAATCTTAGGAGGAAGTAGCGAATGCAGATTCGAACGAAGAACCTATGGGCAGCCATTGCGCTGCTCGCCATCCCAGGCGCGGCCCTCGCCGCCGAAAGCGGCCTCATGGGCATCAAACTGTACGACACTGGCGTTGACGTCGCCAGGAAGTTCGGCTCGCCCACCGACATCGAAGCCATCACGTTCGGCACCCAGCAACAGGGCGGAGGCGGAGGCACCGGAGCTGGTGGAACGGGCGGAGGTGGTGGATTCTCCGGCGGTGGCGGCGCCGGTGGTCAAACCGCCGAAGCGAAGCTTCCTGGCCAGTTTGTGGTGCCCCCGCTTGGCATGAACCAAATGGGCGGCATTACCCCCCCAGGTAGGGGTTCCGGCGGCGGCCAATCCGGAAGCGGAAGCGGCGGCCCAAGCGCTGGAGGCGGCACTACCGGCGACACCACCACACAGTACGTTCGATGGATCTACCGACGCGGCGCCGGCAGCAGCATCAACTTCGTACTCAACAAATTCAACAAGGTCGTCCAAATCGAGGTCATTGGAATCTCGAACAGCGCCGCCCGAACCTCCAAGGGCGTCACGCTCGGAAGCGGCATGGCCACCGTGATCCAACGGTACGGCAACCCGGACGGCTATGACATCGGAACCGACTACTTCATGGTTCGCTTCCTCCGAAAACACAACGTCGCGTTCCGATTCGCCCGGGAGAAAGCCAACACTCCGTATCGCTGCACGGGCATTGTCGTTTCGGCGGGCCAGGCGTAGCGATGGCGGATGCCGGGTGACAGGGAGGCTGTTCGAGAACGTAGCGACCTCGTCGCGCTGGTCTCGGAGCGAGTAGCGCTTAAGAGGTCAGGGCGAGCGCTCCGAGGGCTGTGTCCTTTCCACGAAGAGGACACGCCCTCTTTCTATGTCTACCCCGACGACCAAACCTTCCATTGCTTCGGCTGCCGAAAACACGGCGACGTATTTACCTGGGTGATGGAAACGGAGAATCTCGACTTTCGGGGCGCACTCGAACTGCTCGCCAAGCGCGCCGGAGTTACTCTTCCGTCGGGTGGAGGCAAGGCGACAAGCCAATACCAGAAACAGATCCGGGACGCAGTGATGGAAGCCGCCCTCACCTGGTTCCGAAATCAACTTCACGAGTCGAGTTCAACCCTCCGGTACTGTCGGGAGCGCGGCATAGACGACGAGACCATTGACCAGTGGGAGCTGGGCTACGCCCCGGACGAAAACGAGGCGCTCGCTGCACACCTGCGGCGCTTGGGATACCGACTCGCCGTCGCCGCCGAACGCAGCCTCCTCGCGGGCGATGAGGCACGGGGCTACAACGACTTCTTCCGAGGCAGACTCATCTTCCCCATTCGCGACCATTTGGGCCGCCTCGTGGCCTTCGGAGGTAGAGCCATCGCAGGCGGTGAGCCGAAGTACCTCAACTCGCGGGACACCCCCGACTTCCACAAGAGCAGCACCCTGTTCGGCCTGCACCGTGCCAAACAAGAACTAAGGGAGGACGGTCGCATCGTGCTCTGCGAGGGATACCTCGACGTAATCGCCTGCCACCGCGCAGGCATCCGAACGGCTTGTGCGCCGTTGGGCACGGCATTTGGCTTGCGGCACGCCGCCCTGGTAAAGCGCTGGGCGGACGAAGCCGTCGTGCTCTTCGACCCGGATGAGTCAGGGAGGAAGGCGGCGCTCCAGGCCGCGAGGCTGCTGGAGAAGGAGGGGCTCCCCGTCGGCATCGCGCTGCTCCCCGTAGGAATGGACCCCGACGACTTGCTTCGCACCGAGGGCCCCGCGCGCCTCGTTCAGGCCATCGAAAGCCCCCTGTCGCCGACCCGTTTCCTCGTCGCCGGCCTGTTGCGCGACTGGGAGATCAAGGAGCAAACGGGGCCTAAGGAAGTACCACAAGGATTCTGGGACGAGCTGTTGCGAACGCTCGCCCAACAAGGCGACCCACTCGAATCAGCCCAGGTCTTGGACGAGTTGGCCGGCCTTCTTCCGGTCGCGCGATCCGACAGACCGACGGCGCTCCGTGCCCTAAACCAGCAGCTGGAGCGCATGCGCAAGCGCGCCCGGCCAAGGAAGGATGCGCCACCGCCCCCCCCTTCCACGCAACCACCCAGCCGGCCTAACGTGCGGGCTCCCGAGGGGCTCCTACTCCGGGCGGCACTGGACGATGAAGTGGGCAGGATCGTTCGCGATCGACTGCTCGAGGAGGGCCTGCTAACCTCGAAAGACGCCATCCGTCTCGCCCGCGCGTTGGTGACAACAGGGCTAAAGAGCCGAAACTCAATCCTGGCGAATCTCGAGCCCGACGTGAAGAGTGAACTGCTCAGCCTCGAGCCGCCGCCTGACCCGTTCAAAGGCCCACCGCCGCTCACCGAAAAGATCGTCTTGGGCGCAATCGCCTTGCTCGAGCGCGAGCGCGAGCACCGCAACCGAAGCGCATAGCATGTGCATCCTGCGCATGGGTCCATCTCCGGCCTCGTTTCCCTCCGGGAGTGGGTTGGGCGAGGTGTCCTGCTGCCGAAAGGGAATTCCAGTGAAACTCTCACCCGCCTCCTTTTCTGGCGAGGAGTTACTCCGTAACTGATTTTCGACCCAGCGGCACACCAAAGCCA
>PSLA01000016.1:0-17942 GCA_040289295.1 Armatimonadota bacterium
GCTTGTCGCAGTAACCGAAGTGCGCACACGAGCCGAGATTGATAACTTCGCGACGCAACTGGCGAAGGTGGTGAACTGATGAAGAACTGTTCCGTCTCTGGGCGGCTTCGCACGCTGCCATCCTCACCCACGACTGAGAAGACTTGCGCTTTCGGGCCTCGGAAGTAGAGGTCTTCAACAATGGTGGGTCCGTCATCCCTCACGTACGTAACTCCGAAGCCCTTCAGCCTCTGTCGTGACCGCAAGGCAGAGTTGAGGACCTTGTAGCCGAAAAGACCCCATTGTCTTAATGTGCGAAGCGAGGTCAGGTTCCGTCAACGGCGCTCCATCCCAATCCATAGAGACCCAGGCGACGTAGATGCTCTTAGGCGTCACGCAGACGTAGCTCGTCCCTGCGCCCACTATGGTTGGGTCGTCGACGTGCTCTTGGGTATATCCCGGAACGAAGCACTCGAAACCATGTTTCCGATACTCGGTCTTGATCCAGCCGGCTGGTGGCGAAGGCGGACTCGCGTCAGAAATCCGGGGCAGCGCATCGCCCCCGCGTCCGATCGCGCCCAACACGACGGCGACAGCACAGAGAAAAGTCACTTGCCGTACGGAAGAGTCTGCTATCCATTTTAACAAATGAATATGCCCGAAAGTATTCGTCTCTTGCAAGACACCGCCGCCGATGGCGACGAGAACATGACCCGCGATCGAAACCTCGTTGGGGACTTGCCGGTGGTCCGTGTGTATGAGTGGAGCGCACCCTGGGTGACACTCGGCAGGTACCAGGATCCTGAAACCAGCCTCCTCCCGGGATGTGGGGTGCCGTGGACGAGACGTCCGACCGGCGGTAAGGCGGTACTTCACGGCCACGACCTGACCGTCGCGGTCTTTCTGCCCGCAGCGCCAGGGGAACTGACGGTCAAGCGCGCCTACCGCCTGCTCATCCATCCGATCGTCTCCGCCCTCCGGCAGGTGGGCGTGGGTGCGGCGCTTGGCGAGCAAACGACGTTCATAACCCGCGGATTGCGCACTGCGGATTGCTTCCGGCACGTCTCGCCGAACGATGTTGTTGACCCCGTAACGGGGAGGAAGTTGGTGGGCTGCGCCCTGCGGCTTGATTCGCAGGGGGTTCTTGCCCAGTGCAGCATCCCGATGGGTGTCCCGCTTGTTCCGCCTGAGCAGGTGTTTCGCGAACCGCATCGCGTCGGCGGCATCCCTGAAGGCGCGACGGACCGCCCTACCTTGAGACAGGCTCTCGGAGAGGCGTTCCGCGCTTCCTTAGGCGGAGCCGTCCGCGTACAGTAGTGAGCGAAGTTGATTGACAGCGCCACGCAGCTTGCGCATCGCGCTTCCTTCGATCTGGCGGACCCTTTCCCTGGTCAGATTGAGCGAATATCCGACGTCCTCGAGTGTACGGGGAATGCCGTCCTCGAGACCGTAGCGAAGGATGATGACCTCGCGCTCGCGCGTCGTCAGCAGGCCGAGGACCAGCCGCACTTGCTCGGACTGAACGACTCGCTCGCCGACGTCTTGCGGCCTTTGTGCTTCAGCGGGCTGCACGAAGTCGCCCAGCACGTTGTCCTCCTTCTCGCCAACGGGTGTCTCCAAAGACACGGGGTCGATCGAGGTGCGCAGAATCTCGATTAACCGGGCGGGTTCGACGCTGAGCTCGAGCGCGATCTCGTCGATGGTGGGCTCGCGCAGCAGTTCTTGGTGCAGCCGCGCCTGGGTGCGATACACCTTGTTGATCCACTCTGAGATGTAGACAGGAACGCGGATCGTGCGGCTTTGGTTTACGATGGCGCGCGCAATCGACCGCCGAATCCACCACGTTGCGTAGGTGCTGAAGCGGAAGCCCAGCCTCCAGTCGTACTTCTCCACTGCGCGAATCAAGCCAAGGTTGCCTTCCTGAATCAGATCTTGTACTGAAATACCACGTGAGGCGTATTTCCGTGCGATGCTTACAACCAAGCGCAAGTTGCTTTCGATCAGAAGATGCTTCGCACTCTCGTCGCCTGCTTCGAAGCGACGCGCGAGGGAGACCTCCTGTTCTGCGGTCAACAACTCGGATCGTCTCGCCTGTCGTATCCAGGCGTCCAACTCCTCCGCGTCCAAGCGTCGCTCGGATTCAAGTTCAGCCTCCGCGTCCGTATCAAGCTGCAGGGCCGGGTCGGCTACGGGCACCAGGCTCCCCGGCAGCGGGGCCTCGTCCTCTCCGGTGTAAACACCGAACGGTTCCTTGCTCATGGCATCCTCCGTGCGGCGGCGCAGCGACACCCCCGCACTCGCCTTTAGGATAACGCACTTTTTGCCCGCCTACCAGACTTTTTTTAACCCTCTCCCTCTAACCCCCTCTCCCTGTGGGAGATGGTTGGGGTGAGGGAGTTACACGCCCCCTCTCCCTGTGGGAGGAAAGGGTTGGGGTGAGGGAGATACACGGAGAGGGAGGTGCAAACCCCGTACTTCACATAGGGCTTCGGGCAGGTTCTCGAGCAAGTAATCCACCTCAGCTTCGGTTGTGAAGCGGCCGAGGCTGATGCGGATGGTCCCAGCGAGGACTTCTTGCGGAAGGGCGATCGCCTCGAGCACCGGGCTTGATGCCCTCTTGTCCGAGGAGCAGGCGGCTCCCGCGGTGCAGCAAATGCCGCGGCTGTCCAGGTTGATGATGATGCTTTCTCCCTCGACGCCTGGGAAGCTCACGGAGACGATGTGCGGCGCGCCGTCCTCCTGTCCGTTCAGCACAGCGTCGGGAATGCGGCGTCGAATTTCCTCTCGGATGCGGTCCCTCATCGCCCTCAGGCGCGCGGCTTCGCTTTCGCCCTCGTCAATCACAAGCCGGCACGCAGCGCCCAGCCCGACGATGCCGGGTGTGTTCAGCGTGCCAGCCCGTCGCCCCTCCTCGTGGCTGCCGCCGACCTGGTACGGCTGGAACGGCGCGTCCGACCGCACCCAGAGCAGGCCTACCCCCTTCGGCCCGTGGAATTTGTGGGCGGAAAGGGTCGCGTAGTCCACGGGGGCGTCTGCAAGCGAAAGCGGCCCTTTGCCGACCGCCTGAGTGATGTCCGTATGAAACAGTGCGCCGTGGCTGTGAGCCAACTCGCCGATGGCTTGAATGTCTTGCACGCTTCCGATCTCGTTGTTCACCAGCATCACACTGACAAGGTCGGTGGGCTGCGCGAGCATCGCCTTTAGGGCATCGAGGCGCACTGTTCCTGAAGAGTCTACGGGGATTGGCTCCGCGCGCCGGCCAAAGCTCTGCGCGACGACGCGGACTGAGGGGTGTTCAATTGCGGAGTAGAGGATGCGGCCCTGAAACGTGCGAAGGACGGCGTTGTTGCCCTCGGTGGCTCCGCTCGTGAAGATGATTTCAGACGGGTCTGATGCTCCAAGCAGCTCCGCTGCGGCTTGGCGCGCCTCTTCTATGGCGTGCCTGGCGTGCTGAGCCATGCTATGCAGCGCGCTGGAGTTGGCGTACGACTCGGAGAACCACGGTAGCATCGCAGACAGCACCCTGGGATCTACTGGGGTCGAGGCGGCGTTGTCGAAATAGGCGACTTTCATCTTTTTCACCGTCAATGGGCGTTTGCGTGGATTTCGGCTATACTATGGCAGAAACGCCCGCCCCAACGCTATGATTTCCGTCTGGCTTTTCACATGGTGCGAACGTTGCGGGCGCTACGGACGTCTCAAGTAGTAAGTCAGCACGTGCCCAGATTCGAGCACAAAAACAGGAGGACACAAGTATGAAGGCAAAGATCCTATATACGGTAGCCGCGGCGCTTATCGCGGCCTTTGTTTCAGCCGGGTCAACGGCGGATTACGTTCCCGGCGAAGTCTTGGTGAAGTTCCGCAGCGGCGGAGCCTACAGTGAGCGCATCGCTCACTCCATGGTTGGCGCCCGAGTTGTGCAGGAGTGGGGCTTCATCGGAGTTCAGCGGGTGAAGCTGCCTGCCGGCGTCTCCGTCGAAGACGCCGTGACGTTTTATGAAAGCCTGCGCAATGTCGAGTTCGCCGAGCCGAACTACATCGCGAAGGCGCAATTGGTTCCGAACGATACGTTGTGGAATGTGCAATGGGGCCACATGAAGATCCAGTGCCCCCAGGGCTGGGATATCACGACCGGCAGCGCCTCGATTGTCGTTGCAGTTCTTGATACGGGCGTCCACTTCGCGAATCCCGACATTGCGGGCAAAACCGTCTCGAGCGGCTGGGACTTTGTGAACAACGACGGAGACCCTTCCGACGATAACGGCCATGGAACGCATGTTTCTGCCGTCGCATCCGGAGCGACCAACAACAGCGTGGGCATTGCGGGCGTCGGATGGAACACTCGCATCCTGCCAATTAAGGTACTCGATGCGAGTGGAAGCGGCACCTACGGCTGGATCATCAGCGGCATTGATTATGCCCGCCAGCAAGGAGCGAAGGTAATCAACATGAGTCTTGGTGGCTCGTCGCCTTCGAGCTCGCTTGAGGCGGCGGTCAACGCGGCTTGGAACGCCGGCATCGTGCTTGCGGCTGCGGCCGGCAACGGAGGCAGCACTCAACAGATCTACCCCGCCGCGTATACAAACTGCATCGCAGTCGCTGCGTCCGACCAGAACGACTTCCGCGCGAGCTTCAGTCAGTATGGATCGTCGTGGGTTGACGTCGCGGCGCCCGGCGTTAACATAGCCGGGCCATGGAACGACGGAAACTGGTACTACGTATCAGGCACGTCGCAGGCCTGCCCGCACGTAGCCGGCCAGGCAGCGTTGCTGTTCAGCAGGTTTGGCGCGAGCACGCCGGCGTCGACAATCCGGCAGCGCATAGAGAACAACACTGACCCGGTACAGGGTGGCCAGTGGGTGGCAAAGGGCCGCATCAACGTGTTCAAGAGCCTGCAAGGTCAGACCACGTCCGACATCCTGCCATCCAGCTTCACCGTGACGAGGGGATACCTCATTGCCGGCACGGTCGGGAGGCTGTACGCGAACGACGACGTTTACATTCAGGTTCAGGCGCGGCGTCAGACCGAGCTTGGCGCTGCGTCTGTTGAGATTGAGATCGTCGGCACCTCCCCGTCAACGAACGTGTCGCAATTGCAGCTCCTCTTCGATGGAAGGACTTCGGGTGATCCAACCCGGCAACGGATCGAGCTCTACAACTACGCGTCTGGCTTCTGGGAAACCGTTGACGAGCGGCCCGGCCCGCAGAGCGACCAATCCGTGACGGTCACGATCACCACAAACCCGAACCGCTTCATCCACCAAGGCACACGCGAAGTGAAGGCACGAATCGGGTATCACGACCGAGGCGTGTCGTTCCCGTCTTGGGACGGCTACTACGACTACGCGATCTGGCGCGTCACCTTCCAGTAAGGGCGCGCTGACAACATCAAGCAGCCGGGTCTTGCCTCATTACCCGGCTGCTCTCCTTGCTGAGAAGTGTCGCCGAGCGTTTCAGGGATACTAACGCGGATGCGAACCCGGCCTGCAACTTTGAGAGAGGCTCTCGGCGGAGATGCGCTACTGAACACCACCGCTTTCCAACAGGAAGAGGCGCAGCAAGCAATCGAGGTGCATCATGCTGAGGCGGATGCTCCCATCGTGGAATCGGGTGGCGACATCGGGACGCCAATCCGCGTGTCGGCGACGGACACGAGCGGCTTCGAGTTCTTCGTTGACGGCATCGAGGTTTCCTCCGTTGCGGCGTGGGTCTTGGGTCTTCCGGTGCGTGTGGGGCACGTTGCGGCGGCAGCCGTCGGGAGGAACGACAGGGAAATGAACGACTTCGTCTCGGAGCGCCTCGAAACGGTAATCCTCGTTCCGGAGGCGATTCCAGCGGAGCGGAAGCAACAGATCAAAGAACTGGAGGGAGTTGAAGACCGCAAGGTGTGGATCGTCGAGGCAAAGGGGGAAGGTGACGCGCTGCCTCGAGATTGGCATTCCGTGCTTTGCGAGGCGGTTTCCAAGCGACGAGACGAGCTCGAGAGGGACGTCATCGTCGACGCAACGAGCCGCAACGCGGAAGCATGGTTGGTCGTGGATGGCGGCATTGCGAAGCACCGCACCAACCTAAAGAGCGCGGGAAGTGTTGTGGGCCTTGTGAAGTCTCACCGGCATTACTACTTCACGCCCGAGACGGTCGCTGCCTGCGTGTTTCCGCTTCCGGAGGGACATCGCACGCCCGTCTTCGAAGCTGCTCTGTCTGCAAATACGCAGCCGACCTATTCGTGGTACCTCCGCCTCCGCGCCTCGGATGCCGGCCCGCCATGGTTCGGTCTTGTTCGCGTGGAGATGTGCGAGCGGGACACAGCGGTACATCACGTCGACGACGTGAGCGCCTGGCTTCTCGCGGAGCGTGCCCCGATATCGCTCCCCGACGCGAGGTATGATCGCCTGATCTATCCGATACGCTTTATCGAGCAGTATCTGCGCTCGCGCCAACCGAGCGCATGGCAACTTCGAGCGCTGATCGGCTGCGCCTGAGCGAAAACGCCTGAACGAAGAGGAGATGATGAAGGACGGACATAGCGACGAGAAACTAATCGGGCGAGTCGTTGCCACCGAAGAACACCCGAACACGGCGTTCGAATTTCAGTTTTGGGCTGACAAGGCGGCGAAGATCGGCATTGGCTCCATCGTCGAGGTGGTGGATCCCGAGACTGGCGCCCGAGCTTACGGCATCGTAACAGAAGCCAACGCTTACAACGACGCACCGAACGCCATGAGCGACTACCTCGGATCGCAGAGGCGCCCGAACGCCGAAGGCGCAACGCTTCGCCCAGAGATTCGTACCTTCAAGGCGGCCGTCCTGCGTCGCGAGCCGGAGGAGCCTGTCGGCGCAGCGCCGATAGGCTGCGTGTTCCTTGCTGACGACGAGGCAGTTCGCAAGGCGTTGCGATGCGACGAGATGGTGCTGCCGATTCCCGTCGGCGTGTACGGAGGCGAGGACGGCAACCCCGTGTTCGCCGAGGGGGTGCACCTTCTCGGGCCCGAGTCGGGGCATTTGAACGTTACGGGCACGAGCGGACTTGCCGCAAAGACTAGTTATATTCTTTTTCTGCTAACAAGCATCTTCCAGCGTTTCGGTGCTGATGCGAGCGACGACACATCGGTCGCAGCCGTGGTATTCAACGTTAAAGGTACTGACTTGCTCTATTTGGATCAGGCGTCCGAATCACTCAGCGATGGCGACATGCGCATTTATGAGGCGTGCGGTCTCGAGCCAAAGCCGTTTGAGAACGTGGTGTACTACGCACCATCCTACGACGACACGGGCGAGATCGCTCACTCCTATCGTTCGCACAAGGACCTCCAGAAGCCAATTCCTTTCAGTTACGGGCCGGAACAGGTGCTTGAACACATCGAGGTGTTGCTCAACCAGGACGACGTAGATGCGAAGGCAGACTCGCTTCTTGGGTTCCTTCGCCACGGACTGCGCGATGGGCTCCCGCCCGTTGCGGACAGTTCCGGCCCGGTGAAGGTTACGACGCTTGCCGAACTCGTCGACTACGTGGAACAGATGATGGTCGCGGCGGAGGGTAACCAGTACAAAGGACACCACGCTCGAACGATTCAGAAGATTTTCAATCGCCTCAGCGGCCTCGCCAACCGCTTTCCGGGGCTGATCGCAAGCCGTGGAGAGGGCAAGCCGCCATTGCCCAGGGACAAATTCCAAGACCGAACGGTTTACGTGATTGACATCGCTAAGCTGGATGCGGACCACCAAGACCTCGTGTTTGCGGCGGTCATCGCTGATCTACGCGAGCGGATGAGCAGAGGAGGGGGGGCGTTCGGTGTTAGCAGGCTCATCGTTGTCGTGGATGAGTTGAACAAGTTCGCTCCGAGCAGTGGAAGAGAAACCTACACCATGCGCGCACTGCGCGATATTGCCGCCCGCGGGCGGTACCAGGGTTTGATTCTGTTCGGGGCCCAACAGTTCCGCTCGCGCGTTGATCCGCAGATTGTGGGCAACTGCTCCTCAAGCGCCTACGGTCATATCCTGATGGAGGAACTGGCGAACCCGATTTACTCCCCGTATCCCCCGGCGGTGCGCGAGAAGATGGCGAACTGCCAGCAGGGTCAGGTGATGTTTCGGCATCCTCACTTCGCCCAGCCGATCTTCGTCCGGTTTCCGAGGCCAGCGGTGCTAAAGGGAGAGGACGGCGTGAAGCGCTTCCCACCAACAGAGCCGACCCCGCTGGACCGGCTACTATCGAAGCTGCGCCCCGCGGTAAACCTTCAGCCGAACGACATCATCGAGGCAGTGAATGAGGCATTTCCTGTTGAGGAGGACAGGGAGCGAGGAATCATGGCGCTGCTGGGCAAGCTGAAGGGCGTAGACGTGGCGTTGTTATCGAAGTCCGGCTTACGCAAACTACTGCAAGAGTGCGGCGGCACTCGAAAGTCGGTTGCTACGCGCACATGGCGAGGCGTGGACGAACTCGACGACCCGTTTGCCGAGCCGGAGGATCGCAACGGCGGTAACGCATGATTCGCGTCGAACGCCTGCGCCACCAGTTTGGCGACCGAGTGGTGCTTGAAGAGATCTCCTTCGAGGTCTCGAAAGGTGAGGTTGTCGCCGTCATGGGCGCCTCCGGGGGAGGGAAGACAACCCTTCTTCGCATCCTCACTGGCTTGCTTCGACCGACGGCGGGCGTGGTCCGGTTGTTCGACACCGATCTTGCGACCGCCCGCGGGGACGCGGTTGACCGCCTGCGACCGCGCCTCGGCATCGTCTTCCAGTCGGCAGCGCTCTTCGACTTCCTCAACGTGCTTGACAACGTGGCGTTCGCTGTGCGCAGGCGGGAAGGGTTGAAGGGCGAGGAGCTGAGGCAGCGCGTGGCGGAGAAACTCGCGCTGGTTGGGTTGGAGGGCACGGAAACCCTCATGCCCGACGAACTCAGCGGCGGAATGAAAAAGCGAGTTGCTGTGGCACGCGCACTCGCCACCAACCCGGAGATTCTTTTTTATGACGAGCCTACGACCGGACTCGATCCCATAACGAGGTATTCGCTTGACCAACTCATCCGACAGGTGAACGAAGCCACCGGTGCAACCTCGATCATCGTCAGCCACGACTTGCATTCTGTGCTCCGAGTGGCCGACCGCGTCCTGTTCCTCCACCAGGGCAGGCTACTGGCGGGGGGGGAGCCGATCGAGCGATTCAAAGAAAGCTCGAATCCGACGATCCAGGAGATCATACAAAAGGCGGAGGCGGAAACGCTCGCCTGAGGCTGTGCGGATTTTCGGCAGGAAGTCGCTTCCGGGCGTCATACTCTCTTGCAAGTGAGATACACGATCTCCCGAAGGGACCTTCTGAAGGCGGCTGGCGGTGCTGCTGCCGGGCTCGCTCCAATCTCAGCCGCCGCGCAGAGGGAGGAGCCATACCCCGTCTCAGGCAAGCGCATCGCGGTCTCAAGCGGAAACGGCCTTCGCGCCACCGCGCTCCGCGAATCGCTTCGGTTGTTTTAGCCCTGTGGGGGCTTGACTCGCGGAAAGCATGCTTCCCGCGTGAACTGTGGTGTGTCTTTGTGGACAGCATTGCACGCTGGAACGCTCGCAGAATCCCTCACCCCCGATAGGCGCGAGGCGACGTACACGTGGGCTTCGCCGCGTGGGTCGTCGAGCGCGGCGATGATCTCCTGGCGAAGCGTAGCGCGCTCCTCCGCGCCCAGGTTTACCCAGAGGGCTTGCAACCCGCCGGAGAGGGCGAGGATCATCTCGAACGCTTCCTCGCGCCCTATGCGTAGGAAGTAGTCCACCTCGACGCGCGTTAACGATGGCTTGCCGAACCCAGCAGCGGTGAGCATCGCCATCACTTCTTCGGGCCTTGAGAGCCGCCAGATGTGCGGCTCGTCCGTATCAGGCGGCCGGATGCGATGATCCGCTCCGCGACCCGCCAGCCATTCCGCTCCGGCGGGCCCCACACGGCAAACGCAAGCCGGCCGCCAGGCTTAAGGACGCGAGCCAGCTCGCGCAACGCCACCCCAGGATCGTGCACCAGCATCAGCGCCAGCCGTGAGACGGCTGCGTCGAACGATGCTGTGCGGAGAGGCAGGGAGTGGCACGTTCCCCGAACGACGCGCTTCTCCGTGTCAAGCATCTCCTGAGCCAGGTCGATACCCACGACCTCGCCGTCAAGCGGGAGGGTACAGCGCCCGCACCCTGCATCAAGCACACGTGCGCCGGTCCCTTTTGGAAGGGCGCAAAGCAGCGCGTCCGTGATGGGCTTTAGCCATTCTTCCACTTGTGCGCTTCGCGCCTCCCAGCTGGGTGCGGCAATTGCCCAAAACTTGCGCTGGCGCCCCTCCGCCTCCTCACTGTCGTCGAACCTGTAGAGGAGCAGCTTGCGCCCGTCAATCAGGGTGCGCTCCTCCCGGTGCATCTTCATTTGGCGAGCGCCTCCCGCGCCAACGCAAGCGCACCGATGAGCGCGGCGTCTTCGAGCCTCTCGGCGGTCTGCACGCGCGTGTTTTTCCAGAGCGAAGGTACCGCCACGCGCTTCGCCTGCGTAACGCAAGATGGAAGAAAGAACTCCGCGGCCTTGGATATCCCGCCTCCGATTGCTACGACCTCCGACGCAAACGCGTTGATGGCGCTGCCCACCGCGGAGCCGAGCCACGTTCCATAGTCGCGCCAGGCGACGAGAGCCGATTCCTCGCCGCGGGCTGCGCGCTTGGCCATGGTTGCTGGCGTGCAGCCGAAGCGGCGCTCAAACGCGCGGGCGCCACAGAACGCCTCGACCGGTCCCGGAGAACCGGTAAGCCACGGCTCGTCCGACTGCTCAATGACCACGTGGCCGAACTCTACCGCGCCGCCTCGAAAACCGGAGAAGATGCGCCCTCCGACAACAAGCCCCGTCCCGACGCCCGTACCGAGTGTGAACAGGAAGAGGCTATGCGCCGTGCCTCCGCCCGAGCCGTGGAGGTATTCGCCGAGCGCAGCGGCGTTCGCGTCGTTCGCCAAGACGACCGGCGCCCCCACCGCGTGCTCGATTCTGGCTGCGAACGGCACGTTCTTCCACATCTTGAAGCCGCGCTGTGTTTGTTCCCCGAAGTTAGGAGACCATCGGACGACCCGTCCATCAACATGTCCGGCCACGGCGATTCCTACCCCGACAAGGCTTGCCTTTCCGGCGGCTTGCCTCACAACTGTTGCAATTGCGTCCACAACGGCATCTAGGCCTTCGCGCGCTCGCGACGAGGCTCTGCGTATCCTGCCGAGTCTTCCAGCGTAGGTGTCTCTGCCGATCGCCGCGCGAACATTGGTTCCGCCTAGGTCAACAGCCACGATAACAGGGGGCATGGGTTGCTGAAGTGTACATCAAGCTACGAAGGGCGCCCAATAAGGGGTGTACCTGCCTATGGGAGGGCGAGCGTCCCCGCGAGCTCCAAAAAAGAGATTTCCGGGCAGCGTGCTATCCTCGCAGGCCGTCGCCAGCCAACTACTTTCGCCGCTGAGGGGCTTAGCTTCCGTGTTCGGGATGGGAACGGGCGTTTCCCCCTCGCCATGGCCACCCGGAAATCAGGTTGTCGTCATTTTACCCCAAGGCGTCCGCCGTGTCAAGCCCTGGGGGCCGGCGGTTGGCTTAGCGGCGCGGTTGAACTCCGTGGCGCGCCTCGGAGCAGCATTGAAGACCGCCGGGACGAGTTCCAAGCAGCCGGGACGGCGCGTCGTTGCCGTTCCTTGCTACTCCTCTGCCCACTCAGGCAGAATCTTGTGCTCGATGTCCAGTCGCTGTAGGATGCGGGCGACGACCGTGTCAGCCAACTCCTCCAGTGAAGAAGGGCAGTTGTACCAGGCGGGTGCGGCCGGCAGGATGGTTGCCCCAGCCTCCGCCAGCCGCGTCAGGTTGCGAAGATGCACGAGGCTGAGAGGCGTTTCTCGGACGACGAGGACCAGGCGCCGCCCTTCCTTCAGGCAGACGTCGGCGGTGCGGGTCATGAGGTTGTCGCTGACGCCGTTCGCGATGCGGCCGGCTGTGCCCATGCTGCAGGGAACGATGACCATTCCGTCGTGCCGGTATGATCCGCTCGCTGGCGGAGTGAAGTAGTCGCCCTCATCGAGGAAGCGCACCTCAGGCACGCTCGCGCCGATCAGCGCTTCTGTTGTCAGCGGCCCCTGCACCTTCCGCCCGCGTTCGACTTCAAACACGCTCAAGGCGTGCTTGCTGACGATTGTGAGCACCTCGTCGAAATGGTTTGCCGCCTCTTTGAGGAACCGCTCCGCGTAGATTGCGCCGCTCGCGCCAGTTATGCCGACCACGAGCCGTCCTGTTCTCACGGGTGGAGTCTATCCCGCCTGGCGCGCTCCGAGGTAGAATCACAGCCCCGCGCCCAGGTGGCGGAATTGGCAGACGCGCTAGTTTCAGGTACTAGTGGCCGCAAGGTCGTGGAGGTTCGAGTCCTCTCCTGGGCACCACCGTGGCATGCGCGTCCCGCGGTTCCTCTCCCTTTGGGAGAGGGTTGCGGTGAGGGAAATTGCTTCGGCGCCATGCGCGTCCCGCCCGCCGAACCGTAAGGAAAGCGGCAGATTCCGCCGATAACAGCACTGATAGCCCACCAAAGAGGCACTTAAACTTGGCGGACAACCTTTCACCCGAAGAAATCGAAGCGCTATTGGGGTCGCTGGCTGCTGCAGACGACCCGGAGCCGGAAGCGACTCTCGCCGGATCCTCGGCTCAAGATAGAGCGCAGGTTCTGTCGGCGCCGAAGGCGTCCTTGGTGGGTGGGCGGAAGGTTGAGCGCTACGATTTCCGTCGGTCCGACAAACTGAACAAAGACCAACTTCGCACGCTCACCATGCTGCATGACAATGCCGCGCGGCTGATAAGCGGGTCGCTCGCTGGGTACCTCCGCACGCCGGTGAACATCGAATTGGTTTCGGTCGAGCAGGTTCCGTATGAAGAGTATCTACGGAGCATCACGCAAAGCGTCTTCGCCATATTGAGTTTCTCACCTTTGAACGGCCAGAGTCTGCTCGAGACCGAGACCAGTCTCGTCTATGGAATGCTGGATCGGATGCTGGGCGGCCCCGGTCGTGCATCTGAGCGTAAGAACCTTAGCGACCTCGAGCGACCCTTGGTGTCGCAGATCGTGGAGCGCATCCTCGCCTGTGTGAAGCAGTCTTGGGAGAGCATCTTGCTCTTGAATCCCATTGTCGAGGCACTGGAGACCAATCCGCAGTTCGTGCAGATTGCAACGCCAAACGACGTAGCCGTTACGATTCTTTTCGATGTGAAGATCGGGAAGTCGCGCGGCGCGATGAGCCTCTGTGTTCCATATCTTGTTCTGAAGCCTATCTCAGCGAAACTGACGATGCAGAAATGGGCGGCCACCGCCGGACGCAAAAAGAGCGAAGCGGCCCGCCGAACTCTTGGCACGCACCTGCGCAGCGCAGCCGTTTGTGCCCACTTTGAACTGGGCACCGCGGAAATGAAGATTCGCGACCTGATCGCCCTTCGACCGGGTGACGTCGTGCGCCTCGATCAGCGAACGCACGAAGGATTGCGAATGCTCGTCGAGGGCAAGCCGAAGTACCTTTGCAAGCCGTTGATGCACGGCAAGCACTTGCAGTTCCAGCTGCTCGGGCCCTTCCCACGCTGAGGAGGAACAGAACAGAGTGAATGTAATATCCACCGAACAACTTCAATCGGTTAGCGAAATCCAGAGCGTGCTCATGGCTCGCGCCAGCGAGTCCCTCTCGCAGTCGCTGGATGCCGAGATCCAGCTCCACAATCCGCTGATCGTGACTTCGCGCGCGCTTGACGTGATCAGTGAATTCAGTGGTAATGTGGTCGTGCTGAAGTTTCAGTTCGACGACGCAACGCCGCAGTTCGTCCTTCTTTCCACCGATCTCGCGACGAATATCGTGAGCCTTGGAACCGAAACGAGCGTGGTGATCGACCAAGAGGATACCGATTCGGTAAAGCCCAAGCTTCAGGCTGTCGTCACTGCGCTCGCGGACGGCCTTGCCGCGGCGCTTGGCATGCCGATTGTGGCGTCCGGCTTCGATATCACGCTGAGCGGGCTTGAATTGCCAGACGGGTACAGCGACGCAGTTGACCTGCTGCGCATTCAGGCAGGTCTAAGCGGGCAACTGAAAGGCACAGTTACATGGCTGTTGCACCCAGCCACGGTTGCCGCGATGTTCCCCGGGGCTGCCACAGCCACGGTGGAACACCCCGAAGTCAAGCAAGCCCGGGCAGACCTTGAAGTGTTACTCGACGTGCCCCTCACCATCAGCGTCGAACTTGGGCGCGTGAGCATGAAGGTTCAAGAGGTGATTGACCTCGGCCCTGGCAGCATCATCGAAATTGACAAGGCGGCCGGAGAACCGATTGACATCCTGGTAAACGGGCGCTTGGTCGCGAGAGGGGAGGTCGTAGTCGTCGAGGACAACTTTGGCGTCCGCGTGACCGAAATCCTAAGCCCGAAGGACCGAGTCCTTACTCTAGGCGAAGCGGCGTAAGGAGTAGGCGATGCTGGCAGACCTCCTCTCCGAGATGCGAGACGACCCGGTCACGCCGATCACAGGCGGCGTCGGAGGATTGAGCGTGATGTCGCTTGTGCAAATGCTGGCTGCTCTTGCGATCGTGCTTTTGATCGTTAGGCTGCTAGTTCCTCGCTTGCTCGCGAAGTGGCAGCCCAGCGCCCCGTCCCATGGGGTCGGAGCGGAGTTGAGCGTGCTTTGCAGCTTACCGATTGGTGCGGGCGCGATTCACCTCGTTCGCGTTTGCGATCGCACGTTGCTCGTCGGCACAAGCCCTTCGGGGGTCCACCTGCTGTCCGACTTAACGGAGGACGCCACGCTTGAAGCCGGCGATGCGCCAGGCGCCACGACCGCATCGTTCGAGGAGATGCTGAAGCGCCTCGAGAGGTTTCGGCAGTGACTAAGCACATTCTTCCTGTCGCCTTCGCCTTGGCGCTACTGCTCTTAGCTGGGGTCGCCTCGGCGCAGGATGCAGTGCCCATTCCGAGGGTAAACATTGGCGTGGAGCAGGCGCAAAACCCCGAGGAGGTAGCGACAAGCCTGCAGATTCTCGGTTTGCTCACGATCCTGAGCCTCGCGCCCGCGTTGCTCATTATGACGACCGCATTCACGCGCATCGTCATCGTGTTCAGTTTTCTTCGCACTGCGCTCGGCACGCCTACGATTCCGCCGAATCAAGTGGTGATCGGACTTAGCCTCTTCCTTACGTTCTTTGTCATGAGCCCAACCCTCTCCAAGTTAAATGAAGAGGCATTGCAACCCTACATGAAGAAAGAGGTTTCACTGGATGTCGCAAAGGAGCGCGCGTGGTCAACGATGCGCGACTTCATGTTCCGTCAGACGTACAAGCGCGACCTCGCCCTGTTCGCGGGATTGTCCGGCGCGCAATACGAAACGCTGGAGGACGTCCGCTGGCAAGAACTGGTTCCGGCGTTCATTTTGAGCGAGATCAAGACGGCGTTCGTCATCGGGTTCTACATCTTCGTTCCCTTCCTTGTCATTGACCTTGTTGTTGCCAGCACACTCATGAGCATGGGCATGATGATGCTGCCGCCCGCCATTGTCTCGCTTCCTGCGAAGATCTTGGTGTTCTTGCTGGCGGACGGCTGGTCGGTCATTGTGCAGGCTCTTGCAGGAGGATTCCGATGAACCAAGGTGAAGTTCTTGAAATTGGCAGACAGGCGATGGACGTCGCGCTGCGAATCAGCCTTCCGGTGTTGGGCCTCAGCCTGCTTGCCGGACTGATTGTTGCCATCTTCCAGGCTGTAACGCAGGTGCAAGAAATGACACTGACCTATGTGCCCAAGATCCTTGCCGTAGTAGTAGCTCTGTTCTTGTTTGGCGGATGGATGCTGACGCAGATCGTCAGTTTCGCGTCGCAATCGTTTCACGCCATCGAACGTGTTGGCCGATGACGCTCGACTCAGGCTTCCTCATTGCGCTGTTCGCCGTGTTTATGCGCACGTCGGCAATGGTGCTGATATCGCCGCTGTTTACCGGCATGGGCACGCCCACGAAGGTTCGCGTGTTCTTCGCCGCGGCGCTCGCTCTTGCTTTGGCGCCCGGGCTCTCAGGCGTTATTTTCGTTCCAGCCGACCTGTATGGTCTTGTCTCCATCGCCGCGACGGAAATCGCGTTCGGTCTGATTCTCGGGTTCTTGGTGCAGATGGTAATGCTCGCCGCGCAGGTTGCCGGCTCGTTCCTCGATCTCAGCGTCGGGTTGGGTCTTGCGTCCATTCTCGCGCCGAACGCGTCGATTCCAGGCAGCATTATCTCGCGCTTCAAGTACTTTCTCGCGCTTGTGCTTTTCCTGTCGCTGGACGGACACCATTTGATGATCCAGGCGATGCTGGCGGGCTATCGGGTCGAGGCGCCGCTTGGCGGCGAGGTTGTGTATCAAGTGATGCTGACCGGTGTGTGGCAGATGTCGCTCATCGCTCTGCAGATTGCGCTGCCCGTTGCGGCGGTGAGCGTTGTGGTTGACGCCTGCTTTGGCATCATTAGCCGCGCCGTTCCGCAAATCAACGTGCTCATAGCAGGCATCTCCGGCAAGATGCTCATCGGAATCGTCGCGCTCTCGCTCTCGCTGCCCACGTTGGCGATCGGCGTGTCGCGATCGCTCGAGGCGGTGCAGGCGCTCATCGAGAGGTGGCTGGGAGTCCGAGGAGTCTGACATGCCAGAAACCAGCCAAGAACGTACAGAGCAAGCGACACCGCGAAAACGGCAGCGCGCGCGTCGGCAAGGGACCGTCGCCAAGTCCACCGACTTGACGACCGCCGGCGTCCTCCTGGCGCTTGCGATCGGGTTGCCTCTCACCGCGGGCACGCTCGGGCTCGCCCTCGTGAAGAGCATGCAAACGGGCCTTGCGCCGGAAAGCACGACGCTGGACATGACCAATTTGCTGGTGCACGTAGGGCGCAACGTAACGCCCGTTGCGATTGCGCTCATCCCGTTGATGGTTCTGGGCGTGGGGGCTGGCATCGTAACCAGTCTTGCGCAAGTGGGGTTTCACCTAAGCGCCGAGCCGCTTCAGCCCAATCTGAGTAGGATCAACCCGATCCAGGGATTGAAGCGGTTGCTGTCACGGCGCAGCCTGTTCGAGCTGGTGAAGACGCTCGCAAAGGTTGCGATCATCGGATGGCTTGTGTGGCGGGACATCTCGACAAACTGGGACGAGTTGCTTGCGCTGGCAACGCTTCCCCCGTTAGCAGGCGTTACGTGGGTGGGCGGCTTCATCGCAAGCCTCATCTTGAAGGTCGCCCTCCTTTGGATCGTGGTGGGCATTGGGGATTACATTTTTCAACGACGCCAGGTGGAGAAGGAGATTATGATGACGCGCGACGAGCTGAAACGCGAACTCAAGGAAACCGAGTTCTCCCCCGAACTGCGCGCCGAACTCGCTCGCAGGCGTCGTATGTTGGCGCGCGCGCGCCAGATGGCGAGCGTGAAGAAGGCGGACGTCGTGATTACCAACCCCGTGGAGTACGCCGTGGCTCTGAAGTACGACGAGAACAGGATGGCGGCGCCGGTGGTTGTGGCGAAGGGAAGGCACCGCATCGCAGAACGAATCCGGGAAGAGGCGAAGAAGCACCGCGTGCCGATAGTCCCAAACCCGCCGCTCGCTCGGTCCCTCTATAAAGAGGTTGAGGTCGGTTCCGCGATTCCTGCATCTCTGTATCAGGCGGTGGCCGAGGTCCTCGCGGTTGTGTTCCGAGCGAAGCGTGGGCGCAGGGCGTCATAGCCCCCGCCCACGCATCGCGTGTGAGGTTAGCCGCCGCAGGCCCAGTACCAGGTTCTCCTAGTGGGGTGTGGGTCCCCGGACCGGTCCCCCTCGGGCGACACGCGTGCTTCATCGAAGCCAACGTGGCCAACAGTGAACTTGGCGTGCCCATCTGCGAAGAGCAAGTTTCCGCCGTTACTGTGCCACCTGCGATAGAAGTTCCACGGCGGGTCGCAATCGTAGCCGTACCGTT
>PSLA01000016.1:18059-25102 GCA_040289295.1 Armatimonadota bacterium
CCCGCCACCACGGAGAACATGCACCTGGTGAAGCGATAACTGCTACCGTATGCCTCCCAGTAGCTGCGGGCCGTGGGGACGTCTCTGTCGGTAAACGGGCCACCCATGTCGAGCGGGCACTTGAAGATCGGCTCGAGCGCGTACGCGTGTGCGCCTTGGTCGTCCGAAGTGACCCCTCCACCCTGAATGTACGGATGGAGCTGTGTCTCTATGCCCAAGTGCCCCGGCTGACCAGCCGGCGGGCGGCTCATGTACGCGTAGAAGATTGGATACGTGTCGTCGTAGTCCATCAGGTACATCCTGACTGCCATGCCGATCTGCCGCAGATTGGAAAGGCAGTGGGTCTTTTTCGCCGCCTCTTTCGCACGTGCAAACACCGGGAACAAGATCGCGGCGAGAATCGCGATGATGGCAACGACGACAAGCAACTCGATGAGCGTGAACGCTCCTGGTTTCCTGTGTCTGTTTCTCATTGGTCTTCTCCTTGAACGCAAAAGCCGCTTCGCGGAAGGCGAAACGGCTTTGAAGACCTTCGAGGTCATCCGCTTCGCATTCCCTACGCCGGTACGAACCGGATCAGGTTCAAAGGGTCTCCCAGGATTGGGACTCTCAGCCTCTCTTCGAGGCTCCCCTTGCGAACGGCTTTTGCTACCCAGCAGTATACCCCAGTTGGTGGGCCCGGCAGGATTTGAACCTGCGACCAAGCGGTTATGAGCCGCCCGCTCTGACCCCTGAGCTACGGGCCCCAACCACGCCCGGAGCATACCCGGGGGTAACCTTGCTGCCTGCTTGAAGCGTCAAAACGAACCGGATATGACGTTCGAAGCGGCCCAAATCGGCGCGCCGGCACTAGACGACGATTCCGTCCTGGTGCGGCGCTTTCTTGCCGGCGACGTCTCCGCCTTCGATTCTCTGTACCAAAGGTACTACAACAAAGTGTACGCCCTCGCGCGAGGCATCTTGGGCGACAGTGATGATGCCCTTGATGCCCTTCAAAGTACCTTCGTGCAGGTCTGGAAGAACCTTCCGCGCTTTCAGCAGCGGAGCCAGTTCGGCACGTGGCTTTACCGAATCGCGGTGAACACGGCCATCCAGCATGCGCGGCGCACTAAGAGGTGTCGCGACAGCGAGCCACTTGACGAGGCGAGCGTAGGCACGGTAGCCGAAGAGCAACAAGAAGATCCCCTCGGCGAGCGAGTGGCAGCCGCCATGAGACTACTTCGAGAAGAGGACCGCGCGCTGCTTTCTCTCTACTACTGGGAAGAGCAGTCTCTCGAACAAATCGCAGACGTGCTCGGCTGCTCAGCGAACGCCGCAAAAACGAGATTGTATAGAGCCAGAGAAAGATTTAGAGTCGTGTGGAACAAGTTGGAGATGCAACATGAAACAGAACAAGATGCATGAATCGGTTCAAGAGATGCTTTGGATGGCCGCCGAAAGCGGGGACGCCGAGGCGATCACCGAGTTCGAACGGCGCTACCCCCAGTACAGAGGGGAACTTGCGCGCGTACGAGCAATGGTCGAAGCGATGCGGAGCGCTCGACCGATGCGAACGACCGTGGAAGCGTTCCGCCAACCCGCACGCCGATCCGAGTCTGTATTCGCACGGCTCGCACTCGTCGCCAGCGTTTTCCTCGGGTTGGCCATCGTCGGGTACGGCGCGTATCGTATCACAGACTTAGTCACACACAGAGACGGCGCTGGCTGGAGCAACACTGGGGTAACTGGTAGCGAAACGCCAACCGATGTGGCCAAAGGCTCTGGAACCTCCACCGCACCGCCCGCTATACCTACCGAACCTGAACCCGAACCGCAGGGCATCGCGGCGAGACCGGTGGTGCCGCAGACGCGCCGTGAGCCGATGGTAAGCCTTCGCGGCGACGCGACGCTCTTCCAAGCAATCAGCGCATTCCGGGCTGCGGGCATGACGGTCCATGTGGATCCCGCGGTCGAGGACCTGTCCCTTGGCCTTGCGCCGGAGAACCCCGACGCCCTCCTGACGCTCCGTCCTGATGAGGCGGCGATGCTGCTGGAGCGCGTGGCGCCTGTTCGCGTCCAGGAGATTGGTCCGAAGGAGTTCCTTGTCATTCCGCTCGAAAAGGTGAATAACCTGGAAGCTGCTCCGGCGAAGCGGGCCGAGCCGGCACGAAACCAAGAGGGCGCCGGTTAAGAGAACTTTTAGGACCGCCTCTATATGTTTAGATGGTTGTGCGCGAGGTGAGGCACGAGCAGAGGGCATTTACGCTTATCGAGTTGCTCGTCGTGATCGCGATTGTCGCAATCATGGCGGCCATCCTTTTCCCCGTTTTTATTCGGTCGAAGGAAGCCGGAAAGCGAATCGCATGCCTGTCGAACATGAAGCAGCTTGGCATGGCAGTTATGATGTATGGTGACAGCCATGATGGCTTTCTTCCGATGGCAACGAACTTCGCCGAGCCTCCGGAGAGCCCGCTGCGCCTGTGGACGGGACAGGTGCATCCGTACATCGGGAATCAACAACTCGTGTCCTGCCCGAGCCAACCGGGCAAATACGGCGAGACCTGGGCAGAGCGCGCCGAGATGACCATTGGCTACTCCGGCGCCACTGCCTACGATCCAAATGGATGCGATGAGAACGATCCGGACCCGATCGGATGCGAGGGATTTACGCGCCCCGCTAGCGTGCGGTCAATGGATCGTCCCGCCGATATCGGCTTATTCGCGGATACTCCTGGCGGGCCGGTTTCAGCCAAATACAGGGGATACACCTTTAGCCCGTACAGCGGTGCCGACGACCCGCTTGACCCACGCATGGGTGCTCCTCTTTGCTCGGACCGAGACCTCGTATTGGAACTTAACAATCTGCCGCCGAGTCGGCTGAAACCGATCTTCGCCAGGCACCAGAAGCGTGGAGATGACAGAGGCTTCACCAACGTCATGTTCGCCGATGGGCATGCGAAAGGGTACTCCGCAAAGTCTATCAACGCAAAGAGCGCCGGCGCGGCAATCCTCTGGCGGTTCCGGTAGTTTGGCGACTGCAGTAGGGTAGGATTACCGGTTGGCTCGGCGTGAACCGCCTACCGCGCCGGGCGAGGGATTCCGTCATGATTCAACAAGAGGCTCCAACAACTAAGAAGCGCGTCCTCCTCTTTAGCGAAGGCTCTGCCGACCAGAAGGACCTCCTGGGTGGTAAGGGAGCGAACCTCGCCGAGATGACCAACCTCGGGCTTCCTGTCCCGCCGGGATTTATCGTCACAACCGAGGTATGCAGGCAGTACTACGCCGACGGGGGCTTGTTTCCTGACGGGTTGATGAACGAGATTCGCGAGGCAATGGTTGCCGTTGAAGAGGATATCGGACGTAAGTTCGGCGACGCCGAGAACCCCCTTCTCGTTTCCGTCCGCTCCGGCGCGAAGTTCAGCATGCCTGGGATGATGGACACCATCCTGAACCTTGGCATTAACACCCAAACGCTAAAAGGTTTGGTCAAGCAAAGCGGCGACGATTGGTTTGCTTGGGACGCTAACCGCCGCTTCATCATGATGTTTTCCGATGTTGTGCTCGGCGTACCCAAAGCCGAGTACGAGGAGATTCTCCATCGCGTCAAGGCTGAGAAGCGCGTTGACCTCGACACCGACCTCACCGCCCAAGACCTCAAGGAGATCTGCAACCTCTTTCTCGCCCACACGCAACAGCGCGCCGGGCGCGGCTTTCCCGCAGACCCCTGGGAGCAGCTTCAACTCGCCATTGAGGCGGTCTTCCGAAGCTGGAACAACGAGCGGGCGATCGTATACCGCCGGAAAGAGCGCATCCCCGATCACCTTGGGACGGCGGTCAATGTGCAAGCGATGGTGTTCGGTAATCTCGGCGAGAATTCAGGTACGGGCGTTGCGTTCACTCGCGACCCATCATCGGGAGAAAAGTCGATCTATGGCGAATACCTGCCGAATGCTCAGGGCGAAGACGTAGTAGCGGGCATTCGCACGCCGTTGCCCCTAACAGAGCTGGGCACCCAGATGCCGGAGGTCTTCAACCAGTTCCGCCAGATCGCTGACAGGTTAGAGCACCACTACCGCGACATGATGGACATTGAGTTCACCGTCGAGAACGGGCGCCTCTTCATGCTGCAGTGCAGAGTGGGGAAGCGCACGGGCGCCGCAGCCGTCAAGATTGCGGTGGACATGGTAGACGAGGGCCTGATCCAGCCCAAGGAAGCGGTGCTTCGAGTTACCGCCGGGCACCTTGATCAACTCCTCCACCCTCGCCTCGATGAGAAGCACATCGCCTCGCAAGGGATCAAGCCGATCGCCAGGGGGCTTGCAGCCTCGCCTGGCGCGGCAGTCGGCGAGGCGGTCTTCGACGCAGATACAGCTGCCGAGCTCGGCAGACAGGGACGGAAGGTGATCCTTGTCCGCAACGAGACAAACCCGGATGACGTTCATGGCATGCTCGCCTCACAAGGCGTCCTAACATCACGGGGCGGACGAACATCGCACGCGGCTGTAGTTGCGCGTGGCTTCGGCATCCCCTGCGTTGCAGGCTGCGAGTCTGTTCATGTGAATGAGCGCGAACGCACCTTCACTGTCCAGGGGCGAACTATTCGCGAAGGGGACATCATTACGATTGATGGCACGACCGGCTCGGTTTACGTAGGACCAATACCACTGCTCAGCCCCGACATGGGCGGGGACTTTGCTCGAGTCATGGCATGGGCGAACGAGTTTCGAACCATCGGGGTTCGCGCCAACGCCGACAACCCGCGCGACGCAGCACAAGCAATACAGTTCGGCGCAGAAGGTATCGGCTTGTGCAGAACCGAGCACATGTTCTTCGAGCGCGACCGATTGCCCATCGTCCAGACGATGATTCTTGCTGCAACCGAGGAGGAGCGCCAGGCGGCGTTGCGGCAATTGCAGGACATTCAGAGACGCGACTTCGAAGCGCTTTTCGAAACCATGGACGGACGCCCCATCACGATACGTCTGATTGATCCACCCCTGCACGAGTTCCTCCCGTCGCACGACCTTTTGCTGCAAGAGGTGACTGAGTTGCGCCAGGCGCATAACACCGTCGGCGGCGACGCCCTCAAGCGCGTCCTCGATGAGAAGCAACTGATGCTCAAGGCCGTCAACGAGATGCGCGAGATGAACCCAATGCTCGGGCTGCGCGGATGCAGGCTCTCGATCCTCTTTCCAGGCATCGTTGAAATGCAAACCCGGGCAATCCTGCTTGCCGCAGTCCGCATAAAGGTACGGGGCATCGAAGTGAAGCCGGAGATCATGATCCCCCTCGTCGGACACGTCAACGAACTGCGCACCGTGCGCGAAAAGTTAGAGCAAGTTGCGCGCGAGGTCTTGGCGGATGCGGGTGTAGAAGTTGATTACAAGTTCGGAACGATGATCGAGTTGCCAAGAGCCGCCATAACAGCCGACGAAATCGCCGAGTACGCGGACTTCTTCAGTTTCGGAACCAACGACCTGACGCAAACCACATTCGGATTCAGCCGCGACGACGCGGAGGCCAAGTTTTTGCGAGCGTACGTCGAGAACGGTATTTTGCCTCAGAACCCGTTTGAAACGCTTGATCGTCATGGCGTGGGCAAACTGATGAAACTATGCGTTGAATCCGCGCGAGCGGTGCGTCCGGAGATCAAACTCGGCATCTGTGGCGAGCACGGAGGCGATCCCGATTCCATCGCGTACTGTCACGAGCTCGGCTTGGACTACGTCAGTTGCTCGCCGTTCCGCGTCCCGATCGCCTGCCTCGCCGCTGCTCAGGCCGCACTCAAGGGAGGCTGGGATTCCAGTTCAAGCGTGTAGCCTTCACATAGCATACGTGTCCCCAGGCTGCGCAACCTCGGTAGCACAGGGTAGGTGCCGCCTACTGCGGACAGGCGAGGTGCACCAAAGCGTCCCCTCGACTAACAAGCGGGTTCGTGACGTGCCCAATGATGATCCCGTTATCGGTGGCAAACACCTTGCCGCGCACCGTACCGAACATGTCGGTGATGGCTCCCAGCACATCGTGTCGTTGCACGGCTTCCCCAAGCGTGACGTCCAGGTGAAGAATCCCTCCGCGAGTCGAGCGAATCCAGCCTCCGTCAAGGGCAAGAACCGACGAAGGGCACGGATCAACGGCGATCATTGGCAGCATCCCAAGGTGCTTCATCACGCGCAGCGTTCCAGCAACGCCGGCGCCTATGACGTCTTCCTCGAAGCGCAACACCTCGCCTCCCTCGAATAACAACATTGGCTTGCCCAGTTCCGCGGCTACAGCGCGTAGCGACTTTGCGCGTTCGCGCGCCTGAACGCACACTGGCGCTCCGAAAACTTCAGCGATCTGACGCGTGGTATCGTCCTTAAGGTTAGCTCGCACCTGTGGCAGATTGCGCCGGCCGCCGCTGCCGGTGTGAAAGTCAATGCCGATGTCACAAAGACTCACGACCCGCTGGAGAAACAGGTGTGCAAGGCGCGAGGCAAGCGAACCCTTCGCGCTGCCGGGAAAGGAGCGATTCAGGTCGCGACGGTCCGGCAGGTAACGCGATTGGGTGATGAAGCCGAATACGTTGACAACCGGGACGGCAACCACCGTGCCGTGCAAAGCGAACGGGTCAATCCGCTCAAGTACACGGCGGCAAACTTCTACTCCGTTGATCTCATCCCCGTGAATCGCTGCCGATAGAAGCAACGTCGGCCCGGATAGCCTACCGTGAGCGACGATCACTGGAACCGTCAGGGGCGTGCCCGTGGAGAGGGAGGAGACGAACAGTTCAAGTCGTTCCTTCGTTCCAGGAGCCACCGTCTTGCCGAGAACAGCGACCGGCTCAGCATCGCCGCGCGTAACTTGGGCCATTCCATAAGAGAGGACGAAGCCGACCAGGAAGTTGTCTGCAGGGTTTTTGGAGCGAGGCAGGGGGACATCGGAACGAATCAGCCCCACAACCTGTCAGGATTGAGGGCGATTTGGCCCGGACGGCACCAAATCCGCGGCACTTCGTATAGACTAATGACGAAATCCGCTGCCCGTAGGCGGGAGATAGGATACACTAACCCCATTGGAAGGGA
>PSLA01000016.1:25167-28990 GCA_040289295.1 Armatimonadota bacterium
GGGGAGCCGTAGACGCCTTGTGTCAGGCTTGGCAGTTAGCAGGCAGGACAGTGGGGGCGGGACGCTTGGAGAGGGCAAACCCGCCCCCCGATCCCTTTGAGGCAAAACTTCTTACCCGGGGCAAGGGTTCCCATTCGTATCCCTTTGGCATTCAGACCTGAAACTGTCGGTCATGATGCAATCGGTGACGGCAGTTGGCGGGGTGGTTGGGGTCGAGAATTTTACGTCCGGAGGTGCACGATTCAGCGTGTATGTGCCCCTGGACGAGGGTAACCCGAAGAACACTCGTGCCAAAAGCCCTGTCGTGGTCCTGCTGGTGGAGGACGAAGAAGATGTCCGCCAATTCGCCGAGCAGACGTTGCTCGACGAGGGCTACCTAGTACTGAGGGCGAGCAGCGCCGAGGAGGCGATACGCGTCGCTTGCAGGCGCGCACAACCTGTCGACCTCGCTCTTCTGGACGTTTCTCTGCCAGGGATGGACGGCGTCGCGCATGCAGAGCATCTGCTGAGTCAGAGGCTCGTTCGAAGGGTTTTATTCGCGACGCCTCACGCCGGCGAACTAAATGGAGCGACCGCCGCGCTGCTCAAGCCGTTCGGTCGAGAGGAGCTGGTGCGTTTCGTCTATGAAGCGCGTGACGACCGGTTGGATCATTAGCGCTTCCCCCTCTCGTCCTTCGGGGTGCGCCCGCGACGGCGCAGTGCCTCTCGAAGCAGCACCTCGACCTGCGCGTTGACGCTCCGGAACTCCTCGGCGGCCAGTCGTCGTACCTCCTCGAGGAGTTCCGGCCTCAACCTGACCAGGAACGACTTCCGGTCTGCCATGCTGCTATGTGTAGAGCGTTCCCGCGTTGATGACCGGCTGCGTCGCACTCTCGCTGCACAGCACCACCATCAAGTTGCTTACCATGGTGGCCTTCCGCTCATCGTCGAGGTGTACAGTGTCGCTGGTTTCGAGTTGCTTGAGCGCCATTTCGACCATGCCGACCGCGCCATCTACGATGCGCTGTCGCGCGGCGATGATCGCGTTCGCCTGTTGCCGTCTCAACATGGCGCTCGCGATCTCCGGCGCGTATGCGAGGTGCGACAGGCGCGCCTCCAATACGCGCACTCCCGCGCGATCCAATCGCTCCTGCAGGTGTCGCTGCAGCTCGTCCGACACCTCATCGGTGTGGCGGCGCAGCGACAGAGAGTCATCCTCAGCGTCGTAGGGATACGAGGTCGCTGTGGCACGCACGGCCGTCTCGCTTTGCGTGGACACGTAGTCGACGTAGTCGTCCACTTCAAAGCTTGCCTCATACGTGTCCACCACCTGCCATACGACAACCGCGGCGATTTCGACGGGATTGCCGTCATAGTCGTTCACCTTCAGCGTGTCCGTGTTGAAATTTCGGACGCGAAGCGACACAGCTCGCTTGCTGAAGAACGGGTTTGCCCAGTGGAAGCCCGGCTCGCGTTCCGTGCCGACGTACTTCCCGAACAGAAGCAGCACCTTGCTGCCGTTCGGTTCGACGACGAAGAACCCTGCCGCCATCAGTCCGAAGGCGAGGACGTCGGCGATTGTGAAGCCCAGCAGCCACCAGAACTCCGGCGTAACCCCCTCAACGTGCTCCGCGACGCGGGCCATGAGCACGATCAGGTATGGCAGCGCCAGGAACGATAGAATCGTCAGCGGCAGCACAACCCAACCGGAAGTCGTTCGGACAGTCTTTTCTTTCCTCATTCTGTTCTCCTTACGATATCGTCTCGATATCAATTTGATATACGCGCGGCGGCCTCCGTAGGTTGCAGGGACATGCCCCTTCGCGCCACTCCGGTAAAACACTCGGCATGCGGGAGATCATCGAGCCGTTCCGGATCAAGGTCGTCGAGCCTATAGCATTCACCACCAGGGAGGAACGGGAGCAGATCCTTCGGAAGGCACACTTTAACCCGTTCCTCATCCGCGCCGATAAGGTGCTGATTGACCTGCTCACTGACAGCGGGACAAGCGCCATGTCTGCCGCCCAATGGGCGGCTCTGAACGCTGGGGACGAAAGCTACGCCGGCAGCAAGAGTTTTTTCCGGTTTGAGAAAAAAGTTAAAGAAATCACCGGATTCAGGCACATAATTCCCGTCCACCAAGGGCGCGCAGCCGAGAAGCTTCTTTTCAGCATACTTGGCGGCGAAGGGAAGCGCATCCCTAACAACAACCACTTCGACACCACAAGGGCGAACATCGAGTTCACGGGCGCAAGCGCCGACGACCTGGTCGTGGACGAGGCGAAAGACCTTGACTCCACAGCGCCCTTCAAAGGCAACATGGACATCTCGAAGCTCGATGCTTACCTCGGACGGCACGACGCCGAAACGATTCCCTGCATTATGCTCACCGTTACGAACAACGCCGGCGGCGGGCAGCCTGTAAGCATGGAGAACATCCGCGCAGTCTCAGAGCGGGCAAGGGCGAGAGGCATACCGTTTTTTCTCGACGCCTGCCGCTTCGCCGAGAACGCATACTTCATCAAACTTCGTGAGCCTGGTTACCTCGACAAATCACCGAAAGAGATTGCCCAAGAAATGTTCTCATATTGCGACGGCGCCACGATGTCCCTGAAGAAGGACGGCTTCGGCAACATTGGTGGGTTTCTTGCGGTAAACGACGACGAGCTGGCGGAACAAGCGCGCAACCTTCTCATTCTGATCGAGGGCTTCCCAACCTACGGCGGCATGGCAGGTAGGGACCTCGAGGCGCTCGCGGTCGGATTGGACGAAGTGCTCGACGAGGCATACCTCGAGTATCGTCTGGCGTGCACGCGCTATCTCGTGTCACGGCTGCTTGATCGAGGCGTGCGCGTAGTGCAGCCCCCTGGTGGGCACGCCGTGTACGTGGATGCGCAGGCGTTCTATCCCCACGTTCCGCCATCGAAATACCCGGCTCAGCGCCTTGTGGTCGAACTGTATCGAGAGGGTGGAATTCGTGGCGTCGAAATCGGCAGCGTAATGTTCGGCCGGCGAGACGCGCAGACGGGTGAAGAGCAGCCGGCAGACAAGGAGTTGGTCCGCCTCGCCTTGCCGCGCCGCGTCTATACACAGGCGCATGCGAATTACCTCATCGAGATTTTCGAGCAACTGGTGCAGCAACGGCACAACGCGAAGGGCTTGCGCATCATCAAACAAAGCACGATGCTTCGACACTTCACCGCCTGGTTCGAGGAGGTGGATTAGATGAGGGCGATCGTCTGCGAGCGGCGCGGGCCGGTTGAGTCACTGGACTTGGTTGTGCGCAATGTGCCCGAGCCTGAGGCGCAGCCTGGCGAGGTGCTGATAGACGTCGAAGTGTGCGGCGTGTGCCGAACCGACCTACACGTCCTCGAGGGCGATTTGCCCGTCGCGAAGAACCCAGTTACACCGGGGCACCAGGTCATCGGCACGCGCCGTGATACGGGAGAGCGGGTAGGTGTGCCATGGCTTTATAGCTCGTGCCAAAGTTGCCGTTGGTGCCGCGATGGCAAGGAGAACCTATGCGACGCGCCTCGGTTCACCGGCTATCACGTTGACGGTGGCTATGCCGAGGTGATCGTAGCAGACCCCGCGTTCATCTACCCAGTTCCCGACGCGCTGCCGTCTGAACGCGCAGCGCCGCTGCTCTGTGCTGGTGTCATCGGCTATCGAGCCTACATTCGGTCAGCCGCCGCGCCCGGGAGCCGCTTAGGGCTTTACGGCTTCGGCGCCTCAGCGCATATCGTCATACAGGTGGCGAGGCATTTCGGGTGCGAGGTGTTCGTGATGACGCGCGGCGAAGGGCATCGTCAGCTCGCTCGCTCGCTCGGCGCTGCGTGGGTTG
>PSLA01000016.1:29003-54763 GCA_040289295.1 Armatimonadota bacterium
CGGAGCCGCCACCGTCTCGCCTGGACAGCGCCATTCTGTTTGCGCCGGCGGGCGAGATCGTGCCGGCAGCGCTAACTGCGCTCGACAAGGGCGGGACGCTCGCGTGCGCGGGAATTCACCTCAGCGACATCCCGTCGCTCGACTACCAGCGCCACCTCTTCAACGAGCGGACGCTCACGACCGTGACGGCGAACACGCGGGATGACGGGCGTGAATTGCTGCGCCTCGCCGCCGAGATTCCGATCGAGACGAGCGTAGAGGTGTTTCCGCTGGATGCCGCGCACGAGGCGCTTGGCAAGCTGAAGCACGACGGCATCCAGGGCGCGGCTGTATTGCGTGTGCGTTATTAGACGGCGCGCCCCTTCCCCTCTCCGCGCTCCACCGGCGTCACCCTTCGGTAGTGGCGCGGCTGGTACGTCAATGCCGAGAGCCACTTTGTGTACCCATCTTTTTCTAGTGGATACATTAAGCGCAGGGACGGAGGGATCGGAATCTTTGATGGCCTCTCACTGTGGGAGAGGGTTGGGGTGAGGGGCGATTCGGTGGCTTGCGAAGGGAGGGCGAGCGTCCCGCGAGCCGTTCTTTGGGGTGTTGTTTTCGGTGTTTGCGGGACGCTCACGCTCCCTGTTCGCGAGGGCGCTCACGCTCCCTGTTTGCGGGACGCTCACGCTCCCTGTTCGCGAGGACGCTGACGCTCCCTGGGAGGATGCGTCTGCCGTTCCGCCAGCGCCTCTGCCGCGAGACGCAGCACCTTGCCTCGGTGGCTGACTCCGTGCTTCTCCTCCGGCGTCATCTCGGCGAACGTCTTTCGCGCGGCGGGGTAGAGGAAGATCGGGTCGTAGCCGAAGCCGCCGTCGCCGCGCGGCTCGGGGGCGATAACGCCTTCGCAGGTCGCCTCGAATGCTTGCTGGAACCCCGCGCCTTCCGCCAGGGCGACGACACATCGGAACCGTGCGGTGCGCCGCTCCGGCGGGATGCCCTCAAGCAGGGAGAGCAGGCGCGAGATCTTCCGCGGGAACGGCAACTCCTCGCCCCCGAAGCGCTTGCTGTGCACTCCGGGCGCGCCATCGAGCGCGTCAATCTCGAGTCCTGCGTCATCCGCGATGCACAGTTCCCCGGTCGCCCCGGTTGCGGCGCGCGCCTTGATGAGCGCATTACCGACGTAGGTGTCCTCGACCTCCTCCGGCTCGTCAAAGGGCGGGAAGTGCGTGAGGTCGAGGATGTGCCACTGGTCACCGAGCAGGCGCTGCAAAATCTCGCGCATCTCTCGCGCCTTGGCGGGGTTGCGAGTAGCGATGACAAGCTTCATGCCAAGCCGAGCGCCTGTTTCTGCAGAGCGACAAGTTCCTCGATGCCCTTTTTGCCGAGGGCAAGCATTCGAGCGAGGCGCTCCTCGTTGAACGGGGCGGACTCGGCTGTACCTTGTATCTCGACGTATCGCCCCGTATCGGTCATCACCAAGTTCATGTCAACCTCCGCCTTGCTATCCTCTTCATAACATAGGTCTAGCATCTCAGTGTCGTTGACTGTACCTACGCTGACGGCCGCAAGAACCTCACGGAGCGGCATCTCCTCAATGATCCGCTGGCTGATCATCCACTCGAGCGCGTCGTGAAGGGCTACATAGGCGGCGGTGATGGCTGCAGTGCGAGTACCGCCGTCAGCCTGGATGGCGTCGCAGTCCACCGTGATCGTCCACTCACCTATTCGTGACAGGTCAACCACGGAGCGGAGGGCACGTCCAATGAGGCGCTGAATCTCCATCGTTCTCCCGTTCGGGCGCATCAGGTCGCGCTGGTTGCGCTCCCGCCCGCTTCGTGGCAGCATGCCGTATTCGGCGGTGACCCATCCTGTGCCTTGCCCTTTCATCCAAGGCGGCACACGCCCCTCGACGGTCGCGGTAACATGCACTATCGTCTTGCCGATCGTGATGAGACAAGAGCCTTCGGCGAACGGTGAGAAGCCACGCTGCAGTTTCACCGGCCGCATCTGCGTCGGGGCTCGCCCGTCCGGTCTCGTGAATGCCATGAGCGGCGAGTTTACTCGGCTCAGGCTATGAGGAACGTTTGGCTCGACGCGCTTCCGACGCGTCAGTGCCGACCGTCCACCCGGCTATGCCTTGTTCCCGACCGAAACACCGCCGCGACCCAGCCGCCCCGCTCCACGCGCTCGTGCAACGCGAAGCCTGCCGCCTCTGCCGCGGCGAGAACGCCTTGCCAGTTCTCCGGAATCACGCCGCTGACCAGCCAACGTCCGCCCGGCCTGAGCGCGCGCGCGACCTCCTGCGCCATGCGGATGTGTGCCGCAGAAACGATGTTTGCGACCACGATGTCGAACGCGTCTCCCTCCTGCGGCCGAGGCAACAATTCGGTGTGGATAAGTCGCACGCTGACGTCGTTACGTTCAAAGTTGTGCTGTGCAGACTGCACTGCGGCTTCCTCTCGCTCCGTTGCCCAGACCGTGGCGCCGAGGCGCGCGCAGAGAATCGCAAGCACACCGCTGCCGGTCCCGACGTCGAGCACGCGATCACCCGGTGAGACGATGCGCTCCAACAACTCGAGGCAAAGTTGCGTTGTTGCGTGCTCCCCGGTTCCAAACGCCTGCCCTGGCTCGAGAACGATGGCGATCTCCCCCTCGCGCGGCTCAAACTTCTCCCACGCCGGAACGATGACGATTCTGTTGCCAAGGGAGCGCCGAACGAAGAACTGCCGCCACGACTCTGCCCAGTCCTGCTCTTCTATGCGGTTCACATCGACCTCGCACGCGCCGAGTGCAAAAAGTTGCTCGCCTACCTCGGCGACCTTCGTCCAGGCGCCCGTGGTGTCGGGCAGGTAGCCGGCGACCGTCAAACCGTCCGCCGATTGCTCAGTTCCCGAGCAACCGACAGCAACAAAAGCCTCGTGGGGCAGGGAAGCGTCGTCATGCGCTTCGGTAAAGTGCGCGGTAACCCGAAGCCACCTCACTGTTTCTTCCTGATGTCTCTCAGAAACTCTTGTAGAAAGCCGCTGGCCTTCGCCGCGCCGTCCTGTTCGCCTTCAAACGTTCGTTGTAAGTTTTCGAGCAGTTGCTTTTGATATTCCGTGAGCGACTTTGGAACGGGCACGTTAACACGGACACGCAGGTCGCCTCGTTCCGAGCCTCCGACGGGCGGTAGGCCCTGGCCGCGCACTCGGAACTCCTGTCCCGGCTGGGTGCCGGGAGGAATGATCAGTTCGAACTCACCGTCAATCCCCTCGAGGATGAGGCTCGCTCCGAGAGCGGCTTGAGGATAGGTGATGATCACTTGGGTGAGCAATCCGCGTTCGTCACGGGTAAAGCGTGGATCACGCTGCACGTGAACGCGGACGTACAGGTCGCCTGGGCGGCCACCGTTGATACCGTCGTCGCCCTGACTCGGAAGGTGCAACACCGTCCCGTCGTCAATGCCGGATGGGATTCGTACCTCAACGCGGGCGCGCTTCTTCTCTAGCTTCTTCCCGTTGCAGTTGGGGCATTTGCGCGTGATAACACGCCCTTCGCCGTGGCAATGGCCGCAGGTCATCGTCCTGCGCACCTGGCCGAGGAAGGTGGTCGTAACGTGTACGACGACGCCAGCTCCGCCACACTCGGGGCAGGGCCGCGGTGGCGTGCCGGCCTCCGCACCGGACCCGTTGCACTCTGAACAGGTCTCCATGCGCTCGAATTCGAGCGTTCTCTTGGCACCGGTGACGACTTCCTTCAGCGTCAGCGTAACTGCGGCTTCGAGGTCCCTACCCGGTTCTGGTTGTGGGCCGACCTTCCGTGGCGCGCCGACACCGAAGAACATTTCGAAGAGGTCGGCGATCCCTCCGAAGCCGGATTCTGGCCGCGGCATGTCCGACACCACACCGTAGCGGTCGTACTCTTGTCGCTTTGATGTGTCGCTCAAGACGGCGTACGCTTCGGCAATTTGCTTGAACTTCTCTTCGGCACTCGGGTCGTCTGGGTTGACATCAGGGTGATACTTCCGCGCAAGCCGACGAAACGCAGATTTAATCTCATCGGGCGAGGCGTCACGCGGGACACCTAAGAGTTCGTAGTAGTCCTGCGCCGCCATGACGCCTTAGTCAACGAGGTCTTCTGCGATCGCAGCGTCGGCGTCATCACCGACCTCAACAGTCGCCTCCGCCGGGTCACCGCTGACGGCAGACCCTCTGAGGTCTACGGCCTCGACCGTCTCCTCTTCCTCGTCGGTGAGAGCGGTTTCGAGGTCGAGCAGATCTTCGATGCTCGCGTCGTTCCTCACCAACGCTGCGAGGTCCTGCACCGCGGCAGTACCCTCTGCGGCGAGGGCGTCAAGCGTCTGGCCGGTGACGCCGGAGGCGGGGACGACTTCGCCCTCGATCAGTTGAGGGACTACGGCACCCTCGGCGATCTCCTCGAGGGCGATGGTGAGTGGGTGGGTAGAATGGGTCTCGATCAACGGCGGCGCGCCCTCGCGAAGCTGCTTCGCCCGGCGGGCGGCGAGGTTGGCGAGGACGAATTTGCTGGAGAATGCGTCGAGTTTGTCTGCGGAAGGGTAGAGAGCCATAGGTTCCGAACCCCCCATGATACCCAATTCGCCGGATTGTGCACGGCCCCGCCGCCGTCAAGCCCAGGGCAGGACGGCAGATACACACCTTAGGGAGGCGAACCTACAAGATCAATGCCTCAGGGAGCGTAAGCGTTCTCGCGAACAGGGAGCGTGAGCGTCTCGTGAACACCGAAAATAACACCCCAAAGAACGGCTCGCGGGAAAGAAATGGCTCGCGGGGACGCTCGCCCTCCCTAATCCAACGCGACGGAGCGTAAGCGCCCTCCCTTGCCATCCTGGCGTCGCGAAGCCCGGTCAGTCCGCGGGCAGCATTGCCGCGAAGCCCTCGACGCACATGCTGCCGAGGTCGCCCTCCTCACGGGAGCGAACGCTGACCGTTTCCGCCTCCTGATCCCGGTCGCCCAGGATGAGCATGTACGGCAGTTTCATCGTCTGCGCCTCTGCGATCTTCTTACCGAGCGTCAGGCGCCGTTCGTCCAGTTGGACGCGAAGAGAAGGCCGATGCGCATGCAGCTCGGCCCGGACGCGTTCGGCATACGGGATGTGCCGATCCGCGATCGGAAGTATCGCGACTTGCACCGGCGCGAGCCAGAATGGAAACGCGCCTGCGTACTGTTCCGTCAGCAAGCCGATCATCCTTTCGAGCGAGCCGAACGGCGCGCGGTGGATCATGATTGGGCGGTGTGGCTTTCCGTCCTCGCCGATGTATTCTAGATTGAAGCGCTCGGGAAGGTTGTAGTCAACCTGTACCGTCCCCATCTGCCACGTCCGACCGAGCGCGTCTTGGATCATCAAGTCGAGTTTTGGACCATAGAATGCGGCGTCGCCGGGCGAGACCTCGTAGGCCAGCTCAAGTTCGTCGCACGCCTGCAGGATCGCTATCTCTGAACGCTCCCAGTTGTCGTCCGCTCCAACATACTTGTCGTCATCGGGGTCGCGCGTGCCAACTCGAACGCCGTAGTCCGATAGACCCAACCTGTCAAGCACAACAAGCATCAACTCGACGACGCCCTTGAACTCGTCAAGCAACTGATCCGGCGTAACGAACAGGTGGGCGTCATCCTGCGTGAACCCGCGCACTCGCAACATGCCCGCCAACTCTCCGCTCTGCTCGTAGCGATAAACCGTGCCAAATTCGGCGTAGCGGATCGGTAGGTCGCGATAACTGCGCAGCTCGGATTTGTAGATCTCAATGTGGAATGGGCAGTTCATCGGCTTGAGCAGAAACTGCTCTCGCCCGTCGTCCATGATGGGAAACATCTTGTCGCGATACGTATGTATATGCCCACTGGTCTCCCACAGCCTTGCGTGCCCGAGGTGCGGCGTAATAACCGGCTCGTAACCGCGTTCAAGTTGCGCACGGCGGAGAAAGTCCGTCAGCACCTCGCGCATGACCGCCCCCTTCGGAAGCCAGAGCGGAAGTCCGCTGCCCACGTTCGGGGAGAACATGAACAAGCCAAGCTGCCTGCCAAGCACCCGATGGTCTCTCTTCTTGGCCTCTTCGAGGTTATGAAGATATTGCTCAAGTTCCTCCTGCGTCTCGAACGCGGTCCCATAGACCCGCGTGAGCATCTTGTTGCGCTCGTCCCCCCGCCAGTATGCGCCTGCGATGTTGAGCAACTTGAAATGTCGTATCTGGCCCGTGCTCTCTACGTGCGGTCCTCGACAAAGGTCGGTGAACTCGCCTTGCGTGTAGAAGGAGACCTCCTCGTCCGGAGGAATGTCTTCGAGGAGTTCGATCTTGTACGGCTCCTGATTGAGCTCTAAGATTCGCCTTCGGGCTTCCTCACGCGAAAGGACCTCCTTGACGATCGGCAGATCACGCTCAGCGTTCTCGCGCATCTTCTCTTCGACGCTCGGGAGGTCATCTTCGGTAAACTTTCGATCGCCGAAGTCAATGTCGTAGTAGAAGCCGTTTTCGATAGGCGGACCGATGGTAAGTTTGGCCTTCGGATAGAGTTGGAGGACCGACTGCGCCATAAGGTGAGCGGCGCTGTGCCGGAGTGCGTAAAGCTTCGATTTCGTGTAACTTGCGTCCATGAAGTATTTCCTCCCCGACGATGGGAACAGGTTGTCGGAGTGGATTGTACCACGCAGAAACGCGCCTGCGCAAACGAAGCGTCCGACCGCCTCGGTTAGTACCGCTGGTACGAGAACGCCGTGAAGTACACCTCGAGGAACGGCCCGGACTCCCCGCCTTCGCCCTTTTCGTGCTCGCCTTGGTGGTCGCCGTACGCTTCGTTTAGCTTGGACAGGATGTCCTTCTTCAGTTGCTCCTTACCTTCGGGTGAAACAATGTCATCCAGTTGCTTGGATGTCAGGACCTGGATGATGATGTCACGCATCTTCGGGTCGTCGGTCGCCGCACCCTCGCCCTGTCCGCCGCCGGCCGCGTGCAGCTTCGCGCCTTCGGCGACGCCCAGCGCCAGCGACGTTTTGAGCCATGTTTTGTCCTTTAGGTTCACCAGGAACTCTTGAAGTTCGAGAACCTCTCCAACTTTCGGCTTCGCGACCTCCTTGCCCCTCGTTGCTCCCATAATCTTTATGCCGAAGAAGCCGCCGCCGGCGAGCACGACGGCGAGCATGATGAGCACGAGCATTTTCGACGACTTGCCCGACTTCTCGCTCCCTCCCTCTGCGGAGGCCGCTTCGCCATGTGTTTCCTTTGCTTCCGGTTCTTCTGCCATGCTTTTTCGGTCTTTGTTTGGTGGCTGCGCTTACCGGCTCGACACCTTCGTTGTCGGTACACTAAGCGCGCCGAATGGAGATTCTCCTTACCAATGATGATGGCGTTCGAGCGCCCGGTCTTCACGTCATGGCTGAGATTTTGCGGCGAATCGGGCGCGTCGTAGTCTGTTCGCCTGACCGAGAGCGGAGCGCGTGCGGCCACTCGATGACGCTGCGGGACCCTCTCCGAGCGACGCCGGTAAAGGGCTTCCCCGTCGGCGTCGAGACCTATGAGGTTAATGGCGTACCTGTGGATTGCGTAAATCTGGCTTTGCACGAGTTCTTTCCAAACGGCTGCGACCTTGTCGTCAGCGGGATCAACGCCGGGCCAAACCTGGGTTGGGACGTAACCTATTCGGGCACCGTCGGCGGGGCGCTTGAGGGTGCAGTCAACTGCATACGCAGCATCGCCGTCTCAGTCGCCGTGTTCGTCGAGGAAGCCCCTCCTAACCTCGAAACGGCGCGCCTTTGGTTTGAGGAGCACTTGCCTTGGTTGTTGGCCGCGCCGCAGCCGAAGCACACAATCTTCAATGTAAACATTCCGAGTATCGCCTACGCGGAGCTTCGAGGAACGAGAATTACGCGGATGGGAACGCGAATCTATCAGGAGCGGGTGGAGAGGCGCGAAGACCCGTTCGGTCGCCCTTATTGGTGGCAGGGCGGCGTCGTGGTTATGGACAGCAGCGAGGAGGGCACCGATGTGCAGGCTGTCAACGAAGGGTTCGTCTCCGTCACACCGGTGCGCCTGGACTGGACGGCTCACGAGCTACTCACAACCCTAAGGGAATCCCTGAAGAAAGAGAAGTAGATATCGCTACAGCTCGCAGCACTCGGGTGCGTCGCCGTGCTTCTTGCGAAAGGCGGCAAATGCCTTGAGAGCCTACGTTTCGCCGACGCACCCACCCATCGTGGAGGCAAGTGCACAGAGCTCGCCCAATTCCTCTTGGGTCACTCCGACCTCCCTTGCTTTCGCAGCATAGTACTTCACGGAAGGCTCGCATCGCGAAGAGATGGACCACAGCAGCGCCCCCAGCACCTTGAACTTGCTGGGGGGTGCGTCGTCTGCGTAAAGCGCCTTCTGACGCATTCCTTGAAGGGCAGCCGCTGTACCCGAAGTGGCCTTTACAAACTCGGACAAGTGCTCGTAAGCAGGTTCGATTTCAGTCAGGTTTTGAATATTACTTTCTCCGTATGTGAAATGTTAAGGATTTCGACCTCCGATCTATCCTTGGGTTGCGTCAGTGTAACGCCAACCGCCTTCGGGGACGCCAACAGATCGCTAAGCATCGTCCGTTCGTCCGCACTGAGCGAGACCAGAATAAGCCTGGCGCTCGATTCCGGTCGCACGCTACGGCCTCCCTTGGTATTCCGGAGCGCCTGCAACAGTTTCGTCAGGCGCTCACCGGACAGTGTGTCCGGCAATGCGAACGCCAGATTCGGCCGAAAGCATGCGTTGTACGCGTTTGCAAGCGCTGTAGTCAATGCCTGAAGCGGAGTACAGCACGCATCCAACCTGACGCGAGCCAGCCGGCTATCCAGGTCAACGGCCGCACCCGCTACGCCTTTGACGCTGCCAATGCCGTCCGCACCACGGACGCGCAGCCGCCTCACGTCATGCCGTTCCTAAGCATGCCCTAAATGCTTATAGGTCAGGCCCTAACGCCGAGCCGTAGAATCGCTCCAAAAACGTTTGGTACGGAGACGACTCCACGATCTCCCGCCACCAAGGTTTGTGCTCGCGATACCACCTTGCCGTCTCAATGAGGCCCTGTGCGAACGGCACACGAGGTGACCAGCCAAGAGCGCGAATCTTGAAAGAGTCCATGCTGTACCGCTGGTCGTGCGCGCCCTTGCGCGGGTCTGGGATTCGCTTGATCAGGGACTCGTCCGCGCTGAGCGCCGCGAGCAACGCCGCCGCCACCTCGCGATTTTCCCTCTCGTTGGAATCCGAGATGTTGTACACCTCGCCCGGCTCACCCTTACGCAGTACAACGTCGATCGCCGCGCAGTGGTCGTCCACGTGAATCCACTCACGCACTTGTCTGCCCTCACCGTAAAGCGGCGCCTTCTTACCCATGAGTAGCCGCGTGCAGAAAAACGGGATGAGCTTCTCTGGGTATTGATACGGTCCGTAGGTGTTGCCACCGCGCGTGATGAGGACGGGTGTGCCGTAGGTCACGAATGCCGCACGGCAAAGGAGATCGCCCGCGGCCTTGCTCGCAGAGTACGGAGTGTTTGGCATCAAGGGCGAATCTTCCGTCCACTTACCTGAGCCGATGCTGCCATAGACCTCGTCCGTTGAGACCTGCACGATGCGCTCGATGCCGCAGTCGAGGCAGGCATCGAGAAGCGCCTGCACGCCCAACACGTTTGTGACCAGGAATTCCTCGGCTCCCAGCAGGCTGCGGTCGTTGTGAGTCTCGGCGGCAAAGTTGACGACGGCGTCAATGCGATGTTGCTTGAGCAGATCGGGCAGGAGCGAGCGATCCTCGATCCTGCCGTGCGTAAAGGTCGCACGGCCAGAGGCAAGTACGTCCTCGATGGTGCTGAGCCGCCCGGCGTATGTGAGCGCGTCCAAGATGACGATCTCGTCGTCGCTATGCTCCCGCAGCACGTACCTGCAGAAGTTGCTGCCGATGAACCCGGCACCACCGCACGCGAGAATCTTCATTTACTTAAAAGGACTCTCCGGATCGTGCTCATGGCGAACTTCGTCTACCTCTTCGCTGCGCCCCCAACCGGCATACAACCTGTCGGGGAAGTTGAGCACGAAGGCGTCGGCACTCCCTACGTTGCGATAGGCGTGAACGACTCCTGGAGGGATGGTTACGAATATTGGATTCTCCTCGCCCACTTCGAGCTCCACTTTGCGGCACTCGTAACCCGGGCGGTTCTCCCAAAGCATCAGCACAAAGCGGCCCGAAAGAAATACGAAACCGTCGGTTTGGTCGCGATGCTCATGTGGGCCGCGCTGGACACCCGGTTTAGTGACGCTGATGTATCCCATCGCCGGCTTGAATCCCTCCGGGAGTTCGTCGTCGCGGAACAGTTCGCTGAGCCAACCGCGTGGATCTTCGTGACGGCGCAAGTGGCGCAAAAGTGAACCGGGCAACAGTTCTGTAAAGTTAGTCATAAGCAGGGCCCAAATGAAGGAGTGTGGGGGCTGGTACCCCCGACGGGATTCGAACCCGCGATCTTCGCCGTGAGAGGGCGATGTCCTAGGCCGCTAGACGACGGGGGCACGTAGGCGGATTGTACCCTCTCCAACTCCACTCTGTCATGCCCCGCGCGCCGTCGGGGTCACGATTGCAGCGCACGCCTTATAGCAGCCGCCTGCTCACCGTCGTCCAGCAGGAAACTGTCATGTCCCCAGGGGCAGCGGCAAACCACGACCTCCGCCTCCGCCCCACGTTCGCGCACGATGGTGGCCGCCCTTTCTGATGCACTAGGTGGATACAGCGTGTCGCTGGCGAAGGCGATGAACGTGCACGGCGGGCCGGCCTTCGGGTAGTCCGACAGTTCGAAGTAGTTCGCCGCCCGCGTCAGGATGAGGTAGGTGTTTGCGTCGAACCGCTCAGTGAACTTCGCCGCCTGGTGGCGAAGGTAGCTCTCGACGGCGAACTCCACATCAAGCGTGTAGACGAAATCCTCTCGTTCCTGGAGTCTGCGCCCGAACTTGCGCTCGAGCGCCTCTCCGCTCAAATACCCCACGTGTCCAATCATCCGCGCCACGGCCAGCCCGTCGCTCGGTGGGTCGTCGAGGGGGTAGTCTCCGCCGCGCCACTTCGGGTCACGCATGATCGCCTGGCGACCGATCTCGTTCAAGGCGATATGCACCGCATTTTGCCGAGCGGCGCCAGCCGTGCAGATAACCCGACCGACGCGCTCCGGGAACTGTCGCGCAAATTCCAGAGCATGGAACGCACCGGTGCTTGCGCCGACGACCGCGTGAAGTCGTTCAACGCTCATCGCATCGAGCGCCAGCGTCATCGCGCGGACCTGGTCACCGACGGTAAGAACCGGGAAGCGGCTTCCGAATGGGTTTTCGTCACCTGCGAGGGTCGCCGGCCCGGTCGAGCCCGAGCACCCGCCGAGAAGATTCGTCCCGACGACGTGGTAGCGTTCAGTATCGAGTGCCAAACCCGGGCCCACGAGCCTCCCCCACCAGCCTGTGACGTTCGCGTCGCCGGTGAGTGCGTGGCACACGAGGACGGAGTTGACCCCTCGGCGCTCGCCGAACGTCTGCACGGCGACGTGTGCATTCGGAACAACTTTGCCGGACTCGGTCAGAAAGTCGCCGATTGGGACGGTCGTAGGTTGCGACGCGGACTCGAGCATCGTCTCGTTGTCCCTAAACAAGGCGGGTTCGGGTTCGGTCATGCGCCGCCGAAGTTTACCGGCGTCAAACGAGGAGGCCGAACAGCTCCTCGGCTTCTCGAATCTTCTCGCCGATGTACTCGACTACCGCCTGATTCTCCTCTTCAGTCATGTCGAGCCACTTGCTCACTTCGGGAAGCATAGGCGGGACGGGCGCGTTCAGCGGGCTGTATCCCGCAGCGTTAGCAAAGAAGTCCGCCGCCTGGATGCACGCCCGGGTCGGATTGAATTCGCCGTCTTGCGGGTCGTGGTGTTCGCCGATGAGTTTACGAATGGCCTCTGGGAACTTCCAAGCTGTCGCGAGCATCCGGCCTACCTCGGTGTGATTGATGCCCAGCAGTTTCTCTTCGGCGACGTGCAGGGGCACGCCATTGTCCTTTGCGTCGAGCAGCGTCCGGGTGTACAGGTCGGTGAATGTGCTGTAGAGGAAGAGCATGCCGATATCGTGCAGCAACGCCCCAATGAAGCAGCGGTCTATCTCCGACACGGGCAGGTGCTTGATTCGCGCGATACGCTCCGCTCCTTTGGCCGTGCCGAACGCGTGACGCCAGAACTGCACGTGCATCTGCCCCATAGCAGCCGAGCGATTTCGGACCAGGCTCATCGCGGCCATGCTGAGCACGAGGTTCCGAATCTGCTGCATGCCGAGGATAACGATCGCGTGGTTGGTCGTCGAAACCTGTGCCGAAAGACCGTAGTACGCGCTGTTGACGACGCGCAGCACCTTCGCGCTCAACGCTTGATCGGAGGAAATGACCTGGTTGAGGGCGGCGGAGGAGGCTTCCGGGCTTTGGGTAATCTCGACGACCTTTACGACCGCCGCAGGAAGGGCGGGCAAGTCGTGCACAGACCGTTCAATGTAACGGCGCAGGGCTTCGCGGTCAACGGAAAGCATTCCCACCTTGATTTTCGGCGCGCAGCGCTTCGCTCGTTATGGCGTGCAGCAACCTTGGCGCGGATCTCTGAAACTTGTGAGGGTTCGGTTGTAGGCTCGCGGGACGCTCGCCCTCCCTGAAAAGCTGTGGCTAGCGCCCGCCGAGCGCTTTCACCCTTAAGGAATTCGGATATTCTTGCCCACGGTGGAACTTGCTTGCACGCGTAGGGTGCTTCAGAAGCGGCGTCCTCTGACCATCAGCCGCGGCACTTCCTCAGAGACCGAGAACCTTTTCCTTGAAGTGCGCCACGGGTCGCTGGTCGGCATCGGCGAGATGGCGCCGATCGGCTACGAAGTGGCGCAGTCGGCAGTGAGAGCCGAGCAGGAGCTGCTCTCGCTTTCGGATTGCCTGGCCGGCGTTGAGCCGTTCTCCATTCACGCGGTGGAGCAAGCCGCAGCGGCTGCTGGAGTGTGCTCCTCGGCGATGGCGGCTCTCAACATGGCGTGCTGGGATTGGGTTGGCAGACGTGTTGGTCAGCCGGTGTGGCGTCTGCTCGGCCTATCCGGTCGGACGGTGCCGACAAGCGTAACCGTTGGGATCAACCCGCCGGAACGAGTGCGCGAGTTGGTGCAGGAGCTGTTCGCCGAGGTTGGCGCGGAAGTGTCGCTGAAGCTGAAACTGGGCGGTCCGGAAGGTGTGGAGGCTGACAAGGCTGTCTTTGCGGCTGCGCGCGAGAGTTTGTGGCCTGGTGCGACGATCCGTGTGGATGCCAACGGCGGATGGAGCGACTCCGACGCGCCGGCGATGCTCCGTTGGCTTGCTGAGCGAGGCTGCGACTATGCAGAGCAACCGGTTGCGTTCGAAGACGCCTGCGCTTTGAAGTGCCTCCGCCAGCGGCCACTGCCTGTGTACTTGGACGAGTCGGTGAAGACCTCCCGAGACGTGCCCGCCGTCGCAGCGTACTGCGACGGAGTGAACATCAAACTGATGAAGTGTGGCGGCATCAGTGAGGCTCTTCGAATTGTGCACACAGCGCGTGCCCACGGACTGCGGACCATGCTCGGCTGCTTTTCCGAGTCTTCCCTCTCGATTACTGCAGCCGCCCAACTCTCCGACCTGATTGACGCAATTGATCTGGACAGCCATCTAAACCTCGCAAACGACCCGTTCCAAGGCGCAACATTGGTAGAAGGACGGCTCGTCTGCTCGGCTGCGCCGGGCTTAGGGGTTGTGCCTCGATGAATAGCTCACCACTCGGTGAGGGTGCAAGAGTCGCGATCCTCATGCAGGGGTACCTGTGCGACCACTTCGGCAAACTTGGTTTCGGGATGTTGCGCTACTCACCGGCAGAAATCGTTGCGGTGGTAGACGCAGACCACGCCGGCGATGACCTTCCCTCGCTGACCGGCATCCCCTGCTGCACACCAATAGTGTCGTCATCCAACGAGGCTCGCGACTTGGGGGCGGAGGCGCTCGTGCTCGGGGTCGCGCCTCCTGGCGGCAAGCTCCCCCAGGACTGGTGGGAGGAGGTACTCAAGGCGCTGCGGCTGGGCATGCTTGTTGTCAACCCATTGCATAAGCCGCTCTCCACAAACGAGGAAGTGCGCCGCTTGGGAGGGCGCGTGTGGGACGTACGCGTAGAGCCACCCGACCTTGACACCGCAGCGGCAAGGGCGCTCGTCTTGTCCTGTGCGCGCGTGCTCACGGTCGGCACGGACATGGCCGTGGGGAAGATGACGGCCTCGTTGGAGATGACGTTCGCGGCGCGGCGCATTGGTGTGGCTGCTGAGTTCGTCGCCACGGGGCAGACGGGAATATGTATCTGGGGCAGTGGCGTGGCGGTTGACGCAGTGCGCCTCGACTTCGCGCCGGGCGCCGTCGAGCGTGAGACGCTCCGCGCCGCTTCGGAGAGCGGCGCCGATGTGCTGTTCATCGAGGGCCAAGGCGCCATCAACCATCCCGCGGCATCCGCGACGCTTGCGATCATGCGGGGATGCATGCCGACCCATCTGGTGCTGTGCGCCCGGGCGCAACAGCGCTCGCTGTGGCGCTTTCCCGACTTGCGGATTCCACCGGTGCGGTCGCTCATTGAGACCTACGAGACAATGGCTGCCGGCGGTGGGGTGTTCCCGCGCCCTCAGACCATCGGCATCGCGCTCGACACGCACGAGTTGGATGAGTCTCAGGCTTTGCAAGCCGGTGAGCGTTTGGAGAGCGAGGTGGGATTGCCGGTCGTAGACCCGGTGCGACATGGTGCGGCGCGTTTAGTTGAGTGGCTAGTCCAGAAACGGTGAGTCTGGATGGTATAGCTCCTTCGCTGTCGCGGCTCGTCGAAAGATGGGACATCCGGTTCCACACCCCAGGGAGCGTGAGCGTCCTCGCGAACAATCCTTACGCGCGGAACGGCGCACGCCTACCGCTGGATCCGTCGCCTCATGGCCAGCGCAACGCCGACCAACCCCGCTACCACGAGTGCGAGAAGCAGCCCCGCCAGACGGTGAAAGCCAATGGCTGAATCAATCCACTCGGCGACCAAGGTGAACAGAGCTATTCCCGCTCCCAACTCCACCGCTTCGCGGCCGGGCCTGGACTGCCGGGTCGCCATCAGCAGCAGCCCCACGACGACCGCCACGCCCGCGATGCCCAGACCCCACGGTAGAACCATCGCGCACGTGATACCCGGGGTACGCTGCCGGGCGAGATGAGCGAGCCGCAAGCAACGGTGGTTAACGGTGCGTCTCTCCGACGGAGGCTACTCGCTTGGTACCGCCGCAACCGACGCGACCTTCCTTGGCGAGGCAGAGACGCGTGGGGCGTGTGGGTAAGCGAAGTGATGCTCCAGCAGACGCGCGCCGCGTTCGTCGAGCGGTATTACGAACCCTTTCTGCGCCGCTTCCCGACACCGAGGGCGCTCGCCGAAGCACCGATGGACGAGGCGATGGTACATTGGGAGGGGCTGGGCTACTACCGCCGGCTAGACCGCCTGAAGGAGTCAGCCTCGCGTGTTGCGCGAGAAGGCATCCCGACCCGCTATGATGAGTTGCGCCGTTTGCCCGGCTTGGGAGAGTACACGGCGGCTGCAGTTGCAAGCATCGCGTTCGGCGAGAGGGTCGCCGCCGTTGATGGCAACGTTGCACGAGTAGTTGCCCGGGTTGCGTGTCTGGAGGTTGGCGGTGCGGCGCTCGCAGGTCATGCGCGTGACCTTTCGCACGCTTGGATGGGGAAGAGCGCCGAGCCCGGCGAATGGAACCAAGCAATGATGGAATTGGGCGCGACCGTCTGCCATCCGCGCTCGCCGAAGTGCACGGAGTGTCCGATCGAGTCGCTCTGCATCGCTCGGTCGCTCGGTCGACAGGCGGACCTGCCGCCTCGCCGGCAGAAGCGGATGGTGGAGAAAATGCACGCCGTTGTGTGCATGGTTGCTGAGGGCAGGGTCGGCGTTCGCCGGATTGCGGAAGGTCGCTGGTGGCGAGGAATGTACGAGTTCCCGCGAATCGAGGTCCCGCTGGGCAAAGACCCTCTGCACGCCCTGAGGAGCGAAGGGTGGACGAACCTTCGAGCGTTTTGTGAGGTTCGCCACGTCGTTACGGACCATCGGATCACTCTCAAGGCATTCATAACCGACTCGCTCCGCACAGACAAGAACCTGGTGCTCGCCACTTTTGAGGAGCTGCGGAGGCTGCCGATGCCCGCGGCCCAACGACGGGTGGCGCGTACGCTCCTCGGCGCGTGTTCCGGGTGACGCTAAGCGTCCAGGATGCCGACAATCTCCATTGGAGCAATGGCATTTGGCGGGGGCGTATCGTTCACTGGGATCAGCTCGGGGATTGACACCGAGTCAATCATCGCGCGCATCCTTCAACTGGAGCGGCGGCCGATCCAGCGACTTCTGATTCAGAAGGGCCAACTGACAAACAGGCAAACCGCGGTTGACCAGTACAAGTCCCTGATCGGCAACGTACGCACGGCTGCCCAGACGCTCAATGCGGCGAGCACGTTCCAATTGGTCAAGGCTGCTAGCAGCGACAGCAGCGTGGCGACCATAACCGCGGGAGTGGGCGCCCTGCCGGGGGTGTATGACCTCGCGGTTTCGCGCCTCGCGCAAACGCACAAGTTGGCTTCTGCCGCTCAGAGCGGTGCGACCACGGCGCTCAACCTGTCCGGGACCTTTCTCGTAAACGGCAAGGTGATAACGGTGCAGACTAACGACTCGCTAACCGCGATCGCCACAAAGATCAACGAGGCCCGCGCAGGCGTTACTGCCTCAATCATCAACGGCGGCAATGGCAACACATTTCTGACAATCACGGCAAACTCAAGCGGAGCGGAAAACAAGGTCGCGCTGAGTGACGTTGCGTCGGGAACGGTTTTGAGCTCGCTCGGCTTTCTGTCGGGCGCGGCGTCCATTCGCAAGGCGATAACGAACGGCGCAGAGAGTATCGCATTCGCCGCCAGCGTGTCCACAATCGGTTCGCTACTGAACGTTACAGTCCCGCCGAGCACGATTCAGATCAACGGCACGAACGTTTCCGTGGACTTTGCGAACGACTCGCTTGCCGATCTGGCGAGCCGAATAACGGCAAACGTTCCTAACGTCACGGCGACCGTCGTTACCGCTGAGCATAACGGACAAACCGTCTACAAACTTCAGATTGTTGGTGATGCCGGCACGCCCACTTTCGTCGATGAGAACAGGGTGTTAGAAAACATCGGCATCCTCCAGACGGCATTCGGTAACGAGCTTTTGGCCGCACAGGATGCGCAGTTCACTCTCGACGGGGTGTCGCTGACCAGCGCAAGCAACACAGTTACCAACGTCATCGCGGGCGCAACCATAACGCTGCTGAAGGCGGACCCTGCATCGCCGCCCAGGACAACCCTCTCGTTGACGAGAGACAACGAAGCGATTCGAACCAAGGTGCAAGCTCTCGCCGAGGCGTACAACGCTGTTGTTGATTTCTTGAAGAGCGCAGCCAGTTTCGACTCTGAGACGCTCGAGTCCGGGCCGCTGTTCGGCAACTCGACCGTGTCGCTGATTCAGGAGCAGATGGCACGCGCCTTGCTTCAGTCTCCGGGCGGCGTGACGGGACCCTACAGAAACCTACTTGCAATCGGCGTAGACTTCGACTCCAGCGGAAAGATGACGCTTGACAGCGCGAAGTTCAACGAGGCGCTGGCGACGAACCTGAAGAACGTTACAGACCTGTTTATCGAGACCGGCCGTATAGACGACCCCGACATCCAGTTCGTTTCCGCGACGAGCAAAACCAAGCCGAGCGGCCTTGTTGGATACACGGTGAACATCACGCAAATCGCCACGCAAGGCACAATGACCGCCGGAGTCGCCTTCACCGGAACGAGTTCGCAAGAAGAAACGCTTACCTTCGGCGGCACGCTCTTCGGAAACACGGAATACAACCTGACGGTGCCAGCAGGCACCACAATTGACACGCTAATTGCACTGATCAACCAGGACGCCAAGCTGAAGGACCTCGTCGTCGCCAGCAAAACGGCATCCAACGAGTTGGTGCTCACGTCAAAGAAGTACGGCTCGCCAGGCGACTTCACCGTGAAGAGCAGCCTTCCCGCAGCGAGCGACAACAGCGGTATCGGCGACTCGGTGATTAACGTCACGGGACTTGACGTCGCAGGAACCATAAACGGGGAGCCCGCGACCGGTAGCGGCCAAATCTTGAAAGGCGACGCGGGCAACCCAAACACCGATGGCCTCAGCATCCTTGTCAAGGGCGGGGCAACCGGAAACCGAGGACAACTCATCTTCACCAAGGGCGCGGCATCCGTAATGGAGGAGGCGCTCAACGCCGCGCTCGACTTCGTGAACGGCTTCCTTACCTCCGAGACGAACGCCATCCAGGCACAAATCGACGACATCAACGATCGGGTCGCCCGAATCGAGGAAAACCTGCAGCGGCGAGAGGAGTTCCTCCGTCGTCAGTTCAACGCGATGGAAGAGGCCATGGCGGCGCTGCAGGCGCAGAGCGCCCAGCTTGCCTCCATCATGGCAAACATATCCGCCCAGACGAGGCGTTAGGTGCGAAGCAGTACCTTCTCGCTCAGGAACAGCCGAACCGAAAGCCACACGCCGGCAGCCGCCAAGACCGCGCTGAACCCCAGGGTAACCAGAAAGCGGTAAATGTCAACGTTGTTCATCAACGCCTCGCGCAAGACGGTCGCGCTGTTCAGCACGGGGATGAACGGCAGCCACGGCGAAGTTGTGAACTCCGTGTAGCCGATGAACTGGCTGGCTATCGCCGGAACCAACACCACGAAGCTCAGCCACGACAGGTAACCGTTTACCTCGCGCATGTTCCGGCCGAAGGTTGAAACCGCAAGCAACATGCCCGCAAAGAACAGCACGAGCGGGATGAGAGTCGCGACGATTGCGATCGCAGAGAGGGGCGAGAGCGCAAGACCTTCGCCAAACATCGGCTCTAGGGCAGGCACGCGAACCAATGCAAGCACCACCACCCCGAGAAGGGCAGAGAAGCAACTCGCAAACGAAACGGTTGCCAACGCAAGGAACTTGCCGACCGCCACCGAGGAGCGACTGACTGGGGTTACCAGGAGCGTCTCCAGAGACCCTCGCTCCTTCTCACCAGCCACCAGGTCCGCAACGATGGAGAAACCTCCGTAGAACGCCCACAGCACGATAAGGTAGGGAAGGAACGAAACGAGCCAAGCACCCGCGAACGCCTTACCAGTCTCTGCCTCTTGCTCCTTCATGACGAACGGAGTGAACGCCTCTGGATCCAGACCGCGAGAGACCATCCGTGCGCGCTGTTCCAACTCGCCATGCTTCTGCACGACGGCTCGCACCATCGTCAACGCCACGCGGCTGACCGTCTCGTTAGGATCGAATAGTGCGGTGAACTCGGCCGCTTCGTGGTTAGCAAACCGTTGTCTAAAGTTGGCGGGAAACACCAGCACGACGCGGCCCTCCTTCTTGCGCAACGCTTCCGCTGGATCCGCGCCGTCGGGGAGCTCTTTCAGCTTGAATAGGCCGCTCGCGCGCATCGGTTCGAGCAGCGGAGCCCCCGCGCTCTCGTTGACGACCAAGATCGTGTGCGCGCGAGGCTTTTCCAGTACTTCGTTCACGGTCGCAAAGCCCAAGATGAGCAACAACTCGAGAATGAAAGGCCCAAGCAACGCGGTGGCGAGCACGCGGCGGTCGCGCGAGAACTCTTTCAACTCCTTCGCGAAGATCGTGCGCCAAGCGCTCAAGCCGCCACCTCATCAATCAGCGCGAGGAAGACCTCTTCGAGGACGGTTTTCCCCGTGCGGACGCGGAGATCCTCCATGCTGCCGATGGCGACGATCCTGCCGGAGTGGATGACTGCAATGCGATCACAAAGGCGCTCCGCTTCGCTCATCACATGCGTACTGAACACGACGGTTTTGCCTGCGTCCCGACGCCCCTCGATGAATTTCATGATCGTCTGGCCTGCGAGCACGTCAAGACCGGCGGTCGGCTCGTCGAAGAACAGTACCGGCGGGTTGTGCAGCACTGTTCGCGCAAGCGAGACGCGCTGCCGCTGACCGGTGGAGAGCTTGTCGCACAGACGGTCCGCGAACGGCGCAATCTCCAGCAACTGGATCACCTCGTCCATCCGTTGCTCGAGTTCCTGTCCACCGATGCCGTAGAGGCTCCCGATGTACCGAATCATCTCGCGGGCGGTCAGCCTCCCGTACAGCGCGGTGGTCGTGGAAAGGAAGCCGATGCTGCGGCGTACCTGCTCCGGTGCTTGCACTACGTCGTGGCCGGCAACCCATGCGCTGCCGGCTGTCGGTGTGATCACTGTACTCAACATGCGCAACAGCGTTGTCTTGCCAGCTCCATTCACGCCCAGCAGGCCGAATACCTGCCCGGGCTCGCATTCGAAGGAGACGCCGTCCACCGCTCGAACAACCCCCCGCTTCGGGTCAGGGAAGTGCTTGGAGAGATTCTCAACTCGAATCACGGCGTAACATCGTACCGCGCATCTAACCGGGAAGTTGCGAGTCGCGCTGAGAAAAGCGGAGCCATCCCGCATGCACAAACTTCTGTGGGAAGGGCTGCGGCAAAAGGATGGCGCGCTCGAGAGGACTCGAACCTCCGACCTACAGGTCCGCAACCTGTTGCTCTATCCACTGAGCTACGAGCGCGCTCAGCGCACAGTATACCGTTCGGGCAGCGCGTTATAGCGCAGCCAGTATCTCTTGCGACGACTACGCGCTCGGCGGGGCAGGGAATGTCGCGAGGAAACGCTCCACGTCCTCTGCGGCGTCGGGCGCGAGCGGTTCGAGCGGCGGGCGCAACGTGCCACCGGGCAAGCCGAGACTGTTCAGCACACACTTGTGGACAGCGGGCTGGGGGTGGCGCTTGAGTTGCTCGACCGCCTCGTCAATCAACCGCTGGAGCGTGTCGCTTCGCTCTTGCACTTGTCGCGCGATGAGGTGCGGCGTGCTGTTAGCGAGTCCGCTGATGGTGCCGTCGCCTCCCTCTTCAAGGCTGCGTAGCAGCAGCCGCTCATCTCCGACCAGCACTACCTTGCCTGGCAACGCTCGGCGGTACCGCCTGAAGAGTTCTAAGTCCCCGCTGCTGTCTTTGACGCCGGTGAACGAGGCGTGCTTCTCTGCGAAACGCGTGAGCATTTCCGGCGAGAGCGTAAATCCGGTCATCGGATGGTTGTACAGCAGCGCAGGCACGCCGCTCTCGGCAAGTACTGCATCAAAGAATGCCTCGAGTCCCGCCTCGGATGCCGCGCGGAAGTAGAACGGGGCCTGGACGAGCAGCATCTCTACCTTTGCCTCTGCCGCGCGCTTGGCAAGCCAGGTCGCCTCGGAGAGAGCGCAGGTTCCCAGCCCAGCAATAACTCGAAGCCGCCCGGAGTTGGCACAGGCGAGTTGAAAGAGGTCGCGCTTTTCCGCGCCGCTGAGGCTGGGGCCTTCTCCGTTGGTGCCCGCGATAACCACGCCATCCATCCCATTCGCCTCGTGCCAGGCGATCAGGCGCACAAGGGCAGGCTCGTCCACTCGATACCGGCTGTCGAACGGTGTTACGAGCGCGGTATATGCAGGCACTTAGTTGAGTGCCTCGCGAACAGTCGCGTAGGCTGTTGACTCGTCCGTTTTCCGCTCGACCCGCACGATGCGCACCCGAAGGTCTATCCGGTCACTGACAATCGCTTCGGGCAAGTCTCCGTCTACGCGGAAGTCGCTACGCCGTATGCTGAAGTCCGAGCGAACGACCAAAAGATCGCCTTCCAGATTGGCGACACGACTCTGGAGCTTGCCGGGAAACCAAGGGACGGTAACCGGTACGACGATGCTCCTTGTAACGCCGTGCAGCGAAAGTTCGCCCTCGGCATCTGCCGACCACGCCCCCGCGGCACCGGCTCTGATCGCTTCGACGCTTGCGGCCTGCTGCTTGAAGTTCCTTAGGGAGCTAAACCGAAATCGAATCTCCGAATACCGTTCGGCATCCAGCCAGCGATCGGAATGCAGCTGACTGGTCATGCGGTCAGCGGTCATACGAAGTGAGGCGGTCTGCACGGTCTTCGCCGAGCGTTGCGCCGACATCGGCCGGTTCGAACAGGACCGAACGGTCAATCCCTGTCGCGAAACCTCTGAGGGGCTCGTACGCCGAATCAAGCGTAAACAGGATCGAGGTCACTCCCTTCGGGTCCTTCATGCTAAAGGTGGTGGTTTGCCGCATAAAGCCGAAGGAAGCCGAAGCGCAGAGCAGCAGTGCAAACAGCATAATGAGCGAGCTTCGCTTCATGGCTCCATGTTATACTCGCTGTGTGGCGAGAAGCGCGAACCGAAAGCGCAAGGTGTCGCGAAGCGAGCGCCTCGCCTTCGGGATTCACGCAGTGGAGGAGGCGCTACGAAAGGGAGAGGTGGAGCGCCTCGTTCTCCTGGATGGCGGTAGCGGCGATGCCTCTCTTCTGGAAGATCTCGCGCTGAAACGGGGCGTCCCCGTTGCGCGACACCCTGAGCGTTACCTGATTTCGGTGGTAGGCAGGGTCCCACACCAGGGAGTGGTGGCATACGTCCGTCCGTTCGCGTATGCGAATCTGCAGGCTTTGTTGGATGCTCGAGCACCGTTGGTGGTTTGTTGCGGCATCGAGGATCCAGGCAACCTGGGCGCTGTGCTGCGCGCGGCGGCGGGCCTTGGCGCGGGCGGCGTCTTCGTTTCTGACGTCGGCTCGGCGCGGGTTACTGCTTCGGTGCGCAAGGGGGCGGCAGGTTGCCTGCACAAGGTTCCGCTCGCGCGCGGCAGCGTGCTTGAGTTCCTAGAGAATGCAAGGGAGATTCGGCGTCCCGTACTCGCCGCCGTGCCTTCCGGGGGATTGGACATAGCGAAGACGGCGCCGCCCCGCACCAACAGAGCAAATAGCTCTCGAGACGAGCCTCTGGAAGAGGCGCCGGTGCTTGTCGTCGGCTCCGAGGGGCGGGGGGTACCTGAGGAGGTGCTGGCACTCGCCGACGAGCGGCTGACGATTCCGCTTCATCGCGATGTAGAGAGTTTAAACGTCGCAGTGGCGGTTGGGCTGCTGCTTTGGTGGGCAACCGGGCGGTAGAATCTGCACCATGCCCGCCCCATCCAAGCGACTCGACGCGATTCCGCCGTACCTTTTCGCCGAGATCAGCCGCATCAAGGCCGAAAAGATCGCATCCGGCGCGGACATGATTGACCTGGGCATCGGCGACCCAGACCAGCCGACGCCGCTAGGGATAATCCGTGCGCTGCAGCGCGCCGCCGAGGATCCGAGAACGCACAGTTACGACGAATCGCCGCGAGGCTGGAAGCCGTTCCTACAAGCAGCTGCGAAGTGGTACGAACGCGAGTACGGCGTCGCGCTCGACCCCGCGGCTAACATGTTGGAGGTTATCGGCAGCAAGGAGGGACTTGCGCACATCGTGTGGGCGTTTTGCGACCCGGGCGACGTTGTCCTCGTGCCCGATCCCGGTTATCCCGTTTACCGCGTGCATGCAAAGATGGCGGGTGCGACAGTTCATCCGATGCCGCTGTTGGAGCAAAACGGCTTCTTGCCGAACCTCGCCGATATCCCGACCGACGCTGCGCGGCGCGCGAAGATGATGTTCGTGTGCTACCCGTGCAATCCCACGGGCGCAGTCGCCACGCACGAGTTCTTCGAGGAAGCGGTTCGCTTCTGCCGCGAGTACGATATCCTTCTGGTTTCCGACATGGCTTACGCGCAGGTTACATACGACGGCTACAAGCCCCCCGCCGCCCTGCAGATGGAGGGCAGCCGCGAGCACGTCATTGAGTTCCACTCGCTCTCAAAGCCTTTTAACATGACCGGTTGGCGCATCGGTTTTGCGTGCGGCGCCCCGTCCGCCGTGGAAACGCTCGGGCGCTTCAAAGACAACGTTGATACCAAACAGTTCCCGGCCGTCGCGGAGGCGGCGGCGTTCGCCTTGCTCGAAGGTGACAACTCGGCAACGATGGAACTTTACAAAAAGCGGCGTGACGCACTCGTTGGCGGTCTGACCCAGGCCGGCTGGCGAGTCGAGCCGCCCAGAGCTACCTTCTACGTCTGGGCGCGAGTGCCGACCGGCGAAAGCTCCGCCGACTTTGCGAAAAGATTGCTGGAGGAGGCTTCAGTGCTGGTGATTCCCGGCACAGGATACGGCGAGACCGGGGAAGGCTACGTAAGAATGAGCCTCACCGTGCGCGGCGACGTGGCGGGCGAGCGACTCGCCGAGGCTGCACAGCGCATTGCTGGCGTAGCGCTGGGGCGGGTGTGACGAAACGCGGCTCCAACTGGACCTACACCGAGGCTGTTACATACATCTCCTCGCTAGAGAGGCGCGGATGGAGGCTTGGCCTGGAACGCATGACGGAGCTGTTGAGGCGCCTCGGTGATCCCCATAACGGCCCGAGGTTCCTCCACGTGGCGGGAACGAACGGAAAAGGCAGCGTAACAGCATATATCCAGGCAATTCTCTGCGAGATGGGGCTGCGCACCGGCGGATATTTCTCGCCTTACGTCTACAACTTCCGCGAGCGGATTCAGATTTGTGGAGAGATGATCCGCGAGGAGGATGTAGCGCGGCTCTGCGCTCTCATCGCGCCGATTTCCGATGCGCTCGAAGCAACCGAGCTAGGCGGCCCCACCGAGTTTGAGTTCAAGACGGCGATGGGGTTTGTGTTCTGGCGAGAGCAAGCATGCGATGCCGTCGCGCTCGAAGTAGGCCTGGGCGGAAGGCTGGACGCGACAAACGTGATCGACCCCGCGGTCAGCGTGATCACGTCCATATCGCTTGACCATCGCGAGCACCTGGGCGAGACCGTCGAGCAGATCGCCGCCGAGAAGGCGGGCATCGTGAAGCCAGGACGACCGGTCGTCTCCGGAGCAGGAGCGGGCGCACACGTCGTTCACGAGGTTGCCAATACGGTCGGCGCGCCCTTGTGGGAATTGGGCGCGTCGGTGCGATACGGCGCCGAGGATGATGGCGCACTGTGGGTTGAGACACCAGCCGGCAGGCTGTGTGGAATGCGTCCCACCATGCTTGGACGATACCAGTGGGCCAACATCGCGCTGGCGCTCGGCGCAGTTCACGCCGCTGGATGGAGACCCTCGGAACACGAGGTGCAAAGAGCGGTCGCCAAGACCACGCTGCCGGGCAGACTCGAGCCGCTGGGTGACCCACCGAGACTGTTCTTGGACGGAGCGCACAACCCCGCGGCGATTCACGCCGTGCTAGATGCTTTGGCTGACTACGGAGTCTGCGTTGCTGTCTGGAGCCCCGCCACCGGGCACGATGCCGGCGAGGCTCTCTCCGCCCTAACGTCGAGAATGCCCACGGTCGTCGCGTGCCCTATGCCGCACGCTCGCGCTCTACTAGCCGACCAGGTGCGGTCGCTGGCGCAGGCGCTGGGTGCGCAGTTCGCGGAGAGCGTGCCCGATGCGATCGCCGACGCCCTGCGCCTGTCGCCCAGCAATCCGGTGCTGGTTACTGGGAGCTTCTATCTGCTTGCACCGGCGAAAGAGGCCGCGCACGCTCTTTGGGATCCATCTGTCGGCTCGCCCTCCGAGGGAGCGCGAACGTCCCCGCGAGCCTACGCAAGGGAGGACGAGCGTCTTTGCGAGCCAAGGTAAGGGATGGCCAGCGTCGCCGCGAGCCTGCTGCCGCTTGGGAACGGTCGTGAATCGGAAGGATGAGTTGCTGCCCTCACCCCAACCCTCTCCCACAGGGAG
>PSLA01000042.1:0-7312 GCA_040289295.1 Armatimonadota bacterium
CCCACTCCAGGTAGAAGAGCCGCGGGCAGTAGACGTACTCGTTGACCATCCGGGCGGGGATGAGATCGGGGAGCGGGGACGCAACGGGCTCGGTCATGAAGCGCTCACGCAACGACGCGGGCCGAAGTTCACCCTCGCGGCCATTCGGCGCCCCTCAAGAGCCGCAGCCGGTCGGCGACCTCCTTTGAGGGGGCCGGTCTGGGCGGCGACGGCCAGGCGGCGATATCAACGCACGCGGTCTTGCCGGATGCGGTGGGACGATCGAGGGTGGCCGGCCAGCCTCCGGCGCCGACCCGCTCAGTGTTAGGTAGCGTCATTCGCGCTAGCAAACAGGCCAAGCCCCACGTGCCTGCCGGCACCGACCGCGATTGGGCCCGGCATTGCACGGTGGAAGCACAAATGCACATGCCACGCGGAGAATCGCCGATTCTTTTGCGAGTCGAGGTAGTCAGGTCGACGGTAGCAATTCGGATGCTGCGACCCCGGGAAGAAGGGAGCCTTGCGCAGCGTGAACGACTGGACGGCCTCAGGCCCAATACCCGCCTGCTCCAAAGCCTTGACGAATAGCCGCTCGGGCTTTGTTGGCTTGCTCTGGTTCCTGGCAGGGATCCCTCTCACCCAGCCGTTGTCGTCGAAGCCAGGCAGGATCACGGGCGTGACAGTGGACCACCGCCGGCTCTCAGCAACGTACAGATTCAGCATCCCCTTGGAACTGCACCGCCACAGGTCCAGGAGGACGCCGCGTTCGTTGCCGTCGCAATCGCGCAGCACTTGGTTGCGGAGGCGCTGCTGTGCCCAGCGTGCGTGCGTGCCCTCGCCGTCAAAGGGCTCGGCGATCAGCACGCGGCGAATCATACCGTCGGCGTGCTCGTGGCCGATCGTGGGTAGAGGCAGGTACGAGAAGCGGGGCCAACTTTCATTGACAAATCGACCATCCGGGCTTTTTGGCCCGTGGCCGGCCACGTACATGTCTGATCCACCCGGGAAATTGTGCGAGTCAGCCTGCGCGCACCGGCACGCCAGCGATCGCAACATGGCCGCGACGCAGGCAGCATCTTCTTGCCGGAACGCGACGCCCTCGGGCAGTTCGAACACCGCGTACGGCCTTGGAGGTAACGTATCCGCGCTCAGGTAGAGCACTGAATCGAACTGCTTGAACTTGTGCGGCGGGTTGAAGCGCGTTCCGTCGATCCGCGAAACGAAAGATGCATAAGCCCTTTCCAAGCCCTCCAGTGAGCCGTCAATCGGTACCCGTGCTGCTCGCTGGCCCGGTCGGTGCGTGCGCCACGCGCGCCAGCGCCGCCCCGGCAACGCCTCCGCTGCAGCATCCGTGAGGAGGCGGCCGCTGGCCACCGCCTGGTCTATCCCCCAGCCGAGTGCCATGAGGTGCCGCGCCTCATAACAGAGCAGCTCAGCGTGGGGGCGTGCCGTGGCCCACTCATCGTCCGGAATCGCCCACAGGTAGTGCAGCGTCGGCCCGACCGCCGCGCCGCTGCCGCCACCCACGATTCGATGCGGCCGGACCACCTTGGAGGTCAGGCGATCCTGACGATCGAACTTCTTGTCGGCGTCGTTATTGGGGACGAAGAGCGTGTAGGCCGCGGCGGGCTTCGCTTCCGGCCCGACGATCAGGGGCGGCTCGCGGCGCTCCAGCCAGCGGAAGGCTTCGGCTTTGGCCTTGGACCAGTCGGCGTTGCGGCAGCCCGTGCGCGAGCCAGCCACAAGGGCCTGGAACAGCCGCATCGGTGACGGCGGCCACTCCGGCTCGTCGTCATCGCCCTTGCCGTGGAATAGGTCGTCCAGCGGCGTAACGGAGATGCAGAGGTGGCGGGTCATTCGTGGGACTCCTCCTCTTCCGCACCTTGGTCGCTGGCGCTGCTCTCAGCTTTCGCCTTGGCACGACGAGACTTCTTACGTTCCTCCTTCGACTGTTTGATAGCAGCGTTGGCCGAATCGCTGTTGAACTGCGCCACCTTTGCGGCTCCGACGCCGAAATCGTTGGCAGCCTCGGTTGCGTAGGCTAGGGCCTCGTCATGGGACAGGGTGAATCCTTCATCACGGCAGCCATCGTGTTTAACAAGGAACCATTTCGCCGGTCGGCTCGGGGCCGGCACGAGTTCGCACCCCTCTCGAAGGAAGGTCTCCTGCGGGGCAGTGAACGCAACCAGCGCCAGCCCGAGGATGTAACGGCGCAGTGGGAGGGGGTCCGCATCCTTGCCGGCGAAGAGCGCCCGCAGCGCAACGAGATTCAGGGTAGCGTCCCTCCGGATTTCCTCGACCAGGACTCCACCGTGTGACCACGGGGCGGGTGCGTGACGGAGTCCGAGTTGAGACATGGAGTCTTCCTCAGTCTTGTTGCCAGGAGCGTCGAGGAGTCCATCTTCGACATAGCTCAATGCCGGGATGTACTGTGCCGAGCGATGTAACGGTCTGACGTTGAAAGCCCGGATTACAGATCGCACGATTCGCGGTAGCTTGACCTGCGTCTCGCGCGAATCCCACGCACCGAACACGAGCGATGTAGGGGCAACCTTGGCCAGCGGCACAGCGTTGCCGGCTCGAATAGCTTCGAAGGCTTTCTTGAGTTCCTCTGCTAGATCGGAGAAGCGTACAATCGCGTCTGCCGCGCGATGCCCGGCGTCCAAGAGGTGAACCTCACGGGCGTTCGCCTTGACGATGACCTGCGGGACGAGGTGCTTGTACTTCTCCCGCTTGAAGATGGGCTCCATGCGGTTGGCCTGAGAGCCAACGCTGTCGATCTGGCACACGCTTGTGCCGTCCTCGAAGCGGTCGATGTTGTACCCGATGGGTCCCTTCTGACCCTTGTAGACGCCAGGTACGGGTTCCCCCTTGTTGAAGCGGCTTCCGGCGTCTGTATCGGCCAGTGTGTACGTCGGCGGAAAGATCACCGCGTCCTTGCCCTCGACCGGTTCGAGCCACTGGCGCATCACCAGCGCCGCCACGTCGCTGTCGTCCTTCAGCCAGTCGTCAAACCGGCCCACGTCCATCTGCGTATCGCTCATGTGTCACCTCCGATCGGGATTGCGAAGTCAAAGGCCTTGTACCGCTTTTGATCGTCCCTAAACCTCAGCGAGAACCGATATCCCTTTCGGCCGGGCATGTTCGCCGCTCCGCAGGCCACCGCCGCCGCGACGGGGGCGGACAAGGGTTGTGGCCAGGTCCAGTACTCAAACGCCCATTTCGACTCCGATGATTGTCGTGGCCGAAACCGTTGGAGGCCGATCAAGCACAGCAACTCAACTGCCGGATGGGCTACGGTCTCGACGCCTTGGACATCCAACGAGAACCCCGTGTCCAGGGCGTGGGCGAAGCGCCTCGCGTCAAAATAGAATGGCTCAACAACCTTCCCCGGTAACTCGGGGAGACTCGCGGTCCTGCCCCGGTCCAGCCAGCCTTTGTCGGCATGTCCGTCAGCGATGGCAGAGTGCAGCATTGCCCGGGCGATCACCTTGACCCTCTGCTGCCCAGCCCAGGTCTTGAGCAGCCCGCCGACACCCGTGTCGTCTAGCCACCAGTCCAACCGCATGGCCAGGGAACCGCCGTCATCGTCCACCGCGTGCTGCCGAAGTCGCAGCGGACATGTCTTGTCATCAGCTTTAGGGTCATCTGGTATAAGCTCACAATTTTGAAGCCACTCCGAAACCTGCCGGAGAGTTATTCCGCCACACTCGGCACAAATCATGAACTGCCCATTCTCGAACCACCCCCCCGCCCCCGGCCACAGGCGGTGGGCCAGTTCCAACAGCCCGCAGCAGGCGAAGAACTGGCCCGGGTTGGTCACGTCCACGATAATGCTTAGGCTCGGCCTGCTGTCGTTCACGCTCCCACCTCCTCCGGCACGGCTCAACCGGCACCGTCGGCGGCGGGGCTCGGCGGCGCCGCCGGCTTCGATGCCGCAATGTCCGCGCAGCGCACTAGGGCCTCGAGCCATGCCAAACCCCAGCGGCCGAAGCGCTGGTGCAGCCGACCGAAGCGCTGCATCGCCTCGACGAGCGCCTGCTCGTTCGCGGCGGTCGTCGGCAGGCGCCGCTCGCCGGTAGATCGATCGAGCGGCCCTTCGTTGTCAAAAGCCCGCCGCTCGAAGTGCGGCCGTGCCCAGCCGTGATGTGCCGCGATCAGGTGCAAAATCAGATCGCGCTCGGGGTGCTTCGCGATTTCCGGATCTGCCATCGCCTCCAACAGCGAGCCGAACTCGTGGCGGTACCCGCCGAGGGCACGGCCGTGGAGGTATCGGGTGGACTTGGCCAGCGGTTCGCTGCCGTTGTCGTTTTGGGCATATCGCTGCCAGACCGGCCGGTCCTTGCCACGATCGTGCCACCGGGCCGCCGCCACGAGGGCTTCCTTGATGGTCGGTTCCAGTCCCAGGCGGTCCGCGATCGCCTCCATGTGTCTCTGGATCGCCTTCGTGTGTTCCGCCAGGGGCTGCCGGACCCGGGCGGTCTCGGGACTCTCACGCGCCGCTTTCTCCGGCAGTTCGAATAGGACGAGGTCGGTGGACTCGCCCTCGTCCTCGGCGCCCTCCTCGCCTCTCTTCAGAGGAATCCGTTCGCGCTCGCTTAGTTCAGACGAAGGCTTGGCGACCCCATCCGACAGCAGTCGGCGCCATTGCGACTCGCCACCTGCTGTCCGGACCTCGAGCCATCGTTCCCGCCGACCAACCCCTGTCGCCTTCTCCGCGACGTCGATATCGTTGATCGGTCCGGTGGCCTTCCCATCAAGCAGCCCGTGCCTGTCAAGCCCGCCCGCCTCGACGGGGAGAACCACTGTGCGATAGGCAAGTACATCCGGGAGATCCCTCTCTGGCCTCTTGACGATCTCAGACAAGGTCGACCAACGCGCACGGCCGCGCTCATCGAGAAGGAGGATGGGAAAGTCCTGCTCCCCATCCTTCGGCGCCCGTCTACGGTGAGCCGTCAGCAGCTCATCGAGAGTTTTTCTGACGCGGTCCGTGCGGTCCCGGAGGCGCTCGCGTGCCTCGATCCCGCATGCTCGGAACCAGTCAGTTAGAGTGGATTCGTCAACCCGACTCTGCGACAGCAGCGTTACTTCCTTCCGCCAGACCACGTAGGTTTCCGGTGGATCACCGGTCAGGCCATGAAGGTACGCGGCCACCTCCCGCCGGCCGGGCATGTCCTCAATGCTCGTCAAGGACCAGCTGTCGAGCAGGATGTCGGAGAGTGGAGGAATCGTCGGCTCGGGAGAAAAGGCGGCTTCTCGATCCTTCGCACTTAACTCCTCAACCAGCGTTCGGAGGTGGCGCGGGCTGACAAGCAGACCATTGGCTCCGTTTGACTTGTTGACCCAATCTTGCAGAATATGCAAAGTGGCCGCAACGGCTTTGTCCATCGCAGAGGCCTTCTCACCCGGCTTCTCGTCTTGCTCTGTCCAGATGACATCCACGCGCGCCTCCCGGCTCTCGCCGCCGCGGCGGTTCACCCGCCCGAGCCGCTGGATCATCGCGTCCAGCGTCGTCAGGTCGCAGACCAGGTGGTCCGCATCGAGGTCGATCCCTACTTCGCCTGCCGATGTGCTCACGAGGTAGACGGTCTCCGCGACGGAGGATTCGGGGTCGAGCATCGCTCGATATACTCGGTCCCCGTTCACAAGGCGATCGCGCTCGTATCCCCGGATTGTGCCCGTGAGCAGCGCCACGCGCTCGTCAGCCGCCTTGCCCGTTTTCTTCCTGATCACGTCGGCCACTTGCTGCGCATCCTCGGGGGAACGGACGTACACCAGCACCTTCGCTTTCGCCTCGATGTGCAACGTCGCCTTCTCCGCCAGTCCTTGAACCACGTTGTCGCACCTGTGGAGGCGGAGCCACTTCTTCGCGTCGAGGCGATGCTTCACAATCCGACCGGTGTGCGCATCTGTCTCATCGACTGCTTCGAGCTGGAGCGCGCCCTTGCCGCCATCCCGCTGTGTTGCGGACAACTCCATGACTCGAACACGCCGCGGTTCCCGCGATCGCTCTTGCTCGTCGGCGATCCGTCGGAGCAGGTCGCTGAACGCCGGCGTCAGGTGCGCCTCGTCGTGGATGATCAAAGTGTCCTGCCCGATCAGTCCCGCGTGGTGCGCACGTCTGTATCGTCCATCGCCGTAGCCGGAGAAGAGCAGCTTGCTGCCGATCATGTCGATGGTCCCGATGACGATCGCCGGCCGAGCCGGGTCGGCCTTCCACTCTTCGTTGTCGGCGAGCTCACCTCGCAGGGTGCTCACCCCTAAAAGAGGCTCCTTGGAGGCGGAAAGCCCACCCAGGACCGAGGCGATGCCCCTCAGAATATGCGCGTGCTCTTCCCAGTCAGGCCCCTCCGGCTGCAGGAGGCGGCGACGCATGCCCTCCACGGTGGCCGTGGCCTGATCGACTATGGTACGTCTGTTGACTATGTAGGCGAGACGTCTCGGAAGCCGAACACACCCGTCCCTTGCCTGGTGCACAAGTGCTAATAGCCAGAGGACAATAGCCGAGGTCTTTCCGAGACCCGTCGGAATGTCACACGCTTCCGGTATATCGTCTTTGAGCAGCCGCTCAAACAGCCGGCACTGCCATCTCATCGGCGAGAAGCCAGTCAAGCTGCGAAATTCATTGTAGAAGCTATTGCTGGTGGTCACCGGATTTCACCCTCCTCGGGTTCTGTCCGCCCTAGCGCGCGTGACAAGCCAAACAGCGATGACCGCCGTCTTCCCGAGCCCCGTGGGGATGTCGATGAGCTCAGGAATATCCCCCTGGTGGAGCATCCGCTCAAGAAGCCTCTCTTGCCAAGGGAAGGGTTTGTTTCCCTTTCCCAGGGCTTGCTCAAGCTTTTTTGCCTTCTGATTGTCCATACTCATCATTGCCCTCCTAGATCAGGGGAAACAACCGTTCTGCAACTCATGGGCAAATGTCTCATCACACTTGCCCCAGTTTGCTTCCTGCTTCATCCACCGGCACTCCCCCCGAAGAGAGGCAACCTCCGATGTCCACCCGTTCGTCACTTCCCGCCGCGCCTGGCGGGCGCGCGGTATGCGCTTGTAGCTGGCCATCGCCAGCAGCCTTCCGGGCCGCGTTCACGTCCCGGTTAGGATAGACAATTTGTCGACATCTGTCCTGTCAATAGACTCATGAGCAGATCTCAACTCCATCGATTTGGCTTATAACGAGTGCAGCTTCAATGAGCCCACTGCGTTCAGACCAGCTTCAATGGGGCCACGTTCTTTCGAACGTGGAAACACGAAGCGGGAGTTAAATTGAGCGAACTTTTCAATGCTTCAATGGGGCCACGTTCTTTCGAACGTGGAAACGTTACGGTCCAAT
>PSLA01000043.1:0-6836 GCA_040289295.1 Armatimonadota bacterium
CTATGAGAACGTCGCTGGATCAGATGTTGCAGTCAGCCCCCAAACATGGGGGAGTTACAGGGTCTCGAACCTGGAAACGGCGCCTTTCACTTCTTTTTGACAGGCGCTTTCTGCCTGGTTGTTGACCGTTGTGATAGGGTTTCTACCGCAAAACCGCGTCTCCTGTCAATCCTCAACCTATGGAGGGTACGCAACCAGGTGGTTTCGCCGGCAAGTTGAACTCAGGCGCACGGGCGGGAGAGGCAAAAACCCGGCGAGTTGAACACACCCCTGCTTGGGGGGCGCCTCATGGTCGCACGGGCGGCGTGCGGGCCGGCGGCATCAGAACCGGATCGCCCACGCCGACAGGCTGTCGCGGGGTGCGCCGGCGACGCGCTCCGCCTCGCGCATCGCCCGAAGCACATTGAGGCCGAGCACTTTGGCGATCTCCTCGTTGGTGTATCCTCGTCTCATCAGTTCGAGCGTCAGTTCGGGGTACTTGGAGACGTCCTCCAGCCCTTCGCAGCCGCCGCCTCCGTCGAAGTCGCTCCCTATGCCGATATGGTCAATTCCCGCGACGCTGCGGATGTGGTCAATATGGTCTACGACCTGCTTCAGGTTGGCGCGGGGGCGTGGGTTCTGACGCTCCCATTCCGCCATTCTCTTCGATATTTCTTCAGCCGAGAGGGACAAGCGGTTGAGCGACTCACGGTACGCCTGTCGCTTACGCTCGTGTTCGGCCACCTCTTGAGCGACGTACGCCTCGAGGAACACAACCATGACGACGCCGCCGTTCTCCGGAAGCTTTCGCAGCACGGAGTCGGGCACGTTGCGTGGATGATCGCAGATGGTGCGCGCGCCAGAGTGCGAAAAGATTACGGGCGCCTTCGCAACGCTCAGCGCGTCGTGCATCGTGTCCTCCGAGACGTGGGAGAGGTCAACGAGCATTCCGAGGCGGTTCATTTCTCGTACGACCTCCTTGCCGAACTCGGTGAGTCCGCCGTGCTGCGGCGTGTCGGTTGCCGAGTCTGCCCAAGGCGTGTTGCGCGAGTGAGTGAGCGTCATGTATCGAACTCCGAGTTGATAGAACATCCTGAGCGCGGCGAGCGAGCCGCCGATCGAGTGGCCTCCCTCCATGCCCATCATCGAGGCGATCTTGCCCTCCCGATGGATGCGCAAAAAGTCGTCGGCGGTGAGCGCAAGTTCAAATGTGTCTGGGTAGCGCTGAATCATCCGCTTGACGAAGTCCACCTGTTCCATCGTGGCGAGCACCGGGTTCTCGGCGTTGACGGGAACGTAGACGGACCAGAACTGTCCGCCAAGACCGCCTTCTTTGAGGCGCGGTATGTCCGTCTGCCCCTGTTCGTGCCGTTCGGCGATGTCCCACTTGCTCATGTCGTAGTTGACGCGGCCGCGCATCGCCCAGGGCAGATCATTGTGGCCGTCAATGAGAGGATACAGTTTGTGGAGCGCCTTTGCCTCGGCGAGCGTTGGCTGCTGTGCCGTGAGCGTCGGGCTGAAAGCTACGATTGCCGAGAGCAGGGCAAGCATGGGGCGATTATGCCTCGGTGGGGGCGTCGCGTCGAAAGTGCTCCCGCATCGACTACCACGATCGCGGCGTTCCGTTCATCAGTTGGGGCACGCGGCTCGACGTTACGGCGTGGGAGGTTCGAGACTAAGCCGGCATGCGGGCGAGGTGCTCGCGGATAATTCTGGCGGTGGCCTCGCGCAATCTGATGAAAGCTTCGCGCGTGAAGAACGCCATGTGCGGGGTGACGATCACGCGTGGGTGCGACATAAGTGCGCGACCGGCGGCAACCCTCCTTTCTTCGTGCGCTTGCGCTGGCACGCTTCCTCGAAGCACGGCTTCATGCTCCAAAACGTCCAGCCCCGCTAGGGCGACCACGCCCTCGTTCAATGCCTGCAACAGAGATTCAGAGTCGACGACCGCGCCGCGAGCAGTGTTCACCAGCAACGCTCCGTGCTTCAACCGTTTGAACTCGGCTGCGCCAATCAGGTGCCGCGTTGCTTCGGTAAGCGGACAGCAGAGCACTAGAGCGTCCGCCTGCGGCAACGCTTCCGATAGCTGAACATATCCTATGCCCACCTCCTTGCGCTGAATAGGGTCCACTCCAAGGACGCGCATACCGAGCGCTTGCGCCATCCGCGCAAATCGTTCTCCAATCATGCCCACGCCGACGACGACAGTCGTCTTGCCGGCGAGATCGGACCCGAGCAGACCGGTCAACTCGAACCGGCCGGCGCGCGTGGCTGCGATCGCCTCGTGAAGCCGTCGCGCAACCGCCAGTAGCAGAAGCAGCGTGTGCTCCGCCACCGTCTGTGCACCGTAGTCAGGGATGTTGTGCACCTCGATCCCGCGTTCGGCTGCCGCTTGAAGGTCAACGTGGTCAGTCCCGGTGGAGCGAGTGACCAGAAGGCGCAGCTTGGGCATCCGCTCCAGTTCCTTCCTGTCAATGTGACTGTGAACCTGTACGGAGAGTACCTCTACATCGCTAACGTCAGATACGTGGGCGAGCGTTTCGGCGGTCGTTACGACGTCGCATTCGGGAAAACTGATGCGAAAGAACTCCGCGTCGTCCTCCTTGCACTCGGTGAACAACAGCTGCATCGAGCGCGAGTATACCGGTGGGGATGCCTTCACCGCGCCTCGCTGAGCGCGTTGCGGAGTGCGTCCGAGACGCCGAACTCCTCGATCTGCTCAGCGCAGAACACGACGCCGCGGTCGTGGTGCGACCCGCGGATCAGACCGCCCTAGGGCGGAGGTAGGCCGGGCGAGCGGAGCAGTAGCCTCTCATACAGCGCGCGCGCCTGCGCCTTATCTCCTCGCGAGTTATACAAGAACACAAGCGCATACCACGATGCGGTGTCGTCAGGTTGCGCGCCGAGAAGGGAGCGGATTTGGTCGTTGAGGCTACCGGCTCGGCGGTGCGCATCGGCCCAGCGGCGCAGCAGTGCTGGGTTCAGCGGCGCGGAAACGCGTACTCGGTCGAGCATCCCCGCCTCGGTTTTGGCGTCCCCTATCTCGGCTGCCATGTCTGCCGCCAGCAGCGCAGTATCGCCGGACGTATCCGACTGCAGCAGCGGCTGCAACGTCTTTATGGCAGAAGTGACGTCTCCTCCCTGGGCGAGGACAAGAGCAAGATTTTTCCTGAAACCTGTATTGTTCGGCTCGAGACGGAGCGCCTCCTGCGCCTGTCGCTCCGCCTCCGCGTGCCGGCCGAGGTCCGCCAGCAGAAGGCCAAGGCGGCTTCGCGCTGCTGCGTCGTTAGGCTCCTGCTTCAGGAACGCGTTCAGGCTTTCTGCAGCCTCCTCCGGGCGGCCTTGGAGTAGCAGCGCATCGGCGAGCAAGCGGTGCGCTCCGTGAAGGGACGGTTGCATCGCAAGCGCGCGCCGCAGTCCGCGCTCTGCGGGCTGCACCTCACCGAGATAAAGGTTCACGCTTGCCAACTTGTATTCCCATTCCGCGACGGGGAAGAGGCCGTTAGCGATGAGCCACTCATATCCCTTCTTTGCTGTTCGAGCGGCTTCTAGTGCCTGCGGGTCAGCGCCTTTGCCGGAGGAGTACAGCGAGTCGGCAAGCGCGAGTGACGCCTCGGCTTCATGCGTGCGGATCTGGACGACCATTGAGTGTGAAAGAAACGCTAAGAGCAACGTAGCGAGGAGCGACCACGTGGCTCCAGCCTTTGTCATCCTTCCATCGCGTTTGAGCTGCACGCGTTGCAGCCTCACGTGGGGCTTGTAAATGAGGCGCGCGCTGTGCACAAGCAGCACAGCGGTGATCGAGGCCAGACCGAGCGACAGCAAAAACGGAATGGCGGCGTACAGCCCACGGTAGATGTAGAGCGTGAGCAGGAACAGACCGATGAGAGCAAACTCCTCCGGTAGCGCGAAGTCGTACTTTTGGGCTGCCGGTTTGTTCTTACGAAGGTCAGCTGGCGGTTTGACGTTCCCGAAGCCATAGTAGAGAGCGTCTTTCGGGCAGACGCTGACGCAATCCATGCACTTCATGCAACCCGGGTCCGTGACCATCTTGAACAGTCGCACCTCCTCGTGTACGCGAACGTTCGAGGTGCAGGTTGCCGTGCAGTGTCCGCAGCCGTCGCAAGCGTCGGTAACGCGAATCCTCCCAGGCGCGACCCTATCCCCAAAGCCGAAGAACGCGCCGTACGGACAGCCGTATGTACAGAAACCTTTATTCCCTAATAGCACCACGATAAGAAAGCCGCAGACCCCGATCGTGAGCAGTGTGATCTGCCAATTTGGGAACGTCGCCCAGAAGTCCTCGGTTTGCAGGTGGTACACGATCCTCGGGAACGGTCGCCCCTCATAGATGCGGAGAACCTGCGGCCACACGAACATGTAGAGCGCGGCGAAGAGTGGCACGAAGATGAGCAGCCGGGAGCGGAACGGATGGGGTCGTATCCCAAGTTTGCGAAGAATCCATCCGCAGAGGTCCTGATACGCGACGACGTGGCACGCCCAGCCGCAGATGAATCGTCCGAACACCATCGTGGCAAGGATTGCGAACACAAAGAAGATGAACCCGGCGTTGAGGTATCCCAGTTCGAGGGTTTGCATAGCCTCGCTGGGCTCGACGGGTGTGATCGCCTTGCCCTTTACGAGCCACCAGGCGATGTGAGCCGCGATGACGAGGTGTACGGAGATGAGCACCGCCGCGCGCCAAACGCCCCGCTTCGAGGCGCGGAGCGGCCCGCACCGGAAGAGGTGCTTCTCTTGAACGGTGGGTCTCTTCGGGCGAGAAGTCTCGACCTGCTCGCGCGCGACATGGGACATCTTCTACTGATTATGCTACGCCCGGAGGGCTCCAATTTGCAATATTGGCTAAGTGGCTTGGCGCCAGCGGGTACCATTGAAGCCGTGAAAAGCACACATCTTGAAGCACTGCCGTACGGCCGCGTGTTCAACTTCTCCGCCGGGCCGGGGACGCTTCCGGTCGAAGTCCTCGAAGAGGCGCGCGACGATCTCCTCAACTATAAGGGCTGCGGGATGAGCGTCATGGAGATGAGCCACCGCGGCAAAGACTACGAGGCGATCCACTACGAAACGATCAACTCCCTTCGCCAGATCCTTGGCGTCCCAGAGGGCTGGGGAGTGCTCTTCCTGCAGGGCGGCGCGAGCCTGCAGAACGCCATGGTGCCGATGAACCTCGGCGTCGAGGGCAAGACGCCCAACTACATTGACACGGGCACGTGGGGACACAAGTCCATCGGGGATGCGAAGAAGCTCGGCGCGGTTCACATCGCTTGGACGAGCGAAGCGACCAACTTCGACCGCGCGCCCAGTGACCACGAGCCGTCCTTCACGGACGACGCATCGTACATCTACTTCACGAGCAACGAGACGATCCAGGGTGTGGACTACTTGCGCGACCCGCAGTGGGTGCCCGATGTGCCTGTTGTTTGCGACATGAGCAGCAACATCCTCAGCCGGCCGATGGATCTGAGCCGTTACGACGTTATCTTTGCAGGCGCGCAGAAGAACCAAGGCCCTGCAGGCGTCGCCACCGTACTGCTCAGCCCACGAGCCATTGACGTCGCGAAGGCCAAGAACTTGCCGCTGATGCTCAGCTGGGCGCAGGCGCTGGCAGCCGACTCCATCCACAACACGCCACCCTGCTGGGCGATTTATATTTGTGGATTGTACTACAAGTGGGTGATGAAGGAAGGGGGACTCACCGAGATGGCTTCCCGCGCCGAAAAGCGTTCGTCGCTCATCTACGACATCATCGATCAAAGCGAGGGCTTTTACATCGGCCATGCGCAAAAGGGTAGCCGAAGCCGGATGAACATCTCCTTCCGAACTAAGAGCGAGGAACTAGATAAACTGTTTATCCAAGAAGCGGAGGCAAACGGCATGACGACGCTTGCAGGCCATCGCAGCGTTGGTGGCATGAGAGCCTCGATGTACAATGCCTTCCCAGTTTCGGGCGCTCAAGTGTTGGCGGACTTCATGAAGCACTTCATGCAGCGGAACGGCTGACGGCAGCGTCGCTACTCTTCGACGCCCGCAAGTCCGAGCGCGGCGGCGTGCTCGCTCATAGCTTCGAGCACGTTGGTGATGTGCTCTTCCAGCGAAAGCCCGATAAGTTCGGCGCCCTCGCGAACCTCGTGGCGATTCACGCCTGCGGCGAAGGCGGGCGCCTTCAGTTTCTTTAGGACGCTCTTCACTTCGACGTCTCGCACGTCGCGGCTCGGCCGCACGTACGTAACCGCAGCGATAAAGCCGGTGATCTCATCGCACGCGAAGAGGTGCTTCTCCAGGGGCGTCTCTCTCGGGATACCCGTGCGGTCGTTGTGCGAGCCGATGGCGCGGATAATTTCTGGGTCCCATCCTTTTTCCTCCATGAGGCGCATGCCCCACATCGGGTGTTCATCAGGATGCTTCTCATAGTCGAAGTCGTGGAGCAGCCCCGTGATGCCCCACTTCTCCTCGTCCGCGCTTAGGCGTTTCGCGTACCAGCGTAGGGCAGCCTCCACAGCGAGGCAGTGGCGGCGGAGCGATTCGCTCTTGGTGTGCTTACAAAGCAGGCTCCAGGCTTCTTCCCGGGTGTTTGGCATGGCGAAAACAAGCCTACCCGGCGACGATTTGCGCGCTGCCACCGTATACCATGGGAAGGGGTTGCAACAACTATGAACGCTGTTTTGCGAATTCGCTTGCTCGCCTTCGGCGCGGTTTCGTCGGCTTTGGCTTTCGCCCTTGCCGGGGCTGGTTGCGGCGGGGACGTTACGGGCGCGCCGGACGGCCCGGTCGCCACGAACACCGAAGAGTCCACGTCCAGCAGTACTATCAACACGAGGGAGCCTGCCGAGGGTGCT
>PSLA01000044.1:0-3172 GCA_040289295.1 Armatimonadota bacterium
AACTTTTTCGTCATTCGGCGCTAAAAAGTCCACAAAACCTAGGAGTTCTAAGAGTCAACACACTCGTAATACTTGGAGCCAATAGCCCGCCCTCGGCCTCCCGGAGGGTCTTTTGCGCGGTCGGGTGTGCGATAACCGCGAGCCTGGGCCGCCCTCCACGCGGAGGCGTAGAGCATGGCTTATATATGTCTTCTGACGCCCGTTTTGTGACATCTACCCTCCGGGATTCGCCTTAATCCACCCTCGGAGCGCGTCGCGAAGGCGCCGTCTCAGACCCGCCGAGTGCCTCCCCCGCCTCGCTGTACGAAAACCGGTTGAGCAGCACCATCCTGAGCAGCGAAACGTCCTCCGCAGAGTCAATGCCGGCAACGCGACACACCTTGAGCAGAGCCTCGACAGCCGCATGGTCTGCGGCCGCGGGCGGGATCTCGGCTTGCGCCTCGCGGGCGAGCGCCAGCCGGATTCCTTCAACGCGCGGCGTCGCCGTAGGAAGCTGTGCGTTTCGTACCGAGCCACGGCTCGGAGCAGCGCCGAGTTCCCGACATACTACGGGCCCCACTTCAGGCACACGACCAGCACGGCCTGCGACACGACATCCGTCGCGTCCTCTGCCGAAAGACCGAACCTCGCCACCATCTCCTGTTCGAGCAGACCCACTGCGCTAAGACCGTCCATACTTTGATGTTACCTTCTCACTCGAAACTGTGGCCGTGTAGCACAATTGACAGTGCGACTCTTTTGTCATGTTATACCGCATTATGTAGATTAGGCGTACATTGGAATTGTGTCTCGACGCAGGACGTTGACGCAGCGCGGCATGGAGTCCGAACTGGTTTGCGGAGCGACGAATGCGCGCCGCTAATGACGAACGAAGGAGGCTTACACTGAACGGAATGGAAAACCGAGGCTCGGAAGCCACGACAGACGCTGCCAAGTTGCTTGCCGAGGCCGCTGCGCTCGGCCCAGGCTACCGAGGTACAAGGCTAAAGATGTCGGACGATGAACGAGTGCAGCGCGCAAAGGAGCTGATGCAGCTTTGGGACGACGAATCTCTCGGCCCGGCGCCTGAGTACCTGGTCCGGCTGAGCCAAGGCGAGCTTCAGCAGTGGCTGGAACGACGCGCCAAGCTGTTCGAGATCGGCGAATACGACGACAAAGGTCTGGTCGTTCGCGAGGAGGATCTACAACGGCTCGCGGACAACTTCGAGTTTCCGGTCGGCGTGTTGATCGAGCACATTGAGAACCCTCTCCGCCTTGGGTATCTCACTTCGGTCGAGGCGCTTGGCCCAGAACTGTTCGGCACGCTTTCGCTGACGCCTGAGGCGGATACGCTTCTGGAGAAGAGCGGCGCGCGATCCCTCAGTCTAAGCGTAAGTCGTGACTTGGACCGGATCTTTGAGGTGAGCATCGTATCGAATCCCCGCGTTGAGACGGCGCGGCTGTTCTGTGCAGACTTTCGCGACTCCGCCCCGCGTGGAGTGCAGCGCAAGGTCGCTGAACTGCAGGAGCGGCTACGGCAGACGGAAACGGAGCGACTCGTGGACGACCTCGTGCGCAAGGGACAGCTACCGCCCGCGTCGCGCGAGTCCGCGGTCGCGTTGCTGTTCTCGGCGCGAGAAGAGATACGCGGCAAGGTGGAGGCGTTCTTGGAGTCGCTTCCGCCGGCGTTCCTCCCCGGAGAGATCGTGCCAATGTCGCAATCGCGTCCTGAGGTGAGTTCTGAGGAAGCGGACTTCTACGCGCGCACGTTCCCGGATCTCGACCTCGGCGAAATTCTGAAGCGCAGGCGCGTGTGACGCGCGGGCAAGAGAATGGCCGGGGTCGAGAGACTCCGGCCTTCGTGCCTTGTTGGCACTTTGCGCTCCTACTTTCTTGCGTCTGCGCTTCAGCAGGGCGAGCACGCCGACTCCGGGCGCAATGATGGTCGCAGCGCGCAGCAACTGAATTGTAATACAACATCCCAAGTAGATTCGCTTGCCCTGCGGAACTGATCAGCGTCGTCGGTCGGGTTCGTCACATTCAACAGTTGGACCCAATCGCATCGGTCGAGCAAAAGCAGATTGCCGATCGGCGGGAATCTCTCCTTATGTGCATGTGAATGATTTGAGATTCGCTCGCTCGCGACGCCTGATCGTTGCACAGCGAAGCAGAAACAGGAGGTCATTGTAATTGGCAGCACTTACGAAAGCATATGAGGCGAAGCATCGTCCAACGCTGATTCAGCAGTACAAGGTTGCCGGGTCAACGACCATCTACAAGGGGGCGCTCGTGGGGACGAACTCGAGTGGCTATCTTGTTCCGATGGCACACGGCATAGCAAACCTGAAGTTTGTCGGAATCGCTGAAGAGACTGCTGACAACTCGGGCGGCTCGAACGGCGACAAGGCTTGCAACGTCGCAAAGTCCGGCAGCGGCGTGTACGCCGACGCGGGAACCGCAACCCAGGCGGACATCGGCAACGCGGTCAACGTCGTCAGCGACAACGAAGTGCAGATCGGAACGCTGGGCTTGACGAACGTGTACGCGGTCGGTGTCCTTGTCGCGCTCGAGACGACGTCCACGGGCGTGGCGGGGCTTCGCGTCCGCATTGACACCAAGGTGAACTAAGGAGGACCTGACTTGGCAATCACGAAAAGCGACATTCCCAACCTTCTCCTTCCGGGTCTGAAGACCGAATTCGACCAGGCGTATCGCAATCGAGTTGAGACGGGCATTGCGCAACAGATTGCGACCGTTGTGAACACGACGATCCCGTCGCAGAAGTATGCGTGGCTCGGCAGCACTCCGACGATGCGCGAATTCCTCGACGAGCGCCAGCCAGAGGGCATGCGCGAGTACAACTACACGATCGAAGACAAGACCTTCGAGGCGAGCATCGCCGTTGATCGCCGCGCCGTGGAGGACGACCAGTACGATCTGATTCGCATTCGCGTCCGCGAGCTTGCTGATCGCGTTGCGGAGCACCAACACAAGATCGTGGTTGAGGCGCTCGCGAAGGGCTTCACCGACATCGGCTATGACGGCGTTTCGTTCTTCAACACGGCACACCCTACTAGCCCAGGGTCGACGTATAGCAACCGAACGACGAGCGCCCTATCCGAGGCTGCGCTGGCGGCTGGCATCAACCAGATGATGCAGGGCAACCGCACCTACCGCCTCGAAGAAGGCACGC
>PSLA01000044.1:3182-3951 GCA_040289295.1 Armatimonadota bacterium
CAGGTGCCAGATGATCGCGGCGAGCCGCTCGGCGTTGTTCCGGACACCCTGCTCGTGGGTCCGAAGTTGCAGTGGGACGCGATCGCGCTCATCGAGAGCCCGGTCGTGGTGTACAAGGGCAATGCAACGGACAGCGCGCCCAGTACACCATACAAAAACGTGTTCCAGGGCAAACTGAAGCTGGTCGTCTCGCCGTATCTTCGCGGCTCGTATGACGACTACTGGTTCCTGTTGGATTCGACGCGCGCTGTGCGGTCGGTGATTCTGCAGCAGCGGAGCGACGTGCCGGTGGAGTTCAGCGCGTTGGAGTCGGGATCGCAAAGCGAATCCGCCTGGTGGCGCGACCGCTACTTCTATGGCGTGCGCGCTCGCTACAACGTCGGGTACGGCTTGTGGCAGACGGCGTATGGAGCGATTCTGTGATGAACGGTTTGCTTGACCCCATCACGATCGCGGCGATAATCGTTACGCTGGGCATCGGCGGCGTTGTCGGTGCACTTGCCAACGCCGCGCTCGCCGGGCGGCGGGTGCGTGATGCTTTTCTGCGCTTCGATGCTGCGTTTAGCGCATACATCTCGCAGCGCGAGGATGAAGCGACCCGCGAGTTGCGCAACCTTTTCGAGGACCTGGGCGCTTCGATCGCGAGTGCGGATAGTGCTCTCGAAAACCTGCAGCGCGCGCTGAGGCCGAGGCGGCGGTGACCGAGACGCTCTCGATCGTCGGCGCCTTCGTCGCGACGGCGGCGTGGATGATGCGGACGGCGATGCGG
>PSLA01000044.1:3961-6732 GCA_040289295.1 Armatimonadota bacterium
CACCAAAACGACATCGCCGGCCGCTTCATCCGGCACCTTGAAGAGGCGATCCGTGACCAACAGACCCAGAACCGCCTCTTCCGCACCGCGATTCGAGAGTTAACGGGCGCCGTGCGCAAGAACACGAAAGCGATCCAACAGTTGATGACACAGGGAGAGAACCATGAGCTTGAACGTAACCCGCGACGCGGTGAAGCGAAAGTGCCGAATCGGCGTTAGCGACTACGACACCGAGATTGACGACCTGATTGACGAGCAGCTGCCCGTCATCGAGCACGCGATCTTGCAGGAGCACCTCGACGATACATCCAATGCGGGCCTGCAAGCGACGTTGACGCTTGGTGCGACGGAGGTTGTCGCCGGCGAGTTCCTTGCACAGTCGTACCGCGAGCCGGGCGCAAGTGAGACCATCGCGTTCGCAGACGTGTTCATCGGGAACCGATTCGACGGGCGCGCTCGTTCGGACATCGCTGACCCGTTTGGGTTGAAGGCGATGGGTTGGTCGAGGCTCGCGCCTTACCTGAAGCCGAGCGCGCGTTCACACGCCTCGACGAGCACGCGAATTCGCGTGTCGTCGCCCAAGTTGAGCGCCGAGGAAGGTGACCCCGGATGGTAGAGGCAGTGTTTCGCGTCCGGCGCGTCATCGAGCGGCACGGCGAGACGTTCCATGCGGGCGGAAGCGACCACAAGGGCGTCTTCGGCATCATCTCGTCCGCCGTCGCGAAGCGTTATGCGACGTCGGCTGCTGTAGACGGCGCGAACCGGCCACTCTGGATGGTCGTTGTTCGCGACGACGACACAACCCAAGTGACGGACACCGTTGTTTGGGCCGGTCTGTCGCTGACGATTCTTGCGATTGTGGAGCGGCGGCTGCGCGGGGCGGTGGTGCTGAAGGTTATCGTGGCGCATTAGACGCGAGGCGGTGGGGAGAAAGAGTCACGGCAGATGCGGGCCACACCTGGTAAATATTCGAGATGTTACCCGTATTGGTTATGGTTCTGTGCTCCGTGCTTTCACCTTTTTCGTCACGAGTGTAACAAAATGGGCTCGAAGGGACGTTAATAGTAATAGGAGAAAACTCAGCCCCGGGCGCGTGCATATCTCCTGTGGAGGGACCTGAACGTGAGCGCATCAAAGCGACAGGCAATCCGAGAGGGCGGAATCTGCCGGGCGGTCCGCGGTTTAACCAGCTGGTTCGTCCTCGCAGTGGGGTTGTTGGCGATTTGGGCTTGCGTTCGCTGGTACACGGGCGCCGGTGGCGGTACGGACAGCAGGCACGTGGTGGTGGAGTCAGCCCAGTGGGATCAAAGCCTGGTTGGAGCCACGGTGACAGTTCCGTCTTCGGATCAGCGCGGAATCCGCATCCCCGGGGCGAAGTACATTCTGCTCTCGTTCTCGTGCTCTGGTTGCGTGAAGCCAGGTGTTCTCGAAGAGGCCGTAAGGTCTGCAAACCTGCCTGTTGTGCTGGTTTGTCGGGGCCCGCTGCGGCAGGTCCCTGCTGCGCTCCTGGAATCGAGTTTTCCCGCTTGGCTCGTTCTTGACCAGGAAGCTCACCATGTACCTGCGTCGTTTTTAGACAAGGCGCCGCAGTTGGCGCTCGTAAACTCCGGCAAGATCGTTGAGGTACCGGGTAAGGATGAAACCGCTGAGATGTTCCTTCGGAGGGCGAGATGAGAAGAAACGGTTTAACACTTGTTGAGGCGCTGATCGTTCTGGCGATCATCGCGGTGGTGGCAGCGCTGCTGACACCTGTGTTCATGAAGGTCAAACAGAATGCGCGCGTCGCCTCGTCGGTGGGCAACGTGAAGCAACTGCTGGGTGCGCTGATGCTGTACCGTCAGGATTATGAAGGCGTGGATGTGTTCGATGGGCCTAACGCCTACTACAGGTTGGGATTGCCTGCTGCAAGCGAAGGCCGCTGGCGAGACCCTTGGGCATCGGACCAACTCGCACCGTATGGTGCGAGTCATGACGTGTGGCGCCCTCCATGTGGGTTTGATCATTTCATCTATGGGTGGACGTGCGCGGGCGAATTGAACGTAATCTGCTACGTTGCGGACTTCTATGACCCAGCCGCTATGAAGCCGGGAACCGGGAACCTCACCGATCTCCATGACTATCTGTCGCGGTATCGGTCGAACGCTGTCGTATTCCTTGATCCGTTCTGCAATCCGCCCGGCACCCAGGTGCAACTGGCCCGCACATGGAAACGGGGCATCGCGGGGCTTCTTAGCGGGCAGGTGATCAACAAGTATGGCCGCGGAAGGATCAATCGCCCGCAGCACCTGTTTTGGTTCTCGGAGCCCGAAAGGTGACCAGCAAACAGTACAAGGCAACAGACTTTATGCAGAACAATGCATACACAATCACAAACGGAGGAAAATGAAATGAAACCGAACACAAGACATCTAAGACCTCGCTTGCCGAGGCTGCTACCAATCGCCGTAGCGATTGGCACAATCATCGCCTGGTTTGCAGTCGCGCCACCCGCGCAATCGGAGGGCATCGACCCGGAGCCGGTGTGTGCCGGCCAGCCGCCTGGCCAAAACCCCTGCGGCACGATCCTTCTGAAGTGTAGCGAAAAGGGCAAACCCTGCAACAGCAGACGAATAACGGACTATTGGTGGTACTGCTGCTACGAGGACAACAGCAAAACACCTTGCAGGTACTTCCAGGGATGGTATGTGTGCTGTAACGGCGTTTGGAAAGAGGAGTGCCATGAAATCGGCCGTGCTTCGAACTGCGGTTCCGACGGGCACTGCTTCGGCTAA
>PSLA01000017.1:0-3837 GCA_040289295.1 Armatimonadota bacterium
TATGCTGCAAGCCATTGTTCCGTGTTTTGCAAAAACCCAGTAGTAATACGGGCAAAATTTCCAATTTTTAACAGGAAGGTTCGGCAGGGCGACCGTGAAACGTCGGTTCGCCGACCACGCGCCCCCACAGTTCCGACCAGAACAGTCCCTCGGGGTCCACTCTTGCCTTCAGCGCGAGGAACCGCTCCAAGGCTTCCTCTCCCACGGCCTGGCGAAACTGCCCTCGCCTCAAAACCGAGTCTTTCGCCAGGTAAAAGCGCCCTCCCGCCGAGAGCGTCAACTCCGTCATCTCGTCTGCGAGGCGCCGGAACGCCTCCCATCGTCGCATGTGAACTCGGAAGTCCATCGCCAACGAGAACCCGTCAACAGCGTGGCTCAGGAGGAACGGGTCAGGTCGGTGCCGCTTTAGAACGCACAGGAAGGGCGGGAACCCCTGCTCCTTCGCGACGCGGGTCGCCTCCGTGAACACCTGTTGCGCAGCGTTGATAGGAGCAAAAATCTGATATTGCAGCAGCGCCGCAGGCCGATAAGCGCGCTTCCAGTTTGGAATCGAGTCGAGGAGGAAGTTGAATGCAACCAGGCTTTGGCGGAAGCGGTGGCCCGCCTCTCGCGTTCCCGCGCGGAACTTCATCGCGTTGATGAATCGCAACCCCAGTGGACGTGTGAGCGGGCGCATCAGACGCGGGAGCGCGCGCTTTGGAATGCCGAAGATGCTGTCGGGTATCTGTTGCGCCTCGGCGCGGAGCGTCTCTTCGGGATGAGGGTCCTCGCCAGCGTCGAGATACCTCGCGGAGTGCAGGACACTGCGACCGGCGTTCGCTCCTGAGGGGAAGCCGTCAACCCACCCTACTGCATAGTCCCACTGCTCCGCCAAGCGCTCGGCTTTGTCAAGAGCCTCCGCCCAATTGCGTGCGACGTGCGTTTCCACGTCGAGCAACCCCGAGTGAACTCGCTTCAGTTGCAACGTAACGCTTGTGATGACGCCAAGCGCGCCGAACCCGCCGATGACGGCATAGAAGAGGTCGTGGTCCTCGAGTGGCGCGATTGTTCGCTCCTCGCCGTTGGCGGTAAGCAGAGAGAACTCCTTAACGTGTTCTCCGATTGGCCCCGCCTTGCGATTGTTCTTGCCGTGAATGTTCGCAGCGAGGGCTCCGCCGAGAGTAATGTGCGCTGTGCCGCTTACGACCGGCGGCCACCAGCCGTCTTCGATGGCGTACCTCCACAACTCCTCGATGGTGACCCCTGGTTCGCATTGGATCACGCCGGTGTTGGGATTCCACGAGAGGATCCGCCTCATTCGGGAGAGGTCAAGAACGACCTGCTCGCGGTTTAGAAACGCATCGCCATAGGAGTTTCCGCCACCCTTAAGGGCGACGGTACAGCCAGCCTTGCGCGCAGCCTCCATCGCTTCGAGGACGCCCTCGATGGTGGAAGGGCGAAACACGTAGCACGCGCCGCCCACCGTCATTCCCCATGCCTCGATGCGCTCGATGCGCTCGGCGGGAAGGGTCAAATCGTGAGCCTCCGGAAGATCGGCGATGGGATGAGCCTGATAATCTTGGAGACAAGCCACCAGCGCCAGGGAATGTACGCGGTCACGTTCTTTCTACGCGCTGCGCGCAGAATCAGGGCCGCGGCGCGCTGAGCCGAGATCATGCCCGGCAGGCGACCGCGTGGTGCAGTCATGCCGGTCTCGACGGGTCCGGGTTTCACCGTAACGACGCTTGCGCCGTAAGGCGCCAACCGATTTCGAAGCGACTCCAGGTAGTTCTCCAGCGCAGCCTTCGTGGCTCCGTACACAGGGTTGCCCTTACGCCCGCGGTCGCCGGAAACGCTGCCAATAGCCACGATCGTGCCTTCCTTCGCGCGCTCGAATCGCTTCGCCGCCAAATTGATCCAGGCGACTGCGCCTACGAAGTTGACGGCGATGATCTCGATGTCCTTATTGGTGTCGTACTCTGTCGGGCCGATCATTGGCATGACGCCGGCTGCGTACACGATGAGGTCAAGCCCGCCGAGTGCCTCGACAGCCTGAGCGAACGCGCCGGGCACGGCGTCCACGTCGCGCACGTCGTGGACGATGGGGAAGGCGAGGCGCGAGTCTGCGCGGTTCACCGCGGCGGCCAGGCGTTGCAGTGCCTCTCCGTTCCGCCCAATCAGGGCGACGTTGCATCCACTCTGCGCGAGGGAGAGCACAATCTGTTCGCCAATCCCCCCGCCGGCGCCGACGACGATCGCCTTCCTCCAGGGATGCTCCATTCCAGATAGTCTATCTCTTGTACCAACTTGCCTGCAGCGCCCCTCGTTTCGGCTGCTCCTGGTATCCTGTCGGCATGTCCGTAGCAAGAGTGACCGAGATCAGTAGCACATCAGAGACCAGCTTCGAGCACGCGATACAGGTCGGCATCGAGCGAGCGACGAAGACGCTGCGAAACGTTAAAGGCGCGTGGATCAAGGAGCAGAAGGTGGAGGTTCAGGACGGTCGCATCACCACGTATGTAGTGAACATGCTGGTCACGTTCGTTCTCGACGACGACGTGTAAGCGCGAGCGTCGTGAAGCGACTTGCGTTCGCCAAGTTAGGCGACTCGGCCGATAGAAGTGCCTACCAGCCTCGCCCTGCGAGCTGTTCCTCGGGGCTGAGTGAGGAGACGTTGATGCCGACCATTGGCTCTCCAAGCCCCGCCGACACCCGTGCGAGGACCGCGGGGTCGTTGTAGTGGGCGACCGCCTCGACTATCGCTTCGGCGCGTCGCTCCGGGTTGCCGCTCTTGAAGATGCCCGAGCCAACGAACACCGCCTCTGCGCCCAACTTCATCATCAGCGCTGCGTCCGCGGGAGTCGCGATGCCGCCCGCGCTAAAATTCGGAACGGGCAGCCGTGCGGTGTTGTGCACCTCTTGTACGAGGTCAAGCGGAGCGGCCATCTCCTTCGCGATGGCGGGCAGGTCGTCGGTTCGCGCGCCTGCGACGCGAGCGATTTCAGACGTGATCGATCGCATGTGTCGCACCGCCTCGATGACGTCGCCGGTGCCCGCCTCGCCCTTGGTTCGAATCATCGCGGCGCCCTCCGCGCATCGGCGTAGGGCTTCGCCGAGGTTCCTCGCTCCGCACACGAACGGCACGGTGAAGTCGTGCTTCCAAACGTGGCGCACGGGGTCCGCGGGGGTGAGAACCTCGCTCTCGTCAACGTAGTCTACTTCGAGCGCCTGCAGAATCTCCGCCTCGACGAAATGACCAATACGGCACTTCGCCATCACGGGGATGGTTACGGCGTCTTGGATACGCTTGATGACCTCTGGGTCGGACATGCGGGCGACTCCGCCGTGCGCGCGGATGTCCGCGGGCACACGCTCAAGAGCCATGACGGCGACGGCTCCCGCCCTTTCGGCGATTTTCGCATGTTCTGGGGTGACGACGTCCATGATGACGCCGCCTTTCAGCATCTCTGCCAACCCCACCTTGAGGCGCCAGGTGCCGATCTGCTCGGAGTTGTTGCTGTCTCGAGGCATTTTCGTCCGGATTCTACCCTAGCGCGCTTGCAGCCTTCGGATAAAATCCGTAAAAATACCAGGCGGAAAATGTTCCACCGGTCGGCTGTTTGTGTTATACTGTCGGTGTCGGCGTCCATTCGCCGAGAATCCAATCAAAAGAGGAGAATAAACACATGAAGAAGAAAATCTTAACCCTTGCGGCTCTCGCAGCGTTTGGCGTTAGCGCCCTCGCTCAGACGAGCAGCTTTGCGCTGACCGATGGGTCTTGGACGTACCGCGAGCGGAATCTTTACGGGGAGGCGAACCGCACCGGCACCCTTCCCGGCTCAGCCGATTTCGTGTCCA
>PSLA01000017.1:3847-4856 GCA_040289295.1 Armatimonadota bacterium
GGGACGGACCACCTGTACCAGAACTGGTTTTGGTATCGCGGCACGGGTGACACCCGGGAGTTCGCGCTGAGCTACCAGACGTTCTTCAACCAACTGGCTCCCAACAAGGTGCAGCTTCAGTACACCGAGCCGACCGGGAGTGGCGGCTCGCTGAAGTTTGACCTGACATACACGCTGACGGACCTCGGTAGCAACTCGGCGCTTACGGTCATTGACATCTTGGTCACGAGCGTAGGCCGCAACGAGGTCCACCTCTTCCCGTACATTGACTACGACCTGGCGGGAAGCAGCTCGAACTCGGCAACGCTGGAGTTCTTCGGCGGAACCGACGGGGCGATGAAAATAACGCACGCGAGCGGAACCTTCGGCTGGTTCCAGATGCAGGCTCCTGGCGGTGGTCTGTCCCATTGGGAGATCGGAGCGTGGCCCAGCGTGCGAAACAAACTGACGAACGGTCAGATAGATGACCTTTCTGACGGCGTCTCGCCGTTCACGGGTGACTTCACCGGCGCGTTCCAGTGGTCCATGCAGATGGAGGACGGCCAGCAGGCACAGCTGCGGGTCGTCAAGGGCATCAACGCGGTGCCTGAGCCCGGAACGCTGCTCGCGATCGGCGCTGGTCTTGCCGCACTGGCAGCTCGACGTCGGCGCAAGTAACGTCGCGATCTTTTCCTCCCCATCGGGAGGGAAGGGCAGTTGGGAGGCTCGCCGAAACCGGCGGGCCTCCGGCTTTTTGCGGCTCGTTGCGGTAATCTCGTCGTCATGCGCGGAATCGTCATCGCGGGCGGCTTGGGCACTCGCCTTCGGCCGCTGACGCTTTCGAGGCCGAAGCCGCTCATGCCGCTGGTGAACGCGCCGCTCCTCGAGTATCAGATCGCCTATCTCAAATCGGCGGGTATCGAAGAGGTGTGCTTCGCCACGAACTACATGGCGGACGCGGTTCAAGCGCACTTCCGCGACGGGTCGGCGTTTGGGGTGCGGCTTGTGTATGCGGTCGAGGAGGAACCTC
>PSLA01000017.1:4883-5433 GCA_040289295.1 Armatimonadota bacterium
GCTTCCCTGCCGCCGGACGACTGCGTGGTGTTCAATGGCGATACCATACACGCGTTCGACATCGCCTCCATTGTTCGCCGCCACAGGGAGCGAGAGGCGGACGTAACACTCACCCTCCGGGAAGCGCCCAGGCCTCACGCGTACGGAGTGGTTCCTCTCGAAGCCGACGGGCGCGTGCTGGGTTTTCAAGAGCCGACCGAAGAGGAGAAGCGCAATCTCGCGGGCCCTGCCGAGGGCAGCGACTTCATCAATGCAGGGCTGTATGTTATAAGCCGTGGCATCTTCGAGCAATTTTTCCCGCAACGACGATGCAATGTGGAGAGGGAGGTGTTTCCGAGAATCATCGAAGCTGGCAAGAGGGTGTTCGGTGACGTGCAGGGCGGCTTCTGGATTGACATCGGACGTCCGTCGCAGTACTTGCGCGCCGTTCGGGCGGTGCTGACCGGCGAGGTGGCTGCTGCGCGTCCGTTCCGCCGGATAGGTGATTCGGCGGTTGAAGAAACGGCACGCGTGGACGGTACGGTGCGCGGCTGCTCGGTCGTCGGCGGGG
>PSLA01000017.1:5443-49562 GCA_040289295.1 Armatimonadota bacterium
ACGCTGTAGTTGCCGCGGAGGCGACCGTCGAGCGCTCCGTGCTCTTGGAGGGCGCAGTTGTTTACGAGGGCGCGGTCGTTCGCTCGTCCATAATCGGAGAGAATGCCGAAATCCAGCGTGACTCCGTCGTCGAGAACTCCGTCATCGGGGGCGGCACCGTCCTGACGTCCTACAGCCGCTCGGGCGTCTTACCTTGAGAGAGATGAACCAACCGATACGATTTGTTGACCTGCAGGCGCAATACGAAGAGCTGAAGGAGCAACTCGACGCTGCGGTGCTTTCCGTGCTTTCGAGCGGGATGTACGCGCCATCGGAGCAGGTTCGGCTTTTGGAGCAGGAGGTGGCTGCCTGGTGCGGCGTGGCTTACGGGATCGCGTGCAACAGCGGCACGGACGCCTTGAAGATTGCGCTCCAAGCGATGGGTGTTGGTCCGGGAGACGAGGTCATCACGACGCCGTTCAGCTTCGTAGCCACGGTGGAAGCGATCGTGCTGAACGGCGCGAAGCCGATCTTCGTCGACATCGAGCCGCGAACGTTCAACATGGACCCTGAGCATTTGCAAGCGGCTTTGAGCGAGCGCACGAAAGCAATTTTGCCGATCCATCTGTTCGGTCAAATCGCCGAAATGGAGCGGATTCTGGAGGTTGCCCAGTCGCGCAACTTGTTGGTGCTTGAGGATGCGGCGCAGGCGATCGGTAGCGCTCGCAACGACAGGGCTTGCGGCTCGTGGGGGCACGCGGCGGCGCTCTCGTTTTTCCCGACGAAGAATCTGGGCGCGGCTGGGGATGCGGGGATGGTCCTGACGAACGACGCGGGTCTTGCGGATCGTTGTCGCAGCCTTCGCGTGCATGGGATGGCGAAGGAGCCGTACTACTATGAGGACATCGGCCACACATCGCGCATGGACGAGATCCAGGGGGCGATCCTCCGCGTGAAGCTGCAGGCGCTCAGCGCCTGGAACAATACCCGGAACGCGCACGCCGCCATCTACGACGAAGCGTTTGAGGGGTCGGAGATCGTCAAGCCGTACGTACTTCCGGAGACGACGTACCACTCCTACCATCAATACACGATCCGCTACGAGAGGCGGGATGCGCTGATGCAGTACTTAAAGCAGCACGGCGTGCCGTCTACGGTGTACTATCCGGTGCCACTTCACCTGCAGCCGCCGTATCAGTTTCTCGGCTACAAAGAGGGCGACTTCCCGGAAACAGAGCGCGCGTGCCGCGAGGTCCTCTCGCTGCCGATTCAAGCGCACCTGACGACAGATCAGGTGGAGTTTTGCGCCGACGTCGCCCTGCACTTCGTTCGCGACCGCTCAAAGGCGGGGCGATAGAGGCCTGGGACGATACATCCGGGCAATGCCCGGTTGTCCGAAGAACCACTCGTCGCTCTTGTGCTCAATCCGCGAGCCGGCGGATTTGCAGGATGCGGTCGCCCATTTGAACCCGCTTGATTACCTCGCGCCCCTCGATGACGCGTCCGAAGGCGGTGTACGTGCCTTCGAGGAACCTCTGTTCTCCGTTGCAAATGAAGAACTGTGAGTCTGCACTGTTCTCGTCGCTCACGTCCCGCACCATGCCCAGGGTACCGTCGGTGAACTTCAGGTCGTTCTTCTCGAAGGGAATCTTTTGGCCCGTTCCGCCCGTGCCTATCTTCGGATCGTCCAGGGGCAGGGTCTTCGTCAGCGGGTCGCCGGCGACGATGATGAACGGCCGTGGGGAATTCACGACCCGATGGAATCGAACGCCGTTGTAGAACCCCGAGTCCACCAACGCAAGGAACCGCGCGACCGTCTTGGGCGCTTTGTCGGGGTACAGTTCGATGACCATCCTGCCTCGGCTCTCGATGACCATCTCGACCTTCTGGGACCACGCCGATGGCGCAAGCGCCGCCAGGAGCAGGGCCGAAAGCAGGCCCCACCATCGAGGCGCTCCTGACCACGGCGGAGATGTCTTGCAAGCGCTGTATCGTTTCTTCATGTCTACAGTTTAGACGTTGCAAAGCCGCGAGTCGGAAACACTTGCACGCGCAGGTTCTTATCGGGTATCCTGTCTCGGTTCCAACGACGCCGCGCCGGGATGCCGGGGCGCACGGGTGGGGCCAGACGAACGACGCGTGGCACGACACCTGGTCCTCGAAGACGGCTCTGTGTTCAGCGGCGAACCGCTGGGCGCGGACGTTGAAGTTTTCGGGGAGGTCGTCTTCAACACCGGGATGACCGGTTACCAAGAGATTCTCACCGACCCGAGCTACGCGGGCCAAATCGTCCTCCTCACCTACCCACTCATCGGGAACTACGGTGTGAACCAGGATGACTTCGAGTCGGACCGCGTGCAGCCGGTTGGGCTGATTGTGTACGAGGCGGCGGAGCATCCCAGCAACTGGCGAAGTCGCTGGTCTTTGGACGGGTTCCTTCGAGAGCGGGGGATACCGGGACTGCAACGGTTGGACACGCGCGCACTGACGCTTCGCCTTCGGTCGGCGGGCGTGGCGATGGGTGCGCTTACGGACAACGACCCGGAGGCGGCGCTCGCCCGCCTGCGCCAGGCGCCGTCGTACGACGAGCGAACCTTCGTGGAGGAAGTCAGCACGCCCGCGCCTTACGCTTGGGGCATTGAAGGACGGGAGCCGGTGGACGCACCGAGCCGCAGGTATGACTGTAAGCTTGTTGTTCTTGACCTGGGCGTGAAGGCGAATATTCTGCGGCGTTTCGCGGCGGAGGGTTGCCGCGTGATCGTGCTGCCGCACTCTTCCACTGCTCAGGAGGTTCTGGGCTGGAAGCCGGACGGCGTCGTAATCTCGCCGGGTCCGGGCGACCCAAGGCACCTGACAACGGTGATGCAAACGGTGCACGACCTTTTGGGCAAGGTACCGATGTTTGGCATCTGCCTCGGCAACCAAATGCTGGCGCACGCGGTTGGGGGCAGCACCTTCAAACTGAAGTTCGGGCACCGAGGGAGCAACCACCCCGTGCAAGACCTCCTGACCGGGAAGGTAACCATAACGTCGCAGAACCACGGCTTTGCGGTAGATGAGATGTCCCTGGTCGGCACCGGCGCCGAGATAACGCATCGGAACCTAAACGACGGGACAGTCGAGGGGATACGAATCGAGAAGCGCGCCGCCTACAGCATCCAGTATCACCCCGAGGCTGCACCCGGGCCGTGGGATTCCCGTCCGTGGTTCTACGATTTCTTGTCCCAAATCGGGAGGGCGGGCTCGTGAGGCGGGTGATGGTCATCGGCAGCGGCCCGATCGTCATTGGTCAAGCTGCAGAGTTCGACTACGCCGGCTCGCAGGCGTGCCGCTCGCTTCGCGAAGAGGGCTACGAGGTGATTCTGGTCAACTCGAACCCCGCCACGATCATGACCGACGTTTCGATGGCGGATCGCGTGTACATTGAGCCGCTGACCGTGGAGTTTTGCGAGCGAATCATCCGCAAAGAGTCGCCCGACGCGCTGCTTCCGTCCCTCGGCGGGCAGACGGGGCTGAACCTTGCGGCTGACCTTGCCCGGGAGGGGGTTCTCAGTCGGTATGGCGTTCGGCTGCTGGGTACACCCCTGGAAGCAATTCGGAAGGCGGAGGATCGCCAGGCGTTCCGCGAACTGATGCGCGAGATCAAAGAGCCTGTGCCAGAGAGCTGGATTGTCTCTTCGATGGAAGAGCTGCAGGCGCTGCTGTCGAAGGTGCCGTACCCATGCATCATCCGCCCTGCGTTCACGCTTGGGGGCACGGGCGGGGGCATCGCCCATGGCCCCGAGGAACTGCTGCAGATCGCTAGGCAGGGGCTGCGACTCTCGCCTGTGAGCCAGATCCTCGTTGAGCGGTCGCTACTCGGATGGAAGGAGATCGAGTACGAAGTAATGCGCGACTCGGCAGACAACTGCATCACGATTTGCAACATGGAGAACCTCGACCCGATGGGGGTGCACACAGGGGACTCGATCGTTGTCGCGCCGTCCCAGACGCTGTCGGACATCGAGTATCACATGCTGCGCTCGGCATCATTGAAGATTATTCGTGCCTTAGGAGTCGAGGGCGGGTGCAACGTCCAGTTGGCGGTCAACCCACACGGCTACGATTACTACGTTATCGAGGTAAACCCTCGCGTGTCCCGTTCTTCGGCGCTCGCCTCGAAGGCGACTGGTTATCCGATTGCGCGTGTCTCCGCCAAAGTGGCGGTGGGCAAGACGCTCGACCAAATCGAGAACGCTGTGACGAAGACGACGAAGGCGTGCTTTGAGCCTGCGCTCGACTACTGCGTTGTCAAAATACCCCGTTGGCCGTTCGACAAGTTTGCCGGCGGCAATCGCACGCTCTCGACGCAGATGAAAGCCACGGGCGAAGTGATGGCGATAGACCGAACCTTCGAGAGCGCGCTGCTAAAGGCGGTGCGAGGTCTGGAGGTGGATCGAAAGTCGCTTCTCCCCAGCGGATTCGAGACGGTCGACGACGCGGAGCTGGAGCAGCGCATCGCGATTCCGACGGACGAGAGGCTTTGGGCGATCGCCGAAGCCTCCCGCCGGGGCTGGGAAGTGGGTCGAATCAACGAACTCTCAAAGGTGGACCCATGGTTCCTGCATCGAATCGAGAACATCGTTACCGGTCGGTTTCGCGAGCCGGAGGCGAACGTCTTCAAGATGGTGGACACGTGCGCGGGCGAATTCGAGAGCCGGACGCCCTACTATTACTCCTCTCATGGCGTTGAGGACGATCACATTCCTGCGGAGGGTGAGGCGGTGTTGGTTCTGGGCAGCGGGCCGATCCGCATAGGCCAGGGCATCGAGTTCGATTACTCCAGCGTGCATTGCGCTTGGGCGCTCCGCGACTTGGGGTATCGGTCGATCATCCTGAACAACAACCCCGAGACCGTCAGCACCGACTTCGATACCGGCGACGCGCTTTACTTTGACCCCGTCACCGCCAAGGACGCCTTGCGGGTGATCGAACATGAGCGCTGCATTGGCGCCATGCTGCAGTTTGGAGGGCAGACAGCCATCAACCTCGCACCTGCCCTCGACGACGCCGGCATACCCATTCTCGGTAGCAGCCGTCAGGCGATCGAGATGGCGGAGGATCGAGAGCAGTTCGATGCCGTGTTGCAACGCCTCGGAATTGCCCGACCGCCTGGCGGGGCTGTGCGCGGCATCGAAGAAGCGCTCCCGGTGGCTCGGAGGATCGGATACCCTGTGCTCGTGCGACCGAGCTTCGTGCTTGGCGGACGCGCGATGGAGATCGTCCACAGCGAGGTGGACTTGGTTCGCTTCATGGCGCACGCGGAACAGGCGAGCGCGGGTGCCCCCGTGTTGGTAGACCGGTACTTTCCGGGAGTGGAAGCGGAGTTGGACGCCATCTGCGACGGCGAGGACGCCCTCGTACCTGGCATCATGGAGCACATTGAGCGCGCTGGTGTGCATAGTGGCGACAGCATGACCGTCTATCCACCGATCAGCATCTCACCGGAGGAACAATGGGAGATGGTGGAAATAGCCCGGCGTATTGCTTCCGAGCTGAACGTGCGGGGTTTGATGAACATCCAATTTGTGCTCTACGAGGACGAGGTTTACGTGCTGGAGGTAAACCCTCGCGCCAGTCGAACGGTTCCGTACATCAGTAAAGCGACCGGATTGCCGATGGTGCGCATCGCCACTGCATGCGCGATGGGCCGCACGCTCGCCGACCAGGGTTATGGCGGCGGCCTGTGGGATCCATCCACCGGTGCCGCGCGCCAAGACGCGGAGTCGGTTCGCGCGAAGGCGTTCGCGGTGAAGGCGCCGGTGTTCAGTTTCCAGAAGCTTGCCCTTGTCGAGCCAAGCCTCGGCCCGGAGATGAAGAGCACAGGCGAGGTGATGGGCATGGACTTCAACTATGAGGCGGCGGTACTCAAGGCGCTCATTGCCGCGGGGACGCGCATCCCCAAAGGTGGGGCGGCGCTTCTAACGGTTCGGAACAGTGACAAGGATTCGATAGTCGAGGTCGCGAAAGACCTACGGGCGATGGGATTCACATTGTTCGCTACCGGCGGCACGCACACCAAACTCGCGGCGAACGGCATTCGCGCAGAGCGGGTCGCCAAGATCAGCGAGGGTGGCGCATCCAACGTCCTATCAGTGATTCGGGACGGTACGGTCAACCTCGTTATCAACACGCCGAGCGAAGACAGGGAGGCGGAGGCAGAAGGGATGCTGATTCGGCGTACCTGCGTGGAGTTTGGAATCCCGTGTCCCACGAACATTGGCACCGCCCGCGCAATCTTGATGGCGATGAAGACGACAGCCGCTGGACATACACCCGACGAGGAAGGTGGTGAGGGCACCCTGGTTCAGTGCTTGGCGCTCGACGAGTACGTTCCGCCCCGGGTTAGCACCCAGAGGGCAAGCCCTACTCCTACGCCGTCGTAAAGGAGGTCAAGCGGCGTGCCTGTCCGCCCGGGGAAGAGGGACTGCCTCGCCTCGTCGAAGCACGCAGTGCCGAACGCAATCACCGCCGCTGCCAAGAGTTGCCGCCGACTCGCCTCGCGACTCCACGCCCGGAGACACATCGCGAAGGCAAGGGTAAGAACGAAGTAGTAGCCGACGTGGCCGAGCTTGCGCACGACGAGGTTGGTTACCTCCAGTGCGTCGCCCGAAAGCCCGAAGAGCCTGCGGAGCAGCTCCTTCGTCCAACTGGCGGATGCGCCTGGGCCACTCGAGAAGAGCACGATCGACCACCAGGCGCCGGTGAGTGCCGTTAGAAGGAACCGTCTTGCCACGAGAGTTGCCATAATAGCGCGTAAGGCGCGGCTGGGCGCGCACGGAGAAAGAGAATGTTTATGGCAGCAGTTATGGCGATTGCTCTCTCGTCAGCAGAGCCGGTGACGCTCCAAAGGGTGTTCCGGCAAGGCGAGACGAGCACGTACGATTTCACGACCCGCATCACGCTGGACGTGCGGGAGTACCCGTTGGAGACGTTCATTCCGGTGAACGAGCGTGTGAACTACACGTTTTCGCTCACAACCGAGCGCCTAAAGCCGGACGGTGCCGCCGACGTCAGGTTCAAGCGCAACAAGGTCACCATTCGATCTGGAGAGCGTTTCGATGAGCCTCCCAAAGAGAAGAAAGTCGGGCGGGACGAGAACATCGTGTTCACGCTGTCGCGAACGAACCAGGTTCTCTCGAGTCGGGATGAGTCTCCGAAACCGCCAGCATCCGGAGGGCTCCGTGCGGCGATGCTGCGACACGCCTCTCTCGCTGCTGCAGGAGTGGCGTTGGATATCATTGATGACTGGATTGCCCAGATGCACCAACTCGCGGGCTTCGTGAACTTCTTCGACTTAGGCCCGATCCTTCCCGCTCGTCCGGTCGAGCCGGGCGAGACGTGGAAGGAGACTGTCGGTTACGCCCCGATTACCGTCGCCGAAGGTGCGGACAAGGGTCGTACGCTCAACGCGCGCATTGACTACGTTTACACTTTCATGGGCGAAGTCGAGCAGGGCGGCCGATCAATGTACCACATTCAAGGAACCTATAAACACGACGCCGACGCGGCAAAGTACATCGAGGACCTGCTCACCCAGGAGCGCATGGTATCGCCGTTCAAAGAGATCCGCCTCCAAATGGAGGGAAAGGTGGACTACTTCCTGGACAAGAGCACGTGCTCGGTCATCCGCATCAGCGCCTCGGCGAATGGTTACTTCGGCCTCACCGTGAAGGAACTGCCCGACGCGCCGGTAATGGAGGAGAAGATTAAGTCGAGCGCGAGCCTAACCCGGAAGTAAGCGCCGAGATGGACGATGTCCGCTCCGCGCAAGAGGGCAGCGCCGATCTCCTTGGCTCAACTCCGTCGAAGAAGGTCGCGCTGGCGTGCGCGGGGGCATTGTTTCTGATTGCGCTGTGGCTCAGGCTTGCGGGTATCGGTTGGGGGCTGCCGCACGAAAGTCGACACCAGTCTCTCCATCCGGACGAATACCTCATCGCCGCCACTGCTCTCTCATCGCCATACTTCTTGCCCAACTTTTATAACTACGGCACCGCGTATCTCACACTCTTGAAGGCCGGCGCGGACGCTGGGGCGGTGTATGGATGGGTACCCGCCGGAGACCGGGTGCCAGAGTGGCAGACTCTGCGCGCGGTGCATCTGACGGGGCGGGTCATAAGCGCATTCGCCGGCGCCCTGACGGTGGTGCTTGTGTTCTTAACGTGCTTGCTGATTACGAACCTGCTTGGCTCGCTGGTTGGCGCGCTGGCGCTGGCGGTGGCGCCGGGGCACGTCGTACACTCGCAGTTTCAGACGTCCGACGCGCTCGGCACGATGTTGTGCGCTTTGGCAGTCTATGGTCTTGCGAGAGCTTTCCGCCACGAGCGACCCAGCGCCTATCGCTGGGTAGGTGTGGGCGTGCTAGCCGGTTTGTTCGCCGGCGCGAGATATTCGGGGATAGTGCTCGTTCCAGTTGTCACCGTGGCGGCTCTGCTTCAGGGAAGGCGCCATGCCGGTGAATGGTTGCGGTTTGCGGGACTTTCCGTGGTTGGTGCGGCTATAGGTTTTGTCGTCGCCACGCCTGGAGTCTTGTTTGAATGGCCTTCGTTCGTTCGGGACTTCACGTATGAGTCGGGGCACGTGCGAGAAGGGCACGGCATCGTCTTCGCGAACACGAGCAGCGGGTTCCTGTTTCACATCGGCAACATGATGGAGGCGTTCGGTACGGTTGCGATGCTGCTTGGCGTAGTGGGCTTGGCGCTCTGGGCGGGGTCGCGCGCGTCGATAGCCTTCGCAGTGTGTGCTTTCGCCGTGCTGTACTATCTCCTCATTGGGTCAGCGGAGGTCAAGTTTTTGCGATATACGCTACCGCTGCTGGTGCCGCTCGCGTTGGGGTTCGGTTACGTCGCTGGCGCGGCTCACCGACAAGGCGGTTGGGCGCGTATAGTGCCAGGAGTAGCTGTGCTCACCATCGGCTATTCGATGATCGCCCCGGGCGGTACACTGTTTCTGCTGCAGTTCATGCGAAGGGAAGACCCTCGCGACATCGTCGCGGCTTACGTGAAGGAGAGCCGGGTGCCCAGCGAAACAGTCGGGTTCGTTACCGACCCGTGGTTCTATACGCCTCCATTATTTCCCGATACTGGGCTGCTCGGGGCGAACAATCGGGTGCGTGCAATGCGAGAGTACGCTCCGTATCTCATTGTGTACGGCCCGACGGATGGTCCCCGGAAGGAGTGGGACGTTCGCCTATTAACTGAGGAGCGCCCGGACATCCTCTGCGTCAGTTCCTTCGAGTTCATTGACCACGATCGTATCAACCAGCCGGACTTCGTCGAGTTCATGCAGGTACTTCCCGAGTCCTATGACCTCGTCGCCTGGGCATGGGGCGGCCGCATGCAGCACGTCACGAGGCAACCTGCATCGCGGGTGGTTTTACGGGCGGTGTTTGAAGGAACCGGTCGAAGTTGGCGGTTCCCCCTTACACACGACATGATGTATGTGCAGCCAGCCGTATGTGTTCTCCGACGAAGGAACTGACTGAGCCGATCGAGTGGTTTCTCGACTATCTCGCCGTCGAGAAGGCTGCAAGCCGCAACACCGTGGACGCCTACCATCGCGACCTGACACAGGTGGCGCGGCTGTACTCTGAATCGGGGGGCGATGACTGGGCGGCGTACTCTTCCGATGACGCAGACCGCCTCTACGCGTGGATGGCTGGGCAGGGACTATCGCAGACGAGCGTGCGTAGAAAGCTTTCTACTTTACGGAGCTTTCTAAAGTTCCTGATTCGCGAGGGCTACGCGGTTCGCTCGCGGCTTCCTGAGCATACGTCGGCGCGGAAGCCGCGTCGCCTGCCCAAAGCGTTGACGGAGCGAGAAGTCGAAGATCTTCTCGCGGCTCCGGATATTTCTCGTGCTCCGGGATTACGCGACCGCGCGATATTGGAGAGTCTCTACGGCTGTGGCCTTAGGGTATCGGAATGCTGCGGCCTTTCGCTGAGCGATCTGCTGCTCGGGGATCAGGTCGTTCGAATCACCGGGAAACGAGGCAAAACCCGTCTCATCCCAATCCCCGATGGAACGCTCATGTGGCTCGTGCGGTACTTGAAGGATGGTCGCACCGCGCTGGTGAAGCCGAAATCTCCCGCTAAGGTGTTTCTCAACCAGCGGGGTGCCGGCCTGTCGCGGTCGGGCGTGTTCCGAATCTTGCAAGGTTATGCGCGGACTGTGGGCATACGCAAGGCAGTAGGGCCGCACACGCTCCGCCATTCCTACGCGGTGCACCTTGTGCGAGCGGGGGCGGACCTACGATCGGTGCAACAACTCTTGGGGCACGAGTCGGTCGCGACGACCGAGGTGTACACGTTCCTCGACTTCGAGACGCTCCGAGAGAAGTACCTCCAAGCGCACCCGCGCGCAACGAGCGAACACGACCCGAGAGGAAAGTAGGCGAGCCGACGAGCGTCGGCTCGCCCCGGCTACTTGATCTCGACTTTGCCGCCAGCTTCCTCAATGGTTGCTTTTATCTTTTCGGCTTCGTCCCTGTTGACGCCTTCCTTGATGGGGCCGGGAGCGCCGTCCACGACATCCTTGGCTTCCTTCAGTCCGAGGCCGGTCAGTTCGCGCACAGCCTTGATGACTTGGAGCTTTGCCGCTCCAATGTCGGTGAGGATGACGTCGAAGCTTGTCTTCTCCTCGGCTGCGGTATCGGCACCGGCGGCGGCGACGCCCGGCATCACCGCCATCGCAGCCATTGGGGCGGCGGCAGTGACGTCGAACTTCTCTTCGAGCGCCTTCTTCAGCTCGCTCAACTCCATCACGGTCATGTCGGCGATCTTGTCAACGATTTCTTGAACGATTTCAGACATGGTTTGCTTATCCTTCCTCTTCGGTTTGTTGTGTTAATTCGCTTTCTGTGGAGGGTTCGGAGTCGTTGGGCTCCTCTGCCGTGGGTGCCGTCAGGACGCCGCCTGCGGCAACCTTCTCCTCGATGGCGGCGATAACGCGAATCGGGGCTGCGATGACCTCGTTCAGAACGCCGACGAGATTCGACATCGGCGCCGCCACGAGGCCGGCAATCATGGCCAGCAGCTCTTGACGGCTGGGCAGCCTCGCCAACTCTTCGACCTCTTCCTTCGAAAGCACGCGCCCCTCGATGAGGGCGCCCTTGACTTCCAGTTGCTTGTGTGTCTTTGCGAACTCGACGATCGTTTTCGCGACGGCGGGTTGCTCACCGAGGATGAACGCCGTAGCCGTAGGCCCGTTGTGCAACTCTGGGGGCAGCGACTCAACGTCGCTTCCCATAGCGAGACGGAGCAGAGTGTTTTTGATAACGTGATACTCCGCACCTACGTCTCGCAATGAGTTGCGTAGGGCCTGCAACTCCGGAACGCTCAAGCCTCGGTAGTCGGTGAAGATCACTCCCACCGACTCCTCGTACCACTGCCGCGTCTGCGCGACCATCCGTTCCTTCTGTGCTGTTGGCACTTGCTTCTCCCTTAGAAAAGAATCCAGGGGCTCCACAAACAAGCGAAGCCCCTGGTCAAATCGTCCCAGAGTCGTTTCTTCGCCCCTCGACCGGCAAAATTAAGGACACACGGTGGTGCCCACCGGTTGTCTGCGGAGACCAGCCACGCAGTATGGCACGCCCGCCACATCAAATGCCACCCCAGGTGGCGAGATTTCTGCCACGATTCCACCGGCGCGCCGTCAAACGATACAGAAGGAACCGTACCGTGAAGGACATCTGGGACGCACTGGAAAACGAAGGGCACGGCGAGCGGCTCGAAGAGGAGATGTTCGCCTTCCTGACCGCCTACGCCGATGGCGAGACCAACGCCCGCGAAAGACGCCTCGTTGAGGCTTACCTGCGCGAGGAGCCGGACGCAGAGCGTTTGCTCGGCTTCATCCGCTCCACTGATGCGGCTTTGGCGGCGGACTCGGTCGAACCTCCGAGCAGTCTTCGAGAGGCGATTCTCGCAAGAACCACTCGAAAGCCCGTACTTTGGAAGGGCTGGGCCGGCCGCTTGGCGGTCGCTTCGGGGGCGGCAGCCACCGTATTCGCCGTCGTCTGGTCGCTCCGGTCGGACGCACCAAACTCCAATACCGCAGCCTTCACCACGCCGCCGATCACCCGCGGCCCGGAGAAGACCGCTTTTGAGCAGCCGACCCCCGCCATGGAGGCGCCCGGCGAGACTGCATCCCACGAGGAGTCCTCGATGCCAGCAGGCTCGCCCGAGCCCGCCAGTCGCCCGACGTCGGCGCAGTTACGGCCGAGCAGGGAACAGACGCCAGATCACCGGAGCGTTGACTCGGAAGGTGGTGTCCGCGCCGGCGCTGGCACCATGATCTTGACAGGCAATCCTGCCGGGAATCGAGTGGCTCCGACGCCGCCTTTGCATGAGGGACCCTCGCTCACCGTGTACTCCAGCGAGGAGCCGGTTACGGTTCGTGTCGAGCCGAAGCCGATCGACCCGATGGCTATGGAGCAATCGAGCCAAGAAGATCGAAGGGCTGTGGGTGGCGGTGGTGCCACAAAGACGAGGGAGAAGTTATCGATCCTCCCAGATGCCCGCGAGAGGTTGCGAGAGACGTTGCAGAAGGCGAACGAGGAACGAGACGACTTGAACGACAGTAGTTTGAATGCCCCAAGAAGGAAGTCGGGAAACTACCGCGGGGTGACACAATAACCTAAGAGGAGTTATGACGCACCGAGGACGCACCTGGGCAATCACACTGGCGGCCGTTATGGCCGGCAGTGTTGCGGCGCAGGACTTCCAGCGCGCCTTCCACGCCACGCCTCATCCGGAGAGCGCCCGCCTGGCGGGCAAGCCCGCGGTCGACCTACTTCCGGGGAAGAAGACCGGTCTTGCTTACCCCTTGCGGTACCCGAACATCGTGCCGGGCACGGTGAAGGTTTGGGTCGCCGGGCGTGAAATCAGGGAAAACGAGGAGTTCCGGGTTGACCATGCGTCGGGCTTGCTGTACGTGCTTGTGCCTGTGCGGCCGAGCGATTCGATTCGCGTGCTTTATCGCCACGACCCCAATCCGAAAGACACCGACAAAAACGGTGTTGGCCTTCCGGTTTTTACGCTGAACTTTGGGCAGATGGGCTCAATGAGGATGCTGCTCGGCGCAACGGGCGTGAACCGCATGGCGGACGGCACCCTGATGCAGTCGCACTCCGGCGGGATTCAGCACAACTTCGCCCTGGGCCGTTCATCGCTCGATGGCTTCTTCTTGGTTTCAAGCCAGGCCGCACCTCAGGTGGAGGCGGACTCGGCGTCACCCGACTTTAACCAGCCGAAGGCGGGAATTGAGGGCACCGACTTCCTGGTCCGGCAGCAGCTGAAGACCGACATCGGCTCGGGATTCGCGCTCACCGCCGACTTCCAGGACGTGGGCGAGAAGTTTGACGGCTTCGGGATGCTTGCCTCGTCCGGCATGGAAAAAGGCGAGATTGAACAGCTTAAGAAGGAGCGCGGCATCACGCGATTTGGCCTTGGTTTCACCAGGCAAGCCGGCAACGGTCTCGCGCTTTCCAACAGCTTCCGCACGATTGACGATGGCAGCGGGCGCATCACCTGGCAGCAGTACGGCGTGAAGGCTGGCGGCTTGGAGCTGAGGTACGACGCGCGTAGTGTTGACCGAACGTTCTCGCGGTTCAAGGACTTGGCGGAAGGTGAACGCGCGCAGTTGCAGAAGGAGCGCGGCATTGACCGGCTCGCATTCGGCGCCGGTTTCAACTTCGGAGAAGGTGCGCTCAAGTTCAGCCAGATCGAAATCACGAGCGAAGGCGGGGGCATCTTCCAGCGCTCCTTGTCGATAGACACGCCTTGGCTTCGAGGTTCGATCGGTCGCCAAGAGGTGACAAGCGGCTTCAACCGCGCGAAGGACCTTGCGGAACCGGAGCGCGCACAATGGGACAAGGAGCGAGGGTTCGAGCGCAACTCACTCGCTCTTACCATTCCGAGGGGAGGCAAAGAGAACTGGCTAACGTTCGACCAAAACTCGATTAACTACGGCGATGCCGCTCACTTCCACGCTCGCTCGCTCGGTTTCGACTTCGGCGCCGTGCGAGGGCAGTACTGGGAGCGGGGGAGCAGCTCCGACTTCACCCGCCTCAACGACCTATCACCGGAGGAGCGAAAGTCCTATGTCCAGCAGACGCTCTCGATGTATGAGGGTGCGAACGAGCACAAGGACGATGTCAACTGGTTCGGCAAGGAGGCGGGGCTTCGTCGGTCGTTCTTCCGCGTAGATGCCGGCCTCGGAGGCTTACGTGCTTCGCTGCGCGACGTTGGCATCCGTGGCGACCGCGGGGCCGTCGAACAACAAGAACTGGACCTCGCGTACGCAGGCTGGAATCTCGAATACCGCAACCTGCACATCGGTGATGACTTCGACAGAATCTTTGACCTCCTCGACGCCGAGCGCAAGTTGTATGGCAACCAGCGCGGCTTCTCTCGCCAAGACGTAGGTGTCAACGGAGCCATTGGCAACGGCAAGATCGGCTTTTCGTTGCTGGACATAGATGCAAACGGCGAAGGGCTGTCGCGCTTCAAGGTGAACTATGAAGCGCCGAACATCAAACTGTCCGGAGGCATGAGGAAGGTCTCGGAAGGCTTCGATCGTGTGCGGGATGTGAACGACCCCGAGGGAGACTTCTTGATGCAGTTGGTTGGCTACGACCAAAAGGACCTCCGCTACGACATCTCCCTGATTCCGCGAATGCGTTTCTCGGGCTCGCTGTACGACTCTGATAACGGCGATGAGCGGCTTCGGCGATCCAAGAGTGACCACGCGATTACCTGGCAATTGGATGGTCGCACAGCGCTCACCTATCGAGTGACCGGTCACCACTTCCAAGGCCTTTCTGGCGACCTATTCGTCAACAGCCTCTCTGGCGTCGAAGGCTCGCGCGACTTCGGCCGGCTGGGCAAACTGAGCTTTGTGAGCGAGTCGGAGTCGTTCAGAGGCTCCGACAACGAACGGCCCGACCGGGAGACGCAAGGCGTTCGGTACGAGAACCGGTTGAGCTCAAGCCTCAAGGTCAGCACTGAGCAGTTCCGCACGCGATACAGCGATGGTGGTTACGAGGATGTCCAGGCGTACGGAGCGGGGTGGCAGGTGACCCCTCGATTCGGAATCAACGTCAAGGATGTGCACGTGAACCGCGATGAGGCGAAGAACACACAGCGGTTCCTCGACTACGGAATCACTTATGACTTGGGTAATGGCGTCAAACTTGGCTACTCTTTTTACCGGGAGTTGAATTCGCTAGGGGGCGGCAAACGCAACTACCGCTATGAGATGACCGAAGGCGAATTCGGAGGGTTCAAGGGAGGCGGTCAGTACGACGAAAAGCGTATTGACGACCAGCGTACCACCGCGCTCGGTAACTTCCACATCAGCACCACGAAACCGTTCCAGCTCGGATTCCTGAGGGACGTGCGGATTGCGTTCGGCTACGACAGTCAGACCGACCGCTCGCTTTGGCAGAAGGAGATGAAGCTCGCCTCGCTTGGCGCGACGGCGTTCGGCACTCGCTTCGAGATCGCGTACGATCAGATCATGTTGTCCAACCAGATGCGTGCGTACGACCGGTCGTACAAGTGGGTGCTGGACCCAACGGGCAAGTCTTCTCTCCAGGCGAGCCTGCTCTACAAGAGCCGCGCGATACCCGGTGGGGACTCCTTCATTATCCGCGACTACGACATCAGCTACCGCATGGGCGAGCGCCTCAAACTGTCTCTGACCACAGACACCCTGCCCGAAAAAGAGCAGAAGGAGGCTCCGTTCGGCTCAGTCGTTCAACCTACGCGCGCACGAACTTACGCTCTCGAGTGGGCGATGAGCGCCTCGACCGGGCTCAAGTTTGGTTACAGCGAGTTGATGGACCTCGCAAAGAATGACCTCGTCAGGCGCTCGACGGCTGAGGTAAGCCTGTTCGCGGATACTGGCAGCCCGCTCCGCCTTACATACGGCATGGACCAGGACGACCGGCGTGGCAATCGCAAGACGCGGCACCTTTATCAACTTGCGTTCGATCAAAAGCCCGGGCCGAACCAGACTCTTTCGCTACTAATCGGCAACATCGCTTGGGAGGACGGCCGACCCGATAACGAGAAGCTCTGGAACCGCTGGGATGTCCGGGTTGACTACCAACTTCGCTTCTAACTGTCAGCCGCCGATGTCGGACCACGGGACGCGTCGATACCCCTCCTGAACAGCCTGCGGCAGGTTGAAGCGCGCGTCGGGGTTCTTCGCTTCGAACGAATAGTTCACAATTCGCCCCTCAATGCGGGAGAGTTCACGTTCGGCGTCCTTGAGCACAACGTCGAAGCGGGCGCATATCCACGTGTCCTTGCGAAACCACTCCGTTAGGGTGACGGTCGCGCCGGTATCCGCACGCTTGGCTTGCGAGCGAACCCTGCGCATCTCGCCGTCCATTTCGTCCGAAACGACGGCGAAAGGGGGATTCGACAGAAACGATATGTCGTAGCCGTCTACGAAGTTGAATCGGAACGAGTTTTTCGCTACAGCGTCGGGAGATGGAGGCTGCCACTTGCGCGAGAAGATCTCGTTCGGGCCGTCGCGAATGGAAAACGCTCGAGCCTCGTGCAGAGCCATCCACTGCCGAGCGCCGTCGTATCCCGACTCGAGAACGAATGTGGTTCCCCTGCGCAGGGAGATTCGGTACTTTGCGCCTGCGATGTAGCGGTCAAAGAGGAATGACTCCTCGCCCTCCTCGTCCAGGATGCGCACCGACCAGGTCTCGAAGTAGTCGGAGAGATTGCGATAGGCTGCATGCTTCGCTTGGGAGACCTCGTCCCAGGTGGGCAACTCGAGGGGTGCAGTGGTAAATAGAAAAATCATGGCGGTTGGGTCTGGGGAGCCCCGGTGTCGAGGTCCCCAGACCGATTCGGCGGTTAGATGTCGAAGTAGAGATAGAACTCATGCGGGTGCGGGCGAAGTAGCACCGCCTCCACTTCGTTCTTCATCTTGTAGTCAACATAGTACTGAATGAGGTCGCGCGTGAACACGTCTCCCTTCAGGAGCCACTCGTGGTCGTCGGCAAGGGCGTTGAGCGCACTCTCGAGCGTGTGTGGAGTCTGCGCAATGTTCTTCCGCTCGAGCGGTGGAAGGTCGTAAAGGTCCTTGTCGATTGGATCGGGCGGTTCGATACGGTTCTCGATTCCGTCCAGGCCCGCCATGAGCATTGCAGCGAACGCGAGGTACGGGTTGCAAGATGGGTCGGGCGCGCGAAACTCAACGCGCTTCGACTTTGCGCTCTTGCTATACATCGGGACGCGGATGCACGCCGAGCGGTTGCGTTGGCTGTATACCAGGTTGATCGGCGCCTCGTAGCCCGGCACGAGTCGGCGGTAACTGTTGGTTGTCGGATTCGTGAAGGCCAATAGGGCGGCCGCATGGCGAAGCAACCCGCCTACGTACCATCTTGCCAAATCACTCAGCCCGGCGTAGCCCGCTTCGTCGTACATCAGGTTCTCGCCGTTCTTCCACAGGCTACTGTGGACGTGCATGCCGCTGCCGTTGTCTCCGAACAGCGGCTTGGGCATAAACGTCGCCGTCATGTTGAACTCGAAGGCGGTGTTCTTGATAATGTATTTGTACTTTTGCAGTTTATCCGCCACGCGAACGAGTTCGTCGAAGCGGATGTCAATCTCGCACTGACCCGCTCCACCGACCTCGTGATGGTGAACCTCCACGTCTACGCCAGCGTTCATCAGGTTCATCACCATCTCGGTACGGACGTCCTGCAGCCGGTCGCTCGGCGGACAGGGGAAGTAGCCTCCCTTTGGTTTTAGGGTGTAGCCGAGATTGCCTTCGCCGCTCTTGGCGGAGTTCCAGGCGCCCTCTTGACTGTCGAGATGATATCCCGCCGCGTGCCCTTCCGAGCGGTACTCGACGTGGTCGAAGAGGAAGAACTCCGCCTCCGGGCCGAAGAACGCCGTGTCGGCGATTCCAGTCTGGCGTAAGTACTGCTCCGCCTTTTGCGCCACGTAGCGCGCGTCCCGGGTGTACGGTTCGCGCGTGAGCGGGTCCTCAACGTTGCACACGAGCACCGCGGTTGGCATCTCGGTGAACGGGTCCATGAAGATAGTCGAGGAATCCGGCACGAGGAGCATGTCGGATTCGTTGATGGTCTGGAAGCCCCGGATGCTGGAGCCATCGAACCCGATTCCCTCGATGAAGAGGTCTTCGGTCAGCATCGCGATGGGCATGGAGAAGTGCTGCCAGGTTCCGGGCAGGTCAGTGAACCGGAAGTCCACCATAACCGCGTCGTGCTCTTGCGCGAACTGGATGGCGTCCTTCGGGCTCATGCCTGTCGAGTCGTTTGTCACGGTGCTGCTCATGGTCGTGTTTCTGTTATCCTCCTGTATTGTATGGTCTAGGTGATCAAGGGACGCTTGGGGCTTCCGTGCGCGTCGGATCCAAAGAGACAGGGACGCCGAGTCGTTCCGGCGTCCCTGCGGAATTCGGGTCATGGAGCGGTATTGCCCGCGTCTTCACGGGACTACAGCATACCCGTTTCGGCGCCGTTGTCAAGCGCCCTCATCCTCCGCCGCCACCGCGAACCCGGTGGCTTCGCGCGATGCAATCGGCTGTCGTGTCCGAAGTCAGCCTTAGGGGCTCTTCCGCGCGACGATCGGCATGGGCAGCCAAGCCGCAAATGTAGCCAGACCTCAAGTATTCCTAGTTTTTAGACGGATTTCTGCCCCGTGTCGGGTCGGAGGCGTGGGGAATCGGCTACCCACCCGGGACAAGGGTCTCTTTTTAGCGTGTGCCTTAGTATTGTGCACGCGAGCCACGTTACACTATGGCTGTCATACGAGGTAGTGAAGGCGTTTAACAACGTCGCGCTCGCGACCCAAATGCACAGAACGGAGTAACATAAGAGGGGCGCTGAGGTGGCCTCGCAGGTCATGAGAAGAGAAGAAACGCTGAGAAAGGCGGAGGAACTGCTGGAAACGGGGCGAACGGACGAAGCCTTAGGGACCCTCCGTCGCTATCTGAGGCGATATGGGAACGACATCCAGGCAAACGCGCTGATCGGTCGAGCGTATCGCGCCGTTGGTGCGCTATCGCTTGCGGAAGAGCACCTCGCCACGAGCCTCGCAGCCGACGACTCGCAGTACGACGTGGCGATGGAGCTTATCGAGGTGCGAATGCGGTTGAAGCGGTTTGAGGAGGCGCTGCCGGTCGCTGAGCGGCTTTACCGCTATCACCCGAACGACAAGGTGCTCCGCGTGCGCCTCGAGTCAATCCGCGAGAACGTCGACCGCCCTGCCGTTGGCTGGCAGCGGGACGAGAACAAGCCCGAGGTGGACATCGAGTTCACGGGGGATTGAGCGGAAGAAACTCTCAATAATCAGAGTTGCGCTGCGGGGGGGCATGGACCTGCCCGTCATGCTGACGGCTGGGCGGTACATCATCGTTGGAGAAGCACATCACGACGATAGCGGCAACCTCACCTGGCGGCCTGACTGTCTGCGGGACGCAGGCGGGTGTCCGCCTGCAGACTGGCGGCTGCAGCTCCCTGCATAGCACCGGATGTGCCAGTATTATTGGGGATTTTCGCCAAAAGGGAACCTTTTCGGCGTCCAGTAAGGTAACCTAAGCCAGTGCTCGCCCTGCTCGCAATCGGCCCGTTGTTCGGCTACTCGTTCGGCGCCGCCCCGATGTCCTACCGCATCGAGGTCAGTTTCGACGGCTACATCCCGGTGCTGGGCGGGATTGAGCAGCCGCTAAAAGTGGACATGACGCTCCGCGTCGAGGAGCGAGCCGCAAGTGAGGCTGGCCAGAAGCGGGCGCTCAGCGAGATCACCCAGTTTCGCCTGTCCGTCTATGATAGCGCGACGAAGTCGTTTTCGCCGTTCCCCATCGGGCTGGAGGCGGTTCGCGAGTACTTTCCCACGACGACGACGACGTTCTCGTCGCGAGGGAAGATCATCGCCACCGACGCGGTAAACCGTGACGTTCCGTTCCAACTACCGGGCTTGCACCCGCAGCACCTCGCCGACATGACGTTTCTGCTGCTCGAGTTTCCTGAAACGCCGCTCGAAAAGGGCGCGTCCTGGTCATACCGGCGCAAGTTCGGCGATAGCGAGGTCGTTTACACGGTGACATACTCCGGTGCCGAAGAGGCGGGCGAGGTGTTCAACCTCGTTCTTAAGCAAGAGTACGAGGAATACGAAGACGAGAACCGCAACCCCGTCGGGAGGGATCGCGCGCAGACGATCGTAAAAACCAGGGTAGTCGGCAGCGGCAAGGTCTGGTTCTCAGCTCCGACCGGCAGGATTACGCGGGCCACGGTAAACGCCGAGGGCGTCTCAAACGTACTATCTATGGAGGGTGTGCCGCAATCTAAGCGCACCCTGAAAACTACCTTCCTGATGGAAGGCTAAAGGAGGAAACCTGAAGGACAATGAAAACGATGCGAATTGCCATGGTTGGTGTGGGGATGGCTGCCGCCCTTGCGCTCATCGCTGGGCAGGACACGTTCCTGTTGCGAAGAGTGTTGGAAAAAGGGGCGAAGGATGCGTACACGCTGACAATGAAATCCAGCATGGTCATGGACATGGGTGGCGCAGGCATGGGCACGATGCCGCTCGACTTCGCCTTTACGTCGAAGATGGACATTGCGGTTGACCGCGTGTCCACTGATGGGAAGGACGCGAACGTCACGATCAAGATGACCGAGTTCAAATACGACCTTGGCCAGATGGGTCAGATGATGGGCGGTCAGCAGCAACCGGAAATGCCTCAGGAGATCACAATGGCGGGCAAGCTCGACGTGCGGAACCGGCTGTCCGGCGTCCGCATTCCGAATGCTCCTGGCGCTGCAGCCATGTTGAGCCAGCAGCTGCAAAACTTCCCGCTGTTCATCGAGTTTCCGAACGACCCGGTCAAGGTCGGCGATTCTTGGGAGGTTCGATTGCCCGCGACGCCGATGACAGGCAACAAGATCACTCGTCTCAAAGCGACGCTGCTCGGCGAGAAGAGCGCCCTGACCCCTGCCCTCTCCCAAGGGGAGAGGGGGACTGCCTGGGCGATCAAACTCAGCGGCACGATAAACATCAATGCCGACGTGATGGAGATGATGCGGCAGATGGGTGGCGAAGTCGGCGGTATGCCCCAGATGGCGATGCTCATGACCGGAACGATGAACGTAGACGGCGAAGCGCTCGTGGAAAAGGCTACCGGTCGTACCATCAAGTTCGAGACCACATACAAGTCGGACCTGACTGTTGATCTGCCCGACATGGGTATGCAAATGAAGCAGGCTGGTAACACGCTCGTCAGCGTCGTCTTGGCAAACTGACACCCGCGTTCCTCCTCGCCTCGATCGCAACGACCGCCCTGAGCATGGCTCAGGGCGGTCAGGTCATTCGTTATAAGTTGCACGCTTCGCTTGATGTGTTCAGCGTTACGGGAGCGGTAACGCGGCAGTACGCCGGTGGAGTGCACGCACCGCCTCTGCGGGCTGCACAGCTGACTGGACTCCTCCTTCTCCGGACCGAGGCGAGTGGCGACCAATGGCTGGTTACCGGCACATGCCCAGAACTCTCCGGCAACAACGGTACGCAGCCCCTCGAAGAGTCTGATATTCGCCGCGCGCGCTTGGGCAAATGGGTTGCGACGGTCGGTGGCGAGTGCCGGTACACATGGAACGGTGAGCCGGCCGTCCCGTCCGCGCTCAACGTATTGCTCTGGCCGATAGCTTGGAGGCCGCTCGATGCTCCCGCTGGCATGAGAATCGGAGACGCGATCGAGGTGCCCTTTGACCTGCCTCTCCAGTGCTTCTTAGAAGACGACCCGATCGGTGTGCAGCCAATAACCATCCGCTACGTGTTCCGAGGTGAGAGTTACCTTTCGAAGGAACCGGCCTGGCTGTTCGACATCCATGTGGAGGAAGAGATCCGGCGCGCGGTGCGGCACCCAGAGAGGGAAGGCTTGACTCTGGTTGGCAGCGTCAAAGCGTCTGGATCGGCTCGCATTCGCAGGGCAGACGGGCGGTTGGACTACGCCCGCTTCACGCTCGACGTGCGCCTTGCGCTGGAGGGCGAAGGGCTGCCGTTCGGCGTGTTCTCCTCAGCCACCTGCACCGCCACAGCTGAGTACCAACGGAAGGCACCCGAAGGGGGATAATCCGCATCTGTGGACGAAGTCGCACGGCGCGCCGAAGAGTTGCGTAGACTGATCGAGGAGCACAACTACCGCTACTATGTGCTCTCACAGCCTACCATTCCCGACGCCGAGTACGACCGCCTCTTCCGAGAGTTACTGGAAATCGAAAAGCAGCGGCCGGACCTTAGAACGGCGGACAGCCCGACGCAACGCGTTGGATCGGCACCGAGTGAGGAGTTCCCGCAGCACCGGCACATCGTGCCCATGCTTTCGCTTGAGAACACATTTAGCGCGGAAGAGCTCCGCGAGTGGCACGCCCGATTACTTCGACTCTTGAACCTTCCCGACGATACCGACCTCGAGGTAACCGGCGAATTGAAGTTCGATGGCGCGTCCCTTTCGCTGACGTACATTGATGGGGTGCTCGCCGTGGCAGCGACGCGGGGCGACGGGGAGACCGGCGAAGAGATAACGCCGAACGTCAAAACGATTCGCTCCGTCCCCCTTCGCTTGCGCGAACCCGTTGCGGGCACTCTCGAGGTGCGTGGCGAGGCGATTGTTAGCAAAATCGAATTCCAGCGTATCAACGAAGAGCAGAGACGGCAGGGCCTCAAAGAATACGCGAACCCTCGGAACCTCGCATCTGGTTCGTTGCGCCAACTGGATAGCCGCATCACCGCTTCGCGGAAGCTCTCGTTTTGGGCATGGGGGGTTGGCGCCTCAGAGTCGCTTGGGGATGTCAAGACGCACAGCGAATTGCTCGACCGCCTCGAACGGTTGGGCTTCAGAACGAGCCCCGAGCGCAAGATACTCCGTGGAGTGGAAGAGTGCCTGGCCTTCATCGACCTTGTTGAACAGCGACGACCGTCGCTAGACTTCGAGGTTGATGGTGTGGTGCTAAAGGTCAACTCGTTTGAGCTCCAACGGGCGCTTGGCTTCACGGCGCGCGGTCCACGATGGGCCGTGGCATACAAGTTGGAGGCGCAACAGGAGGTAACTCTGCTCGAAGACATCCTCTGGAACGTCGGTCGCACGGGCGTGGTTACGCCGGTTGCGGTTCTTGCGCCGGTGCATGTGGGAGGCGTAACGGTAACGCGTGCGACGCTACACAACTACGAAGACCTTGTACGCAAGGATGTGCGCGTTGGAGACCGGGTCTGGGTTCAGCGCGCGGGTGACGTCATTCCTGAAGTGCTGGGGCCGGTACCAGATGATGAGCACGACAAGCGACCGATTGCACAGGAGCCGACGAATTGTCCCGTCTGCGATGCTGTCTTGGTGCGACGCGATAGAGAAGTTGCTTTGCGCTGCCCGAACCGCAAGTGCCCTGCTCAAGTGAGCGCGCGAATCATCCATTACGCTTCGCGTAATGCAATGGACATCGAGGGCCTGGGGGAGAAGTTGGTGCTGCGCCTCTGCGAAGCGGGGCTCATTCAGGACGTAAGCGACATTTATCGCCTGAAGGATATGCGGGAGCAGTTGATTCAGGTGGAGCGGATGGGCGAGCAAAGCGTTGCAAAGTTGCTCGATGCGATCGAGCAGTCGAAAGACCGGTCGCTCGCGCGTTTCTTGTTTGCTCTCGGCATTCGCCATGTTGGTCAAACCGCAGCCTTCAACCTTGCGAAAAAGTTCGGCACACTGGAAGCCTTTCGCCAAGCGACCTTTGAGCGACTAACCGCAATCCACGACATAGGGCCAAACACCGCGGGCGAAATCGTCGGGTACTTGCAAGAAGAACAGAACCGACGGCTTCTCGACGACTTAGTCGCGCTCGGCGTGAACCCAAGGCCCGTTGAGGTTGACGCAAAGGACAGCCCGATCGCCGGTAAGACCATCGCCTTTACGGGAAAACTCGAAAAGATGACGCGGGAGGAGGCGGAGGAAACCGTGCGAAAGCTTGGAGCCACCGCGACGAGCAGCGTCAGCGCGCAAACCGACCTGGTCGTTGCAGGCCCAGGTGCCGGTTCGAAGCTTGCGAAGGCAAAGGAGCTCGGCGTCAAGGTCGTTTCCGAGGAAGAGTTTCTCGAGATGCTTAGCAACCATGCGTAGGAGAGTACTGCCGCTTGACGAGTTGGACTTCGAGTTGTGCGCGACGAGCGGACAGGTCTTTCGCTTCGAGCGGTTCGATCGCGATGGTGTACAAGTCTGGCGTGGCGCTGATGGAAGCAACGTCATCGAAGTAGAGCGGACCCCGGATGGATGGGTCGCGTGCTCCCGCCCCGACCCCTCTGCCGTCGAGCGGTTCTTGCGGCTTGATGTGTCGTTGTCAGACGTTTCGCGTCGAGTGGTTCAGCTCGATCCCAGTTTCGCTTCGCTCGTATGCCGGTTTCCCGGCTTGCGCACGTTGCGCCAAGCGCGAGCTGATGAGACGCTGTTTTCATTTCTCTGCACGGTGAACAATAACCTGAAGCGAATCCAAAAACTGGTTCGCTCGCTTGGTCGGTTCGGGGAGGAACTGGAGCCTGGCGTATTCGAGTTCCCCTCGCCGAAGCGCATCGCAGCGATCGGCGAGGGAAGGCTGCGCGAGATGGGGTTCGGCTACAGGGCTCAGACGCTGGTACAGGTTGCCGAGCAACTCGAGCGCAGACCTGTCCGCTGGTTACAGAAACTCTCGGAGGGAAAATATGCGGATGCGGTCTCGGCCCTGTGTGAACTTCCCGGGGTGGGGCGCAAGGTAGCCGACTGTGTTTGTTTGTTCGGCTTGGGCTTCGACGAGGCGGTTCCGGTCGACACTCACCTATGGCGCGCGAGCGTTGAGCGATATTTTCCTGAGTGGCGCGGAAGAAGTCTGACGGACAAGCGGTATCAAGCGGTGGGGGATCACTTTCGTTCGCGTTTCGGTCGTCTGGCGGGATTCGCTCACGAGTACCTGTTCTACGACTCGGTTACTCGACCTGAAGAGAGAAGCGAGCCCCTCTCCCACTGGGAGAGGGGCCGGGGGTGAGGGCTTTGTGGCGCTGCCGTAGAACGACGGCTCGACGAAGGAGCGCTTGCGAGAAGTAGCTTGCTCGCTACGTTTCGTCTTCTTCTTGGCTGGCGCGTTCCTCGGCTTCTGCTAACTCGGAGATGGACGGGAGCTCGTGTCCGAGGTCGGCCGCAAGCGCACGCACGTCCACGCCGGTCTCGTCGTCGTAGACGTCCGAGATCTCTTGGGACATCTCCTCCTCGGCGATTTGCGTAAGGGTCTGGCGCCACACCGGTTGCCTGGTCAGCTGAACCTCGAGGTTCCGGAACGGCGGGAAGCCGGTGCCGGCAGGGATAAGACGGCCGATGATGACGTTCTCTTTCAGGCCGACCAGGTTGTCGACCTTGCGGCGAATGGCAGCCTCGGTGAGCACCTGCGTGGTCTTTTGGAACGACGCGGCGGAGAGGAACGACTCGCTCTGCAGACTGGCGCGCGCAATGCCTTGCAGCACCCAGTCGGCGGTTGCGCGTCTGGGCTTGCGCTTCCTCGTCTCGCCGGTGCCTGGATCCTCCTCTTCGATCATCTCGCCGGCGTCAATCATCTCTTGGATGCGTTCGTTTTCCTCGCTCAGCACAAAGCGATCCACGAGTTCTCCTGGCAGGAAGCGCGTGTCGCCGGGGTGTACGATCTTGCGCTTGCGCATCATCTGACGGCAGATGATTTCAATGTGCTTGTCGTTGATGTCAACGCCTTGCGCCTTGTACACGGCTTGCACCTCTCGGATGATGTACTCCTGGACGGCCCTGTCTCCGCGGATTCTAAGCAACCTGTGCGGGTTCAGCGGTCCCGTGGTAATGCGGTCACCGGCGCGGATTCTGTCGCCCTCTTTCACCTCGAGATTTCCGCGATAGGGCACGAGGATCAGTTCGAGCACGGGAATTGAGTTGATTTTCGCCTTCTTCAAACGGTCGGCGTCCTTCTTAGTCAACTCCTGCGTGGCGTACACTTCGACGACGCCAGTTTCGGGGTTGATGATGTCCCTCGCTGCCGCCTTTCCGACGATGTCTGGGTTGTCCGTCTTCAGTTCCGCTTCGATTGCCACCCAGCGCCCGAGGTCGGCTTTGTAGATCTTCTTGACCACACCGTCGTACTCAGAGATGATCGCCTCACCACTCGGTTCCTTACGAGCCTCGAAGATCTCTTCGACTCGGTGAAGGCCGGAGTAGCCCTCGGCGAGCTGCTTCACGAGGCGCTTCACGCGTGACCGCGCTGAGCGTCGAGCGCGGTCCATCTCGACCTGCTCGGCGGTCTTGCCCTTCGTGGCTCGTGCCGTGCTCTTGCGTGGTTCGGTTGGTTCGGTCGCGCCGGTGATGCCGTGGAGCACGTGCAGCTGCTCGGACTTCAGCTCCAAGATGTCCTTGCCGTGGTCGCGAACGATCTGGCTCCACGCTTCGTGGCTTCGGCGGTCGGTGTCCTTCACGCCTGCGAGCACGTTCTCTTGCGCGATGCCCCCGGTGTGGAACGTTCTCATGGTGAGTTGCGTTCCGGGTTCTCCGATGGACTGCGCCGCGATGATGCCGACGGCAACCCCGACCTCGACCGGTCGCCGCATCGCCATATCTTCGCCATAGCACTTGGCACAGATGCCCTGCGGCAACTCGCACGTCAGCGGGCTGCGAATCGGCACGAACAGTTCACCGCGGTCGCCTACTTCGAACCCCGCCTTCTTGTACTTCTTCTTCAGTGCGGCCAACGCTTCCTCATCGTTCCGCACTTCCTCCAATTCCTCTTCGAAGGCTGCGAGGATAGAGTCGAGCTTGCTGACGTCTGCTTCTGCAAAGATGCCGCCGACCTCGCAGATGACGTCGCCCGTGCGGGGGTCCTTGATAGTGCTGCAAGCGGTGCGTCCTCGGCATCGGTCACCCAGCCCCTCGATGGTCTCACCTTCGACGACAATCTTGCAAACTTCGATTCCTTCTGTGGTCTCGCAGTCCTCGGCTTTGATGATCACGTCTTGGGCGACATCGACCAGCCGTCGCGTGAGGTATCCGGCGTCGGCCGTGCGCAACGCGGTGTCCGCGAGGCCCTTGCGCGCGCCGTAGGTGGAAACGAAGTACTCGAACACGTTCAGCCCTTCGTGGAAAGAAGACCGAATCGGCAGGTCTTCGATCAGGTTGCCGAACTGGTCGGTCATCAGTCCGCGCATTCCGGCGAGCTGCGTCAACTGCTTCACGCTTCCGCGTGCGCCGCTTACCGTAACGATGCTCAGCGGGTTGAACTGCGCGATGTCCTCGAGGATGGCGTCAGCCACCTGGTCGTATGCCTTTGTCCAGAGCTCGAGCACCTTTTGCCGCCGCTCGGATTCGGAGATCAGGCCGCGGTCGTACTGCTTGCGAAGTTCGCCGACCTTTCGCTCAGTCTCTTCGATAATCTGGTTGCGCTCTTTGGGCGGGTCCATGTCGGTGATCGCAACGGTGATGCCGAATCGCGTTGCCCATCGGAAGCCCATCTGCTTGATCGCGTCGAGCAACTCGATCGTTCGCGCGGCGCCGGCCGCCTCGCGGATTTCCGTGATGAGGCGAGCCATGTTCTTCTTCGTCAACTCGATGCCCAGCCAGCGATCCGAATGCTTCAGAGGATAAGGGAGCAATTCGTGGAAGAGCAGCTGCCCGGGCGTCACGCACCGCACGACGCTCTCCCGTTCATCAGATTCGGCGGCCTCACCCCCCTCACCCTCGACCCCTCTCCCAGGAGGAGAGGGGCGCCGGATGCGCACCTGCACAGGCTCGTTCAGAGGAATTCGAGCTGCTGGGTCGGGGTGCTCAGCCAAAAGTGTAACTTCCTGCGGGGAGCCGTAAATCGGGGGCGGCGGAGAACCCTCTGGGTCGTTCTCGTGAGCCTGAATCGCTTCTTTCAGGCGTCGGGCGCCGTCTTTGCTCACCATCGTGAGGGCGTATCCGCCCAGAACGATGTCCTGAATCGGCGAGACGATGGGCCCTCCGTGCGCGGGAGAGAAGAGGTTGTGCGTGCTTAGCATCAGGACGCGCGCTTCCGCTTGAGCAGCGGCGCCCAGCGGAACGTGCACTGCCATCTGGTCGCCATCGAAGTCGGCGTTGTAGGCGTGGCAAACAAGGGGGTGAACCTGGATCGCCTTCCCGTCCACAAGAATCGGCTCGAAAGCCTGGATGCCAAGGCGGTGCAGCGTCGGTGCTCGGTTGAGCAGAACCGGGTGCTCGGCGATGACCTCTTCCAGGGCATCCCAGACGGCGGGATGCAGACGGTCAATCATGCGCTTTGCCGTCTTGATGTTCTGTGTGAGTTTGCGCTCCACGAGCGTCTTCATCACGAACGGCTTGAACAACTCGAGCGCCATCTCCTTCGGCAGGCCGCACTGGTGCAACTTCAAGTGCGGGCCGACCACGATGACGGAGCGGCCGGAATAGTCAACGCGTTTGCCCAGCAGGTTCTTGCGGAACCGCCCCTCTTTACCCTCGAGGAGGTCGCTCAGCGACTTAAGCGGACGGTTGTTGCTGCCGGTTACGGGTCGAGACCGTCGCCCGTTGTCGATCAGCGCATCTACCGCCTCTTGCAGCAGGCGCTTTTCGTGGTTGATGATGCTCTCGGGTGCGCGAATCTCGATGATCTTCCGCAAGCGGTTGTTCCGGTTGATGATGCGTCGGTACAGGTCGTTGAGGTCCGACGTAGCGAAGCGCCCGCCGTCAAGCTGCACCATCGGGCGCAGCTCGGGCGAGATGACGGGCAGCACGTCGAGGACCATCCACTCGGGTCGAGTCTTCGATTCGATGAGCGCCTCTACGACGCGTAGGCGCTTGATGCCCTTGTCGTCGTCGTCCTCCTTGGTCTTTCTCCTTCGGCTGTGTGCCTTGAGAACGGTCTGACGAAGTTCTCGTCGCAGTTGCTCGAGATCGAGTCGGCTGAGCAACTCCTTGATTGCGGCTGCGCCGATGCCCGCGTGCAACATCTCGCGATACGGCTTGCCGGTTCGCTTCGAGACGGCGTTGAGCATGCGGTCGAGAATGCGATACTTGTCCTCTTCAAGAAGGTGATTCGGTTCGAGTTCGTAAAGCAGCTTCAGGGCGACTTCAAGGTCTTGAACACGCTCTTCCATCTCCCGTCGTTCGGCTTTCAGGCGGTCATTGATGGCCTTTGTGCGCTCTTTGATTTCCTCTTCGCCGTATTCGTCTTTGTTCTCTTCGAGTTCGCGTGCGAATTCCGTTTGGATTTCGGCCTCGTCCTGCTCGAATTGCGAGCGGATCGCGTGCTGCTCCTCAGCGACTGCCTTCTCGATCTCCTTGCGACCCTTCTCGAGGCCTTCGAAGTCAATGTCAATTACGATGAAATTGGAGAAGTAAACGACCTTCTCGAGCTTCTTGGTTGGGATGTCGAGCAGGCGACTGATCTGCCCTGGGACGCCCTTAAGGTACCAAATGTGGACGACCGGAGCAGCAAGTTCGAGGTGACCCATGCGCTCGCGCCGCACGCGAGAGCGCGTCACCTCGACGCCACACCGCTCGCACACCAAGCCCTTGTACTTGACCTTCTTGTAGCGTCCGCAGTGGCACTCCCAGTCCTTAACGGGACCGAAAATGCGCTCGCAGAACAGTCCGTCGCGCTCCGGCTTGAACGTGCGGTAGTTGATCGTCTCCGGTTTCTTTACTTCACCATGCGACCAGCCGATGATGTCTTCTGGGCTGGCGATGCCGATGCGAATCTTATCGAATTGTCCAAGGTCTGCCATAGTCTCCGTTGCCCTTTTCGCGGGGCTTGCGCCTAAAGTGTGCCGACGCTGCGGGCGAGCCGCAGGTCGTCGCCACCCGATGGATCTTCGAGGTCTTTCAAGCTGATCTCGCGGTCGTTCGCGTCCTCCACCGTGACTTTCAGGCAGAGGCTACGCAACTCGTTCACGAGGATCTTGAACGACTCGGGAATGCCGGGTTCGAGAATCGTCTCGCCCCGGACAATGCTCTCATAAGTGCGAACGCGTCCCTGGACGTCGTCCGACTTGATGGTCAAAATCTCTTGCAGCGTAGCGGCTGCGCCGTACGCCTCAAGCGCCCAAACTTCCATCTCGCCAAAGCGTTGTCCACCGAACTGCGCCTTGCCGCCCAGGGGCTGCTGCGTAACGAGCGAGTACGGCCCGATGCTTCGAGCGTGAATCTTCTCGTCAGCGAGGTGCTCCAGTTTGAGCATATAGATGCAGCCGACGGTAATCGGGTATGGCAATGTGTCACCCGTCAGGCCATCCCGAACGATGCTCTTGCCGGTTACGTCATCCAACCCTGCGCGACGCCAAGCGTTATCGCGCACGCGCTCGATGATCGAGTCGTACACCGAATCCGGGGCGCGGTAGGGCGGTTCGTCTTCGACCGGCTCCACCGCTGCGTTCGGGTCCATCTCGTCGAGTCGCATGACCGGCTCAGCGGCGACGATGCGCGAGATGCGCTCGAGCGTGCGCTTGCCCAAGCCGCGGAGAGCCTCGGAGATGGCGCTCAGCATTTGTTCGGGGTCGGCGTCTGGCTCAAACGTCAGGTCGAGACCGAGTTCGGTTCGCACGTACGCTTGCAGTGCGTCACGTCGCATCTTCTTGCCGAGACGCGCGATCTCAAACATAACCTCGTCCTCAGTGCTGCCCTCGAACGCGGGGCACAAAAAGCGAACGCCCATGTGATATCCAACATAGCCGAGGTGCGTTTCGAGGATTTGCCCGATGTTCATGCGGCTCGGCACGCCGAGCGGGTTGAGCACGATGTCAACCGGCGTGCCGTCCTGAAGGAACGGCATGTCCTCGACGGGCATGATCCGCGAGATGACGCCCTTGTTTCCGTGGCGTCCCGCCATCTTATCTCCTTCGGTGATTCGGCGCTTGAGCGCAACGTAGACCTGGACGCGCATGTTGACGCCGGCGGGCAGTTCATCGCCCGGCAGCTGCTCCAGTTCGCCGCCTGTGATTTCGCTTTTCAGGTTCTCGCGCTTCTTCGACTCATAGAAGATTCTTCCTGTGTCTTTGCAACGGTATTTGAAGCGGCTGAAGATCTTGACGTCAACCACGGTTCCGCGCTCGCCGTGCGGCAGTCGCAGCGACACGTCGCGTGTTTCTTCGGCCTTCTTGCCGAAGATGGCGATAATCAGTCGCTCCTCGGCGGTCATCTCGACCTGACCCTTCGGGGCGACCTTGCCGACGAGGATATCTTCCGGCCGTACCTCGGCGCCGATTCGCACGATGCCCTGCTCGTCAAGGTCCTTCAGCGCGTCCTCTCCCACGTTCGGGATGTCGCGGGTGATCTCCTCCGGGCCGAGCTTCGTGTCGGATGCCTCGGTGTCGTATCGTGCGATGTGGATTGAAGTGTACACGTCCTCGCGCACGAGTCGTTCGCTGAGCAGGATCGCGTCTTCGTAGTTGTATCCATTCCACGGCATGAACGCGACGAGCAGGTTCTTGCCGAGGGCAATGCCACCTTGGTCGCAGGTCGGGCCGTCTGCTATCGGCTGCCCCGCGCGAACGCGCTGGTTTGGAAACACGATCGGCCTGTGCGTGAAGCAGGTTGACTTGTTGCTTGCGCGCATGTGCGACAACGAGACGACGTGGGTCTCCTTGCCGTCTGTAGTGCGGATTGCGATCGCTTTCGGCGTAACGCTCTCGACGACGCCGTCGCAGGGCGAGAGGATCGCTGCGCCTGCGTCCTGAGCAACGCGATCCTCGTAGCCCGTGGCAACGATGGGCAACTCCGAGCGCAAAAGGGGAACGGCTTGGCGTTGCATGTTTGCGCCCATGAGCGCGCGGTTGGCGTCGTCGTTCTCCAAGAACGGGATCAGCGCCGTCGCTGCAGAGATAATCTGCACTGGCGACACATCCATCAACTCGACTTGACTACGCGGCACAACCGGGTAGGTGCCTCGGTGCCGGGCCTGCACCTCGGTGCCCTTGAGTTCTCTCGTCTCCGGGTCATACGGGGCGTCGGCGGGGGCGACGTATCGCTGGTCATCCTCGCCTGCCGGGAGGTAAACGATTTCGTCTGTCACGATGCCGTCTCGGACAATGCGGAAAGGCGTTTGGATAAGGCCGAGGTCGTCCACGCGAGCGTACATCGTCAGCTGACTGATCAGGCCGATGTTAGGACCCTCCGGTGTCTCGATCGGACAGATACGGCCGTAGTGGCTTCGGTGTACGTCGCGCACCTGGAGCTTTGCCTTCCTCCGCTCGAGTCCACCTGGTCCGAGGGTGGACAGACGCCTCTTGTTCGTCAACTCGCTTAGCGGGTTGGTCTGATCCATGTACGAGCTGAGCTGGTTGCTGCTGAAGAACGACTTAATGCTCGCGCTAATCGGCTTGATGCTGAGGATGATGCTCGGAAGAAGGCTCTCCGGGTCAGCGCTCGTCATGCGCTCGCGAGCGACCTTCTCCATTCGGGCGAAGCCGACGCGCATTTGGCTTGCGAGCAACTCGCCGACCGCACGCACGCGCTTGTTCGCCAGATGGTCAATGTCATCCGGTTCGACATCTTTGTCTCGGACCAACACCATGCGGTGGATGGTCTGCACCAGGTCCTCGACCGTTAGATGGCGGACGCTCAGCGGAATCGTGAAGCCGAACTTGCGGTTGATCTGCTGACGACCGACTCTGCCCAGGTCATAGCGCCTTCGGTCGAAGAACATGTTCCAGACCTGGTTGCGGGCATTCTCCTCAGTGGGTGATTCGCCCGGTCGCATCTGCCGGTGGATGTCAATGATCGCGCTCTTCGTGTCGGTAGTTGGGTCAACGTCCAGCGAAGCATCAATGAACTCGTTCACCGTAACGACCGCGATCTCCTTCAGTTTCATAGACTGAAGTTTCATCGCGACGTCCGGGTCAATGCGGGTGAACGGCTTAATGATGACGTCCTCGCCGTCCCTGATCTCGCTGAGCGATCGCTTACCGATGAGGTCTTCGGCTGTGGGCGACTTGAGCCGCTCTATCTTGCCGAAGGTGATCATCAAGTCTTCGTTTGTGCCGACGGCGGCGTAGACCGCAGCCGGTTTCTCTCTAAGAGCGGCGGGCACCTTCTTTAGCAATTCCGGCGTGATCAGTGTGTTTCTATCGGCGATGATTTCGCCGGTGTTCGGATTAGCGAGCGGCTCTGCCAGGCGCCGTTGCAGCGCCTCACTAAGCGGCAACTCCACTGGAATGCGCGCCTCATCGAAAGCAGCAATCGCCTTGATGAGTTGCGTAACCGGGATCTTTCGCGTCTGCGTGATCGCCGCCATGACTACGTGGTTCGGCTCCTGCTCAAAGTCAATCCACGGACCTTCAGAAGGAATGACTTGCACCTTGACCATAGACTGGAGCGACAGGTTCCGCTCCATCGTCTTCAACGAGCGCTCGACGTCCTCCTCGAAGTAGATTCCTGGGCTGCGAGCGAGCTGCGATACGATGACCCGCTCCCGACCGTTCACGATGAACGTCCCGCAGTCGGTCATCAGCGGCAAGTCGCCAAAGTACACCTCCGACTCGATGACCTCTCGGTCCTTGCCGCCGACGCGCACTTGAACCTTCAAGGGAGCCTCGAAGGTCATGTCCCTGTCGCGGCACTCGTCAACAGAGTACTTGGGCTCACCGAGACAGAAGTCCGTGAACTCGATAAAGTTCGTGTTTGTGAAGTCCCAGATTGGGGAGTAGGTCTGGAGAAGTTCGGGCAACCCTTCTTCCAGAAACTGTTTGTACGAATTCAGCTGCAGTTCGATGAGATTGGGCACCTCGAGAACGTGTTCCGTACGCTTCGAGGCGTGCTTGATCTCCTTCATTCAATCCTCCGCGCGCACCGTGTGGGGCAAACTATTAGTGTACCGCAACCAGGCAAGCCCAAGTCAAGCCTTGGCACAGTCGTGTCGTCCTCGGCGTTCAACGGGCCTATAATACCCCAGATGGTAGCTGCCGTGGTGGGACTGCTTGCTGTCGCGCCGTTGACGGCTCAAGACCCGTCTCCGCAGCCCGAACTTATACGGGTACTTCTGAACAGGATCGAGGCCACAACGAGTGTGGCCCTTTCCTCGGACGACGGGATCGAACTATTTGCGCCGGGTGAGGCTGAACCGGTCGCCGTCACCAAGCCGGGCGAGCAGATAGCCGTGAGCCTCGAAGCAGGCATGTTGCGCATTGGAACCAGGCGATATAACCAGGTTTGGGTGCTGCCATTGGGTCGGAACATCACCGTTTCTGCGGGCGCGAGGCGCACGTACCGGGGCAGAATCCGGCTCCTGCCGGGCACGCGACGCCTCCTGGTGGTGAACGAGGTCGGTCTCGAAGCGTATCTGATGGGGGTCGTGCCAGCGGAGATGCCGCCCTCCTTCCATCCCGAGGCGCTGAAGGCGCAGGCGATCGCCGCGCGCACCTTCGCCATGGCCAGAATCCTACGGGCAGCGGGCGACGTGTTTGACCTTGACGACACAACTGCGAGCCAGAGTTATCTCGGCATCGGGATTGAAGCCCCACAAACTAACGCCGCCGTTCGCGAAACGGCGAACCTTGCCCTGCTTTACGGTGGAGAGCCCATCCAGGCGCTCTACTGCACCGTGAGCGGTGGCGTGACGGCGGGCAACGAGGAGGCGTTCGGCGGCGTCCCGTTGCCGTATTTACGCTCAGTGCGCGACGCAGACCCGAGCGGCTCGCCCTACGGAGCTTGGTCGCCCAACCAATCCTGGGAGTTTCTGCTTCGCGCGTATCCTGGCGTCGGCGCCGTGATGCGCGTCGAGGTTTTGAAACGAACGGCGAGCGGTCGTGCTGCCGCGATTCGTATTTCAGGCGAGCGGGGCGCGGTGACCGTCAGCGGGACATCTTTTCGCAATGCAGTCGGAGTGAACAGCCTCAAAAGCCTGCTGATTGACTCCGTGGAAGCAACCGAACAGGGTGTGCGCATTCGTGGCAGGGGATGGGGGCACGGAGTCGGGATGTGTCAGGCGGGCGCGCAGGGCCGGGCGTTGAGCGGGCAGACGTACGATTTTATCCTCGCGACGTACTACCCCGGTGCGAGCCTCACCTTCCTGCCCGAGCCGGTGCTGTTCGTTCGCGCACTGGCGCCTGCGCTATCGCGGCGCTGAGCGCTCCTCTGGGGCGCCCTGGTTCAGGCGGTAGTATCCGCGCGTCTGATGCTCCTGAGGCACCTCATCCTTTCCACCGCCGGAAGACCGAGCGTGGAGCGGTTCGTACGGAACAGTCGCCTGACTCGCCGTATGGTGCGACGCTTTATCGCGGGCGAAACGGCGGATTCCGCGCTGGGCGTGACCGCCGAGTTGAGGGCTCTGGGATTCAAGGTTACGCTTGACCTGTTGGGCGAGCACGTTACTGACGCACAAACGGCCGACAAAGCGACAGACGAGTACGCGCGCTTGTTGGAGCGCATCGCCGGTTTACCTGTGCACGGAGGATTCATGCCGGAGAACGTGAACGTGTCGGTCAAACTGACACAACTTGGGCTGCTGCACGACGAGGTTAGGGCGACGGAGAATCTTCGGCGGATTGTTGCCATCGCGGCGCAGACGCGTAACTTCGTACGAGTGGACATGGAGGACAGCACCTGTACGGACGCGACACTGCGAGCCGTCAGGCAAGTGCACTGCGACTACAGGGGGCACGTGGGCACGGTGCTGCAAAGCATGTTGTACCGAACGGAAAGCGACCTCGAAGATATGATTCGCGAGGGGATTCGCATCCGCCTCGTGAAGGGAGCGTACGCCGAGCCGCCCGAAGTCGCTTTTCAATCGAAGCGAGACGTCGATGCAGCGTTTCTTCGATACGGAAAGCGCTTGCTCAGCGACGGCATCTTTCCCGCGTTCGGCACGCACGACGCCCGATTGATCGAGGCGTTGATCGAGCACGCCAAACAGGAGGGAGTCGGGCGCTCGCGCTTCGAATTTCAACTGCTCTACGGCATTCGACGCGACGTTCAACGTTATCTACTGCGCCGGGGCTATCTGGTGCGTGTGTACGTTCCGTACGGCGAGCGCTGGTATCCCTACTTCACCCGCCGACTGGCTGAGCGACCCGCTAACCTGCTGTTCTTCCTTCGCTCTCTTGTGGGGAAGTAGAGCCCCGCGTCGTCGGATGTTGGCGGCGAAGGGTAAAATCGTGAGCCGTGCTTGCGCCAGAGACGGTCGCTGTTTATCAGACACGGCGAAAGATAGGCTACCCGCGGACGCCGCCGTATCACCCGGACCACGCCTATCCGGAATACCCATTCGGCGAGCACGTGAGCAGCGAAGCGAATGCGGCCTACGAGGCGGTTCGCGAGACCCTACGCCTTCTGGGCCTCGATGCGGGGCGTTACGGTACGTCAGATTGGAACCCGCTTGGCGAGATTCTCCGCCCTGACGACATGGTTGTAATCAAGCCCAACATGGTTCGGAACTTTCACGAGTTTCCCGAGGAGGGGACAGAAGCGTTGATAACCCATGGCTCGATCATCCGAGCGATTGTCGACTATGTGTATCTTGCTAAGCGAGGGAAGGGGGGCGTCATCATCGCCGACTCTCCGCAGAACGATGCAGACTGGCGGGGCCTGTGGAAGGCGTTCGCCTTCGACGAGTTGCTTGCGTTTTATCGTCAGGTCGCCCCGGACTTCGAGGTTAAGGTGTATGACGTAAGGCAGCAGGCTGTGCGCAAGGAGTTAGGCGTCGTTGTCGAGCGGTACACTTGCCCCGGCGATCCGATGGGATATTCGCTCATAGACTTGGGCGAGCATAGCGAGTTCGAGACGGTTCGCGAGCGCATAGGGCGACTGTACGGCGCGGAGTACGACGTGTCGGACACCAACCGCCACCACATGCCAGGCAGACATCAGTACCTCATCGCCAACACGTTTCTTGCAGCCGACGTCGTCATCAACGTTCCCAAGCTGAAAACACACAAGAAGAGCGGCATCACAGTTTGGATCAAGAGCGTCATCGGCATCAACGGCGAGAAGAACTGGCTGCCCCACCACACGGAAGGGGTCCCGTCTGAAGGAGGGGACCAGTTTGCCGAAGATACTCTGAAGCGTAAGGCCGAGCAACGCGTCGTTGCGATCACCAAACGGATGCTGAAGAAGGCTGGACGCTTTGGCGCGCGCGTCGGTGTCGTCTTGAAGCGTGCAGGCATAGCCGTGTTCGGCGATACCAATCGGGATGCAATTCGGTCGGGTAACTGGTATGGTAACGACACCATTTGGAGGACCGTGTATGACGTTCTGAAGTGCTGGATCTACGCCGATAAAAACGGAGTGCTCCAGGACGTTCCGCAGCGAAGGTTTCTTTGCATCGTGGATGGGTTCATCGCCGGGGAAGGCAATGGGCCGCTCGCTCCAAAGGCGAAAGCGTGCGGCGTTTGCGTCGCCGGAACCGACCCCGTCGCTGTGGACACGACCTGCGCGTCGCTGATGGGCTTCGATGCGGAGAAGATACGCATTCTGAAGAACGCCCGCTTGTCACGAGGCTTTCCGATCAGCAACATACGCCGAGAAGACATTCGTTGCGTTTCCAACAATGCCGCGTGGAACGGAAATTTGCAGGAGATGCGAGAGACATTCGACTTCGAACCGCACTTCGGCTGGAAGGGCCACATCGAAAGCCCAAGCCGCCTAGGTCAAACCGAGGGAGCGTGAGCGTCTCGCGAACATCCCTTCCGCTGCCCGCCCGATCCTAAGTGATATGACGCACCGAAGTAAGTCTCCACCGCTCCAAGTGCTCATGCTCGGCCCGGCCCTGGACGTGCAGGGCGGGGTCTCCGCCGTCGAGCGGCTCATTGTAGGACACGTCCCCGACGGTGTCCGGATCCGCCTGCTCACTACCAGCGCTCAGACCAGCAACCTGGGAAAGGTGCTCTACTTCGTGTTGGCTTATTTCCGTTTCCTCTTCGTGCTCCTCACAACGAGGGTTGACGTCGTGCACATGCACTTCTCCGTCCAAGGGAGCCTATGGCGCAAGTCACTTTGCGTCCCCCTGACTAAGCTGTTCCGGAAGCCGGTCGTTCTTCACGCACACGCCGGTGGCTTTCCAGACTACTTGGCTTCCGTGCCCGCTTGGCAGCGACGGTGGTTCCTCAAGACTCTTCGGCGAGCAGACACCTTGATCGTTCTGTCGGAAGGCTGGCGGGAGTACTACCTCAAACTAACCGGTCTGCCTGCCGAGCAAGTCATCGCGTTACCGAACCCGCTACAACTGCCGGCCGTCCTTCCCGACCGCAGGAATCGCACTACGGTGACGCTGGTGTTCCTCGGTCGGATGGACGAAAACAAGGGCCCGGCAAGAATCCTGAGTGCAGTTGCCCTACTATCGGGTACACTGCGGCAGAATGTCCGCCTTTTGATGGCGGGCGATGGCGAAGTGCAGCAAGTGCGCATGGCGGCGGAGTCTCTCGGTCTTCAGTGCCAGGCAGTGATCGAAGATTGGGTCTCACCCGAGCGGCGAGACGAAATCCTTGCTGCTGGCGACGTGTTCGTGTTGCCGTCCAAGGCCGAGGGGATGCCAATGAGCCTTCTCGAGGCACTGGCGTGGGGACTACCCGTTGTCACGTCGCCGCTCGGCGGCATCCCTGAAGTGGTGCGACACGGGGAGAACGGGTTCTTAGTCTCGCCAACCGACGAGAGGGCTATCAGAGACGCCATCGAGCGGCTGGTGCAGGACGAGCCGTTACGCCTTCGGATGGGAGCCGCCGCGCGCGCCACTGCAGCACATTTCGACATCGCGCGCTACTGGGCGCGCCTTGAGGACATCTATCTTAAAACGCTCCAACGGCGTAGGGAATGAAGAATTTTGCAGGCAGGCTAAAGAGAACGGCGATGGGTGACGCCTTGGTTCGGCGGAACCCGTTGTTCTATGGAAGGATGGCGGCGCTCGTTGAGCGTCTCGACGAAGCCACGCTTGAAGATAGACGCGCTTTCGCGGGGCGTCGTCTTCGCGCGATCTTGAACGTCGCGGGAAGGACTCGTTACGGACGGCCCTATGCTGGCAAAGGGATCACGGAGTGGCCGTTCCTGGAGCGGGAGTTGGTGCGCGACCAGCCGAAGTCGTTTATCTGCGGGCCGACGTGGTTGGGCTTCTCAGCGGCGACAACCGGAACGTCCGGAACCCCGCTCAGGTTGTGGCGCTCTCTGCAAAACGTCGTAAACGAGCAGGTTCGGCTTGATGAGTTATTCCGGCGGTGCGGCATAGACCCAATAACCGCACGTGTCGCTGTACTTCGGGGCGACGACATCAAGGACCCAAGCGACCGCGATCCTCCGTTTTGGCAGGAAGCTAACGCGGGCAAGAGGCTTATCTTCTCATCCAACCATCTGAACCGACAAACGATTCCTCACTTTTGGGAGGCGCTAAGGCGGTACGCGCCCGACTGCCTCGCGGCCTATCCCAGCGTGCTGGAATCGCTGTGCGAGTTGTTGCGGAGCGCTGGTCTTCCGCTGAGGATCCCACTGGTGGTCACTTCCTCGGAGGTGCTATCAGCGACAACCTGGCGCCTCGCGAATGAGGTACTTGGGGCGCGGGTGGTGGACTATTATGGGCAGGCAGAACGAGTGGCATTTGCTGTTGCATTCGAGCCAAATGTCTATCACTTTATGCCCACCTACGCTTATGTGGAATTGCTACCTGCGGGCGAAGACGGGGACTACAGACTGTACGAAATCGTCGGGACTAATCTTTGGAACTCGAAGATGCCTCTGGTTCGATATCGAACTGGCGATCTCGTACGATTGCCAAAGGCGCTGCTGCCGGGAGAGTTGGAGGCCATCCGCTACGGTTGCGCGCCTTTCTCTGGAGTGCTCGGGCGCTCGGGTGACTACTTGGTCGGCCCCCACGGCGCGCGCATTACTGGAATTGACCACATCCCGCGGGGCGTCGAAAATATCATTCGCTCCCAAGTGATTCAAGAGACCCTAACGAGGGTGAAGATTCTGGTTGTGCCAAAGCCGGAGTTTTCCGACGCAGAAGTTGAGCAGCTTCTGGCAAATGCGGCGTCGAAGCTGCCGCCAGAGATGGAGGTTGCTGTCGAGGTGGTCGACCAACTGGAGCGAGGGAAGCAAGGCAAGGTACCGTTCGTCATCCGCCGCGTCGAGGTCAACCATCCCACTCCACTGGTGCAGTGATGCGATAGAATCATCTGCGTGACTGAGTTCGGAGAAGTCTGGCTGTTCACCCGTGAGCGCCTCGCAGGTGCGTGGGAAGACTTACGTGAACAGCAACTGCACTGGACGCCGTGGCCAGGTGCGCACAGCATCGCCAAGATCCTGGCGCACGTCGCAGGTGCCGAGCACTACCTGGGCTCGCGCATTTTAGGAATTGAACCGGGCGGCAACGACGAGGACGCACGCCTTGATCGAGCGGTCATCGCATCGTTCATTGAGGAGGACGAACCTTTCCCCTACGCGGAGGAGGAACTCACGCACTCGTTCGTCTCGTCTTTGCTTGAGCGTTCCGGCGCAATCGCCAAGCGTGCCGTGTCGCACCCAAGCGAGGAGCAGTTGCAGCGTCAGTTCCGTGCTCCGCTTGGTAATAGCATCACGGGAAGGCAGGCACTATGGCGCATGGCGCAGCACGCGGGTTACCACACGGGGCAGATCTGGACGTACCGACAACACCCGGAGTTCCCGCGGGGCGAGTGAAGGTCGCTACGACGGGAAGATGAAAACCACGGGACGCCTGTACGCAGGATCTTCTACAATCGGCGATGGCGACAAGCGTGTCAAACGTGACACCTCGGTGTTCAGCTGTAGAATCGCTTGCATGTGTCGCTCCTCGAGCCGCGCGTCGTTGGAGCCGCCGAGGAGGATCGGGCCCATCACATCCCGAGGGTCGCTCACATCGCGCAGCCCCATGAAGTGACCCACCTCGTGGAGGATCGTCTTCCGAATGGCGCTTTCGCTGAGGCGACATCCGAAGGGTGACCGCGTGGCAATTTCGATTGTCGTCCGAACGGAGAGCGCACCGTCGGCAGTGACCGTCCGATGCGACGTCGTTTTGCCCGCAATTGGGCCGCGCACACCCTGCACCCGTTTACGGAACACAATCGTTAGATGTGGCTCCAAGCACGCCGATTCCGTGAGCACGAACGAGACGTTTGCCGCTTCCCACTCGGCGAGTGCGTCCTCGAGCAAGGCGTTGAATTCTTCTCCGCCCATCCGATCCTCATGGACGACACGGACTCTGACAGTCTGCGGCGTGGCGACGAGCAGAGCCAGACGCGCCGCCTTGGCGGAATCGCCGCGTGCCTCGGCCTCCCACGCGGCCACCAGCGACTCGCGCGCCGTCGCGTCAAGCATTCCAAGGCTGACCGACGACGCCGTCCCAGACGCGTACGCAGCCGCCGTCCCAACGGACAAAAGTAAAAGAATGCCCCCAAATCTTTTCATAAAACAGCCCTTCTGCGGCGACTGGAACACCGACCCACAACCCTGGCGCAGCCACCGTTGATATTGGCGCCCAAGGGGTTCTTCCAGAGGGAGGCGGGGACGAACCAGGTAAGAAGATCAGGTTGCGATTACTCGTGAGGGGCCGCGCGCAGTTCGGCGGCAGTTTCCTCGGGCAGCGTATCGTTGATAAACACTCCACATCCCGCCTCGCTACCTGCGAGGTATTTCAGCTTGTTAGCCGTCCGATAGGGAGGGATAATTTCGACCGTGAGCGTGGACCACGGCGCCTTGTGCTGGTACAGGCTCAGGATGTACGGCATTGAGAACCCGAACAACGCGTCGAGTTTTCGTGACGCGACCCGGAGCGCCTCGGCCAGGTCGTTGAGTTGGCTGTCGATTGCCTCGGCAAGGTTCGCCACTGGGCGCTCCGGGAGAACGTGAATCTCGTAGGGATAGCGCGCAAAGAACGGCACGACTAACAGCCACTCTTCGTTCCTCCATACCACCCTTTTGCCGTCCTCTGTTTCGAACCGAAGCCACTCGCGCACGATTTCAGGGTTCTTCCGCATCACCTCATGGCGTCTCTGGATCAGTTGCGGCACGAATGGGAAGGCGTAGATTTGGCCGTGGGGGTGCGTGAGCGTTACGCCAACCTCCTTGCCCTTGTTTTCGAAGATGTAGACGTACTCCACCTCGGGCAGCGAGCTCAACTCGGCGTAGCGATCCGCCCAAACGCGCACCAACTTGCGCAGATGTCGTACGCTCAGGTCGGAGAGGGTGGCGTCGTGTTGTGGCGTGTAGAGCACCACCTCGCACTTGCCTGCCGAAGGACGGACTTTCGAGATTGCGCTGCCCTCCACGGTCGGCGTCGGCGGTGGAGTGCACAGTGAAGGGAAGCGATTCTCGATAACAGCTAATTCGTAGTCCGCAACTGGTACTTCGGCGTTTGGATCGTTGGGACGAGGGCAAAAGGGGCACTGGTCCTCAGAGGGCAGGAAGGTCCGCTCCTGGCGATGTGTGGCGGTTATCACCCATTCTTGCAGAAACGGATGGTGTCGAAGCTCGGACACTATTTGGCGCTTGGCGGTACCCACGGACCGCGGTCGGTCTCATAGCGGGTGATTGCGTCTTCGTGCAGGAGCGTGGTGCCGATCAGGTCCAGCCCCTTCAGCAGAGCCTCCTTCGTCGCTTCATTGATTTCGAATTGCGCGCTCCAGTCGCCGAGGTGGACGGTCTGCGAGGGCAGGTCAATCTCGGCAGTCGCTCCGCTGCCCGCCTCGACGAACCTGCAGTGGTGCTGCTCGGGCAGTTCGATCAGCAGCAGACCGTTGTTGACGGCGTTCTGTCTAAAAATATCGCTGAAACCTGTTGTTTGAACGGTCCGGCGTCCGATGACCGCTTTGAAACCCGCTTGTTGAATCGCCCACACCGCGTGCTCCCGGCTGCTGCCACAGCCGAAGTTGCTGCCAACGACGAGGATACTTGCCCCTTGCGCCTCCGGTTGGTCGAGGGAGAAGCTTTCGCTTCGGACATCCTTGAAAAGCAGCTCGCCGTATCCGGAGCGCGTGACGAGGGTGAGGAATCGCGCGGGGATGATGCGGTCGGTGTCTACGTCGTCTTCGTTGAGAACGGCGATGCGACCCGTGTGAGAAACGAACGGCTCCATGGCGGGTAGTTTACTCGGCAAGCGTTACGACTCAAATGCTTGTCGCCCTTCCGGGCGACAAGGCTACTTCGGTCGGACGGCTGCGTCGGTCAGACTATTGCCACCACTGGCGGACCTCCCGTTCCAAGAACCTCCAATACGAGAACAAACGGAGAGGCTTCTGGAAGGCAAGTAAGTACAAATTCGACCAGCGATTCAACAGCTGGTGCTGTTTCGGTTTACCGTGGAACACAATCATGAGCGCTTGTTCAATGGCGTCTCGCGCTGCGCTGGGGTCGGCAGCATGCCGTTTGCGAAGAGCCTTGTAGGAGAGGAACCACTCATCCGGCCAAAATGAGATATGCGCCTCGATGCGTCTACTTCGCACGTACTCATCAATGTAGTCTTGGTCACCGTATTTGCGTCCTAGGTTCTCTAAGTTCTCAAATCCCTCTCCCTTCGCAAAGGCCTCCCATATGCCGTGGGTGATGTCGTCCGGGCGAACGAGCATCGCGGTTGAGCCAAACGTATCATAGTGGAAGTCGCGCATGCCGATGATGGAGGCATCTTTGGACGCCGTCGCGAAGTCGCACAGCGGCCCAAGATCCCTGACGATGACGTTGTCCAGATCAAGAAACAGGAATTCTTCGTTCAACACATTCTTGTCGAAGAGTCTGAGTTTTGTCCACCAACCTTCGAGGTTCCATGTCGTGCAGTCTCTTTGTTCGATAGCAGGGTTCAAATCTCGTCTTCGATCTGTGAAACATGTGAAGCTGAATTCTCTCGGCAGGTGGCGTAGGCACATGTTATACAATCTTTGTACGTAAACATCATCGTACTTCGTTCCTACGTTAATGCATGCGACACGCATGCGCCGATTGTAGCACGCCAGCACTAGTCCTTGCAATCATGGCAACTGTTTTGCATATACGAACCGATGACGACGAAATGCAGAGGGTTGGTCCGCTGCTTCTCCGGTCGGATTCGTCTGTTGTTGGTGCGTGTGGTTCGGCTCAGATAATCGGCCGCTCCGGTGTCTACCAGAGACAACGACCGGGGCGGGAGCCTCAGGCGCCGAGGCGAA
>PSLA01000018.1:0-45827 GCA_040289295.1 Armatimonadota bacterium
GCATCTCCAGAGAGGCAAACCAGTTCAGGGCGTACTTCGATGGCCGGAACATCCTTCAGGGCAGCGGTACGAGCGCGGATGCGAGGTATGTTAGCTTGTTCTTTCGGGGTACGCCGCTACCAGCCTATACACAGTTGTTCGTGGACTACGTCGGGGTGGTACCCGAACCCTCCGCGGCGGTACTTCTCGCAGGTGGGCTAGGGGCCTTAGCCCTGCGCCGTAATCGGAGGCACTTGTAATGCCGTGGCAGCACGTGAGCTACTGGCGCCACTCGGGCGATCCGCCGCCCGCCGGTGTGTCCAGCATTTTGAGGGCGGCGCAGTTTCTTGCTCGACGCCGAGAATCGTAGTGCAGTCTTGACCACCGGCGCGGACTTTAATCGCCGCCTGATCATCATTTCGACCGACTCAGACGGGGGCATCGTGGTGTACATCGGCGGCGCGGCTAAGCTTCCTGCAAGCCTATACCTGGCATTCAGTCCAACGCCTTTTGAGGAATCTGATATCCAAAATATAGGAGTAACTTATCGTTGACAACAGTACTACAACATTGGAAGAACAAGTCGCACTGCTCGAGCGAAGACTGCGTAGCGTAATAGCGGTGGTCGCCGTCTGCGCGATCCTGCAAGTCCTGGATCTAACCCTAACCTCGTCTGGTTGATGGCGAACCCGCAGAGTACGTGGGCGAGGCTGGAGCACGTCAGCGGCAGCAGGGCTTCGCTGTCTGCGTATGACTTCGGAGTGCTCGGGCTGAGCGTGGGCAAGGACAACGCAGCGGGCCAGGCAATGCCTCCCTCCGCGACGCTTGGCGTCGCTTCAGCAGGCCCGAGCCTGACCATGGGCGCCAGCAGAGGGAACCTGATCTACCACGCAGGGAGCCCATGCAGGGATGGGGCTAGCAGGACGTGCCGTCGGCTGATCAGCGCCCTGGGCCGCGGGCACCGCGGTAAGCGAGAAGGACAGGATGCCACCGTCGCGGGGGTCTTCCCTGCATGATGACGATTCCGTATGCATGACACCGCCAGTCCCTAGCGGTGCGCCGTGGAGACGGTTCCCAAGGCTCGGCGCGAGGGTCGCGCGACGCTCACACCTTCCGCACCCTCCCCGCGTGCGGGGAGGGCTGGGGTGGGGTCTCTTCGCCGCTCCGCTTACCGTCCGCAACATGCTCGCTAATGGCGAATCGGCATCAGGCTGCACCCGCTGCGTCCATAATCCGCACATGGCGCTGAAGATCAACGACCCGAACGTGCTCGCCCAGCGGACGCACATCCTCGCACAGGTAGACCCCGAGGTCTCCACCATCATCCGAAAGGAGGAAACGAGGCAGGAGCAGAACCTTGAATTGATCGCAAGCGAGAACATCACCAGCCGCGCCGTGCGCGAAGCCGTCGGCAGCGTGATGACGGACAAGTACGCCGAGGGCTATCCGGGCAAACGGTACTACGGCGGCTGCGAGTACATGGACGAGGTCGAGGCGCTCGCCATTGAGCGCGCCTGCAGCCTGTTCGGCGCGGCGTGGGCGAACGTGCAGCCGCACTCAGGCGCAAACGCGAACATGGCGGCGTACTTTGCGTTCCTCCAGCCGGGCGAACGCATCCTTGCGATGAACCTCTCGGACGGCGGCCACCTGACTCACGGCAGCCCGGTCAACTTCAGCGGCACCCTGTATCAGGTCGTTCCCTATGGCGTGCGCCAAAGCGACGAGCTGATCGACTACGACGAACTCGAGCGCCTTGCAAACGAACACAAGCCGAAGATGATCGTTTGCGGAGCAACGGCGTATGCGCGCGAGATCGACTATGCGCGGTTCCGTGCGATCGCCGATTCAGTCGGCGCGATGCTGCTGGCCGATATCGCGCATCCTGCAGGTCTCATCGCAGCGGGCGAGTATCCCAGTCCGATCGCGCATGCGCACATCGTTACGAGCACAACGCACAAGACTCTGCGCGGCCCGCGGGGTGGCCTCATCCTCAGCAACGATGAAGAAATCGGTAAAAAGATTAACAAAACGGTCTTTCCTGGTCTGCAAGGAGGTCCTCTGATGCACCAGATCGCCGGCAAGGCGGTCTGCTTCCACGAGGCGATGCAACCCGCCTTCAAGGAATACCAGAAGCAGGTGAAGGCAAACGCCCGCGAGCTCGCTGCTGCGATGACAGCCGAGGGCTTCCGCGTGGTGAGCGGGGGCACGGACAGTCACCTGATGCTGATTGACCTGCGCCCGTTCGGCATCACGGGCAAGGAGGCGCAGGCGGTGCTCGATTCGGTCGGCATCACCACGAACAAGAACACGATTCCGTTCGACCCCGAATCGCCCTTTGTGACGAGCGGCCTACGATTGGGCACGCCGGCGGTAACGACGCGCGGAATGAAGGGGCCGGAGATGGCGCTGGTTGCGTCCTACATCGCTCGCGCGTTGCGCGGGCACGAAGACGAGGCGGAGTTGAACAAGGTGAGGCACGATGTCCGCTCCCTCACCGCGCACTTCCCCGTGCACGAGGTTTGATGACTGTGTCTGGGCTTACGCTGCGTGAAGCCGTTCCGTCGGCCACCGTTACCCGACATGTATAACCGGGAACGCCTGCGACACGGAATGGGCTCTGGCAAGACCGGGCTAAGGACCCTCTCTCCTGAGGACATTTGCTACGCGTAGGGTAAAAGTCCAGCGAGATGGGGTCGCTTGCTATCGCAGCCATGTTCCCCGGCCAGGGAAGCCAGCAGCCCGGTATGGGCAAGGCGCTGGCGGAGTCGCACGCCTCGGCGAGTGAGGTTTTCGACCTCGTTTCCGAGGCAACTGGAAAGGACGTGCGCGCCGTGTGCTGGGAGGCGGACGCCGAAACACTGCGTCAAACGGAGAACGCGCAACTGGCGCTGTTCACCGCATCGGTCGCTGCCTTTCGCGCAGCGAAGGAGCAAAGCGGCTTTGCGCCGCTGGTCGGAGCAGGACATAGCGTCGGCGAATATGCTGCGCTTGCTGCCTCCGGCGCGCTCGAAATCGGCGACGCTGCGCGCCTGGTTCAACGGCGGGGAGACCTGATGGCGCGCGCAGGCAGGCTCGCGCCGGGAACGATGGCGGCTGTCCTTGGTCTGGATGATGAGGCGGTCGAGCGCGTGTGCGCCGAGGTCTCAACTCAGGATGCGCCGGTGGTCGCAGCCAACTACAACTCGCCTGGGCAGGTGGTGATCTCGGGGGCGGTCGCATCTGTCGAAAGAGCATGCGAGCGGCTGAAGGAGGCTGGAGCGAAGCGATGTTTGCCGTTAAACGTAAGCGGCGCGTTCCACTCGCCCCTGATGCGGGAAGCGGCGGAGGCGATGTCGCAGGCGCTTCGACAGACCGAGTTCCGGTTGGGGGCGTTTTCGGTCGTAAGCAATGTGCTCGCTCAGCCGGTCGAGGACCCCGCCGATTGGCATGACCTTCTCACCCGTCAACTGGCTGAGCCGGTTCGTTGGACCGCGTCTGTTACAGCGATGAACAAGGCCGGCGCGAAGTTGTTCGTGGAGTTCGGAGCGGGCTCGGTTCTCTGCGGGCTGGTTCGCCGAGTGATGGCCGACGCCGAGGCGCTCGCGGTCGAGTCGCCTGAGACGTTGGAGGAGTTTTGCGACCGCCTAGCAGTGGTGGGCCGGGGATGAGTTTAGAGGGTCGTGTGGCGATCGTTACTGGCGCGAGCCGAGGAATCGGCAGGGCCATTGCGCGCGAACTGGCGGGAGCGGGCGCGTCGGTGGCTTGCCTGTCATCGAAGCAAGGAGGCTGTTCCTCGCTCGTCGCGGAGATTGGCGAGAATCGAGCGGCGGACTTTGCCTGCGACAACGCCGACGTTTCAGCGATCGAGGCGACTGTTCAGGGGGTCGTCGACCGATTCGGCACGGTTCACATTCTGGTGAACAACGCGGGCGTCGCACGGGACGCGCTCCTGATGCGGATGTCGGTCGAGGCGTGGGACGAGGTGATGAACGTAAACCTGCGGGCGGCGTTTGTGTTCACGAAGGCCTGCTCGCGCCCAATGATCAGGGAGCGCTGGGGGCGGATCGTCAACATCTCAAGCATCGTTGGACTGAGCGGGCAGGCCGGCCAGGTGAACTACGCTGCCAGCAAGGCGGGGTTGGTCGGCTTCACAAGGTCCGTGGCGAAGGAGTTGGGCAGCCGGGGGATCACCTGCAATGCCGTCGCACCGGGCTTTATCGAGACTGATATGACCGAGAACCTGCCGGCGGAGGTGCGGGAGCACGTTTTGAGCTCGGCTCCCCTCGGCAGATTGGGGATGCCGGAGGACGTTGCGAGGGTGGTTCGGTTCCTCGCGAGCGACGATTCCGGGTATATAACCGGGCAGACCGTCGTTGTTGACGGCGGCTTGACCCTCTGACCGAGGGTACAACAGGTGAGAAGCATGGACCGAAACGAAATCTTTGAGAAAGTCAAAAAAGCGGTCGTCGAGCAACTGGACGTGAGGGAGGAGGAGATCACCGAGGAGTCCACCTTCGTTCAGGACCTGGGCGCCGACTCGCTGGAAGTGGTGGAGATCGTCATGGCTTTGGAAGAAGCCTTCAACATCGAGATACCGGACGATGAGGTTGACCAGATCAAGACGGTTGGCGACGCCGTTCAGTTTATCGAGTCGAAACTCAAAGAGAAAGCCGGCGCGTAGTAGGCGTCGAAGGAGCGACGATGCACCAAGACGAGATCTTCAAGAAGACTTGCGAGATCATTGCCGAACGCGTTGACGTAAACGCGGACATGATAACGCTCGAATCGCGTTTTGACGAAGACCTACTCGCCGACTCGCTCGAGAAGGTTGAGGTCGTCATGGGGTTGGAAGAGGCTTTTGATACCGAGATTCCCGACGACGAACTGGACAGCCTGAAAACCGTCGGCGACCTTGTCCGCCTCATCGCATCCAAGGTGAAGGAACCCGTCTGACCCCTCATGTGATTGCCAATGCCTGACGCGGGTCCACTTGCACCGGGAGCGGTCGTCATCACGGGGATGGGCGTAGTTTCGCCTGCCGGCAACTCGCTCGAAGAGTTCTGGCAAAACCTCGTGAACGGCAAGAGTTGCGTCAGCCCGATCACGTATCTCGACGCAAGCGACTACTCCTGCAGGATCGCTGCCGAGGTTCGAGACTTCGAGCCCGAACGGTATATGGAGAGGAAGGATGCGCGGCGCCTGTCGCGGTTTCTCCAATTCGCGACGGCCGCTACCGAGATGGCGATTCAAAACGCCTGCCTCAACCTTGACGCCACGGACCGAGGTCGGGTCGGCGTTCTCGTCGGCTCGGGCATCGGTGGCCTCGACATCCTCGGCGAGCAATACGAGCGACAACTGCAGGGTGGGCCAGGACGGGTTTCTCCGTTTCTCGTTCCCTTTATGATTCCAGACATGGCAAGCGGCTGGATCTCGATTCGGCACCAACTGAAGGGCCCCAACAGTTGCGTGGTTACAGCGTGTAGCACCGGCGCAAACGCCATCGGCGACGCGGCGCATATCATCGCGCGCGGCGAGGCGGACGTCATGGTTTGCGGCGGGACTGAAGCGCCGATCACGCCGATCGGAGTTGCCGGCTTCTGCGCAGCGAAGGCGCTCAGCACACGAAACGACGATCCTGAGCATGCCAGCCGACCGTTTGACAAGAATCGCGACGGCTTCGTGATGGGTGAGGGCGCGGGCGTGCTGATTCTCGAAAGCCGGGAACATGCCTTGGCCCGGAACGCCAGGATCCTCGCCGAAGTCGTCGGCTACGCCCAGACGGCTGACGCCTTCCACATCACGCAGCCCGATCCCGAAGCCGATGGTGCAAGGCGTTCAATGTTGCTCGCTCTTCAAAGCGCGGGCATCGAGCCCGGGGACGTTGACTACGTGAACGCCCACGGCACCAGCACCGCCTATAACGACCGGGTCGAGACCGCGGCGATACGCAAGGCTTTCGGCGCGCACGCAGACCGACTGCTGGTCAGCAGTACGAAGTCCATGATCGGGCACACTCTCGGTGCCGCGGGGGCGCTCGAGTCGATCGCAGTCGTTTTGACATTGCGCAATGGAATCGTGCCGCCGACAATCAACTACGAAACGCCCGACCCGGACTGCGACCTTGACTACGTTCCCAATCAGGCGCGAAAAGCGGATGTCAAAGTGGCGATCAAGAACTCATTCGGGTTCGGAGGGCACAATGTCACGCTCGTCTTCAGAAAACATGGCGAGTAATGCGCACCTTGCTCAACGACGCGCAAGAAGGCTGTTCTTCGTTGGCTGGAGCCTCGCGGCCTTCAACTTGTTGATCATCCTCTGGGCGATTTGGCTGCCGATTGACCTCATCTTGCGGCAGGAGCAAGTGTCGTTCCTTTGGCTGGACTACACGTTCTTCTTCATTGACGAGCAGACGGCGTACGCGTTCTGGGCTTTGATGTCCATCGCTGCGTTGCTGCTGTTTACGCTGTTCCAGGCGCTGTATCTGCCGCGCCTGGCGGCGAGCCTCTCGGTTGACGACCCCGCGAGCGACGCGGCTGAGGCAGCGCTCGCCATCGCGAGGTTCATTGCCGTCGTGGCAATCTTCGTCTGCTTCGTGTCCTTCCTGTTCGATGCGCAGCGCTACAGCACTTGGCGGACCATCTTAGAGTTCCGGAAATAGTTAGCCGCCCGCTGGCAGTCCCTGCCGTGGGTACCACTGGCGCCGCGCTACATCTCGGGCAGGAGGCGGAGCAGGCCCGCGCCCACGCCCTGCAGCCGCACCGCCAACTCTGTCGCCGCGTCGGGGTCGTAAAGGTTCGTTGCCATAGGTTCACCGTAGCGTAGAGCGATAACGAGGGGGCTGTTACGGACGCGCTCGAGAAGGTCGAACATCGGGTCCTCCCCTCGCGCCCAGCGGAGCATCTGGTGCGCGCGGGGCACGCGCTGTTCCCCCGGGAGCGGCTCCGGCCAATCGAGGTGAATGGCTGGGCGCGGGAGGAACCGTCCCGACTGCGCCGTCGGGCGGGCGAGGTTGATGACCGTAACCCCCTCGGCGAGGCTCTCGAGTCGCGATTGCAACGTGGCCATGACCCGACGGATGCGCTCCAGCCTCAGGAGCTCAACCGCCTCTTCGTCACCTTCGATGGCGAACCAGCCTTCCCGCTCTCGAAGCCCGCCGCCAACGCACAGGATGATGGTCTCGGCGCCTTCGAGCGCCTCGGCCGGATCGGGTGTGGCGACGACCCGAAGCAGGAGGTTTGACTCGGTTACCAGGCGGTGCGCGAGCCGCTCGGCAAGGTCAAGCGCCTCCGCATGCTCGTCTTGGAGCCACACAGCCGACTCTTGCGGCAAGTCGGCTTGGACGAGCGATGCGAGGACCTCCGGGGCGCACCGCAGGCTGCCTGCCCCAAGCACTACGATCCTGGACGGAGCGGTCATCGCTTTGAGTGTACTGAATCCACAATGGGGCGCCGCGACGAAGGCAATCACCATCTTGACATCTTCGTCCAGATAGTGGTAGAAAGCGGACGACCAATACAAAAGGGCAGCTTCTTCCAACTACACGTCGAACGAAGTTCGGAAGACAACCGCCCCAGAGGAGGCATCTTCACAATGGGAAGACACCGATCAAAAGCATATCAAGTAACCTTCAGGCGAGGGGCGGGGGCGTTCACGCTCGTTGAGCTTCTCGTCGTGATCTCGATAATTTCGGTGCTCGCCGCCATCCTGTTCCCCGTCTTCGCGCAAGCGAAGGTATCGGCGAAGCAGTCTGGCGAGCTGTCTGGGCTGCGCCAACTGAGCGTTGCCTTCGACATGTACCGGCAGGACTACGACTCTGCGTACGTTCCCCTCTACTGGATTGGTCCCGGTGGACAGACAAGGCCGGATAACTTCGGCGTGTTCCGTTGGCCGTGGATCCTTAGCGACTACACTTCGTCGCTCGACATCTTCTTCTCGCCTGCGGACGTTGAAGGACAGCACTTCCGCGGCAGGCGTGCGACGGAGCGCTTCTGGGGCTACCTGTTTGGGCTAGTTCCCAGTTGGGGATACAACTCGTTGACGTTCTCGCCACCAGGCGTCGAGCGGGGGACGTTTGTGCCGATCAAGGACAGCTCGCTCGAAGACCCATCCGATACGTTGCTCCTGGCGAGCAGCTACTGGGGCACCGGCGAGGACAGCCTACCCACCGGCTACTATCGCCTGTATCCGCCGGATCAGTGGGCGGGCGTTCCGCCGCTGAACGGCCTGAGCTACGGGCACGTGTGGCCGCGATTCAGGAATCGCTTCGCAGCGGTTCTATTTGCCGACGGACACGTGAAATTGCTCACAATTGAGCAAATCGCGCAGGAGGAGATATGGACAGCCGAGCGAGAAAACTGATTGGCGCGGCCGTGATCTGCGTGTTAACCCTTGGGCTGCTCGCTTTGAGTTTGCAGCGCGCGCAGGACCCTCCCATGCCGGAAATCCCGTCCGGACCGAACGCCCGGACCGCCGATGAACCAGAGCCGCATCCTTCCGAACTCGGCTCTACCGATCAAGAAACTATAAGGAGTACGAACGAATGATTGAAACGAACATCGCAACCCACATTCCGACCCTACTGGCGTTGCAAAGCGGCATGACCTATGCGCCAGGCACGCTTACCGCGCGCGAGGCGCTGAAGCATGCGGCGGAGGCGCGTTATGTTCTGCCGAGCGACTTGTCGGCACTCTATGCTAAGTTCGTCATCACTGACCACGAAGGCGACCTGAGCGGCTCCATCGCATGGACGAAGGCAGAAGGGCTGGAAGTATCCGTCGCCGGAACGGGCGAGCGCGCGGAGGACTATCAGCGCCGCGTCGAGAGCCTGATCCAGCACCGCCTGCCGAGCGACTTTGAACAAGGAGACGGCAAACACAACCTCACATGGACAGGTAAGGATAACCTCATCGGTAAGCAGATCGCCCTCAACGATGCGATGAACAGCATGTATCGAGTGAACGGGGGTTCTATTGTCGAGGTGGACCGAACCCTCGGCGACACGCGGCTCATCGTCAGCGTGGTGGATGTCGAGAAGCTAACGAACGGCAAGAACCTGCCAAAGGCAATGGTCGTTTCGTACTTCGATGCCGCATCCGGGGCGCTCAAGCGCACTGAGACGATTGTCGACACCTATAAAGATCGAAACGGTGTTCTCGTTCCATCGTCTCGACGCGTGTACGTGAGCGAGCGCGGAACCGTCCGAGCGTTCGAAATCACGTTGAGCGACCTTCGCCTCGACCGCAAGTAATCTTACAGGGCGGCGGCGGGAGGATGCTACCGACGCAGCCCTGTTAACGTTCCGTTATCCAAGGGGCAGCGTGCCATCGGATATACTCGCGACGAAATGGGCACCGCCTACACGCCAGGTCTGACGGTAAGCGCCGACCATGTCGTTCAAAAGACGCGACGATTACCCTTGAAGGGCGAAGTTCTCGTCACCAAAGGACAAATTGTTGAGCCACACACCGTCATCGCTCGCACCGAACTTCCGGGAATTCTGCAGTCCATCAAGGTCTCCCAAAAACTTGGCGTCGAAGCTAAAGAGGTCAAGGACCTGCTCAAGGTTTCGATCGGTGACAGCGTCGAGGTAGGGCAGTTGCTCGCTGAGTCCAAGGGTCTCTTTGGGCTTTTCAAGGGGCAGGTGCTTAGCGAGTTTAAGGGCAAGGTCGAGGACGTGTCGGAGGTTACTGGCAACGTGCTGGTTCGCGAGCCACCCACCCCGATTGAGATCACCGCGTACCTGCGGGGGCGCGTGGCCGACGTCATCCCCGAAGAAGGTGCGGTCGTAGAAGCCCGAGGCGCGGTCGTACAGGGCATCTTCGGTGTGGGTGGCGAGCGAGTTGGGACGCTTCGAGCTGCCGTGAACTCTCCCGATGACGTGCTGGACGCCCACGCCATCCGCGATGACGACGCGGGCAAGGTGCTGATCGGTGGCTCGCAGGTAACCCTCGATGCGATTCGTAAGGCGGAGAAGGTCGGCGTCCTCGGCTTGGTCGCCGGAGCGGTGAGAGACCTTGACCTGACGGAGTATCTTGGCTACGACATCGGCGTCGCGATCACTGGCAACGAGGCGATACCGCTTACAATCATTGCCACGGAAGGGTTCGGACGCCTTCGCATGGCGGACCGAACCTTCGAGTTGCTGCGCTCTCTCGAGGGTAAAGAGGCGAGCATCAACGGCGCCACGCAGATTCGCGCAGGCGTCATTCGACCCGAGATCATCGTTCCATCCGACTTACCCCCGACGGAGGTGGCGGCAGCAGCGGATGGCGCTGGCGCGCTCGAGGTCGGCACGCCGATTCGAATCATTCGCGAGCCCTGGTTCGGCAAGCTTGCAAAGGTGAGCGCTTTACCGGCGGAGTTGCAGGTGGTCGAGTCGGGCGCGGAAGTCCGCGTGCTCCGCGCTGTGCTTGACGAGTCGGGTCAGGAGGTAACGCTGCCACGGGCGAACGTCGAGATAATCGCACGATGACGATCCTTGTTGTTGACGACGAACCGATTCTCCGCGAGATGGTTACGCGCCGCCTCGTGCGAGACGGATACAAGGTCATGACCGCGGAATCCGCCGAACAAGCATGGCTCAGGTTTCGCAAACAGCAGCCCGACCTCATCATTCTCGACGTGATGCTGCCCGGACGAACGGGCTTCGATCTCTCGAAGACGATTCGTCAACACAGCCGGATCCCGATTCTGTTTCTGAGTGCGCGCGCAGGCGAGGAGGATCGCCTGCGCGGTTTCAACGTTGGCGGCGACGACTATCTGACCAAGCCGTTCAACCTCGCGGAACTCTCTGCTCGCGTCGCAGCGATCCTCCGTCGCTCCTATCCGACCGAGCAACCCACCGACGTCACGGCCGGCGACATCCGGGTCAGCGCCGACCGGTGCGAGGCGTTTTTGGGCGACGTGAAGCTCGACCTCACCCCGCGGGAGTTTGCCCTCCTTAACTTTTTTGTCACACATCCCAACAAAGTGTTCCGACGCGAGACGCTTATCGAGCGCGTCTGGGGACCGAACGCGTTCGTCACCCCTCGGACCGTTGACGTACACGTGCGGTGGCTCCGCGAGAAGATCGAGCAAAACCCTTCTGAACCCAAACACGTCCTAACGGTTCGCGGGTTCGGTTACCGCTTCGAGCCATAGCACGGCGTTCACGCCAGCCACACGAGGAGGCGCCCATAACATGGCTTTGCGCGGAGCGAGGCCTGCCCAAACCGCCCTCAGTAGCCGACAATCCATACAGGAACCATGTGGGAATTCGGCGTTCGCATCCTCGCCGCAGGCGGGGTCATCGCTGTGGCGGGATGGACAGGCCTGCCACCGTTCGAAGTGGCCTGGAAAGTCGGCGCGTTGGCGGCGCTGCTTGCTTTCCTGACGCATCATTTGGAGCGCTCGGGGCGAATGAACCCCGGGGTGGGTGGGCTCATCGCGGGCGCGGATGCGTTCGCCATTGCTTGTGGGCTCGCTGCCGCAGGCGCCATCGGGGCGGGTGGCGCGCTGGCGCTGGTCCCGATCGTCTATGCCATCGCCAAGCGCGGGAGTTACCCCGCAGCAACCGGTGCGTTCGGCGCCGGTGGACTGCTTCTCGGCGCGGCGATGGGTGCGGCAAGTGAGCTGAGTTCGGCTGTCTATCTGCATGTTGCCGGGGCATTACTCGTTGCGATCGTGGCAAATCAGCCACGTATAACCGAACGACCGAAGACCGTGCCGGAACTGCTCGCCGAGTCGGATGGCTTCGCTAGAACAGGAGTGCAGACCACGATCGAACTTCGGGCGAAGGTTCGCAAGTTGCAGAGGATGCTTGGGTACATCGAGAAGGCGGCGCGCGTTGACAGGCTTGTGGCACGTACTATGCTCTTCAAGCAAGGGTTGCCCTCCCTCGCCCTGTTCGTGGAGGGAGTCGCTGAAACTACGGACGCGGACGGTGTCATCCTGCACACATTCAACGCCTCCGGTGACCGGCTGGTCTTGAGCTCCTGGGTGGGCATTTCCACCGACGAACAACCAGACCACACGGTGCGCGTCTCGAAGGCCGAAGCGGCGCACAGAATCAAGGCTCGGCTCCGCGAGGCGCTAATCCAGGACGCGCTCCTTCCAAGCGGCGTATCTACGCGGCACTCGATTCTCCACCACCGGGGTGAGGTCGTCGGCGTTCTCACCCTGATCGCACGCCGAGGCGAGGACCTTGAGACGATGCAAGAGCGGATTGAGGAGGCGGCGGAAGCGCTCGGCGGTGCAGTGCACACCATTCTCAGGATCGAACGCCTCGAGCGGCGCATGCGAGAGGCGGAACTGCTCTACGAGATCCATTGCCGACTCGACGGTGCGGTTACCGTCAACGACCTCTGTCAGCGCACCGCGGTGGCGCTCAAGGAGGCGCTTGCATGTGACGACGTGAACATCCTTCTGTTCGCCGGAGGCAACGCGAACGAACCGACGATCGCCGGGCGTGCAGGTCGCGCGGTTCCGATTCTCGAGAACCTGCGCTTCGAAGGAGGGATCGACGAATGGATTGCTGGTGGGTCGCCCACGATCGCGGTGTACGACGTGACGTCGTCCTCGCTGATGGATCCGGGCGTTGCATCCCGACTTCGTGTGGGTGCGTACATCCTTGCTGCATTCGGCGAGCCTTCGATGCCCTTGGGCGTCGTGATAGCTTCGAGCCGCATTCCTGGAGCGTTCCACTCGAACGACAGCCGCGTCGTGTTGGCAATTGCCGCAGAGCTGTCTCGCGTGGCAGAGCAGATCGCCAACCTTGGGCAGGGCGCTGCGAGCGCGGGGCTTCTAACCCATTCAGAGTTTCGAAGTGCCGTCGTTGGCGCGGTCCGCACCGGCGGCTGCATTCTGCACGTTGAGCCACTTCACCTCGAGCGCGTTGCAGAGCACGCCGGCGCGGGGGCGGCGGAGCAAGTCGTGAGACGCCTCGGAGTCGTCCTCCGCCGTCATGCTCCGGCGGACGCGCGCATCCTGCGGCATGATTCGAGCACGTACGTCGTGCTTCTGGCGGGCGCGGGTCGCGAGGCGGCCGAACGGGTGGCGAGCCATCTTTCCGCCGTCGCGGCGATGGAATCGGTGGATATCGGCTCAGATGAAGAGCCGGTGCTGCTCGCGGTGCGGGTTCGAACCGCCGATTTGGACGAGCGCATCGAGCAAAACAGAATTTCCGGTAGCTTTACGGGTTGACGCCCATGCCAAGCGGCGTCCAAACTGTCTAAAGCGATTTGCCGGACGAAGCGGCACGTGACGCTGATGCCCGCAAGCGGGGGTGGCGGGCGTTGGGGCGCGACGTGCGACGGATAGCCCGACACTTACAAACTCGGAGGAAAATAATGACCGACCGTGCACATACAGGCATCGAAGAAGGGTGGCGGCGAATTATGGAGATCTTGGGCGAGGCACTTGCCCAGGACAGTCTGGACGAAGGGTCGCGCCGATTGAGCCTGGCGCTGATCCAGAACCCAAGCGACCCGTGGCTGCGCCTCGCTCGCGGTGTCCTCTACACCTGTACGGGTTACTTCGCGAGAGCGGATGACGACTTCTCGTTCGTAGAAGTGCGCTCGAACTCACCCTGGCTTGAGGCGTTTGCCCAATCGTTGCGCGCCGAACTTGAGGATTGGCAGCTCGCGATCATCACGTCTTTGCTTCGTGAGGACCGCACTTTCCTTTGGGAGTATCGCGCGGACGCCAACGCCGCGCTGTCGAAGAAAGGCTTTCAACTTTCTGCGCCGGGAAGGCAAATGGTGGTGTACATCGAGCGTTCTCTGCCTCGCGGCTTCATGCCCGCCGGCATCTCTTAGCCTGCGGTCGAGGCCATCGCGGTCGTGTGTTTGTTGCTACGCAGTCGGAGGGAGTTAGCCGTTACAAGCAGGCTTACGCCCATGTCTCCGGCGACGGCGATCCAGAATGGGAGCGGCCAGATGACGCCCGCCGCGACCAGCAGCACCTTGGTCAACAGGCTGAAAACGATGTTTTGAATCACGACGCGCCGCAACTTGCGGCTTAGTCGAACCAAACAGGACACAGCGCCAAGGTCGTCGTTCAGCACCACAACATCGGCGCACTCGAGTGCGGCATCCGTGCCCGCGGCACCCATCGCGACGCCGACGTCGGCCTCGAGCAACGCCGCGACGTCATTGACCCCATCGCCGACCATTGCGACCGGCCCGCCGGTCTTTAGCGCCTTGACCACCTCGGCCTTCTCGACCGGTGAGACGGCCGCATGGAACTCTTTGACGCCAAGCGAATGTGCAAATCTGATCACGTTCTCTTGCTGGTCGCCTGAGAGCAGGACGACACGGCTCTCTTTCTGAAGGGCTTCAAGAATGTCTCTGGCATCCGCCTTGATTTTTTCGCCCAGGTGGAAAACCGCCACGGGGCCGTCCTCATCGGAAAGATAGACCGCTCGCGGGTGCTTGTAGTCGGCTTGCGGTGAGTTGGTAAATGCGGCGCTGCCGAGGCGGTAGCGGCGACCGTCAATGGTCCCTTCGATGCCTTCACCTGGGACCTCTCGCGTCTCTTGTGCCGTTACATGGCTTCTCGCCTCTCGCGCAATGGCGCGGGCGACGGGATGGTTGCTTGCAGCCGCGAGCGCGCCGGCGAGCTCGAGCGCCATCTGCCGAGGCACATCTCTAAGTAGGATGATTTCCTCGACCACCAACCGCGAATAGGTTAGCGTCCCGGTCTTGTCGAAGACCCAGGTCTTGACTTGTTCGAGCGCCTCCAATACGCCGCCGCCCTTCACGAGCGCCCCGATCCTGCTGGCAGCCCCGATCGCTGTGGTAACGGCGACTGGGATCGAAATGATGAGCGCGCAAGGGCAGGCGACCATCAGCAGCCAGAACGCGCGGTGCAGAGCGCCGGTTGGCGTCTCGAGCCCCAAGCCGATGGTGACAAGTGCGTATGTTATCGCGAGAAGGATGACGGTGGGTGTGTACCACCGGCTAAGGCGCTCTATGACCTGTTCGCGGTGCGCGCGCTTTGTGTCCCCTTCTTCGATAAGTTCGAGCGTACGCGCATACGTGGTGTCTTGATAACGCTTCGTAGCGGCGATGGTGAGCGGCGCATCGGTGGTCAAGCTGCCTGCGAGCACCTTCGAGCCTGGGCTTACGGCCTGTGGCTCCGACTCGCCCGTAAGGAGCGACGCGTCGACATAACCAGCGCCGTTCTCGACGATGCCATCCACAGGGACGGCGCTGAAAGAGCGCACGGTTACGAGGTCCCCGGGCGCGATGTCGGCGACCGCGACCTCGACGGCGCCGCGGTTCCTCACGACCTGAGCAGTCTTCGGCGCTGATACGACAAGCTGCCCAATCGCCGCCCGGGTGCGCCGAACGGCTCGGTTCTGCAAATTGTTGCCCAGGCGATAGAGGATGGTGACGAGGGCAGCCTCGCTAATCTCGCGGATGCCGGTTGCGCCGATGACCGCGATCGTCATCAGGGCGTTGGTTGTGAAGTCTAAGCGTAACAGCGACGACAGGCCCGACCGGAGCATCCTCGCACCGCTGACGAGCATGGCGAGGGCGAACAACACGATGCCGGGCGCTGTCTCTGCGCCGACCAGTCCCGCGGCAAGGTACAGAGCGACGGCGGCGCCGAGCGCAATCCAGTCGCGATTTCCCTCTGGCTGTTCGACGGCGTGTAGCCTTCTGGCGCTGTAGCCAAGACGCCGAACCTCGGATATAATCTGTTCGGTGGTCGTTGAGACCGCGTCGTACTCGAGACTCATGCGTGCAGAAGCGAAGTCCACCGAGCATGAGAAGACACCGTCGAGCGATGCAACGCGCGCGCGAATGTCCTCGGCGCATAGCGGACAATCCATCCCGCCGATGCGAAAGGTCTCGTGGCTGAATCCGAATGCAACCTCGCGGATGATGCGCTCTGTGGACTGAAGAACCGACTGGACGTTCGCCTCGGGACTTATGCTTAGGATGACTTGGCCTCTCTCCGGCGCGATCTCGATGCCCAAAACGCCCGATAGAATGCTGACCCGCTCTGTGAGTCGCTCGAAACAGGCTTGACAAGAGGCGGACTCACGGGGCAGCCCCTGCAAGGAAACCGTCACACGCACTCCGCGAGAGTCGTCAGCCATTATGCGCTTGAGCCGCAAAGGCGCTTGTACCAGTCGATAACCTTGCGAATGTAGTTCTGCGTTTCTCGATAGGGTGGAACGCCGCCGTGGCGCTTCACGGCTCCTGAGCCTGCGTTGTACGCGGCGAGAGCGAGCACGAGGTCGGCGTACTTCTGTCCGTTCGGGCCCACGGAGGCGTACTTGTCCAGGTGACCCCGCACGAGGCGCACCGTACCGTACAGGTTCTCGTATGTGTCGTAAGCGTTGCGAACGCCGAGACCCCGCGCCGTGCCGGGCATGAGTTGACCTAGGCCCATCGCACCTTTGTAGCTGGTCGCGCTGGGGTTGAATCCGCTCTCCACCAAAACCATCGCGGTGATGAGCCGTGCGTCAACGCCGTATTGCAGGCTGAAGCCGATGATCCCGTGGGCGACTTGATCCGCCTGCTGCTTGCTCAGGCGAGGGTTGTAGCCGCGGATGAAGTCGCTGTAGATTGGGAGCGCCTCGTGCGGCTCGAGGTTCCACTCCCGGCCGGTTCTGGCGGCGGCGCCGCGATTAACCGTGTTCTGCTGCTTGGCGAGCGCGGCCTGGTGCTTCTTTCGCTGGTCTTCTTCCCACGAGAGGATGACGGCCTCTTCGATCGCCGTGACAAGTTTCGCCCTAAGTGAACTAAAAGAGGTCTCCCGCGTCGCGGTCACGATGAGTCTGGCAGCGGTGTTCGGAACGCGAAGCCACGCGGACGCCGCCTCCGACTCGATGGAGAGGGTTTCGCTGCCGGGGACTTCAACGAGCAGAATCGTCCGCCCGTCCACGCCAAGGACGCCCTTGACGACGGCGCGCACCTCGAGCGTCCCACTGCCGACGAGAGTTTGTAGAGCCTCGGTGCCGGCGGCACTGGTAATCCCCAGCTTCGAGCGGACCTTCAGGTAGTCCGCCAGGGCGTCCGCGTTCGCGTTGCTTGCGGACGCGACGACGACGGCTGTCCAGACCCAGATGCGACTGCTTTTCATGCTTTCGTTCCGGCAAGCCGGGGATGGCGGAGAGACCGGGATTCGAACCCGGGAAGCGCCTTTTGGGCACTTACTCCCTTAGCAGGGGAGCGCTTTCGACCACTCAGCCATCTCTCCGCTGAGCCGCGGCGAGTATACCGAGATTGTCGGTTTCCGGGTGTTCCTCCTGGCGATATCCCTCGAAGAATTGCGGGAGTGCCTGAAAACTCGGAACCTAAGGCGAGCCATCGGTGTTGAACCTTCTGGAAGGTACACTCGTCGCTCGGATGCGCTTCAGACGTTACGACAAGCGCGAGGAGTTCGAGCGAGCAATCAAGAGTGTCTTTCCAGCAGTGTACAGCACAGCGGTGCGTCTTGCCCGCAACGAGGAAAACGCCAAAGATTTGACGCAAGAAACCTTGATCAAAGCCTATCAAGCCTACGACCGCTTCGACGGTCGGAACCTGAAGGCTTGGCTTTTGCGCATCCTGACGAACACGTTTATCAACCGCGTTCGGCAGGCAAGTCGCAGCCCGGACTCGATGAGCATTGAGGACAACATCGAGGCGCAGCAAATCCCCTCGCCTGAGCCTCTCCCGCTTGACCGGGTTTTGGCTCAGACCCTCGACCACGAAGTCGAGAAGGCGCTCGCCTCGCTGCCGGAGGAGTACCGCGTAGCCGTCGTGCTGTCCGACATTGAAGGGCTCTCCTATCAGCAGATTGCGGAAGCGCTCGATATCCCTGTTGGGACCGTTCGCTCCCGCCTCGCCAGGGGAAGGGCGCTGCTGAAAACCACATTGCTCGAGTACGCCAAGGAGCGCGGAATCGTATGAAGAACGGCCCATTCGACGGAGATCATGCTGACTTTGAGATCCTCCAAGTCCACGCCTACGTGGACGGCGAACTGGATTGCGCCGAAGTCAACGTTTGGAAGTCGCGGCTTGACTCCAGCAGCGGGCTGCAGGCGCACTGCGCAGAGCTGTTGGCAATGAAGAGCCGCCTGCGGACCCTGGGCGATGGGGCACGCCGTTTTGAGGCGGTGGATGGGGTGTTCGCCGAGTGCATGCGAGGCGTGCGCCACGACGACACTGCGCGCCGGACGGATCAGATTGTTGGAAAGTTCCGCTACGCGTTGACTGCGGGTGTTGCCTTTCTTGTGGTCGGCGCGGCGGTTTTCAACTGGAGCAACCCGGCAGACACCCGTGGCGCCTCGTTGGCCGAGACGCTTCGCGCTTCCGCAACGGGCGGCGCCGACGTGCCATCGCTCGAGGCTGCGTGGCGATGGCTACGCCGGGCTTTCCGAGCCGATGTCGCTCCGCCGCCGCTGAAACTCACCGACCTCCGACCCGTAAGGGTGGAGGTTCTTCGTTCAGAGATTCAGTGCGGCCGCCTCTTGCTGGAGGACCGAAGCGGCGAGCGGTACGTCTTCGTTTTCGCCGAAGGGCTGATGCCGTACGACGGTGAGCCGATTCGGGGCATGCCTGGATTCCGATGCGTGAGATACGGCGCCCTGAACGTGATTTGCTGGACTGATGGGCAGTACACATACGGTTTGCTCGGGCCGCGCGAGCCGGCTGACCTTGCCGCAATGGTCGAATAATCTCTCCTCTACACCAGCCCAGCCCAAGGAGGCGCCGCGTCCAAGACGGTGCGGCGTCTCCGTTTTTCTTGGTGGCGGTCGGTAAACTCGGGCGAGTGGGCGCCATACAAGAACTTAGAAACCTCCAGCGCGAAGTCGTTCACCTGCATGATGCAGTGGCACTGCTCAGCTGGGACCAACAGACGTACATGCCGTCTGGCGCGGCCGAGAATCGCGCGGAGCAGTTGGCGACTCTCAGCGCCATAGCGCACCAGAAGTTCACTTCGGGCGAGTTCCGTGCGACGCTGGAGCGCGCGGAAAAGGAAGCGGCGGTGTTGGCTTACGACAGTGACGACGCCGCGTTGGTGCGCGTTACGCGGCGCGACTTCGACAAGGCGACGAAGCTGCCCGATGAGTTCGTTGCCGAGGAGTCGCGCGTAACGACTCTGGCGCACGAGGTTTGGGTGCGCGCCAGAAAGGCGAACGACTTCGCCGCGTTCCTCCCCTCGCTGCAGAAGATCGTTGACTTGTGTCTGAAGAAGGCGGACCTCCTCGGCTACGAGGAGCACCCCTACGATGCGCTGCTTGACAACTACGAACCTGGTATGCGCGCCGCGGAGGTGAAGCGAATCTTCGGCGAACTGCGGGAGCCGCTCGTTTCGCTGCTTCGAGAGATCCAGAGCAGCGGTCGCGACAAAGAAAGCGTCATGAAGCGCAGCTTTCCAATGGAGAAGCAGAAACAAGTTACGAACGATGTGGTGCAGCGCATCGGCTTCTCGTTCGAGACCGGGCGTCAGGATGTTGCGCCGCACCCGTTTTGTACAAGCTTCGGCTACAGCGACGTGCGATTGACGACGCGCTTCGACGAGCACTACCTCCCTGGCAGCCTGTATGCCTCGATGCACGAGGCGGGGCATGGCATGTATGAGCAGGGGTCGCCGCCCGAGTTCGAAGGCACGCTGCTCCGCGGAGGGGCGTCGCTCGGCATTCACGAAAGTCAATCGCGGCTCTGGGAGAACCAAGTGGGTCGCAGCCGCGCGTTCACCGAGTACTACCTGCCGCATCTGAGGGAGCTTTTCCCCGAATCGCTCGGCGACGTGGACGAAGAGCGCTTCTACCGAGATGCCAACCGGGTTGAGGCGTCTCTGATTCGAGTTGAGGCGGATGAGGTCACCTACGGGTTGCACATCATGCTTCGCTTTGAAATCGAGACCGCAATGCTTGAGCGAAAGGTGAACCTTAGCGAACTGCCGGACATTTGGAAGGAGAAGATGCAGGATTACCTCGGAATCACGCCGCCCAACGACAGTGACGGCGTGTTGCAGGACGTTCACTGGTCAAGCGGCATCATCGGCTACTTCCCAACCTATCTGCTCGGCACACTCGCCGCCGCGCAGATTTGGAGCACGCTGTGCAGTGACATCGGCGACGTCGACGACTTGATTCGCAAGGGCGAGTTCCAGCCGATTCTGGGTTGGCTGCGCGAACGAATCCACCGGCACGGTCGGAAGTATTTGCCCAACGAATTGCTGAAACGCGCGACAGGAAGCGAGCTTGACCCGAACCCGATGCTGACCTACCTGCGCAGCAAGTTCAGCGAAATCTATGGGCTCGGAGCGACGGTGTGAGCGATACCGAAAAGATCTTCGAAGAGTTCGAACGCGCAGCCGACCAAATGCAGGAAGCCGCCGCCCTGCTCAAGGTTCGGCTACCCGCGCTGAAGAAGGCAATGAGGGCGGCTGACGCCGCAACCGCAGAGACCGACGCGCTGCGGCGCTCACATGCCGAAGCGCTGGAAAGAATCGACCAGTTCGCCTCCGCCCTCAGCGAAATCGAAGGGGCGATTAAGAAGAGCATGGCCTCGGCGCAGAAGGCGCTCCACGATCACGGAATCCCGGTGGATGAACGAGCGAGGCTGCTTGATTTCGCGCGGGCCGTGTTTGAGCCGCTGGCGACGTCAGGCTTCGAAGTCATCATCCCCGCCTTGGGTGAAGCGATTGACCACGAGAGGCACACCGTCAAAGGTAGCGTCAAGAGCGAACTGAGCGGTTCGCAAGTCGCTGACATCATCTCGTGGGGCCACCACTTCCCGAGCGGCGACCAGCGAACGGCAGAGGTGCTGGTGGGCGACGGCTCTCTTGTAGAACGGGAAGCGGAGGAAGTGGAACCGCCCGCCGCGCCAAGCGCGAAGGCAGGCATTTCGATGGTAATTCCCGACGAGGTGCAGAAGAAGACGCCGAAGACGCGCAACGCCCCCAGCGGCAGCGGAGGTCTCTTCGAGCGCCTGGAGGAAGCCGCGCGCAAGAACCGAGGCGACAACGCGTAGCATGGCACGACGCGTACCGTGGGCTGCAGACGCACACGCAGCGCTTCGCACCGACCGCTTGCTAGGCAAGCATGTTAGGCGTATCGGTGAGGTCGGAATCGTCTTGCCGCGCGACCCGTTTGTTGCGCTGGTGCGGAGCGTCGTCGGTCAGCAGCTGTCGGGTCGCGCTGCGAGCGCAATCTACGAGCGACTGGTTGTGACGCTGGGCTCCGAGGGCGTTGCGCCGCTTTCGCTGTTGCGCACTCAGGAGGTAGCGCTGCGCTCTGCGGGTTTGTCGGCGGCGAAGGTGCGGACGCTACGTGCCCTTGCCCACGCCACTCAGAACGGGCTTGACTTTCGACGCCTACGCCGATACAGTGAGGGGCGCATTGTCGAAACGCTGACGCAGATACCGGGCATCGGTAGGTGGACAGCCGAAATGTTCCTTATCTTTGCCCTCGGTCGGCCTGACGTGATGTCGGCAGCGGACCTCGGCCTGCGCAAGGGGCTGGCGGCGGTGTACCGTTTAGAGGAGCTGCCTAAGCTGAAAGACTGTGAACCGCTGTTCGAGCCTTGGCGTCCCTACCGTAGTGCGGCGTGCTGGTACCTGTGGAGGGTGATGCGTTAGCCTCCGTGCCGGATTCAATCCGTGTATGCGAGGCTTTTCTCAAGGCGGCGATACCAGCCACCATCTTCGGGCTCAAAGATGGAGCAATGGTCCATCTCGCCGCCGTACACGTGCAAGGTTACGGACGTGTCCTGATTGCTTGCGTTGCCCAGGATGTGATACTCGAACGGCGGGATGAGGCACCCTGAGTCTCCGATGCCGGCTCGAATCTCCTCAACCTTCTCGAAGCGGTACCGTTCTCCGTCTTGTTCTCGCAGGTCGAACCGCTTGATGTTCATTGAACCGATAGCAACGCCCTCGACGCACCAGATGCCGGCATGGTCGTGCAACGGCGTGCGCTGCCCGGGTCCCCACGTCATAAGAACAGCGGTGAACCGACCCCGCGGGCAACGATACAAGAGGCGCCGGGCGTAATGGTCTGGGATTGGGCGAATCAGCCGATCGGGAAACTGCACCTCACCCGCGAGGAACAGTTCGATCAATGTGATGCGAACTGCTTCCGTTAGGTCGTGGGTGTCCTCCTTCTCGGCAGCGTCGCAAAGGCGCTCGATGAGGGCGCGGCAGCCGGGGAACTCCTCAGTGGTCAGACCGTCAGGCATGCCAAAGGGTACCTCGAAAAAGGGAAAAAGGGGCCGGGAGCGTCCTTGCTCCGTCCTCCGTTACCACCTGTTCCTTGGTGACGGCCGCCCGATAGTATAGACGAGCGAGAACCGGAAATGCAACGCCCCGGGGCTTTTTCTCGCCCCACCCCGGCGAGTCAGAACGCGGCCGGTGAGAGGTCGGGCACTCCGGCGAAGGGTCGCTTTGTGTGCGTGGGGCTGAGCAGGTAGATGGCGCCGCAGGAGTGATGCCACGCGCTCGCGCGGCGGTTCAGAAATACCTGGTAGACGATTGAGCCGTCCGAACACTTCGCCCATCCGTTCGCTCCCGCGCCCGAGGCAACAAGAACGTACGCCGAAGACGGGATGCGGACATCGTCAATCAGGGGGAACATCCTCTCTGCTTCGCCCATAGCTGTGTCTTCATCCATCAAGGCGTGCCCTCGAAGTTGGACCGTGAGGAAGCCTCGGTTCTGCAACACGATAAACTCCCGATTTGGGTCGTGATTTGGCTCCACGGCGACGATGCGTAGCATGTTCCTAATAGGAAGGGACGAGGATGGAGTCGAAACCGATTCCTTCGCCACGCCCATAATGTGCGCGCCAATGATCCGCGTCGTCGCATACATTCGGCCACACAAGCTCGAGGAGGTGAAGACCGCCATCGTGGCAGAGGGCGTAACTGGCATGACTGTCTCGGAGGCTCGGGGCACCGGGACCGGCTCCGAGGCGAGCGATTGGTTTCGAGGTCGGGAGCATGTGGTTACCCTGCCCCCGCGCATCAAGATAGAGGTGGTCGTACCGGCGGAGATGAAGGAGCGGATCGTGGAGGCGATCGTGCAGAGTGCCAGGACCGGCCGTGAAGGCGACGGCAAGGTGTTCGTGTTGCCCGAGTTGGATGCCGTGCGGATTCGTACCGGCGAACGCGGCGAAGCAGCGCTGTGAGGTGAACCCCGAGTGCCCCTCGAGGCGTCTCGATTAGGGGATAATATGCCCCGAAGAGAGAATCATCATGACACTCGTGGCTTTTTTAGCAAGCGGTTTGGCGCTCATGGCGCAGTCTGGGAGCATTCAAGTGACCTCGTCGGTGAAGTCGGGGGACGTGCTGAGCGGCGTTGTGGAGTTGCGCGTTACGGTGCAATCTCCCCACCCGGTTACGCAGGTCGAGTTCTACGTTGACGGCAAGTTGCGTGCAACCGATACAAGCACACCTTATACATACGTTCTCGACACAATCGTTGAGAAAGAAGGCCCGATGCAAATCGAGGTTGGTGTGTATACCGCTTCTGGCGATAGCCGCAGGGTCGTGTTCAACGTTACCGTTGATAACGGCGTTTCGAAAGGCGTTGAGTTCCACATCCAGAAAGCAACGGAGTTCCTACAAGTTTCCAAGTGGGACGAGGCAATTCAAGCCGCGCGCATCGCCTTGAAAGTGGACGAAACGAGCAATCAAGCGAAGATCTTGATGGCGCGCGCCTTCCTGGGAAAGAACATGCTGGACCGTGCGCAGCAGTGGGCTGAAGACGCAATCCTCACCAAAGAGACGGTGGAGGGCGCGGAGTTGCTCGCCGGCATTCACGTCCAACGCGCGTTCCGCATTATCAGCATGTCGGGCGACAAGGGCGATGCCCTCAAGGCTATTACCGACGCGTTCAAGGCAGCCGTCCAGCAGAAGCGCCTTTCTCTTCAACTGCAGATCAAGGCTTTAGGCGACGTTACCGACGCAAACCGGCTTCGCCTCGCCGACCTGCTGATTGCCAACCACGAGTACTCGGCGGCGCGCCGAATCTTAGGCGAGAAGTGGAACGAATACGAGCCGGACACGTCGGTTGGCAACCGGCTCGTTTACGCGATGCTGCGCTCCGGGATGATGGCTGAAGCTTACGCGACGACCGAGATTATCCTGAAGCGTGGGGTGCCGGACGCCGGAACCTACGCGCTCCGTGCCGCGGGCTTCGCCTACTACCGTAAGTGGGCGGAAGCCCAGGAGGCGCTCCGCGAAGGCGCGTTCAGCGACCCGAACTCGCCCACGCTGATGACCGCGGCGGCCTACGTCGCAACCATGAGGGGCGAGCGCGCCGCCATCCTGAGTCAGGTCAATCAGATGCTTGAGCAGCACGTGAATGCGGGTCAGGCGTACTATTATCTCTTCACTCTTCGGTACATGGTTGGCGAGTACGACCGCTCTCGCGACAACTTTCGAGAGGCGTTGATGCTTGAACCACTCCTTTTCGACGCCTACGTGGAGCGTGGCTACCAGGCGTTGAACACCGCGCGAACCCTTCCGCCGGGGCTTTCTTCCGACAGAGACCTGATACTAGACCAGGCGCTTGCTTTCTTCGAGGTTGCAGTCGCAGCGAAGCCGGACTCTGCGGAGGCGCTAAACGGTATTGCCGTTGTAAACCTATATAAGAACAACGTCGAGCAAGCCGTCCGGATGGCGGAGGCAGCCACGAACGCTGCGCCGCAACAGCCGTGGGCATGGTTCACCTATGCCGCCGCGCTCGGCGCCGCACGCAAGCCAACCGAGGCTACGAAGGCGGTGGACCGAGCCGGCGCCCTAGACGGGGTCGTTTTGAAAGGAAGGAGCGTTCCGACGACCGACCAAGCGTGGGACTACACGTGGCGGTACGGTCGCCAGCCGGTGCTCATTCCGCCTCGGTCGTAGCTGCTTTCTCACGGTCGCCGCGCTTCCGAAGGTGCCCCGCGATCAGCGCGATGTCCGTCGGGCGCACGCCCGGTACGCGCGCCGCTTGCGCAAGCGTCAGCGGCTTCACGCGCGCCAGCTTTTCGCGCGTCTCGTGGCTAATGCCTTTCACGTCGTCGTAATTGAAGCCCGCGGGCACGCCGAGTGCCTCAAGGCGACGGCGCTGCTCGACCTGTGCCTTCTGCCTTGCGAGGTAGCCGGCATACTTCGCCTCCACCTCAATTTGACGTGCTGCTTCCTGACTCAAGGGGCTGACGTTCCAGTTGGGAAGTTCGACTCCGAGCGTTCCGGCCACCGCGGCAACGTGCTCGAGGCGAGCCCCCGGTCGCTGCAACAGCTCCTTGAGGCGGATGCGGTTTCGGAGTACCGGCAACCCCGCTTCGCGTAGCGCATCGTTCGCCGAGGATCCGATGCTAACGGAATCCAAGATTCCGGAGAGGCTCTTCTGAAAGCGCCTCTTCTCCTGAAAGCGACTCCATCGTTCTTCCGAAACCAGCCCAACCTTGCGCCCGATGGGCGTTAGGCGCTGGTCAGCGTTATCGTTTCGGAGCATCAGTCTGTACTCGCTGCGGGCGGTCAGCATGCGGTAGGGGTCGTCAACACCCTTGGTGACCAGGTCGTCAATCAGAACGCCGATGAACGAGATGTCTCGGCGGAACACGACCTGCGGTTCATCCATGGCTTCGCGAGCGGCGTTGATACCGGCGACGATGCCCTGCGCCGCCGCTTCCTCATACCCGCTGGTGCCGTTCACCTGGCCGGCGAGAAACAGGTTCCGGCACCGCTTGCTCTCGAGCGTGGGATAGAGTTGCATTGGGTCGGCCATGTCGTACTCGACGGCGTAGCCAGGGCGGAGCATTTCAACCTCTTCCAGGCCTGGGATGTGGCGAAGGAACTCGAGTTGCACCTCCGCCGGCAGTGATGTGCTGACCCCTTGCACATACACGGATTCTCCGCCCCACTCTTCGATTTCGAGGAACACCGTGTGTCGTTCACGGTCCGGGAAGCGCACGACCTTGTCCTCAATACTCGGGCAATAGCGTGGCCCTATGCCTTCGATTTGCTTGCCGTAGACGGCGCTTAGGTGCAGGTTACGGAGAATCACCTCATGCATCGTTGGTGTCGTGTGGGTCTCATAGCAATCGAGCATCTCGCCCGCGGGCGACACGCGGTCGTGCAAGAAACTGAACGGCGGGGCGTCGGGCTCGCAAGGCTGGACGGAGACGCGCGTCATGTCAATGCTGCCGAGGCGGATCCTTGGCGTGGTTCCCGTTTTGAACCTTCTGATGCGGACGCCGATGTTGCGCAAGAAGGCGCTGAGGCCAGTAGTAGCGGGTTCGCCGAAGCGGGCGGCGGGCACCGCCGACGCTCCCTGATGGCAGACGCCATTGAGAAACGTGCCGGTGGTCATTACGACCGACTTCGCGGCGATATGCGTGGTTGAACCGTCGCCAGCTCTGAGGACGACGCCGACCGCCTCGCCGCCTTCGACCAGCACCGTCTCGACCGTGCCTTCAATGAGGGTCAGCCTCGGCTGGGCTTCAAGAGTCTCACGCATGAGCGCGGGGTAGAGCGCCTTGCACGCATGTGCACGGAGCGTTTGGATCGCGGGGCCCTTACCCGTTCCCACCACGCGGATGTGCGTGAGCGCGTAGTCGGTTGTCGCGCCCATCTGCCCGCCCAACGCGTCCACCTCTCGCACGAGGTGACCTTTCGCAAGGCCGCCGATGCTGCAGTTGCACGGCATGTAGCCGATTCGGTCGAGGCGTAGCGTGATGCAGGCTGTCTCGGCGCCCATTCGGGCGGACGCCAGCGCAGCCTCGATGCCCGCGTGGCCCGCTCCAATGATGATAACGTCAAACCTGCGCACGACCCCAGCAGTTTACCGAACGATATTCCTTCGGTAGAATTCGCGCTCGTGGATTATCGTCGGTCTTACATTGGCGACCTTCTCAGCGCGCAGCCCGGCACCTCTGCGGAAGCATTTGGGTGGGTAAAGACGAGGCGCGATAGCAAGGGCATCCACTTTGTTCAACTCAGCGATGGAAGCTGCTTCCACGACCTACAAGTGGTCATCGAGGCAGGAACAGTCCCTGAGAAGGTAATCAAACAGATAACGACGGGCGCGTGCGTGCGCATCGCAGGCGAGATCGTCGAGTCGCCCGCCGCCGGCCAGCCGATCGAGCTGAAGGCGCGAGAGGCGGAGATCTACGGCCCGGCGGATCCTGAGACTTACCCGATTCAAAAGAAGGGCGCGTCCTTCGAGTTTCTTCGCGAAGTTGCTCACTTGCGCGCGAGGACGAACACGTTCGGCGCAGTGTTCCGTGTTCGCAACCGTCTCAGCTCGGCAACCCATAAGTTCTTCCAGGACCGCGGCTTCCTTTATGTGCACACGCCGATCATCTCGGCGAGCGATTGCGAGGGAGCGGGCCAACTCTTCACCGTGACTACCCTCGACATTGATAATCCTCCGCGTACGGCAGAGGGGAAGGTGGATTTTGGAGAGGACTTCTTTGCGAGACAAGCGTTTCTCACCGTGTCCGGGCAGTTGAACGTAGAGTGCTTTGCGCAGGCGTTTACCAACGTTTACACATTCGGCCCGACGTTCCGCGCGGAGAACAGCAACACGCCGAGGCACCTCGCCGAGTTCTGGATGATTGAACCGGAGCAGGCATTCTGTGATATCGAGGGCAACATGAACTTGGCTGAGGAGTTCCTGAAGTATCTCATTCAAGACGTGCTCGACCACTGCGCCGAGGACCTCGAGTTCTTCCAGAAGCGAATCGAGCCGACGGTCATCGAGACGCTCGAGTCGGTGGCGGATGCTTCGTTCGAGCGACTCACCTACACGGAAGCGATCCGGGTCTTGGAGAAGAGCGGCGAAGCGTTCGAGTTCCCTGTTTATTGGGGCGCAGATTTGCAGAGCGAGCACGAGCGGTACCTAACGGAAAAGGCATTCAAGAAGCCGGTCATCTTGACGGACTATCCGAAGGAGATCAAGGCGTTCTACATGAAGCAGAACGACGACGGCAAAACGGTGCGCGCCATGGATGTGCTTGTGCCTAGGATCGGCGAGATCATCGGCGGCTCGCAACGGGAGGAGCGCTACAATGCCTTGGTCGAGCGGATGACTGAGGTAGGGCTCGATTTGGAGCCTTACCAGTGGTACTTGGACCTGCGCCGCTACGGCAGCGCTCCGCACTCGGGCTTCGGGTTGGGGCTCGAGCGGATGATCCTTTACGTGACGGGAATGAAGAACATCCGCGACGTCATCCCGTTCCCGAGGACGCCTGGAAACGCGGACTTTTAGAAACCGAATCGCTTGTGCCAGTCCTCGAGGGCAAATTGAGCCGTAGGACTGAAGGCATCGTCCCGGTTAACAACCTGTCCCAAGAAACTGGACGACGAAATCGTAAGGCTGGGAGGCTCCTGCGCTGTTGATGCTTCAACAAATACTGGGTTTGTCTTTCAGCGCCGCATAAACCTCCCGAAATCGGGTACACTAATATCGTGGATTGGTGTCGAGTTCGCGCCCCGTCGCACAGAAGGCATGGCACGCGGACAAATTCGCTAACCAACTTCACAAATTCGCTAACCAACTTCAGGAAAAGGAGGAAGAGATCTATGAGATCTACTCTTAAGGCGCTTGTAGCGGCCGGTATCGTGGGGATGGCATCGACATCATTTGCCATCGTCTTTCCTACGAATGGCCATGCGGCGTCAAACTTCATCCCGTTCGGCGCAGGTACTGCCAATGGAACACCAACCATGCATCAGGTGTTTGATAAGGCTCTGTTCGCCGGACAATCGGGCGGGCTTCCGGTTGAGATTCTCTCGATCGGATTCGCCCCCGGGCTGAACGGAACGTTTGACTTGGGACAGGTCACGATCAATCTGGGTTACACCCAGCGGATCCCGGGCGTCAACTCTGGCGCCGGTGGGCTTTCCATCCCCACACAGGGTGGTGGAGGCGGGCCAAACCGGGACATCAACCTTCCGTTCGCGACGTTCTACAACAACCCGAATACGTCGTTCACGATCACCAACTACGGTTCGAACAACTTCAGTGAGATGGTGTTCAACGGAACCCCGTTCGTGTACGACCCGAACCTCGGGAATCTGCTCGTTGAGATCGTCGTGCCTAGCCCGAACAACACCACGCTTCACGTCAGCCGTGCAGCGGGCAGCAGCCAGGCATCGCGCGCCTTCTCGGGTACGCGGTTTGGCGATCAGGAGTCGCCGACAACGGCCACCCGTATGGACTTCCAGTTCAACGTCGTGCCGGAACCGGGGACGATGCTTGCTCTCGGAGCGGGGCTTGCCGCTCTCACAGCACGCCGCAGGATGAAGCGATCGTAAGCAGTCGTCAACGCCTGACGACGACGGGCGGGCCCACTTGGGCGCGCCCGTTTTGTGGCAACCGGTCACCGCTTGTGCTCACCCGGTTCAAAGAGCAGCGACGCCGTGTCGCGGTATGCCTCGATCCGTTCCTCGTCGATCTCGGCCTTCAGGTTCTTTAGCCAGCCGCCCCAAGCCCTCGTTCTCTCCCGCCACCGGGAAGAACACCTGGCGCGGATAAAGGCTGCGCCGGTCGTAGTCGATGTCGAGCAGCCAGACAGCGACACGTCAGGCTATCCACCTCGTTTCATACCTGCCTGCGGGCGGGGGTCTGTATCTTTCCATCGTCGACCTTGACGATTGCGTGTGGACTCGCGGGCGGACCGTCCGCTGCGGCCGGTTGTTAGGCACCGTTGATAATTATCGGTGTCGATCACCAGGTGGGATCGTGGCACGGGCCTGGCCAACAACTGCAGCCACGTTTTTGAGTCGCGCCCTGATGCGGCTGCCCATCCGCTCGAACGGCAAAGTCGCGAAGATCTCACGGATGAGTTCCTCGTCAGTACGCAGCAAACCGTCGGAGGCGACCCATTCGGCAATCTGCCTCAATTCGAGGTCGCTGTACTCGTCGATCGTCTCGCGCACCGGCACGTGCGGCCGTGGCCCGCGCTGAGGCGCAGCCGGTTGCTGCCCCGCCTGCCTGGCGGGTTGATTCCCGCCCGGGGTCGGTCTGGACGCCGCATCGGCGTCCGTCGAATCCGCCCAGCGTACCGCCTCCTCGTACGCCGAAACCGCGCGCTCCGTCTCTTGCTCTCGCCTGTAGAACCAGTCCATCGACCAGATGCGGTGGAAGCGCCACCCGAGCTTTTGGAGATGGGCTTGCCGAAGCCGATCGCGGTCGCGGGCCGTAGCGCTCGAATGGTAGGACGCGCCGTCGCATTCGATCGCGAGCACCGGCCGACCCGGCTTCTTCGGATGCATCGCCGCCAGATCGATGCGGTAGCGGGACGCACCGAACTGCGGTCGTATCCTGATGCCCCGGCTCTCAAGGGCGTCGCGAACATCGGTCTCAAACGGATTGAGGGCAACTTCTCCCGCGTGCTCTCCTTCGGGAAGCCGCGTGCCCCCACTGGCTGCGTACTCCAGATATGCCTTGAGCAACTGCACGCCCCGACCGCCGGAGCGGTTGAGATCGATCTCGTCGTGTGAGAAGGAACTGATCACGCACATCCGGCGTTTCGCCCGGGTGATGGCCACGTTCAGGCGACGGTAACCAACGTCCTGGGTGAGGGGGCCAAAGCGGTGCGGCAAGTCGCCGTTCGCGGCTTTGCCGTAGCCGATCGACAGGATGATGGCGTCGCGCTCGTCGCCCTGGACGGTCTCGAGGTTCTTGACGAAGAAACGCTCTTCCCGGTCGAGTGAAAAGAACTCCGAAAGGTCGGGCCTGCTTTCGAGGGCGCGGTCCAACGCGGCCTGGACGCGGTTGGCGTGCTTGATGCCCATCGTGATCACGCCGAGCGATTCGTGCGGCCGAGTTTCTGCGTGCTGCAGCACCTGGCGAACAACCTCTTCGACCTCGCGCGACGCACTCTCTTCCTGCCCACCCAACGCAGGGTCGTGAGGTACGAGAATGTGTCGGATCGCCTCGTGATCGCGCGCGCTGGGGAAGGTTACGAGCCGCCCTGTGTATATGTGGGTGTTGCTGAAGCTGATGAGCCGCTCGTCCTCGCTGCGATAGTGCCACTCCAGAAGCCAGCTCGGCAAAAAGGTTTCGAGCGTCGCGAGGAGGCTCTCGAACCCGCCAATCGACTCCGTGGCCGTGGCCAGTGCATTACGCGCATCATCGTCGGTATCGAGGATTTCGTCCTCACCTTCGACGGCCGTCGCGAAGAACGTCGTTGGCGGCAATTGGTGGCGGTCACCGGCCACAACAACCTGTTCTGCGCGGTAGAGCGCCGGGATCGCCTCTTCTTGAAGGATCTGGCTTGCCTCGTCGAAGACGACGATGTCGAAATGACGCTTGCTGCCGTCCAGCAACTGACTGACCGAAAGCGGGCTGGCGACCCAGCAAGGAGCAATCCGCGTCAGGACGTCAGGCGCGCGGGCCAGCAGATCGCGCAGCGGAATGTGCCGCGACTTCTTGGCCGCTTCCTTTCGGACAAGATCTGCCTGATCGAAGTACCTGTCCATCGCCTCGATGGCGCGCTCGGCGTGCAGCCTGCGGACGCGCTGGGCGGCAAGGCGGACGCGCTCGCAATCCAAGCGGATGAACTCAGCGATGATCTCCTCATGCGTGCGGCCGCTGAACGAGGCGAGTGCGGGATCGGATGCGAGCACCTGTTCGAGCGCTGAGTAAAGCCAGATGTACTCGAATCGGGCTGACCAGTGCTCGGCAACGACACTGTGCTTGCGGAGATCATCGAGGAAGGGCGCGAGCCCCGCCTCCTGTAGCTGCGAGCGGACGGCATGGATGCCCGGTAACTGGAAAGGGGTCTTTTGGTCGCTGGAGAGCGCCCGCAACCGTGAGGCCGCCTCCGCCAGCTGCATGCCACCGAACGGGCCAGCTTCCGTCATCGCCCCGAGTTCCTTCGTTGCCTCGTCGAGTGCGGTGAACGCGGCCGCCAGTTTCGTATCGGCGTCCGCCTCCACGGGCACGGCTGAGGCTGGGCCGAGGGCCTGCCAGCGACGAAGGACATCCTCGGCCTGCAACGCTTCCTGCTGCAGCATTGCAGGCGATGCTGGCGCCGCTCGCAGCGCGAGCAGCCGTTTGCGTGCAGCGCGGTATGCCGGATTCTTCAGGAACGCCCAAGCGCCGACGACCCCACCGCGCGTTGCGGGCTCGAGCATCCGCGCCAGCTCGCCGGGCTTCGACGAGAAGATCTCGGTGCCGTACTGTTGGCGGACGCTGCGCGCGTCGCGGAGAACCGCCAAGAACGACGCCACTTCATCAAGCGTGCTCGGCGGCCGAACCCCAAGCTGGTTTACCACCTGATCGAGAAGTTGTTTGAATCGGGGCCAGAGCTCGTTGGCCGCTTTGGTCGCCAGATCCAGCGCTTCCTGTGCGCGGCGGCCGTCGCTGATATCCGCGTTGTTCCATGGCGAGGGGTCTGTGCCGAGCAGTAGAGTCGGGTTGGCAGCGCCCTCGAGGATCCACTGCTTCACTTCATCTGCGCGCTCGGCGGTGAGCGCGGCCAGCGTCTCGCCTCGGAGGCGAAGCGAGGATCTCGCTGCTTCGGGGAGGCGGAGCAGCCTGCCGATCATCTGGTTCACTGAGAGTCCAGTAGGTTGGCGAACCTCGTTCACGCGGCGCGCATGTTCGTTCAGTTGCTTGCGCCGAGCCTCGAATCCCCGGTGTACCGCTTCGGCCCCGTCAGCGGGTAGCGCATGACGTATCTGCTCCAATGCGTGCGCAAGCCGCGCCATCACCTCCTTCCGCGACACGGACGCGCCGTGCAGATCGAGCACAAGATGACCGAGCCCCACGTCCGGATGGGTGAGCCGCTTGATGACAGCATCAAGGGCCGCGCGCTTCTCTGCGACGAAGAGCACACGGCGCCCGTCGGCCACGCTCTGCGCAATGAGGTTGGAGATCGTCTGGCTCTTGCCGGTTCCCGGCGGCCCCTGCACGACGCCGTTCTGCCCTTTACCGACAAGGACGATGGCACGGTGCTGCGTGGAGTCCGCATCCAGCACGAGGTAATCGTGGGACGCGGGGCGCTCGTCGAGCTGAACGGGCTCGATGTCGATCATCGCCTGGGCCAGCTTCTGTCGTGAGGGCGGATGCCCGGCAACGGCCGCAATGATGGCGTTCGAGGCCATGGCGTCGCCGTTCTTCTTCAGATCCTCGACCATGGCCATCTTCGCGAACTGGAAGTTGGCGAGGATCACGCGCCGTTTCACTTCGAAGTCCGGCACGGCCTTCGCCGCGCGCTCGATGTTCGTAAACACACATTCTGGGTTGACGCGCCACCGTCCTGTTTCGTCTTCGCTAGCGCACTCGCCGAGCACGGTGGTCCCGTTGATATGGAGCCCGCAGTTCTCCTCAAGCACGTACAGCAGCACCGGGTTTATTTGGGGCTCGCCCGCGACCACAAGGCGAAGATCGTCGCCCGAGCGGCCACGCGCCTCAATGCGGGCCGGTAGCAACAGCACGGGCGAGTCGTATGGCCGCCCCCCGTCGGAGGCGGGCCACGTAGCCATCCCTATTGCCAGGTGGAGCGTCTCGATGCCCTTTTCCTCCAGGTTGCTCAGCGCCTTGCGCTGGAGGGCAATGAGTGTGCTTCGTACCTTCCGCCGTGCCTCAGCTTCGGCCTGGGCGCGTACGACGGGGTCAGGGGTGTGCGCATACCGGCCTGCCGATACCAGCGAGTCAACCGTCAGTTTGTCGCCTGCCAGCAGGCGACTTACAGCCTCCTTTTCCTCCGTCAGATCAAGAGTGCCGAGCTTAAGGTCGCGGTAAAACAAAAGGGAGTTCGCTCGCGAGCAGTCGATCAACCGGCGCATCCAAACACTGCGCGCGGCATCCACGATGCTGCGAATCTCCGGCGGCGCGATGAAGTCGCCCTTCTGTGCTCCCCCTTGCGAACGGCTCTCACTGCCCGCGCTCATGGCATTTCCTTATTATAGCGGTCATGTCGTCCTCCTTGCCGTCCTTCACACCGCGCTTGTTGACAAAGGGCTGGAAGTGATTTGATTAGCGACAGGTGTCGCCCCGCCCGATCGGTGATTCAACAGGAGCGGAAAAGCGCCTGTGCCAGAGAAACCGCCCTACGAAGAACTCCTTCCGACTGCCCCCAGTCCCACAACAGGCAGAGGTTCGGGGAAGCTTCACCGAAGAACAAGAACTTCAGTGAGTTGAGTTCCTTGTTCATTCCCCTATAGTTGGGGGGCGCGTTGGTTCCTTGCGCGCCCGTTTATTTTTTTGTGCGCTGCCAACCTCCATGCTCGGCGCTCCTCTCCACCGCATTGAGGACGCGCTGACACGATAGACCGTCGTCAAAGTTTGGCGACGGGTTCTCCCCATTAGCCATGTGGGTCAGGCCTTCGGCGACCAGGTTGATGAACGTATGCTCGTAGCCGATGATGTGCCCAGGGGGCCAATAGGCGCGCACGAAAGGGTGGCTCGGGTCGGTCGTTTGAATTGTTCGAAACCCGCGCAGACCTTCGTTCTTCGTTCCATCGTAGAACTCCAGTTCGTTCATTCGCTCAAGATTGAATACCAGCGAACCTTTCGAGCCATTGACCTCGATTCGGTTGTGGTTCTTTCGACCGAGGGCGAACCTCGTCGCCTCGAACGAGCCGATGGCTCCTGAAGCGAATCGAGCAAGGAACAGCGCAGCGTCGTCCACGTCCACAACGTCCTTCTCGGGCGACCCCTCGACAGTGGGGCGTTCCTTGACGAACGTCTTCAACATGCCGCAGACCTCTTCGATCTCGCCAACGAGGAACCGAGCGAGGTCAATGAGATGAGAGTTCAGGTCTCCATGCGCGCCGGAGCCAGCGAACTTTCGCTTCAACCTCCAAACCATCGGCGTGTTCGGATCGGAAAGCCAATCCTGGAGATACACGGCGCGGAAGTGGAGGATTTCGCCAAGCGCCCCTTCGTCCAGCAACCGTTTGGCAAGTTGGATCGCGGGGCAGAAGCGGTAGTTGTGGAACAGCGCATGAAAAACGCCCGCCTCCGTAACGGCCTCTACCATCTCCTCAGCCTCGGCGAGCGTGTTCGCGAGCGGCTTTTCGCACCACACGATCTTGCCGTTTTTCGCCGCCTTGATCGAGATGGGCGCGTGAAGGTGTCCTGGTGTGGCGACGTCAACCAGGTCTATGTCGTCGCGCTGGACGACCTTACGCCAATCCGTCTCCACCTCTTCAATGCCGTACTGCTGCGCGGCTCTCTCGAGTGCACCACGGTTGCGGCCGCAAAGCACTTTCAAGCGAGGCGTCCATTCGAGGTCGAAGAAGCGCGGAGCTTGGCGCCATGCGTTGCTGTGCGCCTTGCCCATGAACTGATAGCCCACGAGGGCTACATTGATCGTTCGCTTAGCCATCGTTGCGTTGGATCTTATAGTCTTCTGGAATTTTGTAGTCGAACAAGGACAAGTCTGCGCCGCCGTCAATGCCGATGGTGGCCATCCGCCAGGTTAAGGTCCTCTCCCGTCCCGTCGCCTCAACCGACTTCTCGTATCCGCCGACGACAAGGTTGAGCTTCTCCGAGACGAACAAGCCTGCTTGCACGGTCCGCTTGCCCGTCGGAAGATTCTGCTCAATGACGCTTTCATACTGTGCGGCGCGGCCGAACTCGGTGTCTTCGTGCCCGATCAGCTTAAGGCGCTTGGCAAGTTCTCCACTTAAAGCATTCGGCTCGAAGAAGAACTTGAGGCTTGGAACAGCGAATGCGATGTCGCGCACGGTTCCTTTGCCCACGAAGGCCGTCTTCTGTTCGAACACGACCCGAGTGATCTCGCCGTCTTTGCAGATGATCCGCTCGATGGGCTCGCCGTCTCTCACGATGAGCACCGCCAGGCGGTCCGGCTTCTGCGCCACGAAAGTGCGCTGGATTGCCATGGCCGACTCGCCGCTGATGCTCGCCTCCTCGACCACGCCGCTCAGGGAGCGGATGGAGCGGTACCTCTCCGCAGCTTGCGCGAGAGCATCCCGCTCCTGCTGAGGCGTGTAGGACGAGCAACCAACTATGAATAGGGCGAGCAGCAGCGTTCGCATCATCGAGCGATTGTACACCGGGAACGGATTCGTGCACCGAGGCGTTGAATCTACGGGAAATCCTCGCAAGCGCACGGGCGTTTCCGAAGCGCAAATCGGGTATCCTGTGAGATGACATGGGGGCGACTGGCTTCGACAGGGTCAGGACGTCTCTTGGTTGCGAGTCGAGGTGCCGTATGGTCCTCGTAAAACAACGGCAAAAAGAGTAAGTGCGGAAACTCAGTACGCCTACGCTGCCTAAGTAACGTGCAGCCGTTCCGCCGCCCCAATCCGGTAGGGGCGAGCAGGAGCGTCGTAAAATCCGGATAGCCGCGGCGCCCGCCGCCTTAGGGCGTCTTGGCGAAAACAACAAGGCTGGCTGAAAGGGCGCTCGTCTGCCGGCTTACCTTTCAGTGAGACTAAACGGCGGACTACACTCGTAGAGACCAAGAGGTCGCCGACTTTGGAAGGGGGTTCGATTCCCCCCGCCTCCACCACTCTTTTCACAGATCCATCAGGAGCGATGGTTTTGGCGCGCCTCGGCCCTTAGTCGCAACATCAGCACCCCATACCATAGAACGCCCAAAATGCATCCGTGGGCCAGAGGGGGCGCCCATGTCCACGATTCTGGAATCTGCGCACCCTGATAGCCCAGGATCGGCGTCATCCTTGGCATAGCGGGCGTTCACTTCGTTGCCGGATTGATGGGCGTGGAGCCAGCAATATCCATTCCCGGAGTGATTATCGCGTTCGCATTCGCGGCGCTCGTCAGAACGTTCTTCGGCTTCTATCCAGCCTATATGGCGAGCAAATCGGAGCCGATGGAAGCGTTGAGAACGGAGTAGAGAACGGCGCTCAGACGAGATACGGCTTCCAGATTCCCTTCATCAGAGGGCCGACCTGGTCGAGGATTTCACGGCTCTCGGTCAGCCGCGCCATAAGGAGCGCGCCCTCGCAGTAGCAGACGCAGGCCTGAGCCAGGCGGCGCACCGGTGCGTCGGGATACAGCTCCATCCGCGCCACAGCATCGACGAACGCCCTCTCGAATTGCGCCACAACATGGTTAATCATCTCCACCGCTTTCGAGCGAATCACTTCGGAGACGTGGCCATTGTCCGAGGCAAATAATCCAGTAAACACGCCCTCAAGCGGCGCGCCATCGTCGCGGATCATCTCGGCGAAGCGAATCGGACGCTCGAGCGGCGGGACGGACGGAGAAAACGCGCGGCGCAAAATCCCTTCGTCTGCTAAGCGGGCGTATGCATCGAACACCGCCGCGCCGAGCGCCTCCTTCGATTCGAAAAAGTGGTAGAAGCTGCTTTTCCCAGCGTTCGCCGCTTTGAGAATGTCATCCACTCCGACGCTGCAGTATCCGCGATCGCGGATGAGCGCCATCGCTTGAGCGAGGATTCGCTGTTTCGTGTCGGTCTTTCGCGGCATTGCCCCTCTACGATAAGGGACGAACGAGTCGTTCGGTTCGTTCCCCCACTCGCCAGGAGTGTAAACTGCCGCCCGTGCCTCCGACGGGTACCGCGAGCGCCCAGCCCGCCTCCTCAAGACGTCTTCGTTTCGACCGAAACGAGTGGGCGGGCGCGGCTGGAGACCTTGGCACAGTCCTGCCGCTTCTCGTTGGGATGCTTCTGGCGACCGACCTCGACGCGGCGAGCGTGCTTATCCTCTTCGGTGCTATGCAGGTGCTGACCGGCGTTGTGTATTGCCTGCCAATGCCGGTGCAACCGCTGAAGGCGATTGCGGCGATCGTCATTGCGCGAAAGGTACCGGCTGGTGTTATCTTTGGCGCGGGATTGGCGATCGGCATCGTCGTCATGGCGCTCGCGCTTTTCGGCTTGTTGGATTGGCTGGGGAAGGTGGTGCCGAAGTGCGTCGTGCGAGGCGTGCAGGTCGGCTTGGGATTGCAGTTGGCGTCGGTGGCTCTTCAGCAGTTCGTGTTTTCGTCTCCGCCAAGCAGCCTCGTGTTGGGAGCGGTGGGCGCAGCCATCGCGCTCGCTCTTTTGGGGAACCGGCGCTTACCAGCAGGCTTGATTGTCATCTGCCTCGGCATCGCGATTGGCGGCTGGGGGCTGTGGAACGCAGGAGCGAGTGTACCGATACACGTCGTGCTCCCACAGCCGAGAACACCCTCGCTCTCTGAGGTTCTCACAGGCTTCCTGATCCTGAGCCTCCCGCAACTCCCTCTCTCCCTGGCTAACTCTATGCTGGCGACACGGCAGCTGGTGGAGGACCTCTTTCCCGAGCGCGGGATAACCCTCAAGCGGATCGGCGTCACGTACGCTGCGATGAACCTCGTGTGTCCGTTTTTTGGGGGCGTCCCTGTCTGCCACGGCTCCGGCGGCATGGCCGGTCACTATACGTTCGGCGCACGTACGGGTGGGTCGGTGGTCATCTGTGGCGGCGCATTCCTCGTGCTGGGACTGCTGCTCAGCGACGGCTTCGCGCTAATGGTTGCACATTTCCCAAAAGCTCTGCTTGGGGTGCTGCTGTTCTTTGAGGGTGTGGCGCTGATCCTGCTCCTTCAAGACGTGGCGGCCGAGAGCCCGCGGCGCGACCTGCCGATTGCCGTGATGGTGGCGCTGATGGCGTCCGGGATTCCCCAGTACGGTTATCTGGTCGGTGTGGGTGTTGGCATCGCGCTCTTCTACGCCGCGCGGGCCGGCTGGCGGGGTTGGGAGAGGAACGACGGTTAGCTGCCGCCCTTGCCCTTACCCGGGAAGTCATCGGTTTTGCCCTTGCCGGGGTGCTCCTTCCAAACCTTGTTCCAGTCCTTCGACTTCTTCCAACTGGTGAAGACGACGTCCGGCTTGACGCCCCGGTCCTTGGCGATGGTCACCGCGATGACCATGTCACCCCACTGAATGCCCGAAGCGCGCCACCGGCTCACGTCGGCATAAGGGACGCCGTAGCGACTGTACAGCATGTTCCCCCAAAGCGCGGAGTAGACATCGTTGTCGTGTGCTCGGTCCAGCCACACGCGCGTCTTGTTGAATGCTCCAGGGTGGATGCCGTGGTCTTTGGCGATAATGCCCCACCCGCGACCTTTTTTGTGCTTATGCCATAGGTCGGGGACGGGGACGCCGCAATGACTTGACATGACGAATGCAGGCCCCAGGTCGTACACCGAGACGCCGAGGCTCTTGCCGGTGCTGACCACAAGCGTCGCATCAAGCCCCAACATCTCTGCCAGGGTAATCGCACCTGCTGCCTCAACCAGGCTCACGTTCTGCTTGCTCGCGAAGACGGAGATGTCCAGATCGGCGCGCGCTTGCGACGCCACAAGGGCCATGCCGAGCGCGGCAGCCGCCACGATACTTTTCTTTAGTTTCATCGTTCGACCTCCTACTCCTGTTCCGTGTCGTTAGGGTAGCCACCACGCTTAAACGCCGGGCAGTGGCTCCATGGTATTGGACGACCGGCGTCCTTGCCGGCTTCCAAACGGAACTCCTTTCCACTATGGAGGGTATCTTTAGGTTGTGAGGCGAGAACCCACACCCTACACGCAATGGATTCAACTGCACGCGAAGACCAAGTTTCGCCCCGCGCCGGCATGGTTGCCGGCCTCATCGTGCTGCTGGTAGCGCTGAGCGGGCTGTTTCTCTACAAGTGGGGTGGCGCCTTCGCCACGGTCAGAGCCGTCGAGGCGAGCGGCCGATGGCTCAAGCCCACCGACTCCCTGACCGCCGCCGGCGCGCTTGTCGGCACGCTGAATTACTTCGCGATCATCTGGCCCGCGCTGGCGTTCGGCATCTTGATCGGCGCAGCGGTGCGCGCGTTCATCTCGCCGCGATGGGTTGCGAGACTGCTTGGCTCCCAGCGAGCGTCCAAGCGACAACTGGCGGGGGCCCTGGCAGGCGCACCACTGATGCTCTGCTCCTGTTGCATTACGCCGATCTACTCCAGCGTTCGAGAGCGAGGCGCGCCACTCGGCTCTGCGCTCGCCCTGATGCTTGGCTCTCCCGGTTTGAACATCGCGGCGCTGATCCTCACGTTCCTGCTCTTCGCGCCGCACATCGCAGCCGCAAGGGTTGTGCTGACGCTGCTGGCGGTACTTGGACTGACCGCGCTCGTCGGCAAAGCGTTCGAGGGTCGTGTGGGTGCCGCGTCGCTGACAAATCCGGCGGAGTCGAAAACCTCTCACGTCTCCATCCAAGACGTAACGTCCTGGCGTGAAGGCATTCGCCGATTCGCGGGTTCGCTGGTTCACATCACTCTCGTGACGGTGCCTTTCATCGCGGTTGGGGTGCTGCTTTCGAGCCTCATCCTTCCCTCTCTCGGCAGCATTACCGGCTTGGCTGCAGTCTTGACGATTGGCACGGTCGCAGCCGTCGCCGTGTTCATTGCTTTGCCGACGTTCTTCGAGATTCCGCTTGCGCTGCTGCTGTTGCGGGTTGGCGCGCCAGAGGGCGCAGCGCTTGCGCTCCTCTTCGCGGGCCCGATCATCAATCTCCCATCGTTGCTTGTGTTGGCGAAGGACGGCGAGACGCGGCGGATGGCTGCCGCACTCGCACTCGGCATCTTCGCCCTCGCGTTCTGTGGTGGGCTTCTGCTCGAATTGGTTTAGCGGCGGCGACGAGCATCCTGAAGCCCGTCGCATTCGACGAGAGGAGAAACACACATGAGAATGATGACCCGGGAGGCAAAGTCGTTGATCATATGTCTCACGTAACAAATTCAAATGTTTGTAGCAGCGTGTCCTACTCCTTCATCACGACTTTGACCGCCTCCACTACGCGCTCCATGTCCGGCAGCGCAGCGTACTCGTAGATCGGGTTGAAGCCGATGTGCACGTCGTACTTCGATACGAGCTGCGGTGGAGAGAAGAAGTAGCCCCATGTTTCGGGGTTCGAGGTCAGCTCTTGGATGATCGTTTGACCAAATGAGCAGGTGCGGGAGTCCTCTTCGATGACCACCAGCCTTCCGGTCTTTGACAGCGACTGCGCGACGGTCTCGAAGTCCCATGGCACCAGAGTCCGCAGGTCGATGATCTCGCAAGAGACCGCCTCGTCCAAGCCCGACTTGGATGGATCCGCAAGGATTTCGGCTGCTTCGAACGCCTGTTCGATGCAGTTTCCCCAGGTGACGATCGTCACGTCATCGCCTTCTTGGTGGATGCGCGCCTTGCCGAAAGGCACCGCCTCCACGCCGCCCGCAGGCACTTCTATCTGCTGGCGGAAACGATGCTTCGGGATGAGAAATACCACCGGGTCTTCTGTCTTTAGCGACGTCCACATCAGCGCCGCGGCGTCCTCCGGCGTAGTGGGCAGGACGACGCGGATGCCAGGAAAGTGCGCGATCGCTGATTCGTTGGCTTGACTGTGCCAAATCGATCCGCCGGGCAAATACGCTCCATATGGAGCGTAGATGACCGCCGGGCAGGGCCACTCCCCGAACGTGCGCCAGCGAATGGTGGCGAGGTTGTTCACCAACTGACTCCAGCCCGGGCCGACGAAGTCAATGAACTGCAGTTCGAAGACCGGTCTCATGCCGTAGCACGCCAGGCCGCAGGCAACGCCGATGATCGTGGCTTCCGCAAGTGGGGAGTTGAAGACTCGATCTGGGTGGGCGGTCGAGAGGCCGTCGGTAAGTTTGAACACGCCCCCCTTCGGGTCTTCGATGTCTTCCCCAAAGAACACGTACCGCTTGTCTTTATCGAGCGCGACCTTGAAGACGTGATTCAGCGCGTCCACCATGCGCCAGCTCCTGCCGCCTTCGAGCGGTGGAGGTTCGGCGGTCGGCAGCTCTCCATACAGATGTTCGAGCACCTCCTCACCTCGTGGGTCTTCGGCTTTCTCCGCCTCGATGTAGTCGCGGTCCACTTGCTCGCGGATCTCCTCTTGGATGGCTGCCCATTCTTCCTCGGAGAGTGCGCCCTCTTTGACAAGCTCTTCCGCAACGACGCGAATCGGGTCACGCTCCATCATTTGTTCAATATCTTCTTGTGCGCGATAGACACGATGGTCGTCGCTCGAGGTGTGGCTTCCGAGGCGATCGAGTTCGCACCAGAGCACGGTCGGTCCTTGACCTTTGCGCGCTTTCTTGACGGCTCTGCGCCCGGCTTCATAAACGTTGTCTGGATGCCGCGCGTTCACCTTCTCGAAGACCGACTCGTTGAAGATGCCCAGGCGGAAGGGGTTGAATTTGTCTGTCGGTGTGCTGATTCCGAATTGGTTGTCCTCGACGACGAAGACGATCGGCAGGCTTTCTTGAATGGCAAAAGCAACCGCCTCATAGAATTCGCCCTGACGGCTTGCGGCGTCGCCCACGGTAGCAACGACCACGCTGTCCTTCTGTTCCAGTTGCATTCCCCAAGCCGCTCCGCACGCGGGCAAGAGGTTTGCCCCTGTCGGAGTAGGCGTGCTCCACACGTTTTTTGCGCGGCTGCTGTAGTGGCCGGGCATCTGCCTGCCTCCGCTGGTGCTGTTGCGCTTCGCGTAGTACGCGTACGCAAGGTCCATATTGGTGATGCCCTTGGCGAGCATCATGGCTCGGTCTCGATAGTAGGGAAAGATATAGTCGTCGTCTCGAAGGTGGAGCACAAGTGCGGCGAGCGGCTCGTGCCCCATGCCGTGCACTTGGAACCACCCCTTGCCCTGCCTCAAGAGGACAGCCTCGCGGCGATCGCCCTCTCTGCTGAGGAACATCAGTTTGAGGAAGTCAATCTTGTTGAATGTCTTTTCGTCGGACGCAGTTGCCATGGTTGCTTGAACCTCGTTGTTCGTATTTGCCACGCTGTTCGTCGCCTGCGGCTTGATTTCTGCTTTTATACCCAGGCCGGCGGGACGGGTTGCTTGACTGGTAGGCGGGGTCTTAATCTTGGGGCAGCCGGGGGAGGGCGAGCGTCTCAGGAGCCTGACACCCGGCGCCGCTGTGGCGGTGAAGCGTGTGTTCGCGGGGACGCTCACGCTGCCTACTAGAAAGCAATCTGGGGCAGCCGAGGGAGGGCGAGCGTCTCGCGAGCCTGACAACCTCTGCCGCTCAGCGAGACATCTCTTCCGCCACCATGCGATCCAGTTCGTCGTCGCCCATCTGCGCGAGGCGCTGCAGCAAAGCGTCGTACTCTTGTCGCTGGTCTTTGGTGATTTGGCGCCTGTGCGCGCCCGCGAGGAAGTATTCTTTCTCTTCGCGCGTCACGGGGTGCAGCCTGGGTACTGGGGTCGGCTTCCCCTTGTCGTCAATCGCCACCATCGTTACGATGGAGCTGTTTGTGTGCCTGAGCGTGCGCTGCTGAACGTTCTCGGCTTGCACTTCGATGCGGACTTGCAAACTCGTACGCCCCACATAGTCCACGGTGCCCGTTAGGTGCACGAGTTCGCCGACTTCAATAGGAGTATGAAAGTCCACGCGCTCGAAGCTCGCCGTGACGCAGGTCGTGCCTGCGAAACGACTTGCCGTTACGTAGGCGCATTTGTCGAGAAGCGCCAAGATGCTGCCACCGAACACTTTCCCGAGAAAGTTCGCGTGCTCTGGGGTCATCAACTCCGAGATCGTAACGGTCGTTGAGGAAGGGGTTCGTCGTTCGTTCATGCTGCTTTCACGATGCTGAGAAACTGTTCCGCCTTGAGACTTGCTCCGCCCACGAGGGCGCCTTGAATGGCGGGCTTGGCGAAAAGGGCGGGCGCATTCTCTGGCGTAACGCTGCCACCGTACAACACTCGCGCGCTTTGCAAGCGCCTTCTTTCGAGAACGTCTCGGATCACTCCCGCCATCCGCTCAGCCTCGTCCGGGTCGCACACGTCGCCGGTTCCGATCGCCCAAACTGGCTCGTACGCGACCGCGCAGTAAGACGCGTCGCCGCGTAAGCCGAGCAACACGCCGTTCAGTTGCGCCTCGACAACCTCATCGGCCATGCCCATCGCTCGCTCCTCGGCGGTCTCTCCGACGCACAGGATTGGTCGCAAACCCGCATGGATTGCTGCCGAGAACTTGCGGCGAACCGTTTCGTCCGTATCCGAAAAGAACGCGAGCGTCTGCGCGTCGTAACTCGACCTGCCAAACCTACCTCGGCATTCACTGTGCCCGACGATGCAATACTCGCATCCAGCGTCGCGCAGCATCGAGCCGCTCACCTTGCCCGTGAACGCGCCGTGTTCTTCCCAAAACAGGTCTTGCGCGCCCAGAAGCATGCTCGAGCCACGAAGGGCCTCGCGTACGACGCTAAGGAGTGGATAAGCGGGACAGAGCACCACCTCCGCGCTTACCGATTGAGTGCGGAGCGCCGTGGCGACCGCTGCCGCCAGGTGGCGCGCCTCCGCCTGAGTGAGGTTCATCTTCCAGTTGCCGACAACCAGACGCGCGTCCACTTCTCTCATCCGCCGCCCATTCTATCCGTAGGTACACTCGCAGGCGATGGCAAGGTTCGAGCGGATCGTTGCGCGAGAGGTTTTGGACAGCCGGGGCAACCCGACAGTGGAGGTTGACGTCTTTCTTACCGACGGCTCTGTTGGGAGGGCTGCGGTTCCCAGCGGAGCCAGCACCGGTGCTCATGAGGCGGTGGAACTTCGGGACGGCGACCCCCACCGATACGCCGGCAAGGGCGTTCTGAGGGCAGTGCAGAACGTGAACGAGCAGATCGCCTCAGCCCTGTCGAAGATCGACCCGTTCGACCAACAAGCGGTGGACGAGGCTATGATCGCCCTCGACGGCACGCCCAACAAGGCGCGCCTGGGTGCCAACGCCATTCTCGGCGTCTCGCTCGCTACGGCACGAGCGTGCGCCGCAAGCAAGAAGCAGTCGCTGTACTTCTATCTTGGCGGCGCCGACGCGCGGACGCTTCCCGTCCCGCTGATGAACATCTTGAACGGCGGGAAGCACGCCGCTAGCAACGTGGACTTCCAGGAGTTCATGGTAGCACCGGTCGGGTTTGCATCTTTCTCCGACGCGTTGCGCGCGGGAGCCGAGGTGTACCATGCGTTACGGAAGGTGCTGCACGATCGTGGATTGCTCGGCGGAGTAGGCGACGAGGGTGGCTTCGCGCCGAACCTCGAACGGCAAGAGGATGCGCTGTCGCTCATCGTTACTGCCATCGAGCGCGCCGGATACAAGCCTGGCGAGGAGATCGCTCTCGCTCTCGACCCTGCAAGCACGGAGTTCTATGACAGAGGAGTGTATCGATTCCGTTCGGGTGAGAACCGACAACGTTCATCCGAGGAGATGGTTGAGTACTACGTCGAGTTATGTGCTCAGTTCCCGATTCTCTCGATTGAAGACGGCCTTGCAGAGGATGATTGGAACGGCTGGAAGGCGCTGACCGATCGCATCGGCGCAGAGTGCCAACTGGTGGGCGACGACATCTTCGTAACGAACATCGATCGGCTGAAGCGCGGCATCGATGGCGGCGTGGCGAACAGCGTCCTCATCAAGGTGAATCAGATCGGCACGCTTACCGAGGCGCTATGCGCCATCTCGATGGCGCGACACGCCGGCTACACCACCGTTATCAGCCACCGCAGCGGAGAGACGGAGGACGCGTTCATCAGCGACCTCGCGGTCGCCGTGAACGCAGGGCAGATTAAAACCGGAGCGCCGGCTCGGAGCGACCGTACCAGCAAATATAACCAACTGCTGCGCATCGAGCAGGCGCTCGGAGGCGCGGCACAATACTTAGGTCGAGAGGCGTTCCACGTAAAGCCGCGAAGCGCGACGGCGGAGGCTTGAAATGATGCGCCCGCGCACGAAAATCGTCGCCACGCTCGGCCCGGCTTCCTCTGGACGCGCCATCCTTGGCGAACTCATCAGCGCGGGGCTGAGCGTCGGTCGGCTGAACTGCAGCCACGGGACATGGGATGAACGCCTCGAGTTGATCCACCACGTCCGCGAAGAATCGGCTCGCCTGAATCAGCCGGTATGCCTGCTGCTCGACCTGTCCGGCCCAAAGTTTCGCCTCGATGAGGTACCCGGCGGCGCGATGGAGGTCGTCGAAGGTGAGGAGTTGGAAGTTGGCTCCGGCC
>PSLA01000019.1:0-41913 GCA_040289295.1 Armatimonadota bacterium
TGAGAGATCGAGCGCGGCATGGTCATCGCCAAGCCCGGCTCGATCAAGCCACATACGAAGTTCGAAGCCGAGGTTTACGTCCTGAGCAAGGAAGAGGGCGGGCGGCACACGCCGTTCGTCTCGGGTTATCGCCCGCAGTTCTACTTCCGGACGACGGACGTGACGGGCACGCTGCAGTTGCCTGAAGGTGTCGAGATGGTCATGCCCGGCGACAACATCACGATGAGCGTGGAGTTGATCGCCCCGATCGCCATGGAGCAAGGCTCGAAGTTCGCCATCCGCGAAGGGGGTCGAACAGTCGGCGCTGGCTCGATTACGAAGGTGTTCGACTAATGAAGCGAAACGGTCGGCGATTCGCAACAGCGAATCGCCGACTTCCTCGACGGAGTCAAGGATGAGAGCAGACAAGGTACGGATCAAACTCAAAGCGTACGATCATCGCTCGATTGACCAATCGGCGGAGAAGATCGTTGAGACCGCCCGCGGTACAGGTGCCCGCGTAAGCGGCCCCGTTCCCCTGCCGACGAACGTGCGGCGGTTCTGTACGATCAAGGGGCCGCACATCGACAAGGAGGCTATGGATCACTGGGAGATTCGCACCCACAAACGGCTCATCGACATCCTCGACCCAACGAACAAGACGATTGACGCGCTGATGCGGTTGGAACTGCCGAGCGGCGTGGACATCGAGATCAAACTTTAGGATGGAGGTTGCGGAAAGGGAGACAGAACCCAATCGGACCGAGCCTCGTGGAGCGTACGAGCGACCCGAACAACGGGCAACGCGAAGAACACCGTTCGCACAAACCGATGAGGCGAAGGAGTGATAGGAATGGAACCGGGATTGCTGGGTAAGAAAGTTGGAATGACGCACCTCTTCTCTGATGAGGGGAAGATGGTGCCGGTAACGATCCTTGAAGCGGGGCCGGTCGTCGTCACACAAATCAAGACGGAAGAGACCGACGGCTACAACGCCGTTCAGATTGGGTTCGGCGAGGTCAAGCCGCGGAAGTTGACGTTCCCCGAGATTGGCCACCTTAAGAAGGCAGGAGTCGGGCCGGTGCGAGTGCTGCGCGAGTTCCGGGTGAGCGACCCGTCCGCGTACCAGGTGGGGCAAATCATCGGTGTGGACATTTTCACCGAAGGCGAGCATGTCGCAGTGACCGGAACCAGCAAAGGGCGAGGCTTCGCCGGTGTCGTGAAGCGCCACCACTTTTCAGGGCAGGACCAAACGCACGGCTACATGACTCACCGCCGCCCCCTGTCCAGCGGCGCGACCGGGCCAGCGCGCGTGTTCAAGGGCAAGCGCGGCCCCGGGCATATGGGCCACGAGCGGGTTACACAGAAAGGTTTGAAGGTTGTGCAAGTGGATCGTGAGCGCAACCTTCTTCTTGTGAGCGGAAGCGTGCCGGGCGCAAGCGGCGGTCTGGTGCAGATTGTCAAAGTCGGAGGCAGCCAGTGATGGAGATTCAGGTCGTAGACGCATCGGGCAAGAAAAAGGGCACGCACAAATTGAGCGAGGCGCTCACGGAGGTGCGCGTGCTTGCCCCCGTGCTGCACCGCGCCGTAGTTGCCGAGCAGGCAAACAAGCGGCAAGGAACCCAAAGCACAAAATCTCGTGCCGAAGTGCGAGGCGGTGGGCGAAAGCCGTATCGCCAGAAGAAGACCGGACGTGCCCGACAGGGTTCGGTCCGCGCTCCGCAGTACACTCACGGCGGCGTAACCCACGCGCCGAAGCCTCGCCCGTATGATCAAAAGGTCAATCGCAAGGAGCGGCGGCTGGCAATTCTCGGCGCACTGAAGTCTCGCTTCGAGTCGGGAGACGTCATCGTCGTGGACTCCATCTCGTTCGATGCGCCGAAGACGAAGCAAGCGGTGCAGTTGCTCGACAGCGTCGGCGCAACCGCTCGCCGGGTTCTCGTCGTTGTTCCTGAAGTGCAAGAGGCGGTTGTACGTTCGTTTCGGAACTTGCGCAATGACCCGAGGCGACGCGTCGAGGTTCGCACCGCTCCCGCCTCGGTTAGCCGCGGAGACGAGCGAGTTAGAACGCAGTCGTTCAGCGCCCGGGATGTGCTTGTGGCGCACAAGATTGTCATCACGCAAGAGGCGCTAAAGCGGATTGAGGAGGTTTGGTCGCGATGAAGACACCCGAACAGATCGTGCTGTCGCCCGTCCTGACGGAGAAGAGCATTCGCCTTAAGGAGGACGGCCGCTACGTGTTTTTCGTTGCGAAGGATGCGAACAAGGTTGAGATCGCGCGCGCTATAGAAGCCATCTACAACCGAGGCAAGAAGAAGGCGAAAGATCGGATTAAGGTTGTGGAGGTCAACGTCATCAGCGTGAAGGGCAAGACGGTGCAGCGGAGCCGCCAGACTCGGGGCAAGCGACCCGATCGAAAGAAGGCGGTGATCACGCTCGCGCCCGGACAGATGCTGGAGGACATCGGAGCGTAAACCATGGCAGTACGAAAGCACAAACCGACATCGCCCGGACGGCGTTTCCTCGTCTCGTCTGACTACAGCGACTTGACGAGGCGCGAGCCCGAGAAGAGCCTGACGGTTGGGCGCAGGCGAACCGGCGGGCGGAACAACAAAGGTCGCATCACTGCGTACCACCGCGGACCCGGCTCGAAGCGGCTGTACCGTATCATTGACTTCAAGCGGGATAAGGACGACATTCCCGCGAAGGTCGCGCACATCGAGTACGACCCGTTCCGGACGGCGCGCATTGCGTTGCTGCACTATGCCGACGGCGAGAAACGATACATCATCGCGCCAAACGACCTTAAAGTGGGCGACACCGTGCAGTCGGGCCCGAACGCCGACATCCGAAACGGGAACTGTTTACCGCTTGGAAACATTCCGCTCGGCACCCGGGTCCACAACGTTGAGTTGCAGGTTGGGCGCGGAGGCCAGATCGCTCGCTCGGCTGGGATGGCCGCGCAGATCATGGCGAAAGAGAGCGAGTACGTTACGCTTCGCCTACCGAGCGGAGAGATGCGCATGATTCACGCCAAGTGTCGCGCGACCGTCGGCGAGGTTGGAAATGCGGAGCACGAGAACGAGTCCGCCGGCAAGGCGGGTAAGAACCGCGGGAAAGGCCGCAAGCCTCATGTGCGGGGAGTGGCGATGACGCCGCGCGACCACCCACACGGTGGCGGCGAGGCAAAGGCTGGCGTGGGCAGAAAGAAGGGCCCGGTTGACCGATGGGGCAACAAGGCGCTCGGCACCCGCACGCGACGAAACAAGAAGAACGACCGGTTTATCGTCCGAAGGAGGAAGCGCTAACCGATGGCACGAAGCATCAAGAAAGGTCCATTCGTTGACGAGCACCTTATGAAGAAGGTTCTCAAGATGAATGAGAGCGGCAAGAAGGCGATGATCAAGACCTGGTCGCGCCGCAGCACGGTCGTGCCCGAAATGATTGGACACACCATTGCCGTCCACGACGGGCGGAAGCACATCCCGGTGTTCATCACCGAGAACATGGTTGGTCATAAACTTGGCGAGTTCGCTCCAACGCGCACCTTCCGCGGCCATGGCGGCTCGCTTGTGGACAGGAGTAGCCGCGTCAAATGATCGCTCCCATTGTCGCCGCGCTGCTGAGTCTCTCGATCGGCTCATACAGCCAAGAGCAGGAGGCGCAAGCGCCCACCAGCGTTGAGCTCACGCGAGTTTGGACGACTGGAGAGGCGCAGGACTACATCCTTGAACTTTCGATGGAATCGGGCGCGTTCGAGGGCGAGAAGATTGAAGGCGTGGTGGAGTTCACGGTTAAAGTTTTAGAGGCGCGATCGGGCGGCGAGGCAAGCGTCCGAACGTCTGTGAAGAAGTTGACGCTCAAGTTAGGCGGACAGGAAATTCCGGATATGGAGCCGCCCGAGCCGATCGAAGCCGTATTCGGTCCAAACGGCCTGCCGAAGAATCTCGTGCTTGACAATCCTGACGACCCGCTAGGCATGGTGCTTCCGGCGCTGTTCGTCCCTGCGGTTGGGGTTAAGGTTGGCGACGAATTCAAGGTCGATTGGGCGTCCGAGGATGGGGCTATAACGCTCAAGGGAGGCGGCAAACTGACCGCAACGGGGCGCCTGTACGAGGAGCACGTAGCCCGGTTGACGATGCAGATCAAGGCTGAAGGCAAAGATCTTCCAACCGGTGACTTTGAATTGGTCACGTACGTCAACTCCCAGACGCGAAAGTTGGTGAAGGCGGAAGGCACGCTCGTCGGCGAAGACCCGGATGCGGGGAAGATGACCGTGAAATTTGTGATACGGAAGGTGCGAGACGTATGATCACTACTTTGGCCGCTGCCACGCTACTCGGGATCCAGCAGCCGGTGCTGCTCAAGCGCGTCTACCGTGCGGGAGAGGAGTGGTCACGCGATGTGTCTCTTGCGCTCTCCTCGCCGATGGGCGACATTCTGGTTAGGCTGAAGATGGCGGAGAAAACGCTTGAGGCGGATGGCTCGCGCGCGACCGTGCAGATCTCGTTGAATGATGTGGTGGTGCGCATTGGCGAGAACGAGATGCCGAGCAACAGCGTCGCTCCAACCACGGTGCGGATGGACAGCCGAGGTTTTGTTTTCAATGGTCTGCCGTGGACTGCGGGCAACAACCTGTCGTTCCTGCGTTACATCGGTGTGCTGCCCCCCGAGGCGCTGCTCGTCGGCAAAAGTGTGTCGTTCTCTTACGAGTCGAGCGATCCGGCAGGCACGAAGCTGTCCGGCTCCGTACTGCTCGAAGAGGTGAAGGGAAAGACCGCCGTGATCGTCGTGAAGTCATCGCTCGCTCCGCCGGGGTTGGGGAAGCCGATTCAGCTCAACTACAAAGCCTGGGTGGATGCCGGTACCGGCAAGGTGAAGGAGGCGGAGGGAACGGTAACCGACGTGCCTGCGATGCAAGGCTTCGAGGTCTCGGCGATTCAGTTTGTCGTGAAGGAGTCGAAAGGCTCAGTAAAGGAAAGGAATCAGTGATGGAAGTACGTGCCGTTGGAAAGCGACTTCGAGTACCGCCGCGCAAGGCGCGGTTGGTTGCAAACGAGGTGAAGGGCAAGCACGCGATAGTTGCGCTTGCTGAGCTGCGGTACCACCCGTCGAAGTGCGCACGGCTCATCCGCAAGGTGCTCCGCAGCGCGGTAGGCAATGCGGTTGAGAACCATAACCTCGAACCGGATGCCCTAATCGTGCGCAACATCCTCGTGGACGAAGGCTGGCGCCTCAAACGGATGAGGGCTCGCGCCCAGGGCCGTGGAAACATTATCCTTAAGCGCACAAGCCATGTAACCGTGGTGCTCGAAGACGGCGAGCCGTTCCAGATGCCTCGGTCGAACGCGAAGCCGAAACCGCGCCCGAAGTTTGAATCGCCGAAACCCTCAAAGAAGAAGGCGAAAGCCGCAGACGAGACCGCGACTGAAGAAACGCCGGCGGCGGAACCCGTAGCTGAGGCAACCGCAGAAGCGACCGCTGCCGAAGCCGAAGCGCCGGAGGCACAGACGGGCGAGGGGCCAACGGCCGAGGAAGCGCCGGAGGACAACAAGGAGTAGACATTGGGTCAAAAGATCAATCCTATCGGGTTTAGAATCGGAGTGATCCGCGAACCGGACAGCCGGTGGTTCGCGGACAAGAAGTCGTACCGCAAGTACCTGCACGTGGACTACCGCATCCGCGAGTTCATACGGAAGGAGCTGGGCAAAGGGCTCGTAAGCAAGGTGGACATTATGCGGGCGATGAACAATGTTCGTGTAACCATCTTCGCATCGCGGCCCGGGGCGGTCATCGGCCGCCAGGGCCAAGGTATCACGCAACTCACGTGCAACTTGCAGGAGATGGTGCGCAAATTGGACCCCGAAGCGGTTGTTCACGTAGACGTGAAGGAGTGCCCGCAACCCGAACTGGATGCGCAGCTGATTGCGGACAACATCGCGCTCCAGCTGGAGCGCCGCATTAGCCACCGCAGAGCGATGCGACAAGCGATCGGCCGCCACCTGCGCAACAACGGACGCGGCATGAAGGTGGTGTGCTCCGGGCGCCTGGGCGGCGCCGAGATCGCGCGGAATGAGGCTGAAAAGGTGGGGAAGATTCCGCTGCACACGCTGCGCGCGGACATTGACTACGGTTTGGCGGAAGCGTTCACGACGTACGGTGTTGTCGGCGTAAAGGTTTGGGTTTATCGTGGCGAGGTGCTGCGCGATCGTATCCGTCAGGGCCAGCAGGCAACCGGCTTCGAACTCGAGGGCGGCAGCGTCACAGACGGCACATTGCCGGCGCAGGACATCGCGCCCGAACCAACCCCGGAAGCGGCGGTCGAAGCCGCCGCACCCGAGAGCAAGGAGGAACCATCCGATGTTGATGCCTAAACGAGTTAAGCATAGAAAGGTCGCCCGTGGCCGAATGAAGGGGATGGCAAAGGGCGGCACGAAGATTGACTTCGGCGACTTTGGGATTCAGGCGCTCGAGCCGGCTTGGATCACGAACCGACAGATCGAGGCTGCACGCGTTGCGATGACGCGCTATGTGAAGAGGGGCGGCAAGGTGTGGATTCGCATCTTCCCGGACAAGCCGTTCACCAAGAAGCCCGCCGAGACGCGTATGGGCTCGGGCAAGGGTAGCCCCGAAGGATGGGTTGCGGTGGTGAAGCCTGGTCGGATCCTGTTCGAGATGGCGGGCGTGCCGGTTGATGTTGCGCGGGAGGCGATGCGGCGCGCCGGCCACAAACTGCCGATTAAGGTGAAGTTCGTCACTCGGCAAGATTTCCCTGATCATGCCGAGGTCTCGGGTCTGACCGAGTCTGCCGTTGTCGCTCACCCGCCGAAGTTCATCAGCGAGCGCAAGGCACAACGGGACGCTTCTGAGGCGGCCGAGCCAACCGCGATGGAGGAGGCGGAATGAAGGCTCTGAAGACGCGAGAGTTGCGAGAGAAGACCATCCGCGAACTGGAAGAGATGGTGGAAAAGGAGCGCGCCGCGTTGTACGACATTCGTCGCCGCCTGGCGCTGCGGGAGACGCAGGACACGTCGGCGGTGAAGGCGACGCGCCACAACATCGCACGCATCCTTACCGTACTGACCGAGAAGAAGCGAGAGGAATCGAAGAAATGAACGAGACCCAAGAGCGCGGAAGAAGAAAGATACGACAAGGCTTGGTCGTCTCCGACAAGATGGAGAAGACCGTCGTCGTGCGCGTCCTTCGCCAGGTGCAGCACCCGATCTATAAAAAGACGGTTCTTCGGGCGAAGCGGTTCAAGGCGCACGACGAACTCGGCTGTGGCGTTGGCGACACGGTCGAGATTATGGAAACACGCCCGGTCAGCAAGGAAAAGCGCTGGCGGGTCAGCAGAATCATCGAGAAGGCGAAGTAAATGGTTCAAGCTTATTCGAGACTGAAAGTTGCCGATAACTCTGGGGCGCGCGAGATCCAGTGCATTCGCGTGCTAAAGGGTTCGCAACCGCGTTACGGCGGCGTCGGCGATGTTATCGTCGGTGCGGTGAAGTCGGCCACGCCGAACATGCCGGTGAAGAAGGGCGACGTGGTGCGCGCGGTGATCGTGCGCACGCGACGCGACATCAAGCGCGCCGACGGCAGCACGCTACGCTTCGACGACAACGCGTGCGTGCTCATCAACCCGCAGACGAAAGAGCCTCGCGGTACGCGAATCTTTGGCCCAGTTGCTCGTGAACTGCGCGAGAAGGAGTTCATGAAGATCGTATCCCTCGCGCCGGAGGTGCTTTAGAATATGCCGACACCTAAACTGAAGATCAAAAAGGGAGATACCGTAGAGATCATCGCTGGGAAGGACAAGGGCCAGCGCGGTCTGGTTATCCGCGTGCTGCCCGAGAAGATGAAGGTCGTCGTCGAAGGCTTGACGAAAGACAAAGATGGCAAGGCGATCCCTCTGAACGCCGTCACGAAGCATCGCAAGGCGCAGCGAATGGGCGAGCAGGGAGAGAAGATGCGCGTGCCCTCGCCCATTCACATCAGCAACGTCATGCTTGTTGACCCGATGACAAACGAGCCGACGCGGGTGGGTCGCCGCATCGAGCAAGGCAAATTGAAACGCTACGCCAAGAAGAGCGGTGAAACGGTGGACCGAGACTAAACTCGTTGCGGAGGATAGGAATTATGGCGAAAACGAAGACGAAGTCGCAAGAGGGAGCAACGGAGCAAACGGCCGCAGGCAAGCCCGCGCCGGTTGTGCGCAGCCGCCTTCGCGACCATTTTGAAAAGGTCGTGCTGCCGGAAATGATGAAGGAATTCGGCTACACCACGCCGATGCAAGCGCCTCGGCTACAAAAGATCGTCATCAACATGGGCGTCGGCAGCGGGCAGTCCGATTCGAAGGCGCTGGAGAACGCCGTGCGCGATTTGACCGCGATCGCAGGGCAGAAACCCGTGGTCACAACGGCGCGCAAGGCGATCTCGAACTTCCGCATCCGGGAGGGATACAAGGTCGGCTGCAGAGTTACGCTACGCGGCGAGCGAATGTATCACTTCCTCGATAAACTGATAACGATAGTCCTGCCTCGCCTTCGTGACTTTCGTGGGCTGAGCCCAAAGTCGTTCGATGGTCGTGGCAACTACTCGCTTGGCCTCAAGGAGCAACTGGTGTTTCCAGAGATCAACTATGACACGTTCGATAAGATAAGGGGCATGGACATTACCATTTGCACGTCCGCTCGGACGGACGACGAGGGTCGAGCCTTTCTGAAGAAGATGGGTATGCCGCTGAGAGACAAGTAGCAAGGAGCAAGGAGCAGCAGATCCAAGTGAACGAGTACAGCGCTGACAAGATTCGTAACGTGGCAATTGTCGGGCACGGTGGAGCCGGAAAGACCACTTTGGTGGAGCAGATGTTGTTTGCAGCCGGCGTAACAAGTCGCCTCGGCAGCGTCGAGCAAGGGACCACCGTGTCGGACTTCGATCCGCAGGAGATTCAGCGCAAGATTAGCCTCAACGCTTCGGTGATACCGATCGAGTGGAAGGGGCACAAGATCAACATGATTGACGTTCCGGGCTATCCTGACTTCATCGGCGATTTGTACGGAGTGGCACGCGTGGTTGAAGCAATGGTTATCGTGGCACCCGCTCAGGCTGCCCTTGAAGTTGGCTTCGATAACGCGTGGGAAGTCGCTGAAAGACACGGCCTTTCGAAGATTATCTTCCTCAACAAGATGGAGCGCGAGAACGCCGACTACGGCGGCGCGATGAAGGTGATTGACGAGCGATTCGGCGTTCGCGCCGTGCCGCTGGTGTTGCCAGTGGGCGCGCAACTGAACTTCCGAGGCGTCCTTGATCTGGTGGAAAAAAAGGTTCACGAGGGCGGCGTGAGGGACGAGAAGATCGGCGACCCACCGGGGGAGATGCAATTTGAACTCGAGGCTGCAGCGTCGCGCATGATGGACGCCGCCGCCGAGGGTGACGACGACCTGATGATGAAGTACCTCGAAGGTGAGAAACTCACCGAGGAGGAGGTGATTCACGGCCTTGAAGTGGGCGTCGCGTCTGGCAAAGTTGTACCGATTCTGTGCGGAAGTGCGGCAACAGGGGTTGGCGTAACACTGCTGCTGGACCGTATTGTCGGGGCGATCCCGAGCCCCGCGGAGAATCCCAAGACCGCCGGAGAGGAGAGCATACCTGTAGACCCCAGCGCCCCGTTTCTTGGGTTTGTCTTTAAGACAACCGCGGACCCTTACGTGGGCAAAATTAACTATTTGCGCGTCATGCAGGGCACGCTGACACCCGAACTCTCGGTGAAGAACGCACGCACCGGGGAAGGCGAGCGAATGGGCACCCTCTTCTTCCCACGAGGGAAAGAGCAGTTGCCCACGACGAAGGTTGTCGCCGGAGACATCTGCGCTGTGGCGAAGCTGCAACATACGCGCACCGGCGACACGCTTTGCGACGCCAAGGCGGTGCGCTTGCTGGAGCCAATCGATTTCCCCGAGCCGATCTATCGCATCGCAATTGTTCCGAAGACGAAAGTGGACGAGGACAAGTTGGGACAAGCGGTTGCACGCATCGTGGACGAAGACCCAACCTTCCGACACACACGGAACGTGGAGAGCGCGCAGGACATCATCGAAGGCATGGGCGACATCCACCTCGACGTCGCCATCGAGAAGCTGCGCGAGAAGTTCGGCGTGAACGTTACGACCGAGGAGGCGCAGATTCCATATCGCGAGACGATCACCCGACCGGCGAAGGCACAAGGTAAGTACAAGAAGCAGACTGGCGGTCGCGGCCAATACGGAGATTGTTGGATCGAATTGGAGCCGCTGCCCCGCGGATCGGGTTTCGAGTTTGGAGATCGTATCGTCGGTGGCGCGATTCCGAAGAACTACATTCCGGCAATCGAAAAGGGTATCCGAGAGGTGATGGCCAAAGGGCTCGTTTCGGGACATCCAGTGGTGGATTTCAAGGCGACGGTCTACGACGGCAGTTACCACGATGTGGACTCAAGCGAGCAGTCGTTCAAGATGGCGGGGGCGCTCGCGTTCCGTTCCGCCGCCGAGCAAGCAGGGGTAACCATCCTCGAACCGATTCTGAACGTAGAAATCACCGTTCCCGAGGAGTTCACCGGCGACGTCATGGGTGACCTAAACACTCGGCGGGGGCGACCAGTGGGTATGGATATGATCAGTCCTGGCGTACAGCAAATCCGCGCCCAGGTGCCGATGGCGACGATGGCGAAGTACGCTCTTGACCTGAGGTCCATTACGAAGGGGCGGGGGCGGTTCAGCGCGCAGTTCTCTCACTACGAGGAGATGCCGATAAACGAGCAGCAGGCGCTGATCCAGGAGTACCAGAAAAAGCGTCAGGCGGAGAGCGATGGTTGATTTGGGTATACTGCCCGTTTGCGTCGAAGAGTAGGAAACAATGGCGAAAGAATGCTTGAAAGCGAAACAGAAGAGGAAGCCGAAGTTCAAGGTTCGGGCCTATAACCGCTGCAGCATCTGCGGCCGGTCGAAGGGCTATTTCCGCTACTTCGGAATCTGCAGGATCTGCCTGCGGGAACTCTCGTCGTGGGGCAAGCTGCCCGGTGTGACGAAGTCGAGTTGGTGAGAACGATGCACAGCGACCCGATTGCAGACCTATTGACGAGAATCCGGAACGGTTGCCATGCCCGGCTGGCGACGGTAGACGTTCCGTTCAGCAACCTCAAGCTTGAGATCGTCAGGATACTCAAGGCGGAAGGGTTCATCTCCGACTTCGAGATTACCTCGGACGGAAAGTTTCGGTTGATCCGAGTCCGCTTGCGGTACGACAGTAAGCGTCGCCCCATCTTGCGCGAGATTCGACGCGTCAGCAAGCCAGGGCTGCGGGTCTACAAGGGCGCCGGCGAACTTACGCCGCGGCGTAGCGGGCTCGCCACACAGATTCTGACTACAAACAAAGGAGTGATGACGGACCGAGACGCGCGAAAGCAGTGCGTGGGCGGCGAGGTCATCTGTGAGGTGTGGTAGTATAGTGTCACGTATTGGGCAGAAACCGGTAGTAGTTCCGAGCGGAGTTACCGTCACCGTGTCGGACGGTAACCTCGTGTCCGTCAAGGGTCCGAAGGGTGAGCTCTCACAGCAGATCCATCCTGACCTGAAGGTGATTGTCGCAGACGGTGCGGTGCGCATCGAGCGGCCGACTGAGCAGGCGCGGCACCGGAGCCAGCACGGCCTGGGGCGCACGCTCTTGCAGAACATGATTACTGGCGTCTCCGAAGGGTATCGCAAGGGGCTCGAGATCCACGGGGTTGGCTATCGCGCTCAAGTAACCGGGCGCGACTTAGTGCTGAGCCTCGGATTCAGCCACCCGGTAATAATTACCCCGCCCGAGGGAATTTCTTTCGAGGTGGTGCAAGAGGAGCGCGGACGCATTAACCGTATTTATATTTCAGGAATTGACAAGCAGAAGGTAGGCCAGGTGGCAGCCGACATTCGACGAATTCGCAAGCCTGACCCATACAAGGGTAAGGGGCTTCGGTACGAAGGCGAAGTGGTGAAATTGAAGCAAGGAAAGAGGGCAACAGCATAAGATGTCTCGAAACGGTCGAGAAGAGATGCGAAAGATTCGGCACAAGCGAGTGCGCAAGCGTGTCGCAGGCACGGCCGCACGACCACGCCTTTGCGTGTATCGCAGCTTGCGCCATATCATCGCGCAAGCGATTGATGACGACGCAGGTGTTACGCTTGCCTACGCCAGCAGCCTCGAGAAGGGCGTGGCCGGAGGCGGGGCTGTCGTAGGCGCGAAAGAGGTGGGCAAGCGCATTGCCGAACGGTTGAAGGAAAAAGGCATCATCCAGGTGGTGTTCGATCGGGGCGGCTATCGGTACGCCGGCCGCGTTGCCGCGCTCGCAAACAGCGCTCGAGAGGGAGGGCTACAGTTCTAATATGAGATTCTCAATGCAAGGCTCGCGACGCGACCTGGGCAACGGTGTTCATTCGCAAGTCGCCAACACCCGACGCGTCAGCAAGACCCACAAGGGCGGCAAGACGCCTTCCTGGTCTTGTCTGGTTGTGGTAGGAGACAACGCCGGCAAAGTCGGCGTCGCCATCGGAAAGGCGCGCGGCGTGCCGGACGCCATTCGCAAGGGGGAAGATGCCGCAGTCAAAAAGATGATTAGCGTTCCCCTTGTCGGGCGCACCATTCCTCACCATGCAGTGGGCAAAATGGGCGCGACCACGGTGCTCCTCAAGCCTGCTAGTCCGGGTACCGGCGTCGTGGCGGGCGGTGCAGTTCGCGTCGTGTTGGAGCTGGCTGGCGTTTCCGACGTCCTCGCGAAGACTTTAGGCAGCCGCACCGCGGTGAACTGTGCCTACGCGACGATCGACGCCTTGCAGCAACTGGTCGTTCCCGAAGAGCGCGCCTCCATCCGGGGGCTCACTCCGGAAGAGGTGACGCCGTGGCTCGCGAAGGTGCGAGAAGAAGAGGCTCAAAATGAAAGTCCAAGTCAAGTTGATTCGGAGTCCAATTGGCAGTAAGCCGCGCAACCGCAAGACCATCGAGGCGCTGGGGCTGCGAAAGGTGAACCAAGTCGTCGTGCACGAAGACTCTCCTTCGTTGCGCGGGATGCTGCACAACGTGCGCCACATGGTGGAGGTTCAAGCAATCCATGAGTAAGTTGCACGAGTTGAAGGGCTCGCAGGCTGCGCGAAAGAAGAAGAGGCGCGTCGGGCGCGGTATCGGCTCTGGAATGGGCAAGACTGCCGGACGCGGAACGAAGGGGCAGAAGTCGAGAAGCACGATCAACCCTCGGTTCGAGGGTGGGCAAACGCCGATCCACCGTCGCCTCCCCATTAAGAAGGGCTTCCGCAATCCGAACCACATTGAATATGCTGTGCTTAACGTTGGCGTGCTGGAGGAGAATCTCGAAAGCGGCGCGGAGCTGACGCCGGAAAGCGCGCGGCAGCTCGGTTTGGTCGGTAACATGAAGGACGGATTGAAGATTCTCGGACATGGAAACTTGACCAAGAAGCTGACCGTCAAGGCGCACGCGTTTAGCCGAACTGCCGTTCAGAAGATTGAGATGGCTGGAGGAGAGGTTATCCGACTGTGAGGCTTGCCGACACGTTCCGGTTGGCTTGGGATGAGCCGGAACTCCGGCAACGGATCCTTTTCATTTTTGCCATCTTCGGCATCTACGCGGTCGGGCTGCAAGTGTCCGTCCCGATCCGGGGGTTCGATGCCGGCACGATCGAGCAGTTGGTCAAGAACAGCCCGCTGCTGCAGATGTTGGGCTTGTTCGGCGGTCGAGGAATCTACCGCCTCAGCATCTTCTCGCTCGGACTAAATCCATACATCACGGCGTCCATCATCATGCAACTGATGAAGGTCGCCATCCCCACGCTCAAGCGTGAGGACCAAGAAGGCGGCCAATACGCTCGGCAACGACAGGCCCAACGGACGAAACTGCTGGCCATCGTACTCTGCATCTTTCAAAGCATCGGCTTCATGAGCATGCTGCGAGCCGGATTGGCGGAGCTAACGCTTTGGGATAAGATAATGATCGTCCTGTTCTGGACTGCCGGCGCCCAGTTCGTGTTGTGGCTTGGCGAGCAGATTCAGGAGAAGGCGATCGGCCAGGGTGTTAGCTTGATGATCTTCGCCGGCATAGTCGTCGGATTGCCTTTCCAGACCAAACTGTTGGCGTCCGAGGTTCGGAACGGCATCGTTCAGTTTTGGCAGGTTGGGCTTCTGTTGCTTATCTTCGTCGGGGTAACCGCGCTTATCGTGTACTTCACTCAGGCGCAGCGGCGGATCACGATCCAACATATGCGGCGGCACACCGGCACGGGGGTTCTTGGTGGGCAAACGTCATATTTACCAATTCCCGTGAATGCTGCCGGCGTGATTCCGATCATCTTCGCCGTGGCTCTTATCTTCTTGCCGCAGCAGTTCGCTTCGTTCGGTCAACCGGGAACCGGCTGGCACAACTTCTGGGTGGAAGTTGGCACGTTTCTCAGCCCGAGGCCGGGTGCCTTTTGGTATCACTGGATAACGGGCACGCTCGCCTACGGAGCGCTCATCTTCTTCTTCACCTACTTCTGGACGGCGATTCAGTACAACGTCGAAGACATCGCTCGCAATCTAAAGCAAAGCGGTGCGTATATCCCCGGCGTGCGTCAAGGCAAGCAAACCGAGCGTTTCCTCGATGAAGTCATAACTCGGGTAACCGTTGTGGGCGCGCTGTTTCTCGCGTTCATTGCGCTAGTACCATATTGGATTCCCACAATCACGCGCATTCAAAGCGTGCAGATGGTCGGTGGCACCTCGCTACTCATCATCGTAAGCGTAGTGCTCGATTTGATGCGACAGATCGAGGCTAATCTGTTGATGCGAGGCTACGGGAAGTGAGGCGCCTACAGTGAGGGTCGTGCTGCTCGGGTGCCCAGGGGTTGGCAAAGGCACGCAAGCGAAGCTTGTTGCTCTCCGACGAGGAGTTGCTCAGATTTCAACGGGTGACATCCTCCGGCAAGAGGTGGAACAGCGCACCGATCTCGGACGCCTCGCCCAGCAATACATGGACCAAGGAAATCTGGTGCCCGACGATGTCATCATCACCATGATGCAAAAGTACCTACTAGTAGCCGACGAGGCGGGAGGATATCTGCTTGACGGATTCCCTCGGACCGTCGAGCAGGCGCGCGCCCTGGATCAATACCTTGTTTCGACCGGTAAGTCGCTGGATCACGTCATCGCATTATCCGCTCCCGAGAACGTCGTCGTTGAGCGCTTGAGTGGACGATTGACCTGTAACAATTGCGGTGCAACCTACCACGAAAACAACCGCCCACCGAGGACGTTCGGCACGTGCGACGTGTGCGGCGGACGCCTGCAGGTGCGTTCGGACGACGATCCAGATGCTGTTCGAACCCGACTCCGCGTTTATGCTGAGCGTAGTGCCCCTTTGATGGAGTACTACCGGTCGCAAGGTTTGCTGCGCGAGGTAGACGCATCGGGAGAAGTGGAGGAGGTGTACGGGCTCATCGAAAAGGTGCTTGATTCGTGATCCTGACGAAAAGTGCAAGCGAAATTGAGCGAATGCGCGCATCTGGAAGAATTGTTGCTGAGGCGCTTCGGGCGATGGCGGACGCGATCACACCAGGTAAGACGAGTACGGCAGAGCTGGACGCAATCGGGGAGCGTGTGATTCTTGAACGCGGCGGAATTCCATCGTTCAAGGACTACCGGGGCTATCCGTGCGCCGTGTGCATATCAGTGAACGATGAAGTGGTTCACGGTATTCCGCGGCCGGATCGTGTGCTTTCTGCGGGTGACATAGTGTCGCTTGACGTCGGCGTATTCAAGGACGGTTTCCACGCCGACGCGGCATGGACCTATCCGGTTGGAAAGGTTTCGGGAGATGCGAGGCGCCTTCTCAACGTCGCGCGCGAGAGCCTCTACCAGGGCATTGCGCAGGCGAAAGCAGGGAATCGGGTCGGACACATCTCGCACGCCGTTCAGCAGTACGTCGAATCGAACGGCTACAGCGTGGTCCGAGATTTAACCGGACATGGAATCGGGCAAAAGCTGCATGAGGATCCTTCGATTCCAAACTTCGGCAAGCGGTCGTCAGGCCCGGGCCTAGTTCCGGGGATGACTTTTTGCATTGAACCGATGATAAATGCTGGCACGTGGAAGGTGCGGACGTTGGAGGATGGGTGGACGGTAGTAACTGCAGACGGCTCGCTGTCCGCCCACTTTGAGCATACTATCGCGGTGACAGAGGACGGGCCTGTTATCTTAACTGTGCTGGATGTGCCATAATCCTAATTGAATCATGCCAAGGCAAAGAAAAGTAAAGACGACTGACAAAGAGCGCGGCCTGGTTGTCGAGGGCACCGTGTTGGAAAAACTGCCGAGCACCAACTTCCGAGTGAGGTTGGACACTAGGCATGAGATCCTGGCGCACATCAGCGGGAAGATGCGGCTGCACAACATCCGCATTCTTCCGGGTGACAGGGTGAAGGTGGAGATGTCCCCTTACGACATGACCCGCGGCCGGATTGTGTACCGTGATAGAGGATAGCAGCCCTTGACCGGTCGAGACGGGGGAGGGTAAACTGGCCCGTTGCGTTTGGGCTGCATGGGCCCGACGGAGAACAGCCAAGAAATGAAGGTTCGAACGAGTGTGAAGAAGATGTGCGACCGCTGTAAGATTGTACGGCGGAACGGTGTCGTGCGCGTGCTGTGTTCCAATCCGAAGCACAAGCAGCGGCAGGGATAGGAGGAACGAGAACCAATGGCGCGTATCGCAGGTGTGGACCTCCCCAGAAACAAGAGCGTGGCATACGCTCTTCCTAACATCTACGGCATCGGGCATACCACCGCACGTCAGATTTGCGAGAAGGCCGGCGTCGACGCAACTCGGCGCATGGGGGACCTGAGCGACCAGGAGGTCGCCAAACTAAGAGAGATTATCGAGAGCGAGTACCGCGTCGAGGGCGACCTGCGGCGCGAGGTCCAACAGAACATCCGTCGCCTCATCGAGATCGGTTGCTATCGAGGACTGCGGCATCGCCGCGGCCTGCCGACACGCGGACAAAGAACGCGAAGCAACGCGCGGACGCGCAAGGGGCCAAAGAAGACCGTCGCCGGGAAGAAGAAGGCAACCAAGTAGTGCGAGGAATAACGTAGCATGGCAAGAAAACCAACGAAAGGCGCGAGCAAGACTGCTAAAACGAAGGCGAAGGCCACAAAGAACGTCCTTGAGGCCATCGCCCACATCAAAGCGACGTTCAACAACACAATCGTTACATTTACCGACCCTCGGGGGAACGTAATCGCCTGGTCAAGCGCGGGCAGGGTGAACTTCAAGGGGAGCCGAAAAGGAACGCCGTTCGCCGCTCAGGTCGCCGCCGAGGATGCGGCGCGGCGCGCCGCCGAACACGGCGTGAAGCGAGTGCACATATGGGTGCGAGGTCCCGGAGGAGGCCGCGAGACCGCAATCCGAGCCATCCAAGCGAGCGGGGTGACCGTCAACAGTATCCGCGATGTTACACCGTTGCCGCACAACGGCTGGCGCCCGCCGAAGAAGAGGAGAGTGTAGTCAACAGCCATGTCAGTCATCTGGACATCCAAGTGCCGCTATTGCCGCCGTGCCGGGCAGAAGTTAATGCTCAAGGGCGTGCGTTGCCACACGCGTAAGTGCGCAATGGAGCGCGAATCTCGCAAGAAGCCGCCTGGCCAGCACGGCGAAGAGGCTTCGCGCCGTCGGCCAACCGAGTACGGCCAACAACTCCTCGAGAAACAGAAGCTGAAGCGGCAATATCTGCTGCGGGAGAAACAGTTCTCGTCATATATGGAGGAGGCGTCTCGCCGTCGCGGCGTAACAGGCGAGAACCTGATTCAACTGCTCGAGACGCGGTTGGACAACGTCGTATTCCGCCTGGGCTGGGCGTCCTCTCGTGGACAGGCGAGGCAGATGGTGTCCCACGGTTTCTTCAACGTGAACGGGAGGCGGACGAACGTTGCATCCTTCCAAACCCGATCAGGCGACGTTATTGGGCTGCACCCCTCCAAGCGAGATACAAGAATCATCCAGGAGGCAACCAAAGCGGTTGCCACGGCTAACATTCCCAGTTGGCTCTTGCTCGACCCTGAGAGCTTCGACGCCAAGGTGCTGCGCCTACCCGAGCGAGATGAGGTGCAGAATGACATCAACGAGCAGTTGATCGTCGAGTTCTACACAAGGTAAGCCATGACAGATATCCAAACGATCGAACTGACGCAGGATTACGGCAAGTTTGTCGTCACGCCGCTCGAGCGCGGCTATGGACAGACGCTCGGCAACGCCATGCGGCGTATGCTGCTGAGCTCTATTCCAGGAGCAGCCATCGTTGCCGTACGAGTGGAGAAAGTGCTCCACGAGTTCGCGCCAATACCGGGGGCAAAGGAGGACATGACTGAGTTCATGCTAAACCTCCGGGAAGTAGCGATTCGCGTAAACAGCGACCGGCCGCCGGAGGCGGACTTCCAGATGCTGCTCGACGTGAAGGGGCCTGGTCGCGTTACCGCCGCCGACATCCAAACGCCTGAGAGCGTAGAGATCGTCAACCCGGGTGCGTACCTTTGCTCGCTTAGCGAAGCAGGATCGAGCCTGTATGCCGAGTTGTTCGTCGGTTGGGGCACTGGATACACGCCCCCCGAACGGCAGGAGAACTATCGGGGCCGCATCGGCATCATGCAGATGGGCAGTCAGTTCACGCCGGTTCGTAAGGTCAACTACGTAGTTGAGGCGACTCGCGTAGGCCAGAGGACCGACTACGACCGCTTAACGCTCGAGGTGTGGACCAACGGCTCGGTAGGTCCCGACGTCGCGGTGAAGCAAGCCGCTTCGTTCCTCGACAACTTTGTGCGGCTATTCTTCGAGCTGGGCAAAGGCTCGATGGAGGTAACCATTGGCGCTCGCGAGGAGGTTAGGGACGATGATCTTGCAGTCCCTGACATTCGAGTGGAGGAGATGGACTTCAGCCAACGGACGCTGAATTGCCTCAAGCGCGCTGAGATTGAAACGTTGCGGGATCTCGTGCGAAAAACAGAAGAAGACCTCGAGTGCATTCCTGGCTTGGGGAAAAAGGCAATGGAAGAGGTGCTGCACAAACTGGACGAACGGGGGCTGTCTCTGAAATCGGGCGCGGCGGTGGTTCGCTCGCCTCTCGAAGGGGAGACGTTCTAACGGAGTAGCACGATGCGACACAAGGTAGATCGAAGGAAGTTGGGATTACCGTCGGATCAGCGGCGGGCGCTGCTAACGAACCTCGCCCGTCAACTCATCCGCCACGGCTATGTTCGAACGACGGTGACGCGCGCGAAGGAGTTGCGTCGCATCGTCGAACCCCTGATTACGCTGGGTAAGCAGGACACGCTTGCAGCGAGGCGGCGCGCGCGGCGAATTCTCGTTGGGCACAGCAAAAGCATCCCGTCGAGCGACCCACGTCGGCTAGGGCTTTCGCACGCCGAGCAATGCGAGGCCGGCCTCGTCAACGGCGAGGATCTCGTGAAGCACCTGTTTGACAAGTTGGCGCCCCGGTTCGCAAATCGAAATGGCGGATACACTCGAATCGTCCGCACCGGAAGACGAAGAGGCGACGGGGCGCCGACCGCCGTTATCGAGTTTGTTGATTGAACGATGTGAGAATTAGGATTGGCCTGAAAATACAGTATGACGGCACGGATTTCTGCGGCTGGGCAGAACAGGCAGGCCAAAGGACCGTGCAAGGGACCTTGAAAACCTGTATTGAAAGCGTTTGCAGCCACGCCGTAGAGTTGCGTGGGGCAAGCCGGACCGACTCCGGCGCGCATGCCCTCGGTCAGTTCGCCGACTTTGAGAGCGACAACCCTATGCCCGCCGCTCGGTGGGCGAAGGCGCTCAACGACCGCCTGCCGCTGGACATGCGCGTGTTGAGGTCGAAGGCTGTGCTTAGCGAGTTCCACAGCCGTTTCTTCGCTCGCAGCAGGACATACCGATATCGAATCTCGGAAGAGGAAAGGGTGTCGCCTATCCAAGCGCGCTTCGTGTACGCCTCGGGGCGGAAGATGGACGAAGGCGCGATGGCCCAAGCTGCAGAGCTGGTTGTGGGCAGGCACGACTTTCTTCCGTTCGGCGAGGAGTTGCCGCAGGGATGCAACACCGTGCGCGAGCTCTTCGCCTGCGCGGTTCGAAGGTACGGTCGTGAGGTTCGCATTACGATTCAAGCAAACGCTTTCATTCGGGGGATGGTTCGGCGGATTGCAGGCGGCCTGTTTGAAGTGGGCGTTGGGAGGAGGAGCCGAGACGAGTTCGCCTCGCTGCTGGATACGAAGCGGCGAAAACGCGTACCCTGGCCCGTGGTTCTTCCCGCCCGCGGCTTGACGCTGCTGAAGGTGGACTACGGCAGGTCGTATCGAGATTTGAGAAAGGAACAGACGTTCGAGGAAGACTGAGATGACGGAATTGAAAGCAAACAAATGGTATGTGGTTGACGCGGCAAACAAGCCAATCGGTCGCGTTGCCGCCGTTGTGGCACAGGTGTTGCGTGGGAAGCACAAGCCCACATTCTCATACGGCGAAGACTGCGGCGACCACGTCGTGGTCATCAACGCTGAGCGCGCCGTGCTAAAAGGTGACTCCAAGCCCGACGAACTCGTCTACCGGCACTCTGGATACCCCGGAGGTATTAAGAGTGTCTCACGCGGCAAACTGCTCAAGGAGAGGCCCGAGTTGCTTATCGAACGCGCGGTATGGGGCATGTTGCCCAAGCATCGCCTCGGACGCAAGATTTACGGCAAACTGAAGGTGTACCGCGGCCCGGATCATCCGCACGGCAATCACAATCCCGAGCCGCTGGAGGTGAACTAGCATGGCAGACGTTCGATACTACGCAACCGGAAGACGAAAGAATGCCATCGCCCGCGTGTGGCTGCAGCCGGGCAGCGGCAACATAACCATCAACGAGCGTCCGATAGAGGAGTACCTTGGTCGTCGCGTACTCGAGATGATCGTGCTGAGCCCATTGCGGCACGTTGGGCTCGAGGGCAAGGTCGACGTTGTCGCCGATGCGTACGGAGGAGGAGTCTCCGGACAAGCAGGTGCCATCCGCCACGGCATTGCCAAGGCGATCATCGAGATGGACCCGGCCCTGCGACCGCCTCTGCGACGGGACGGGTTCCTTACGCGCGATCCGCGTGTGAAGGAGCGAAAGAAGTACGGACGGAAGCGGGCGCGCCGAGGCTTCCAGTACGTGAAGCGTTAACCTGCGCGTACAATAGAGAACGTGAATGGAGGCGCGCCGGGTCATTGCCGGACGCGCCTTGATTCTTCAAACACCATGCAACCGAGCAACTTATCCCCCGTTTGGAAGCAATGGGCGGTGCTTAGGCTGCTCCCGGTGGTGCTTTTGGCCGAACTCGGAACGGTCGCGCTTAACTTCTTCGCCGTCCCTGCCTACCTTCGCGAAGCTCTTGGCTTGCCGGAGCGCGTGGTTGGCATCGTTATCGCCGCTTACCTGGTGAGCGAGGCGCTGTTCAAAGGCGTCGTGGGTCACTACGCCGACAGGCTTGGTCGGAAGCGGTTCCTTGTTATGGGGCCGCTCATCTGGTTCGTCACGCCCCTACTAACTCTTATGATTCCTTCCAGCTGGGGCAACGGCGTCGTCGTCGCAGTTGTGTTCTTACGGGTGCTGGATGGACTCGCAGCCGCAATGGTCTGGACTGCGGCGTACGCGATGATGGGAGACGCGACGACCGACAATCAGCGCAGCCAAGGCATGAGCCTGCTGAACCTATGCTTCATGGCGGGGCTGGCTCTCGGATTCCTTGCTGGGGGTGAGGCGAACGCGGCGTTCAATTCCTATTCTGCTGCGTTTGTTGCGGCGTCTGTCCTGTTTGGCTTAACAGTGGTGCTCGTGCTGTCAACACTGCCCGACGATCGCGCACATGGCGACGGCCACGAAGAGGAGCATCGTTTTCGGGACATCCTTCTGTGCTTCCGCCACGTGCCGCTTACGTTGACGGTGGGGTTCATCACGTTCCTTGGTGTTGGGATGCCGGCGCCCATAGTGATGTTCTTTGCTCAAGACGTATACGGCGTGCCTGTGAACGAATTCGGCAGGACACTCGTGCTGCCTGCGGGCTTCGTCATGGCCATGCTCAGTTTGCCCATGGGGACGCTGGGCGCGAGAATCGGCCATGAGCGTGCTGTTAGGTTTGGGCTGTGGCTTTGTGCCGTTGGTTTGTGGACCATCTCTTCGGGTAACTGGCTGGAGTGGGCCCGCAGCCTTGCGACGACGGCGGTGGCGGTGGGAATGATAGGGATGGGATTCTTGCTCGCGTTGCCTGCATGGTATGCATTTGTCAGCCGAATCAACCCAGCGCGGTCGGGGTTGTACATCGGAGCGGTGATGGCTGTGCAGGGCTTTGGGGCGATCTTGGGAACGTTGATCGGCTCGCGACTGTATGAGAACAGCCCATTTTACCCGGGCATTGGAGCGGCTATCGCAGTTTCCGTCGGATTCATATTGTCACAGTTTGCGGCGCGTCGTGCGTCTGGTGCTAATTCAGGATAAGATCGAAAGGCAGAACGACCTTCAGTGCTATCCGAGAGCGGAACGTGCGAGCGTTCGGATCGCCAATGATAACAAAGTACTCTGGCCCGAAGTCACCGGAGAAGCGGTAGGTTGCGTACACGTTCCACTCGCCGTCTCGGAAGATCGCTCGCCCGGAAACGGATTGGAACTCGCTCAGTTCGTAGCTTACGTTGAACACGTGCTGGGCGTCCATGTCCCCGGCGAGCGAGACGAACTGCAGAGAGGCGGAAGCGCTAAGCCCCCACAGGAAGCGCCACCTTGCCGACATGCGAATCTCTTCGTAGCGCATCGCGTCAACGGTTCCGAACGCGTACTCGATCGCGCCGTTGCGGATTGGGTCGTCGCTCGGGTAGCGAACCACGACGTTGGTTCGGCGGTCCGCCAGGGCGGGGAAGGCACTGTTGTTGTGTCCAAGTTCGACGCGCGGACCCTTGCGAAACGATGCTTTGACGCTTCCGGAGACCGACTTCTCGAACAGTCCACCGGTTTCCACATCGTTCCGTGAGTTCGCGAAGAGATTGGCTTCTACCTGAGCAAGTGCGCCGGAGTCGTAAGACTTCCGGTAGAACCCGAATGCCTCTACGCCCTCGAATCCGCGTCGCGGAGCGAATCCCAATCGTGGCAAGAACTCGGAGTCCACCCGTTGCCACCCGGCTCCAACGGTCAGACCGCCCGTGCGATAAGAGAAACTAACGTTGGAACGATAACCGTTGCCTTTGTCGCTATCGTCCGTCGCTGCGAACCACCCATTCAGCGACCATTGCTGGGAGAGGCGATAACGACCGTCTACGCCAAAGGAGTGGTTTCTAACATCGTCTTTGTCGGACAGCACGTAGCCAAACGTGAGCTCGGCGTTTGCACCCCAGACACGCTGGTACCGAAGCACAGCTGCCTCCTCTCGCCCGAATCGCTGGGTAAATAGTGCGCTGACGCTCGACTCAGTACTGATTTTGCCGAACGCCTTCAGCCCCGCGTCAATCTGGCCTATTCGTTGCGGGGCGAACATGCGCACAGACGTTCCGCCGAAGCGGAAGAACTCCTCGCCCTCGGTAAAAAACGGCCGCGTTTCATCTGCCAGCCGCTCGAAGCGCGAAAAATCAATGCCGACTACCGCGTTTTCGATGTTCTCAAAATCTGGGTTGATCGTCAGGAGTCCGGTGAGGCCTCGGCTGAGCGGCATTCTGCCGTCTACGCCGCTGTGAACGGAGGCACCCTTGTCATCGTGCATGCTTGCGACGACGAATGGAAGCAGTTGAAAGATATGCGGTTGAGGAACGCGAGGCAGTTCCACTCCAACCCAGCGTCCGGTGTTCTCTGGAAGGCGCTCTGGGCCAAGGCTCGACCATTGCAATTCCAGCTGGGCGCGAGGTACTCGGCGTTCGAAGTTGAGCGTCATGGTGTGCTTCCCTTCCCCAGGGACCCGTAGGATCCGCCACGGGATGAAGAACTCCGCCTCCCAGCCGGTGTCCGTCGTCCGAGCAAGAGCGAGCCACTCGCCTTGCCACTCCCGCTTCGTTGCTCGACCTCCGGCGAATCGCGCCTGAGTTGCGCCGCGTGGGTTCACAGTGAAGGTGTTCCAGTCTTGCCCTTCAAGCGTGCCGAACGGGTTCAACTGCACCGACACGGAATCGTCCGCGGAGACGTTTCCCTCACGGCGGTACTCGGTTGCGCGGATGAGGCCAGGGTTGGGGTCATGAGCGACGATGGCGAAGTACGCACCTTCTTCGGTGTAACCGGCATATATGAACGTGTTGAATTCAGCGATGAGCCGCTCACTGAAGCGGTCGACGAACCCCTTTGAACTGGCTGCTGACGCCCACTCCTGGGCTTCCACGATGCCGTCAATGACCGGCGGCGGATCAAGACGAACAGCTGGAAGTTCGCGGGCTCTCTGTGCCGAGGCGTGAAATGGCAAAAGGCAGGCAAGGGAGAGGAGCAGCCAGCGCACGGGCGCGCATGATACCTGCCCCCGGCGCCTCTACGGCCCCGCAGACTCACCTGGGGGCATGCGTCTCGCATAATGCGCCAAGGTGATTGGCGCAATCGGCTTTGCTGTTGCCGCGGGTGTTGTGGCTTGCGGCGTGGGACGCGTGATCTTTCAACGCGCCTTGCCAGGTTTGTCCGAGGTCTCCCTGCTTGCGGTGCGCGCGATTTTCGGATTCGGTGTCATTGGTGCGGTGACGATGCTGGTCGGTTGGGCGGGCTACTTCGACCGTTTACCACTTCTTGCATTTTTGTTCATCGTACTTGGTGTGATTGGGTGGCTACGCATCGGGGTGCCGAAGGCACAGAGCACCCTCCCGCTTGCCGCCGTCGTTTGCGCTGCTCTCCTACTACTCCGAGTACCGGCAGCGCTCGCCCCTTCCGACTCGAACGACTGGGACACGCTAAGCCATCAACTCGCTATGGCGCGAATATGGCTGCAGTCAGGCGGTCTTAACTACATTCAGTTCATGCCACACAGCAACGTGCCAGGTTTGGTAAATATGTTATATCTTTGGGGCTTGTGGGCAGGTGACCAATACGCTGCCAAGATACTGACGGTGCTGTTTCTGGCGCTTGCCGCTCTGGCTATCGCGGGGGTCGCGGGTGCAAGGTATGGTCGAGCGGCGGCTAATTGGGCTGGCGTTGCCACGCTTGCCTCACCGGTGCTGCTCTGGGAAGCTGGCACCGCCTACGTGGACATCGCGCACGGATTGTGGACGTCGTTGGCGGTGCTGGCTTTCGCCTCGGCTCATGCGGCGGAAGAGCCCCAGGACGCCGAGCCGTGGTTACTCTTCGGCGGGTGGGCGATGGGGTTCGCGCTTGCCTCGAAGTACACCGCCCTACCCGTTGCGGGGATCCTGCTGTTCGGCACGCTTTGGTTCGCTGTTCGGCGCAAAGCGCTCCGAAAGCAGGTCGTTTTCGCCGTTGTGCTGGCTACTCTCGTCGCGCTCCCATGGTATGCCCGCAACTTGGTGAACACGGGCAATCCGTTCTATCCCTTCCTGTACTCCGTGTTCGACGGCCGCAACTGGAGCGACGAGAACGCCGCCGCCTTCCGCGCGGAGCAGTCGCAGTTCGGCATCGGAGTGCGGCCAGGCGGTGAGGTGAGTCCTGCCGCGTTCGGAGGCGCGATCACGGGATTAGCGCTCCAGCCCGATCGTCAGGTCAATCGTGCGTCACCGTTTGGAGCGACCGGCCCGGTGTTCCTTCTTGCTCCGCTTCTCTGGGCGCTTTCGGGTCGAGCCAGGCGCTTCGAGCGCGCACTTCTGGTCGTGCTGTTGCTGTCGCTTGTCGCCTGGTTCTACATGACGCAGCAGTCGAGGTACATCACCGGGCTTGTGCTGATCTCGTCGGTGCTTGCGGGCGGCTTGGTAACGTTGCGTTATCGTCCGCTGGCGATCGCGGCGATTGCGCTGCAGGTCATGTGGTGCTTTGCGCTGTTTGGGTACCTCAATCGTGAAGAACTAAGGGCGCAGATTGCGGTTTCAACCGGCGAGATTACGCGGGACGAATACCTGAACGCGCGGTTCGACTTCTGGCAGGGGGTGCAGGCGATCAATTCCTTGGAAGAGGGTGCGAAGGTCGCGCTGTACGATGAGGTGCGGGGCTTCTACCTTACGCGGGACTACTTCTGGGCAAACCCACAGCACAGCACTATGATTGCTTACGACAGTCTCAGCAGCGGTGCGGGGTTGGTCGAGCGGCTGCGCTCGCTCGGCTCGACGCACGTGTACGTTCACCTCAGCCCGGTCATCCTCGGCCCGGAGCGCGCCGCCCGACTCTCGTGGGCATTCACCGACTCGACCGCCCCGATCGAGGACGAGGAGCGATTCCGACGGTTACTGATCGAAGCCGTGCGCCAAGGTGAGCTAACCCTGCTCTCGACTCAAAGCACCGGAACCGGGCGCGTCGCGGGCTTACTGTATGCTATACCGAATCAGTAGATATAGAACCTCGGCACGCGCGACATCACGCGCGTCGTGATCTCATGCGGTGTCGTGCCCACAAGCTCGGCAAGCTGCTCTGCCGTAACGCCGTCGCCTATGAGCGTTACCTCGTCGCCCACTTGGGCTTCGCGTATCTCTGTGATGTCCACCATTACCTGGTCCATGCAGACCAGGCCGCGGATGGGTGCGCACATTCCTCGAATCATTACCCATCCGCGGTTGCTCAGCATGCGGTGATATCCGTCCCCGTAGCCGATGCCCACGGTTGCGATGCGGGAGTCTCGATCCGCTCGCCACGTCATGTTATAGCCTACGGAATCCCCTTTTGGAACGCGACGAATCGCCATGATTCGGCTCTTCCACGTAAGGGCGCGACGAAGAGGCAGTTCAAAGCCCGAGACATGGCTGACCCCGTAAGCGAGGATGCCGATGCGCGCGAGGTCCATCGTCATTTCCGGATGCTTCAGAAGCGCCCCACTGTTGCTGCAGTGACGAATCGCGACGCGCACTCCAGCGCCTTGAATCCCTGCCAGTGTCGCTTGGAACAATTCAAATTGCTGCGCAGTGAACTCGGGTGCGCCGGCAGACCAAGCGAAGTGCGTCCAGATGCCCTCGAGTCGAACGTGGGGAAGTTTCGCGATGGCGACGGCGAGCGACGCAGCCTCCTGGGGCGGCGCGCCGAACCGATGCATCCCGGTGTCCACTTTGAGATGAACCACAACTTCGCGGCCTAGGTGCGCTGCAGCGCGCGAGAGCTCCCGCGCTGTCGTGAGGTCCTGTACGGAGGCTCTCAATCGATAAAACACCACCTGTTCCGCCTCCATCGGAAGGAAAGGCGAGAGGATGAGGATCGGTGCTTCGATTTCCGCCTCTCGCAGTGCGACCCCCTCATGCACGGTTGCCACCGCGAGCCAATCCGCTCCTGCCGCCGAGGCTGCCCTCGAAGCGGGCACGATGCCGTGGCCGTAGGCGTCTGCTTTCACCACCACGGCGAGCAACGCGCCTCCTAGGCGCTCACGGAGCACCCGTACGTTATGGTGAATCGCGCCCAAATCAATCTCGGCCCACGTTCTGGGGTACTCACTCATTCGGGCACAGTTTACGCCCTCGCGCTGCGCTGGAGGGCTACTCAATCGGCCAAGTCGCCAGATTCAGCCGCCGGTGCCACTGCAGGAACTTGATTCGCCCGCGCGCGGGAACTGCGTTGCGGGCATATCGTAAACCCCGGATCCCGTCTGCAGGCAGTTGCTGCTCCTTCCCCGATTGCCTTAGCCGAAGCCGGCGAGACAAACCATGAGGCCGCCGTCGAAGTTACCTCCGTGCCCGACACATGACGCGTCGCCGGAAGGCACCTGAACAGGTAGTGCGATAGCGGCCCGCATAGTTGTGTTCGCCGTTGGGGGTATGCTACAAGGTGATGCTCTTCCGAGCCGCCGCTGCTTCCTGCTTGCTTCTCATGGTCGGCTGTGCGAAGTTCCCGAACAGCGGCGGACAGCAGGGGACGCGCAGGCTCGTTTTCACCATTAAGCTCGCCTCGGAAGTGAACCCGGACTACGTGTACATCTTCGCGATTCGTGACGGGAACGACCTAACGGGGCAAGAAGGTCCGATTCCCGTCATTGCACCTCCGTGGGGCAACGGGTTTGTGGCGGGCAAGGCTACCCACTTCGTGCGCTTCGATGGAGATCAGCCGGACGGTGGCTATGCTCTCTACAGATTTACCGATCTCCAGAACCTCTCGTCATGGATCCTCGTCGGACAGCCGATCAGTTTTGAGACCCCTGGCCCTGGCGAGCGGACGCTCCGATTTGAAATCGATCTCACCCAGTTGCGCCCCAACCCAGCGGACGCCATGAACATACAGGCGCTGCAGGTGAATCTGTTGACCATGGATCGTGTGCCGATCGACCCCCACGACCGCGACCCCAAGGTTTGGGACGCTCTGGGAAACTCGCGGGACATCAACGAGATCTCGAGTTACCTCACCATCCTCATGACGCCCGACCGCATCTATCGCAACAGCGACACGAACATTGAGCCGGAGGGGGACGTGAACGACCCGCGCCTCGACATCGTGGACTGGAGCATCGAGGTGCGGACGCTCCAATGAGAATGGTCGGGGCGACTGGATTCGAACCAGCGACCTCTTGCACCCCATGCAAGCGCGCTATCCAGGCTGCGCCACGCCCCGACGCTGCCTGATTCTACTCAAAACCCCCACAGCCACGCCGCCGCAGCAACGGTGGCAGCCACAAGAGACACAATCGCCCAACAGCCGATGCCAGCGTAAGGTCGGCACCCTCTAGGCGTGAGGCGCAGACCAAAGTATGGTCGCGGACCATAGCGACGTCTCCAAGGCATGGCATAATCATAGCCGATTTGCGCCAGCGCCCGGCGCGCCCTCGCCGCGGGTAAAATCGCCTGAACGCGGACGTAGCTCAGTGGATAGAGCACCAGTCTTCGGAACTGGGTGTCGGGGGTTCGAATCCCTCCGTCCGCGCCATCTTTACTCATGTCGGACACAAAAGAACAGATCGAGCGCCTTGTTCGTCTTCTCGACGAGCATGGCTTGACGGGACTAAGAGTTCGTGACGGTGACCGCATTATCGAGGTGAGGCGCGACGTCGCGCAAGTCGCTGCACCTAGTATCGGGCCATTTCCAAAGACGGAGCCCGAGCCGGATGGCGTCCCGATCCCAAGCCCGATGGTCGGTGTGTTTTATCGCCAGCCCTCGCCGGACGAGCCGCACTACGTCGAGGTCGGAGACCGCATAGAGCGAGGGCAGGTGATCGGCCTTATCGAAGCGATGAAGGTGTTCAACGAAGTCGAGTCGCCGGTGGCCGGCATCGTTACCGCCGTCCTCGTCGAGTCGGGCGCTCTCGTTCAAGAGGGCGATCCGATCATGCTTGTAAGGACCAGTGCATGAAGCCGCTTAACCTCGGGTTTCTCGGCTTGGGGACGGTCGGGCAAGGGGTGTGTCGGGTGCTGGCGCAGAATAGCGACACCCTCGTCGCTCGGGGGATGGCCCCTCTGCATCCGCTGGCTGCGTGCGTGCGCGACGTGGGGAAGGAACGAAGTTTTGCCCCACCGACGGTTACGACCGATCACCGATCTATTGTGTGTAACCCGGAGGTCGATGTTGTAGTAGAGGTGATGGGTGGCGTGGAGCCGGCGAAAACTTGGCTCGAAGAGGCGCTGCAGTCGGGCAAGCACGTGGTTACGGCGAACAAGGAACTCATCGCTCGGCACGGAAGGGAACTCGAGGCATTGGCGCGGGAGCGAGAAGTGCGAATCCTTTACGACGCCGCCGTGTGCGGAGGCATTCCCATCTTGCCGGTCCTTCGACATCGCCTGGTCGCGAATCATATAGAGCGCATCGCAGGCATCGTAAACGGTACGACGAACTATCTTCTCACCCGAATGTCGTACGACGCAGCGCCCTACGAGCAGGCTCTGCAAGAGGCGCAGGAGAAGGGATACGCCGAGCCAGACCCGACCGCTGACGTTGAGAACTTCGACGCACAGAGCAAGCTCGCCATTCTTGTCACCATCGCGTTCGGTGAACCGGTTACTCCGGATCAGGTGCATCGCGAAGGCATCGCGCACGTAACGCCCCGCGACGTCGAGTTCGCCGAAATTTTGGGATACAGGATCAAGCCGATTGCCGTTGCCGGCGTGGCCGCGAACGGCATCGAAGCGCGCGTTCACCCGGCATTAGTCGCACTTTCTAACCCTCTTTCCAAGGTGGACGGTGCGGACAACGCTGTGCTCGTCCGTGGAGACTTCGTCGGAGACCTGATGCTGCTTGGGAAGGGTGCCGGCGCGGGCCCGACGGCGAGCGCAATCATCGGGGACCTCGAGGAACTCGCTGCCGCCTCGGGCAAGCAGACCCGAGTCTCGGAAGGGGGCGCAACGAGGCCGGCGATCGGCGTCCAGAGCATCGATGACACCGTCGTACGCTTCTACGTCCGGATGACCTCTCAAGACAGACCGAAGGCGCTTGGACAGATTGCTTCCGCTTTCGGTGATTACGAGGTGTCGCTGTCTGCGCTCGAGATGCACGAGCTGCCGAATAACCGATCTGAACTGGTCTTCCTCACGCACCCGGCGAGGGAAGCGAACCTAAAAAAGGCCCTCGCGTTGATCGAGCACCTGCCAATGATCGAACGCATCGACAACTGGCTACGTATCGAGGTGTGATGATGAAGGTTGCTGCAGCGCAGGTGAGCCCAAAGTTCGCCGATGTTCGCGCGAACGTTGCCCGGGTTTGCGAGCTGCTCGGCTCGCTCGCGTCAAGGGAAGTGGAGTTGGCAGTGTTTCCAGAGGCGATGCTCACCGGGTACTGCTTTGACTCGAAGGAGGAGGCGCTGTCGGTTGCACTCAGTAGGGAGTCCGCAGAGATTCGCTCTCTCTCGCAGGCTTGCAACGATTTTGGAATCAGTGCGGTCGTTGGCTTCGCTGAGCGCGAGGGTAACACCCTGTTCAATACCGCCGCAGTGTTTGTGCCGAAGCGGCAGACGCAGTTCTATCGCAAGACACACCTGCCATATCTCGGCATGGATCGCTTCGTCGAAGTGGGAGACGCCCTCGACGTGTTCGACATTCCTGGTGCCCGTATTGGCATCCTCATCTGCTTCGACGTGCGGATTCCCGAGGCCGCGCGGACGCTCGCCTTGAAGGGGGCAGATATCCTTTGCGTTCCGACGAACTGGCCTCAGCAAGCGATTCTCACTAGCAACTGCGTTTGCCCTGCCAGGGCGAGCGAGAACCAGACGTTTGTGATTGCCGCGGATCGCGTGGGGGAAGAGAACGAAGTCCGCTTCCTGGGATACAGCAAGATCATCGCACCCGGTGGCGCGGTCATCGCCGCCGCAGACCATCAAGACGAGGCTATTCTCGTGGCGGACATTGACGTTGCGGTGGCCCGAGTTAAGGATCCGGTCATACGGCCGGGCCAGTACGAGTTGCCGCTGTTCTCGGGGCGTCGGCCCGAGCTTTACGCTCCCTTGCTCGATTCCTCTGGGCTCGGCACACCCAAATAGTCGAGCACTTCAAGCAGATTCGTGATGATCCTGTCGGGCAAGGCAGCAGCGTCCTCGGGCACCGGTTCTCCCTCCTGGTTCATCCAGAGGGCCTGCCAGCCTGCGTTTTTTGCCCCCACGACGTCGTGGTCGAAAGAGTTGCCGACGAACAGCATCTCATGTGGTTCATAGGACCACTTCCGCGCGGCGAGGTCGAAGATGTCTCGTGCCGGCTTGCCGACTCGCAGCTCACCTTCGATCAGGATGTGGTCGAAGTAGCCCTCGATAGAGAGCGATTCGATCTCGCTGCGTTGCACGTCTGCTGGCCCGTTCGTAATGAGCCCGAGCCGATATCTGCCCTTCAGTGCGGAAAGCACCGTCTTCGCCTCCGGAAGGAGCGTGAGATACTCGTTGCGAAGCTGGGCGTACCTGCGGCTGATTTGCTCGGCGAGCGCTTCGCTCTCACCGAGACGGGCAAGCGTCCTACGGAGGTGCTCAGTGCGCGTCGGCTCGCCCGATTCAAGATAGTGCTGATACCATGGGTCTCGCTTGACCTCTTCGGAAAACGTCGCGAACACCTGCCGCCAGGCGCTCATTGCTTCGTCCATCGATGCGGACAGGCGCGCTTCGGCAAACGCCTCTCTTAGCGCTTTCCGCGATGCGCTCCAATATGCACACAGAGTGTCATCCAGGTCAAAGTAGACTGCTCGAATCTTGCTCATGGTAGACCCATCGCCTTGCGCGTCTCTTTCATCGTTTCCGCAGCCACGCCTCGTGCGCGCTCTGCACCCTCTTTGAGGACTCTCAAAACGCCCTCGCGGTTCCGTTCCCACTCCTTTCTGCGCTCTCGGATGAGCCGAAGCGCTGCGTTCACGGCTTCAATCGCCTCCTTTTTGCACTGAACGCAGCCGCGCTGTCCGGCTCGGCACTCGGCTTCGACGGTCGCAACGTTCTGCTTGTTGTATACGGCGTGAAGGTGAAAAATGGCGCAGCCCTCGGGGTGGCCGGGGTCGTTCTTGCGAATCTTTTGTGGGTCGGTGAACGCGCCCATCATTTTCTTTGCTGTGGTTTCTTCATCGTCAGCGATGTAGATGGCGTTGTCGTAGCTCTTGCTCATCTTCCTGCCGTCAATTCCCATCATCAGCGGTACTTCGCTAAGCACGTTCTCGATGATGGGAAATGTCTCGCCGTAAAGGTGATTGAATCTGCGGGCGATTTCGCGCGTGAGCTCGAGGTGCGGAATCTGGTCCCTTCCCACCGGCACGCCATACGGTTTGTAAAGCAGGATGTCCGCTGCTTGCAGCACAGGATAGCCGAGCAATCCGTGGCTTGCCTCCGCCTTTCCCTCTAACGAATCACGCTTTTCCTTATACGTGGGCACGCGCTCGAGCCATCCGAGGGGGGTTACCATGCTGAAGAGAAGATACAGCTCTGCGTGCTCCTTCACCTGTGACTGGATGAAGATGACGCTTCGCTCGGGGTCTATACCGGCGGCCAGGTAGTCCGTTGCGATGCCGATCGAGTTCTCGTAGATTTCATGGGTTCGCTCGATCATCGTGGTCAGAGCGTGCCAGTCTACGATGCAGCAGTACAAGTCATATTCCTCTTGCAGTCGAACCCAGTTGCGGAGTGCCCCCTCAAGATTACCGAGGTGTAGTTGGGGCTGAGTGGGCTGCATCCCGCTTAGGAGCCTCTTGCGTGACACGAGGGCGCATTATGACCGAACGTGCCGTGCCCGTGCGGCGTCGAAATAGGCGAGAAGGACGGTGACAAATACACTGCTTTCGAGACTTATGTAGGGAGCGAGATTTGGCGACTCCGCTTCACCATCCGAAGCAAAGCGACTGGTCACGCTAAGCTGCGTAAGACGCTCTACGAGTTCGTTCCAGCGGTGCCCCCAGGCGCTCCAGCCCGAGAACTGGTGAATTAAGCGCGCGTGGTAACCTGCTCACGCTCGTCAGTTAGCTCGTAGCGAGTGTTCCGCCGGCGAGGGATATATCCAGCGTCGCGTATGAGGCGCTCGAATTCCCGCGCATCAACGATAAACTTGTTTCCCGCGGCGGAGACAACGTTCTCCTCGATCATTACGGATCCGAAGTCGTTTGCGCCATAGCCCAGCGCGACCTGCGCGACGCGCGGGCCTTGGGTGAGAAACGAAACCTGCAGGTTCGGGATATTGTCCAAGAAGATCCGTGAAACGGCGAGGGTGCGAAGGTAGTCGAACGCCGACGCCTTGCGCTCGATCGGTAGCGCTGTCTCTTCAGGTTGGAAGCTCCAAGTGATAAACGCACGGAATGGCTGGCATTCGTCCTGAAGGTCGCGAATACGCTGCAGGTGCTCGACGCGGTCCTCCAACGTCTCGACGTGCCCGAACATCATGCTCGCGGTTGAGCGGATACCGAGCTCTGCCGCGGTTCGCATGCAGTTCAGCCACTCCTGAGTCGTGTCCTTGTACGGTGCAATGATCTTGCGCACGCGGTCAACCAGAATCTCTCCTCCGGCTCCAGGGATACTGTGTAAGCCGGCCTCGCGTAGCCGGAGCAGGCACTCCCGCAGTGTCAGCTTGCTCCGGTGCGCAACGTAGATGATCTCCGCCGGACTGAGCGCATGCAGAATGACGCCTGGGAATCGCTCGCGAATCTTGCGAAAGATGTGCTCGTAGTAGTCCACCTTCAACGCCGGATTGAGGCCGCCCTGGAAGAGGATCTCCACTCCGCCTTGCCGAACGGTGTCCTTCACTTTTTGAAGAATCTCGTCGTCAGAGAGGAGATAGCCTTCGTTGTGGCCCGGAACGCGATAAAAAGCACAGAAACGGCACCGCACCCAGCATACGTTTGTATAGTTCAGAATGCGGCCGATCACGTATGTGACAATGCGGCCTGGAACCAGAGATTGCCGGCGAAAGTTCGCCATCTCCGCCAACTCAGGCAGGTTTGGGTGATGAAACAGTACCAGGGCGTCCTGAGCGGTGACACGCTCCCCCGCGAGCACGCGTTCACGAATCTGAGCGACCTTCCGTTTCTCTGGGGCTTCGGGAGGTGATGATGCCACGGAATGCAGTCTACCAGAGACCTGCGCACCGTGGGCTGCGCGTTCGCCCTATGAAGCGTCACAAAGCACAGCCAGGCTCCTGTCGAACACTCGGCGTTTCTCAGAGCCGCTGGAAGACTGACACGTACAACTCCATCTCCGTGCGCACGTCCGCGCCGGGCTCCACCGAGCAGTCATTGCTGCAGCACACGGGGATCAGGGCGCCCGGAACCCACAACGTGGCAACATACACGTCAGCGCCGGTAAGGTTGTTGCGCCTGCGGCTGGACCGGAACAGAACGCCCTGGACCACCAACAAGTCCCCGTCAACCTCGGCGCCGTACTTTCCGCTGCCGGATTCGATTTGTTCGCAGAATCCGGCATATTCGACGGCGTAAGCCGCTCTCGGTTCGAGCTCGGGGCATGACCCTTGGGGATGGCAGCGAATTGGTGTGATCGGATGGCCGTCCAGGCAAGTGAAGCCGTCCACGATGGTGCGCCCGTTGGCGGAGATCGCCTCGATAAGGAGCGGCTGCCGCTGCCCGTCCAGCGCGATGGAAAGACTCCGTGCTTTGAGATCGCCATCGACGTCAAGGACGACCTCGCAGCCGTAGAACGGCGTCGCCCGGACAGAGTCCCCGCTCCGCTGACCGGAGCGGGCGACCTCCCAAAGCACACGCCTTACGCCCTCCTGATCCCCTCCCTCGGGGAAGCCAATTGCCCTCAACCGCAGAGACACGGAACTTAGCCCCCTATTGACCCGAGCGCGTTCGTGGTGCGAAACTGCACACGTGGACCTGACCGCGCACCACGAGAGGCTCGTCGTCGTTGACTTCGGAGGACAGTATACGCAACTCATCGCTCGGAAGGCGCGGGAGTTGGGCGTTTTCGCTCGAATCGTGCCTTGGAACTCCGCGGGCCTTGAAGCCGAGTGGGGTAGTGCGAAGGGGGTCATCCTGAGTGGAGGCCCGCGAAGCGTAACGGAACAGGACAGTCCAGCCGTCTCTCGTCGGTTGCTCGAATCGGGCAAACCTCTGCTGGGTATTTGCTACGGGCAGCAGCTCCTGGCGTCTGCACTTGGCGGCGTGGTTCAGCCGGGCGCAGCCCGCGAGTATGGCGAGCAGCTAGTGCAGGCGGTCGAGGGAGCGTCGTTGCTCAAGGGCGAGTTCGTAGCTTGGATGAGTCACGGTGACACAGTTGTGGAGCCCCCGCCCGGGTTTTGCGTCGCCGCGGTAACCGAGGGCGCCGCTATCGCCGCGGTGGAGGACACGGAGCGGAAGCTGTTCGGCGTACAGTTCCATCCCGAGGTGAGCCACACCGAAGGGGGAAAGGAGATTCTTCGCCGGTTTCTGTATGACGTCGCCGGCTTTAGCGGAGACTGGACCACAGCGAACTTCATCGAGGAGAGCACCGAGCAGATTCGAGAGCAGGTGGGCGCAGGTCGCGTGCTGTGCGCCGTTTCGGGCGGCGTGGATAGCACCGTTTGCGCTGCGCTGGTAGCTCGCGCCATCGGCGAGCGCTTGCGTTGCGTGTTTGTTGACCACGGCCTGTTGCGCTTAAACGAGGCGGATGAGGTGAGCGAGACTTTCCAGCGACACATCCCGGCTGAGTTCATCCGGATTGACGCATCCGAGCGATTCTTGAACGCCTTGAAGGGTGTAACCGACCCCGAGCTGAAGCGTAGGGTCATCGGCGCCGAGTTCATCAGGGTGTTTGAGGCGCACGCTGCCGAACTGGAGGGCTGTGACTTCCTCGCGCAAGGCACTTTGTATCCTGACGTCATTGAAAGCGGCTCGCCCACTGCGGCGACCATCAAATCGCACCACAACGTGGGCGGACTGCCGGCGTGGATGAAAATGGAACTGGTGGAGCCTTTGCGATGGCTGTTCAAAGACGAAGTGCGGAACGTTGGGCGGCGGCTGGGATTGCCCGATTCGATGATCAATCGCCAACCATTCCCTGGCCCAGGGCTTGCAGTTCGAATCCTAGGCGAGGTTACGGAGGAACGAGTGCGGCTCGTGCAACTCGCAGACCACATCTTCCGAACCGAACTTCGAGAAGCAGGCTTGGAGGCGCGCATCTGGCAATGCTACGCCGCCTTGCTCGACGTCCGCAGCGTTGGCGTGATGGGCGACGCCCGCACTTACGAGCATCCGATCGTGCTACGAGCCGTAGAGAGCGAAGATGCAATGACCGCCCGCGCTGCCGAGATACCGTTTTCTGTGCTGGAGCGCGTTGCTCGCCGCATCGTCAACGAGGTTGAAGGCGTTAATCGCGTCGTGTATGACCTCACATCGAAACCGCCCGCGACGATCGAATGGGAGTAGGGAAGAGAATCGTAAGCGAGATGGAGATCACCGAGCGCGTAGCGCAGCTGGCGGAGGAGATTGCTGGCGCCTACCCGAATGGCGCGCGATTGGTGGGAGTGCTTAAGGGGTCGTTTCTGTTTCTTGCAGACCTTGTGCGATGCTTGCCTTCGACGTTTTCTGTTGATTTTCTCGGCGTTCGCAGCTACCAGGGGATGGAGTCCTCTGGAGCCGTGGAGATCACGCTCGACCTTGGTGCCGACATCTCGGGCAAAGACGTGCTGATTGTCGAGGACATAGTGGACACCGGGCTGACCCTGGACTACATCATTCGACTTCTTAGATCGCGTGGTCCGACTTCGCTCCGCGTGGTCGCTTTGTTCTTTAAAACGGAGGCACACAAAGGCCAGTTCAGACCCGAGTGGGTCGGCTTTGAAATACCTTCTACGTTCGTTGTCGGTTACGGGATGGACGTTGACGAACGCTTCCGCGGGCTTCGAGAAGTGGTTGAGTGGCAGGATGAATAGGCCCAAGGTCAGCGTGCTTCTCACCAGCTATAACCACGAGCGGTGGCTGCGCGAGTGCATTGAAAGCGCGCTGAACCAAACGCTTGAAGACGTCGAGGTAATCGCGGTTGACGACAACTCCACTGACGGCTCTCGGGAGATACTGCAAGAGTATGCCGGTCGCTTAAGCCTGATTCTTAACGACGTCAACGTGGGGACCTACGGCGCGCTCAACCAGGCCCTCGAAGCCGCACGAGGTGAATACGCGGCTGTTCTGAACAGTGACGACGTGTGGCTTCCGGAGAAACTGCGCCTTCAGGCGGAAGCGATGGATTCTAACCGCGGGCACAGCCTGTGCCACACCTTCGGCAGGTTCATAGACGACGAGGGCATCACGCTGCCTGGCCGCCCGATGGGATTCGTTTTTCCTTGGATGGAGAGCGGAGACCACTTAGCGACTTTCATCGCGAACAACCGCGCCATCGCATCGTCGGTCATGTTCAGAAGTGACACTGCGCGCCGGTTGGGTGGCTTTGACGCCTCGTTTAAGATTCTCGGAGATTGGGAGATGTGGCTGCGTCTGGCAGAAGAGGGCAGCGTGGCGTTCGTAGCGGAGGAACTGACCCTCTACCGCGTCCATCAGACGAACACCATCTATAACCTTGAGCCCAAGTACCGCGAGGAGATACGCATCCGCGAGAAGTACTCCGCGCGGGCCAGCCAGTTGCTCGCGCAGTCGGGCGGAGCACGCGAAATGCGAGAGGCCCTCGCGCACACGCTTGCCTGTTTGGGTTCGCTCTATTCCATCACCGGGCGGGCGCGCGAGGCGAGGGCAGCCTTCGCCCGGTCGTTGAGACTAAATCCGAAGCGCATCAAGTCCGCGCTCCGCTGGGTTTTGACCTTCGCGCCGCTCAGCGTGCGGAAGCGTCTGCTTTAGCCGCCGCCGATGCGACCCGGAAGGTCGGCAGCGGGCTTTGCGCCCGGCGGCGGAGTGAACGAGATCTGGAAGTTGAACTGTGCGGGGTAAACGAACGTGGTGTCGTACAGCGTGTGCCGCAAGCCGTTCGGGATGTCGTTTTTCGATTCGATAACGAGGCGGGCCATTTTGCCGCTCGGATAGAAGTCGTCGAACCGGAAAGTATGCCGTTCGCCGCGCCAATCCACGGTCGGCCAGGTGACTTTTTCTTGTACGACCTCCTGAATCGTCGCTGGGCTTGGGTTGTACTGAACGGAGGGCAGGACGAGCCAGCGGCTGCTTCCACCAAGAAGCCGCTGGTCCTCGCGGCGCGCCCAAGAGGCCATCACTTGCAGTGTCCCCTGAAGCCCGCCCGGTTGTGTGGAGAAGGAGTACTCGTTTCGAACGGCGTTGTATCTCCACACCTTGCTACCGTCGGCGACCACCCGTAGTACCATCGTGCCATTGAAGTACGACTCGAGGTACACCAGATTCGGGCTTTTGTACCACAGCCTGGTTAGCGTGTCGCTCACGCGCCGCCCGCGTTCATCCTCCCAGCCGACCTGCTCGGCAAACAAGTGGCTTTGTGCGAGACTGTTTGAAACCGCGGCGCTTATGACCGCCTCGGGGTCGAGGGCGCCTTGAAAGCCTCCGACGTGCCCCTGAGGGCCGGCAGCGGACAAGAGCAACAACGTGAGGGTTGCGTTCACGGTCATTTAGACGCTCGACCTGCCGATAATGTTCTGGAGAATACCACCCCTTGCGCTGGATGGAACGGGTATACTCGGACCGTCAACGCAGGAGTGGTGTCTACGAGCGTCAGGAGCCGTTCAGATTGAAGATTAAGACCGTTTCGACTCCGTCAGAGCCGACGGAGGATCATCGCCAACAAGAGGTGGCGGCAGCCACACGGCCCCGGGATGCATTGACCCCCGAGGACCACTTAGAGCTGTTGCGCCAGTTGTATCTCGCCCGCTACTTCGATGTCCGGCTGATCAAGGAGAAGCGGCGTGGGCGGCTTCGTGGCACGCTGTACTCCTCTCACAATCAGGAGGCAATCTTGGTGGGGACCCTCTTCGGGTTGAAACCGGACGACTGGATCTCCCCAATCCATCGAGACATGCCTGCGTTCTTCCTCAAGGACATTCGAGGCAGGTGGGACAACCCCGAGCGGAAGGGGATGACCATCGAAGAGGTCTGCTCCCAGGTTTGGGGGAAGGCGACGGCGCCGGGCCGAGCCAGGGACAACTGGTCCCACATCGGGGACGTGAAGCGTGGGATCATTCCCAGCACCAGCATGTTGGCGGGCACGATACCGGTTGCCTGTGGCGTTGCGTATGATTTCAAAATGAAAGGACTCGACAACGTCGTTCTAACGTACAACGGCGAAGGCTCGACCGCTCAGGGTGTGTTCCACGAGGCGGTGAATCTCGCGGCCATCCATAAACTGGCGGTCATTGTCATCATCGAGAACAACCAGTGGGCTTACGGCACGCCTGTGCACCTTGAAGTGCCGACCAAGGATGTTGCCGACCGGGCGAAAGGCTACGGCATTCCAGGTTTGATCGCCGATGGCCAGGACGTCCTGGACGTGTACGACAAGACGATGTGGGCGGTGGATCGGGCTCGGAAGGGTCTGGGCCCGTCTCTCATCGAGTGCAAGACGTTCCGCGCGTACGGTCACGGCGACCATGACGACGACCGGGCGGCACGGTACCGCCCAGCGGATGAGGTGGCGGATGGTCGGAGCCGCGACCCGATCGCCGTCTTCAAGCGGTATCTCGTCGAAAGCAAGTTATTGAGCGAAGAGGACGCCGCACGTTATTCGCCCGAGGGGAAGGACGCACCGAGCACGACCGACCAGGACTTCCCGCCGGAAGTTGTGAACTACTTGAAGCGGGGCGTTGAATTTGCCATAAAAGCGCCGCTGCCGGAGCCGGATGAGGCATTCCGCTGGGTCTTTGCCGAAGGAGACGGGTCATGAGTGTAGCCCTCTCTGCCCCACCGATCGAGAAGAAGAACTACCTCACCGCGCTGAAGGACGCCATCCGCTTTGAGATGCTGCGAAATCCGGAGATGGTCTGCATCGGCGAGGACATTGGCCTGCTTGGCGGCGCCTTCGGTGTTACAGAAGGGCTGCAGGAGGAGTTCGGCCCCGACCGAGTGATTGACGCTCCCATCAGCGAGGCGGCTATCGTGGGCGCGGCTATCGGCATGGCGCTCCGCGGTCGACCCGTGATGGTGGAGATGCAGTTCATTGACTTCATCTCATGTGGCTTCGACCAAATCGTCAACAATGCTGCAACGATGGCGTACCGCACTGCGGGTAAGGCGAGCGTACCGATCGTTATCCGGGGCCCGAGTGGCGGTTACGGGGGCGGCGGCCCTTACCACAGCCAGCAGAACGAAGCGTGGTTCGCTCATTCACCCGGCCTGAAGGTTGTGTGCCCTTCGACTCCTCGCGACGCGTACGGCTTGATGATATCCTCGTTGCGAGACCCCAACCCCGTCATCTTCTATGAAGTCAAGGATCTCTACCGAAAGCGGGAAATCGAGGAGGAGATTCCGGACGATACGATCATTCCTCTCGGCTCCGCAAGCGTCGTTCGACCGGGGTCTGACATCACCATTATAAGCTATGGCAATCCGATGCACATGTGCATCAAGGTAGCCGGAATGCTGGCGGACGATGGAATTGAAGCTGAACTCATCGACCTCCGCTCTCTGGTGCCCCTGGACGAGGACACGATCTACCGCTCCGTCAAGAAGACCGGACGCGTTCTCGTGGTCAATGAGGCGAGTCGGACTTGTGGCTTCGCAGCAGAGGTCATTGCCCGGGTAAACGAGAACTGCTTCCAGTATCTCGATGCGCCGCCGCTTCGCGTCACACGCGCAGACACGCCCGTGCCGTGGGTACAGCCACTGGAACTCGCGGTGCTGCCATCCGTAGAGAAAGTGTACGAAGCCGCATTGAAGGTGGCTCGCTTTTAGAGGTCTATGGCAGAACCGATCCTAATGCCTGAACTCGGCGAGAGCGTCCACGAAGGGACTGTGAGCCGCTGGTTGAAACAGGTGGGTGACACAGTCCAGGAGGACGAGCCTGTCGTTGAAATCATGACTGACAAGGTGAACACCGAGTTAGGCGCTCCAACGTCAGGCGTGTTACTCAAGATTTTTGTCCCCGAGGGCGAGAACGTAGAGGTGTTTGAGCCGCTTGGCCTCATAGGCGAGGAGGATGAAGTCATCGATGAGGGCGACGGAGGAAGCAAGCCTGCGTCGCCCCCGGAAGCCCAACTCACAGAGGGAGGGCGAGCATCCTCGCGAGCCGAAGAGGACGGCGGTGGGGAGAAGCGCTGGTTTTCGCCAGTCGTGCGCGCCATGATGAAGGAGCACGACCTTTCCGAGCGAGAGGTCTCTAACATCCGCGGTACAGGAGACGGTGGCAGAGTTACGAAGAAGGACCTCGAAGCGTACCTTGAGACGCGTACAGGCGCTTCAGCCACCGCGAGGCGCGCGCCCGAGTCGGCTAAGGTGACCTCCGCGCCTGCGTTTTCGCCGGGGCCTGCCGCATCGACGCCTGCCCCCGCGTCAGCACCCAAGCCGACACCGGCTT
>PSLA01000019.1:41923-43941 GCA_040289295.1 Armatimonadota bacterium
CCACCGCCGCAGCGGAGGGCCAAGGGCAGGAGGTCATCAAACTCACCGGTCTGCGACGGGCGATAGCAGAGGCGATGACTCGCGCCAACACTATCCCTTCGGTGTCAACCGTTGCGGAGGTGAACGTGTCTCGCCTGGTCGAGTTCCGCACCGCGAACAAGGACTCGTTCCAACAAATGTATGGCGTGCGGCTGACCTACACACCGTTTTTCATCAAGGCCGTCACCGAGGCGTTGCTTGAACACCCGATGCTGAACAGTTCGTTCCACGACGATTACACCGTAACGGTGAACCACGGCGTGAACATGGGTGTTGCCGTGGCGCTCGGAGACGGTAGCGAGGGGCTGGTCGTGCCGGTCATCCGCGACTGCCACAAAAAGACTCTCGTCGAGATCGCCCGGGACCTGGAGACCATCGCCCAGAAGGCGCGTTCAGGCTCCCTGGAACTCTCAGACATGCAAGGCGCCACGTTCTCACTCACTAATCCGGGCTCTTACGGCGCGCTGTTCGGCACGCCGATGATCCCACCTGGGCAAGCGGGCATTCTCGGCACTTATGCCATCAAGGAGACGCCCGTTGCGGAGAACGGGATGATCGCCGTTCGCCCGATGATGTACTTGGTGCTGTCCTACGACCACCGCCTGGTTGACGGCATGCTCGCCGGGATGTTTCTAAAATCCCTATGCGAGCGCCTGGAGCGGTTCGACTTCTTCCGCTAAATGCGTACGCGACCTGGTCACCGACCGGTGCGACTCCATCGCCGCTCGAGCACTACGCCGGCGGCGGCCACGACGCCTGGAACCGGGGGCTGCAGTTTGGCCACCTTCACGCGCGCACCGGTTGCATGCGGGAGGCGTTCCTCCACCAGGTCGAGGACTCGCGCCGCCAAAGTCTCCACCAAGCGAACGCGTCCTCCGGCGGCGACCTCTTGCACGATGGCCGCCAGATCGACGTAGTCCACCGTGTCGGCGAAAGAGTCGATACCCCACTCGCTGTCCGCCGGGACCTGAACCTCGAGGTCGAAGCGAAACCGGTGCCCGAGTTGCTGCTCCTCGGCGGTAAAGCCGTGGTGGGCGAACACCTCCAAACCCTCGACGAACACGCATTTGGTCTCTTCAGGTTCGTACATGGGGCGCACGATACCGCAACCGACGGCGCTCGCGACAGGTACTCTTTTTGGTGAATCGGACCACTTGCTTGGGGAGGCTCCAGCAAGATGTTGCTCTTGTACGCTGTGATGGTGATTGTTGGTGGGGGGCTTGTTCTGCTCTCCGCCTTCGGTGGGCACGACCACCACATTGACCACGGGGGTACCTTCGACATGAGCGCTGACCACGACGCGCATGTTGAAATCGCTCACGGCGGAGACGTTCCGGCGCCGGATGTCTGGATCGCGTTCCTCAGCCTTCGGTTCTGGACATACTTCGCTACGATCACCGGGCTCCTTGGCTTGCTCTTGACCCTATTCACCGAGATGAGCTCGACGTTCGTCGCGGGCACGTCGTTTACGACGGGATTTCTCGGCGGATTTCTCGTTGCCCTTATCGTCCGGTTCCTACATAGGTCGGAGGGAGGATCGAACGTAGGTATAGAGGACCTCATCGGCGTAGATGCTCGCGTCGTAGTCGCCATACGTCCAGGTGAAGAGGGGAAGGTGCGATGTTTAGTGCGAGGAGAAACGATCGACATGCTCGCAGTGTTCGACGGCGAGCACACGATCCCAGCCGGCAGCGACGTGATGGTCGTGAGCATTGAGGGAAGTCGAGCGCGAGTGGAGCCGAAAAATCGGGTTTGGTAACGGAGCACGATTGATGGACGCAATGTCATGGTATTCGATAGTTCAGTTGCAGTCTGACCGGCTGCAAGAGTTGGTCATGCAAGGCGGAACGGTGGTGTTCTGGTCAGTCCTTGTGTTTGGGTTCTTGGTTGGTGTGACGCTGGTCTTTAAGCACCTGTTGCATATCTGCCCGCCGAACGAGGTGCTGATCTTTTCCGGTCGTCGCCGCCGCATGGAGGAT
>PSLA01000020.1:0-13298 GCA_040289295.1 Armatimonadota bacterium
CGATACCGTGAAGGTCCTTCGCAGTATATCCGATAGACGTCTGCCCGCTTCCCCCAACATTAGCAGCACATTATGCAGGGAATTATAAGACAGCCGTAGATAGCCTTTCCAGCGAGGGCGGCAACAGCCCACACGGCGGCTAACACGATCGACACGAGGAACGCAGCCTGCCCCCTGGGGTTCCCGGCGCTTCGCGCCTTGTGCGCAAAGTAGATAGCGAGCAACACCAGCGGAGCGCAAACCACGAAAGCCAGAATCATCAGCATCCATGCCGCCGTTAGGTCACCATCCCCCGGCGTCGTCGTTTGTGGGGCGTAGTAGCCTGCGTGAGGATACGGTGGCGCGGCTGGCGGTGTCGCCCAGGGGTTCGCAGAGGCAGCGCCAGACCGGAACGTAAGGTCCACCAAGGCGCTCGCGAGAAGCCTCTGTCCGCTGATCGCCTCTTCGAGCAACGTTTGGGGGGTCACCCTCCCCTCGTCTGTCCATCGCTGCAGTGTTAGTAGGTCGGCGGGGCCGTACTTCAGGCCGTTTCGCCCGATCACAAACCACTTCTCGTTATTCAATTTTTGTCCGCCTCCCTACGCGTTCGGTTTTTCGACCACAAACCTCCCGGGCGCTCAGCTGTGGCGCCTCAACCTCGGCCCCCTTCCGGCGGCGACGCTTTATTGGTGTAGCACCGTAAGCCGTCGCGTTCATGGCGCCTTCTTCCCTCGTCCAGCAGTGCCTCCACCTCGTCGCGCATGAGTTTTCCTCGCTCCCCTAGTGCCCCTGCCAGCGCCGACCATGTCTAAGGTATTGCGTGTTTCATTATTTATCACTCTCTATTCGGAAGCACGTGCAAGTTGCCGGCCTCTACTTCTGTAGACCTTCGGGGAGAAGTATATCCGATAGACGTCTGCCCGCTTTTCATAACTACCCCCGCGGCAGTTCCCGAGCAAAAGTTAGCGCTCCCACCCAGGACGCGCCTGCCGACCTCAATGTGTCCGCGCATTCGCGCAACGTGGCACCGGTCGTCATTACGTCGTCAACTAGCAGCACACGCATGCCTTCCACAGAGCGCGGAGCCTCAAACGCGCCCCGAACGCTGCGCTGCCGCTCCCTGCCGCGGAGGCGCGCCTGTTGCCGGGTGAAGCGAACGCGGCGCAGCAACGCAGGCTGCACAACCTCTTGCGGAAGCGCGCGACAGAGCAGCAGCGACTGGTTGAACCCCCGGACCGACAGCCGGAGCCAGTGCATCGGAACCGGCACTACCGCGTCCACATCAGAGAAGCATTCGTCGTACAACGCGCGCATCATCTCCGACATGGGGAGGCTGAGCGGAGTGAATCGGCTGAACTTCAGCCTGCGCACGGCGATGCCGCCTGCGCCTTCGTAGCGTGCGACTGAGCGCAGTGCGTTCAGGTAGCCAATCTCGCGGCAGTATGGGCAGCCGACGGCGGCTCCTACTCCGCATCTCTGGCACCCGCCGCCGCATGCCGGGGCGATCTTCGCCCGGCACTCGTCGCAAATCGGCGGGGCTTGCACTTCGTAGCACAGCCCGCACTTGGGCGGCGCGACGAGGTCGAGCACCGCAGCCACGAGTGAGCGACTGTTCCGTGGTGCCCCTGCCCCCATCGGCGTGCGATCAGAACAGACGCTCGAACAGCACTCGGCTGCGCGCATCGAGCGCGGAGAGGTCTCGAATCTCGTACCGCTGGCCATCCACGCTGAAGATTTGCCACCGTCCCGGCGCGACTTCGTGGATCGAGTCCGGTACGCCGCGCAAGTAAAAGGTCACCTCGCCTCGGTTGGTCGTTACCCACCACCTCCAGAGCGACGCCTCTTGGGTCAGTCGTTCTATCCTTTCAATTTGCGGCGTAAAGTATCTTCGATCGAGCAGAGAGCGCAGCGCCTTTCGGCTCTCTTCGTCGAGGCGCTCCAGGTCGCGAAGGATGCCGAGCTCCGCGCCGTCTTCACCGATCAGGCTGATGTAACGATCCGGTAGCGTCAGTGGGAAGCAGCGCAGGGCCTCAACGTTCTTGAAGCGTCCATCACCGGCGATTTCGCACGTCGCCCGGACGGCGTCGGGTAACGCCAGGCGAATGCGGACGGTACTTTCCTCCAGGTATCGTAGCCTCACTGTTCCGACCGCTATTCTGTCCGATGATGTTTCTTGCAGGTTGCTCCGTCCTGAGAGGAGAAGTTTGACCAGTTTATGCAGTTTCCGGCCACGCTGAACCGAGATCGGCCCGTTCCCGTTCTTGTCGGGAATGGGCGGCTAGTGACCTACCTCGGGGCATCCGGCTATCACGATGAGGCGGCGAACGGGGGCTCGAGCCTTCAGGAGTTCCTGCTCGCCGGACGGCGGTGCCCCGGCCCGGTTTTCCCGCTCATCTCGTTCGGGCGGCTGACTAGAACCATCCTCGTGGATGCCGAGGAGGTGGAGCCGGTCGAGGCGGATCAAGTCCTCGAAACCGAATCCGCGAGCGTCGCCAGTCGCCTGCTCCGAGACGGCGTGCTCGAATCAACGAGGTCGTTGGTGCTCGCTCGCCAGAACACCTTCTTAGTCGAGACGCATCTTACCAATAACTCAGACTCGGAGGTGGGCGTCGTCCTTCGCGTGCGTTATGAGTTGGAGGAGCAGACAGGCGTCCGCTTTGCGGTGAACCATTTAGGCGCGGCTGCAGAAGTGGCGTTCGAGGTAGAGGGCAACATCGGCTTGATCCATCTGACGACGCCCGACGCAGAGTGGCAGCGAGAGACGGACTATGCTCTCGCCCTCACCGCCTCGGAGAATCTACGCCCCGGCCAGACCCTCCGGCTGCGCGTCGCGCTCACGTTCAGCGATCGCTACGAGTACGCGGAGCCGTTCGATTGGTCGAAACGGCAAGCCGCCCTCAGCGAGCACGAGCGTTGGTGGCGAGAGTTTTGGGCGACGAGCGACCTAAGGACGGGTGTGCCGGAGATAGATCGAGCCCGCAACATCGCGCTTTATACCATCGCTTGCCAGACGACCCCTTGGAGCATTCCCCCGGTGGTTTGTCGCGAGCCATGGCACGGTGGCGCGTTCCACGACGAACTGTATCCGTTTCTCGCCTTGCTGTCCGCTGGGTACGAGCGCCTGGCGCGACGCGTGCCGTACTTCAGGCTCGCGTGCCTCCCTCGCGCCATCGAGCGAGGCCGCGGCCTGGGCGCGCTCTATCCCTGGAACTCAACTGAGGAGGGCATTGAGCGGGATCCCGTGGGGCAGTGGTACACGGAGAGGCATCACCTCGGCGCAATCGCCGCGTGCGCGTGGTTCTATTTTTTGTATGCAAAGAACGCTGAGGTCCTCGAGGACCTTTACCCCATCCTCCGGGAATGCGCTCGGGCTGTTGAGGAGTTCGTTTTGACGACCGATGCACGCGGCAAGCTGGTCACTGCGGCGTGCACCGACTTCGACGAAAGTTCGCCGCCCGTAGCTGGCGGGCCGTTCACCATGGCTGCCGCCGCGTTCGTGTTGTCCCGTGCTGCAGAGGGCGCGGCGCGGTTGCACCGTGACCTGGAGCGTGCCGCTCGATGGGAGGACGAGGCGCGGGACCTGCAGGCGAACTTTCACGTTGACGTTGAGGGGCGGCGGTACGCGATGCCCGCGGGCGCGCCCGATCACATCGCAGTCGCCGGCTATGTGGCGCCGTTTTTCGTTGACGATGGTAGTCCCTATGCGCGGAACGCGGTCGCGCGCCTGCACGCCCAGTTGAAGACTGAACTGGGATGGAAGCCCGGCAGCAGCAAGGTGTTCGAGGGTAGCGCCTGGATGTGGTCGGCTGGTCACCTCGCGATGTGCCACGCAGTGCTGGGCAACGCCGATGAGGCTCTAGAAGCGGTGATGCGTGGAGTCCTCTCGGCCGGGCAGTTTCTCTCGCCGAATGAGCACGTGCGCGCCGACGGCTCGGTCGCTGTCCCGTGGTTCACAACGGGCGTTGGGGCGTGGCTGACTGGTTTGCACTGGATGTTTGCGCGGTGCGACGACAACGGCGACCATCTTCTGGACGCAGTGCCCGAGTCGCTGCGAGAGTTTCAATTCCACGGCCTCCGGTTGAGCCGGGGAGTGTCGGCTGCCGCGCGCGTCTCGGCAGGGCGCCTGGAGTACCTGTCGCTCTCCAGCCCAACTCGACAGGCTTTCACGTTCGAGATTCCAGCTCGCTTTGTAGAGGGCACCTGCCTACCAAGATTGGGCCGGGTGATCGACTTGGACACTCACTGGCGGGTTCAGGTGGACCTGCTGGAAGGACCTAACGACCTGGTGACGCCGTAGGCTCGCGGGACGCTCGCCCTCCCTGGTAACGACCTGGTGGCGCCGTAATGGGGCTGTGTGAGCCATTATAGCGGCGTGGACCTCTGCATCGTCATTCCTGCCCGTATGGGTGCGACCCGCTTTCCGGGCAAACCGCTGGCTGATCTTAACGGCAAGCCGATGGTTTGGTGGGTGTACGAGCGTGCCCTCGCGTCCGGTGCCGCTTCGCGGGTAGTTGTAGCGACACCGGACGAGGAGATTGTGGAGGCGATTCGCGCTCTCGGGGGCGAGGCGGTTCTCACCTCGCCCGACCACCCGACGGGCACCGACAGGATCGCCGAAGCGGCGGAGCACCTCGGAGCCGAACTCTACGTAAACGTGCAGGGAGACGAGCCCCTAATTGAACCGGAGACCATCCGAGCCTGCGCGGAGGCATTACGGGGCGGGGTTGCGGAGGTCGCCAGCGTATACGACGACCTTGGGGAGGAGGCAGCCGACGACCCTAACGTTGTCAAGGTTGTTTTGGACGGCAGAGGGAATGCGCTATACTTTTCGCGCTCGCCGATTCCGTATCCGCGTAGCGGAAGCCGAAAATTGCACAAGCACATCGGCATCTATGGCTACACGCTCGGGGCGCTTCGGGCATTCGCCGCTTTGCCGCCGGGCGAACTGGAACAAACCGAGTCGCTCGAACAGCTCAGGTTCTTGGAGAACGGCTGGGTCATTCGAATGGCAAAAGGGCGGGGCACGCCGCTTGCCGTCGACACGCCAGAGCAGTTGGAGCGCGTAAGAAGAATCATGGAGAACGCAATTCGATGACCCTAACTTTGGCGCTCGCAGTCTCGGTAACGGTAGTTCCGCTCCCCCGCACACCGCTCCACGGCTTTGACATGCGAGGCGACACCGCGTACCTCGCCAAGCCTGCCGACGGCGGTGGCCTTGTGGTAGAGCGCCTACGCCGAAACGGTAACTACTGGACCTCGGAGTACACCTTCCCGCAGAGGTTTCGAGGGCCGCTCGGCGTTATAGCGCTGTCCGACGGTGTCGCGATTTGCGATTACGAAGGTGGAACGGTCATGCGTTATCGCGACAATGGCGCCGTTGTGTGGAAATCCTGGCTTCGCTATCCGAATCGCATCACGCGCGGACCGAACGACACGGTTTGGGCGTTTTTCAACAGTGGTGTGATCGTGCGGAAGATCGCAGACAGCAGCGAGTTTGAACCCTTCCTTGGCAAGTATGGGCAGGAGTTGGCGATGCCCGAACTCTCCGACATCGCGCCCAGGCCCGACGGAGGATTTTATGCGCTTGATGTCAACGGTACGTTGTTTTCCGTGGCCAAAAGTGGCATGATAACCCGCCTTGCACAAGGTTTGTCAGCGCATGGAGTGATCGAGGCGCGAGGCTCGATTTACGTGCTGCGAGCTGAGGGCATAGCGTCCCTCATGAAGGTAACAGGCGGGAAGGCGCAAACGGTTTGGACTGCACCAGGCTCGGATGAGCAAGCGACGAACCTCTTCTCACTGCCCGACGGACGCATTGGCGTTGTGACCGCCTCGGATCGAGCTGGGCGCGTCTTCTTGATCACGCCCGGAGGGTAACTTGGCTGTCGAGCGCTCGATGCTTGAGATACCGACTGGCTGGGAGGAGCCCGAGGACCTCACCCGTCTCATCCAAACCCTGCGAGACGAGCGACCGAAGGTTGATGCAGCGCAGATTAGGCGGGCGTATCATGTGGCGGAGGTTGCACATCGCGGCCAGCGAAGGCGTACAGGAGACCCGTACGTAACACACCCGCTTGCAGTCGCGCAAATCCTCGCCGAACTGCGCATGGACGAGACGACTCTCGTTGCCGCACTGCTGCACGATGTGCTTGAAGACACGCCGGTTACGGACGGGGAAATACGCGAAATGTTCGGCGACGAGGTGCTCTCACTGGTCGAAGGCGTCACCAAAATGAAGTTTCCCCCGCTTCCGGCGAAAGAGGGCGGGAAGATTGCAGCAGAAGAGCGCGCCCGCTTCGCCGAGACCATGCGCAAGATGCTGCTCGCGATGGCGGCGGACTTTCGCGTCATGGTCATAAAACTTGCTGACCGCTTGCACAACATGCAGACTTTGCACGCCATGGAGGAGGAAAAGCGTCGCTTCCTTGCGCAGCAGACGCTGGACATCTACGCACCGCTGGCATCTCGGCTTGGCATCTGGCAGATTAAGTGGCAATTGGAAGACCTCGCGTTCAAGTATCTGCACCCCGAACAGTTTGATGAGATCTCGGAAAAAGTGGCCAAGTCACGCCGACAACGGGAGAAAGAGATTTCCGAGTGCATTCGTCTGCTGAAGGAGAGACTCGAATCGCACGGAATCCACGCAGAGATTCAAGGAAGACCGAAGCACTTGTACTCGATCTACGAGAAGATAGAGGTACATGGCTTCGAGTTCGAGGAGATCTACGACCTGCTTGGCTTGCGCGTTATCGTTGAGGATGAGGCGGTGTGTTACCAAACGCTTGGTATCGTCCACGAACTGTGGAAACCGATCCCTGGTCTATTTTATGACTATATTGCAAAACCGAAGCCAAATGGGTACCAATCATTGCACACGAAGGTCGTGGGGCCACACGGCGAGCCGCTCGAGGTTCAGATCCGAACGGAGGAGATGCATCGGATGGCGGAGTTCGGAATCGCCTCACATTGGCAGTATAAGTCCGGCTCGAAGGACGCCACCAGCATTGAAGACACGGTGCGGATGAACAAGCTCCGGCAGCAAATCTTCGAATGGTCGCAAGCCACACAGACAGGCAGCGAATTCCTGCGCTTCATCAGCATGGACCTCTTCGGAGAGCAGGTCTTCGCCTTCACGCCGAAGGGTGACGTCATTGACCTGCCCGCAGGGGCGACTCCGGTGGACTTCGCATTCCGCATTCACACGCAAGTTGGGCTGCACTGCGTCGGCGCCAAGGTCAACGGGCGCATCGTGAAGTTGGATCACCAACTGGAAAACGGCGACATCGTCGAGGTCCTCACTCGACGCGACTCGCAACCGAGCGTGGATTGGATTCGCTTCTGCAAGACGGCGACCGCGCGCTCTCGCATCCGCGCGTTCCTCCGGCAGCAGAACCGCGAGACCAACGTTCAGCGGGGAAGGGACGCGCTCGAGAGGGAACTGCGCGTGATGGGGCTTGACGCCAAGGAGTACCTCACCGAGCAGCGACTAAAGACCACGGCCGTTGCCGTGAAGAAGAGAGACGACAAGGACCTCCTCGCCGCTATTGGTGAGGGCATCGTCAGCGTGAAGCGCGTCGTCTCTCGGCTCTTAGGCGAGGAAAAGCCCAAGACCAAGATGACGCCGATGCTCACATCTGCGCGACAGACCCTGACTGTGGAGCGAGGCGCGGTGGACAACGTTGCGTTTAGGCGCTCAAAGTGCTGTCTTCCCGTTCCCGGCGACGAGGTGATGGGATATATCTCGAAGGGGCGTGGCATCATCCTGCACCGAAAACTTTGCCCGAACGTGCAGGCGATCGAACAGACCGACCCCGAGCGCATTGTGGCCGTGACCTGGAAGCGCGACGGGTCGCAAGCGTATACTACGGGCTTGCGCATTCAAACCGTGAATCGTCAAGGCCTTTTCGCCGACATTGCCAACATCTTCGGGGAGACGAAAACGAACGTCGCCTCCGCCAACATCCGAACACTACCTAACCAAACGGCGCTGCTCGAGATGGAGGTGGACGTCTTGGACCGCCAACACCTACAATCAGTTATAAGCCGACTCAGCTCAATGCAGGACGTCATCAGCGTGCAGCGCACGTTCACCGGTAAGAAGCGCGCATGAAGGCGGTTGTTCAGCGCGTTGCTTCAGCAGAAGTGCAGGCGAACGCCGAAACGGTGGCTGCGATCGGACAGGGGCTGCTCGCCCTAGTCGGGATCCAAGCGTCCGATTCGGAGCGGGAGTGCTCTTGGATGGCGCAGAAGCTGCTCAATCTACGCATCTTCGACGATGAGGAACGGAAGTTGAACCGAAGCGTGATGGACGTGGGCGGCGAACTGTTGCTGGTGAGCAACTTCACCGTGTGCGGCGACGCGCGACACGGCAGAAGACCGGAGTTCACCGATGCCGCGGACTTTGACGAAGGCAAGACCCTGTTTAAAAACCTGGTGGCTGAAGCACAACAAATCTATCCCAGGACTCTGGCGGGCGCGTACGGCAGGCTAATGCGCGTGAGCCTCGTCAACGATGGTCCGGTAACGCTCGTCGTCGCCTCGCCGTAAAGTAAAATGTTTTGACGATGGCATCTGAGGCACACCGCAAGACGGATGACGCAGCCGACCAGAGCACACCGTCGCTCGAACCGCAGACGGCAGCCGAGAGCGTCGAGATGGGAGACCGCTTCCGGCGCAGGGGCGACCTCGACAGCGCCGTTCGCTACTACAAGCGAGCGATCCAGCAGGACGGGGACAGCCCGTTGCCACGCATGCGACTTGCGGAAGCGTACGAGTCAAAGGAACTCAATGCCAAGGCGGCAGAACAGTATGAGAAGTTGCTTAAGAAGAACGACACGTTCGCCGAAGCGCACGTGGGCCTTGCCGACGTGTACCGGCGCTTTGGCAAGCACAAGGCGGCAATCTTGCGACTCAGCCGTGCATGCGAACTCGAGCCGGACAATGCGTACTATTGGTTTCGCCTTGCTGAAGCGTGCGCGAAGGCAGGGCGGAAGCGGGAGGCGGTTGAGCCCGCAACCAAAGCAGCGCTGATCGATGCCGACGACCCGTTCTATCACGCATGGCTGGGCGACCTGTTGCTTGCCCTCGGGCAGCCTGCCGACGCGGTGATGTGCTTTGAGACCGCGATTGCGCTGGACCGGGAGGACGCAGGGCTGCAGGTGAAGCTCGCCGCCGCGCTGTGCGTCCTCGACCGCTACCACGACGCACGGACTGCCGTCGAGCGCGCCTGTGCCCTTCAGCCGCAGAACACTCTATACGCGGCGATGAAGTGCGACGTGATCGCCATGTGCGGCGCCGAGGCTCCGCCAACGCCCATACTGGACGCGTACGATCAGTGCGAGTTGCGCCGTTGGCGCAGCCTTGCCGGTCTCTGAGGTTTTGAACTTGGACGAGAAGCGAGTCTTAAACCTAACGATTTCGATCGACCGCGAGCTTTGCATCGGCAGCGGGAACTGCGTGAAGGTTGCGCCGGAGGTGTTCGTTCTCGACGAGACGTCCACGTCCACGTTTCGCGAAGGAACTGCGTCGTGCGACCGCGACCGCCTAATTGACGCCTGCCGCGTCTGCCCGACCAACGCAATCCGTTGTGTCGACGACGACGGCAACGTGCTTGCGCCCGAGCCGTTGGATTGACGACAGACAGGGGAAGCATCTGACACGGCGCTCCCCTTCAGAGATCGAGTGTTCCGTCGTAGGGTTGCGGACAATACACCTGGGGCGTTGTGGGTGAATGAGGTAAATCTTGCGCTTGATGCTTCCCATAACCGGTACGTTCCTCGACGAAATAACGCATGACATCCCCTCGCAGAACTGGGGCGTCGAGGAGTGGCGACGCGAGTTCGACTTGTACTCGCGAATCGGCATAGACACCGTCATCCTGATTCGAGCAGGATACAAGAACCGCTGTGTGTTCCCAAGCCGCAGCGTGCCGGGCCTACTGCCTGCCTACGACGACCTCGCGGAGACCTTCCTCTCGCTCGCAGACGAGAGAGACATGGCGTTGTTCTTTGGACTCTATGACTCGGGCTTCCACTGGCTCCGGTCGAGTTGGTGGAAGGAGGTTGACCTGAACCGAGCATTCATCGAGGAAGTGGTAGAGCGCTACGCCGATCATCCATCCTTTCGTGGTTGGTATCTCTGCCACGAGGTCGGCAGAAACGATCTGCACGTAGTCGAGTTGATTCGACACCTTGGCGAGGCGTGCAAAGTGGCAAAGGCTGTCCCGACTCTCATCTCGCCGTACCCTCACGGCCCGCGCCAGGGAGGGGAAGGCTTGACCCTTGACGAAACCTTCGATCACTGGGAGCGCATCTTCACAGACGTGCGCGACATTCTCGACTTCTGCGCCTTCCAGGACGGGCAGGTGCACTACGAGGAAGTCCCCCGACTGATGCAGGGATTGGGGGAACTCGGCAAGCGACACGGCATCAGGATGTGGGCGAACGTCGAGTCGTTTGCGCGGGACATGCCGATTCGGTTCCCTCCGGCAGATTGGCGCAACCTGCGATGGAAGTTGGAGGCGGCATCGCCCCATGTCGAGAAGATTATCACGTTCGAGTTTGCGCATTTCCTCTCGCCGCACTCGTGCTATCCGGCTGCGCACAACCTGTTCCGGCGCTACGCGGAGCACTTCGGCTTGAGCGTGTAGCTTCCCCGGCACTACGCGAGCAGCAGCGTCGGCGATTCGAGGTACTTCCGAACAGCGCGCAAGAACTTTGCACCGACCGCGCCATCAATGATGCGGTGGTCGAAGCTTCCAGTCATCTTCATCCGCCATCTGGGCCCGATGACCTCCTTGCCGTTCTCTTCGAGCACGACCGCCACTCGCTTGGCCGTCCCAACCGCTACGACCGCGCCATTCGGCTGGTTGATCACCGCGGCAAAAGAGTCCACGTCGTACATGCCCATGTTGCTAACGACAAAGGTTGCGCCGGTCAGTTCGTCGGGCGTCAAGCGGTTGTCGCGGGCCTTCTGCACCATCTGCTTCACCTCTAGTGCGAGCGCGCGGAGTGATTTGGATTCGCAGTTCTTCACCACCGGCAGCGTGAGTCCGTCCTCTACCGCTGTGAGCACGCCGATGTTCACCTCACTGTACTCGTGGCGTTTTCCGTCTTGAAAGCTCGCGTTGATATGAGGCTGTTCCACCAGCGCCATCGCGCATGCCTTGACGATGAAGTCGTTCAGGCTGAGCTTCTCATCGGGGTTCTCTTCGTTCATCCAAGCTCGCAGGCGCTGCAACTCCTCGACGTCGCAGTCCACAGTTACATAGTAGTGCGGAATTGTCTGTTTCGATTCGGCCGTGCGTTGAGCGGTGATGCGCTGCAAGTTCGTCAGAGGCACCTCGCGAGCCTCGAGGGCAGCGGGTCGAGCAGAAGCAGCGGGCGCCGGCTTGGCGGGCGGCTTCGCTCCGGTCCCTTCGGCTGCGGCGAGCACGTCCTTCTCGATAATCCGCCCACCCGGCCCGGAGCCTCTCAGCGAGCGCAGGTTAACACCTTTCTGCCTTGCCAACTTCCTCGCCAGCGGTGATGCGATGACCCTTTCGCCATTGCCGTCCGGCGCCTCGACCACGGCGGTCGTGGTCTGCGCGCCGGGGCGCTCGGTGTGTTGCTCTCGCTTGTGTGCCTTCGCGGGCGCAGGGCTTGGCGCGGCTTCTCGCTCCTTTCCGGCGCCCCAGCCGTCGGGAACGGACTCGCCATCCCCCAAGACGAGAGCGATAGGCTCGCCGACAGGGACGCTGTCGCCTTCCTGGATGAGGAAACCAGCGAGCGTGCCCGTACCGGGACTCTCCATCTCAACGGTCGCCTTGTCCGTTTGGATGCTGGCGATCGGCTCGCCTTCCGCGACCTTTTCGCCCTCTTTCTTCAGCCACTCGACGAGCGTGCCCTCCTCCATGGCATCGCCCATCTTTGGCATCGTGACTTCGACCATCTCCGCGGATGTTACCTTCGCCAGGCGAGTGGAATCTCCACTTCCTCGGCGGGGAGACACTCTCGGTCGGAGCACACTTGAAAACGCAAGAAGGCGCGAGCCTCGCCTTCCGCCCCAGCGGGGGGTTCACCGGAGAACTCGATGCTCGCGCGCTGTTGCCCGCCCTCCCCTGCGTGGCGAACCACGACCCCCGATAAGCCGTGCACCTTGAGGCGCACGCCCGGTTGCACAACCCATCCATCTGGCGCTTCGACCGTGACTGTGTACGCCGCCTTGCCCTCCGACACCTCCGCCGTCTTCGGGAACAGAATAACCTTGGGAATGGGCACTGCGCCTCTGCTCGTTCTGCCGCCCAGTCGGGTCAAGGCGAGGAAGGCGCGCCACAGCATCGCAGTCGCGCTTGGTGCCTTAACCATCCATCCCGATACCCGCTCGATGTCCCGCCTTGCAACCTCCTTCTCACCGAGCGCCACCGAGCATAGAACAGCGTACCCGTACTGGCTCGGTAAAGCCGAATCGAGCAATGGCACGCTTCGCCCGAGAGGGGAGTTGTGCTCGGCTGCGCTCAGCGTCCATCCGGAGTCGTCCCGCAATTCTTCCTTCAAGAAGGCATAGATCCCTCGCGCCGCTTCGCGATATGCGCCTCCGAGCTGCAGCAGTCCGTGAACGAAGTAGGCGGCGTCGAGAAACGGCTTGCCGAGCGCCCTGTCACCGGACAGGTGATGTGGAAGCGGTTCTTGCGACAGCCAGGCGTCGGCGCAACGCTTTGCTTCGTTAACGAAACCGGCGACAGCCAGCGCTCGAATTGCCAATCCGTTCCACGGGAGAAGGCGCTTGTCGTCGAGGGCGGGTCGCGGCCTCGTCTCACGAATTGCGCGAAGCGCCTCCAGTTCCTCTCTGAAGCGCTCGCCGAGCGACTCACGCGCGTGTAGCACGCTTGCGCCGGTTCTTTGCCCCGTTGCTTCCTCTCGGAAGTTGCCCTCCTCGGTCAGGCCGTATGCCTGGATGAAGTCCTCCGCAGCACCGCCGAGCACCTGCCGAACCTCGTCAGTGGTCCACATGTAGAACGCGCCTTCGCCTCCCTCCGAGTCGGCGTCTATTGCGGAGTAGAGCGTGCCATCCGGGGCGGTCATCTCTTTGGCGAGGAACCGCGCCGTCTCGGCGGCGACGTCGATGAACTCTTGTCGCTGCAGGATGCGCCCGCCTCGGGCATACGCCTCGAGCAGCAAGGCGTTGTCGTAGAGCATCTTCTCGAAGTGAGGAAGGTGCCACTCGGCATCGGTGGAGTAGCGATGGAAGCCGCCGCCGACGTGGTCTCGGATGCCGCCGAGCATCATGCCTTCGAGCGTTCGGTCGACGAACTCGCGGGCATCCAGAAGTTCGCGGTTCTC
>PSLA01000020.1:13338-13821 GCA_040289295.1 Armatimonadota bacterium
GCGGTGGGAACTTGGGCGAACCAAAATAGCCGCCATGTTTTCGATCAAATCGGCTGAGCATTGCCCTGATAGCTTGCTTGAGTCGTTCAACGGTGACCTCTGCAGGCTGGATGGTAATCCGGTTCGCCTCCTCGACCGCGCGCGCCAGCTCCTTCGCGGCGGCTTCGAGACTCGCTCGCTCTTGGCTCCAAGCCCGAATGACGGACGCCAGCAACGTTCGGAAGCCCGGGTGGTCGGCCCTGTCCTCTTTGGGAAAGTAGGTGCCAAGGAAGAACGGCTCCCCGGTCGGCAGGAGGAACGCCGATAGCGGCCAGCCCCCGCCACCACGCGTCAGTTGCAGCGCCGTCATGTATGCCTCGTCTACGTCCGGTCGCTCCTCGCGGTCAACCTTGATGCAGACGAAGTACTCGTTGAGAAGCGCCGCGACCTCCGGGTCTTCGAACGCCTCGTGCTCCATCACGTGGCACCAATGGCAAGCGCTGT
>PSLA01000020.1:13871-41505 GCA_040289295.1 Armatimonadota bacterium
ATGCCTCTTCGTCCCACGGCTGCCACCACACCGGGTTGTCGGCGTGCTGGCGAAGGTAAGGGCTGGCGGCGCCTGCGAGCCGGTTCTTGCTCATGATGGGCATGCTACCACCGGAACAGTGCCGTCTGGCTCGCGAGGACGCTCACGCTCCCTGGGCGTTTGCCGGCTTTTGGAGGGAGGGCGAGCGTCCCGTGAGCCTACACGTCCTGGCAGCTTCCGAGGCCTCCCGTAAGGGCACGCTGACGCGTTGCGGCGAGCATGCCAATAAGGTATACTGGGACACAGCATTGCAAGGAGGATCACGCCGAGCAGAGGTGAGTAGCCATTAGAAGAAGGCCCCAGCGCCCGGTACGGCCGGAACCGGGTCCAGTTATCAACGAAAAGTGCCTTCGCTTCCCGGACGTGCGTCTGATAGACGCCGAAGGGAAGCAAGCCGGCATCGTGCGCACGATGGAGGCTCTCCGCATGGCACGGGAGGCAGCCCTTGATTTGGTTCTCGTCGCCCCGAACGCCTCGCCACCCGTGTGCCGCATCGTAGACTACGGGAAGCACAAGTACGAGCTGGGCAAAAAGCAAAAAGAGAGCAAAGCAAAGCGCAAGGTCCAGGATGTCAAGAGCATCAAACTCACCCCCAGCACGGCCGGCGCTGACCTTGAGGTGCGCCTAAAGCGGACGCGCAAGTTCCTCCAGGAGGGCCATAAGGTAAAATTCACCGTCCGGTTCCGCTCTCGGGAGCACACGCACCCCGAGATCGCTGAGGCGAAGTTGCAATGGATACTGGACCATCTGGATCTCCCGATCCAGATCGAGAGACCGGCGGGAATCGAAGGGCGACAGATGACCCTGGTCATCAGCCCCGGCAAGAAACCGACTACGAAGAAGGAAAAGAGCAATGGCGAAGTTCAAGACGTGCAAGACAGCGGCAAAGCGGTTCAAGATAACGGGTAGCGGCAAAATTCGCCGCCGGAAGGCGTACAACAACCACATGTTCCTGCATAAGAGCGGCTCGCAGAAGCGCCGCCTCGACCAGGAAGCGCCCCTGGCTCCCGGCGAGGAGCGGAGGGTGCGACGCTTGCTCGGCCTCTGAGGGCTGTCGCTTACCAATTCGGCGGCGGCGCCATGACCCAGGCAATTCCCGGCCCCTCGTGTACCGCAAGGATGTTGGTGAGCCGCCGTCCGGGCAAAACCAGGTAGCTGCCACGCCAGTACATGCCGGTTGACGTGCCTCCATCCAATGCGATGGCGCTCCGCACCTTGTAGGTCTTCATTGCGGCTGCCAAGTCTCGCATGTACACGCTCTCGGAGGTCGCCATCAGTACGAGCTTGTTCGCCTCCGTTACCCCGACGCCAACGCGTCTGGCGGCTGACCACACGCGGCGGTCCTTAAACCTTTGCCCCATGGGGTAGGCAAAGAACTCTCCTGCGTTCAATATGCGCACGCCGCCGCGGATAACGAGCCGGTACAACCCTGGGTCGAGGCGTTTGTCGTGGGGCGGATCAATCACTGATGCTCGATTGAAGAAGTCAATGACAAGCGCGCTGCCACGATTCCCTGGCCATAACTCGCGCCCCTCGGAAACGATTGCGCCTATCGGCCGGCTCGTACGGATGTCGAAGAAGGTACCGCTAACTGCAGCAGTCGGCGAGGTACGCGCAACCATGCTGCTGAACGCTTCTGCCTTGCCACGGTTGGCGTTCACCTGCGCCGACACGCGTACGTTGTCCGAGTTCAGGTTTACGACCACGACGTGAAACCACTTTCCATTAACGTTTATCTTCTCATAGGCGATCGCCCCGTAGGATGGGACGACTGCCGCCGCCGAAAGGAAGAGAAACAAGCCCGCTCTCATCTGCCTCACAGAACCCAGCATTCTACTGCTAAGTGTCGGACGGGTTGGGGCCGGCGAATAGGTCTGGCGTCTCAGAGCAGTGGCTCTTCGATGAATTGCAAATCAGGCGCGAACACGCCGCTTCCGCCTTCGATCCCTCGTATCACCACAAGGTAGACCTTGCCACCTTCCACGGTTACCCCAGTCTTCGTGAAGAGGGTTCCACTCATCAGGCCCGCGATGCGAACCTCGAAGTTGTAAGTACCGCCGGCCAGAAGAAACTCCTTGAAGTCTGCAAACGGCAGGTCGGAGATTTCGGGCGCGATCTTGCCGCTGCGGAGGACGTCGACGTTCGGGGACTGCCGCCCCGCCGTGCGTACGAAGCCGTGCAACACGATGAGCCGGGCGTTGTTGCCTCCCGGGCGGTTCCGGTTCACGTTGACGGGCACCATGCGGGCGAGTGGCTGTTGCGCCCCTGCGTTGGCGGCTCCTATCGCTACGATGTGATGGCTCTGTTTCTGCCGAGGGATTTCCGCCAGCGAGTCCACGATGTTCTGGGTTCCGGCTCGAAAGAGGTCGAAGAAGTAGAGCTCCTGCCCAGTCGTCAGGTTGTCGTAATCCGGAGTGGATCCGCCGTAGCCTACGCTCACGGCATACGGTTCCTGGTTCAGATTCAGGTCGACACCGCCAGGCAGGTCGACGACGTTGTTCGTGAATCGCACGAAGAAGTCCGTTGAGATTTTGCCTCCACCGCATCCGATGGCGGCAAGGCAGATTCCGGCGGCTGCGAGCCGTGCAAACCCGTGTTTCATCCTTGGTATTGACGCGCGAGTATACCGATTCGCACCCTCACCGCACGAGGTCGAGGAGGTAGGCCTCAAAGGCGAGGTAGTTTTCGTGCTGCGTCGCACGAATCTGGTCGGGCGGCAAGAGAAAGCCGAAACTGCCAGTGTCCCTCAGTTCGATGCTCATTCCGGGTACTCGATATACCCCGTACGCCCAATCGTTCGAGACTCCGCTTGCCAGGTAGAGGGTCCTTGAGGTCTGCCCCTCACGATACTGGACGCCGTAGGCCGACTCCACGTGTTCCTTCATGAGCCTACCTATGCGGTCGAGTTCCACCCAGTCGGGCGGGGAGTTCGTCGTGTAACCCCACGGCCATAAAATTAACTGACCGTAGCTATGGTAGTCAATGAAGCCGACCAAGTTGGGCAGGGTCGCGACGAAGTCCCGCACGGCGCGCGTTTCGGGCTCGCTGAATGCAGATGGGCCGCGGTAAGTGTCCGACGAGGGGTTGCTGCTGCTCCCCGAGCCGCCGAAGCCGACCGAGTAGTTCCGGTTCAGGTCAACCCCATAGGAACTGCCGTTGTTACGGCGGTTCTTGCGCCACAAGCGGTTCGTCGTCCACGTGTACTCATACCCGTCGGGGTTGAGGACCGGGAACACGCACACTTCGACCTCATTGATGAGCCAGCGATGCAGGATCGAGGTCTGCGCCAGTTCGCGAAGGTTGTTGAACAGGTGCATGGCTACGGCGGGGCTGATCCACTCACGGGCGTGAATGCCCGCCTGGATCACGACGCTACGCGGCGGTATGGGCGTTGAAGGCTCCCGCAGCCGGTAGACCCACACTGGCCTACCTTCCCAGGAGGTACCCGCGTTGATGCGCGTTACCCAAACGGGAGTTTCCTGGCGCCACTGCTCGTACTGGGCAATGATTTCGGATAGGCGTAAATAAGCCGTGCGATAGTCGCCTCCGCCCTGCGCCCCCGCCCACTCGTCGGGGGCGGGAAGCTCCTGAACAAAAAAGTACGGTAGGCCGAGGCGGTTCAGCTCCTTGTGGTGCTCGGGCCCCGCGATGACGTCCGTGAAGCCGAGCGTCACGTTGTCGGAAAAGAGTAGCAGCGTGCTGTCGGTCAACCTCTGTGCCGCCGCATCGTTGGGAACGAAAACCCGGTATCTTGCCCAGCCTGATTGGGCTGCGAAGCAGACGAGTGTAAGCGCGACAAGCAGGGAAAGTACTGACGCAAGCCTTTTCATAAGCGCACCTGACCTTGAAGGACGTTTCGGCTCCCCGGTTCGGTTCGCCTGGGACGACTCTGAAAGGCGGAAACGGCCACATTCGGTTGGATGCGGCTGTCCTACCTTTACGAGCGCCGAGGATTATCCGAGCGGCACAGGAAGTTGAGCTTCGCGTAACCACACTCTTAGCAGGTGCGCTTGTGTGCGGAGAAAAACCCTTACCCGGCCTTCGGCCACCCTCTCCCACCGGGAGAGGGCCGGGGTGAGGGAGGGTAGAATGAGGAAGCGATGCCGAAACGGATTCAGGAGATCGTCGCGCACGACAGCATGACGCCCAAGATTGGCGACGTCGAGAAGGCGGGTAGCGTCATCGTCGGCAACCTCAACTACCTGCTCAACCAGGCGAGGGCGAATGCGCTCTGGCCGCTCACGTTCGGGCTTGCTTGCTGCGCCATCGAGATGATGTCCACGGTGGCGTCTCGGTTCGATATCGCGCGGTTCGGCAGCGAAGCGTTCCGTGCAACCCCGCGCCAGGCGGACGTGATGATCGTCGCAGGCAGGGTGAGCAAGAAGATGGCGCCGGTGCTCCGCCAAATCTATGACCAGATGGCGGAGCCGAAGTGGGTCATCAGCATGGGCGCCTGCGCCAGCAGTGGCGGCGTGTACAACAACTACGCGATCGTGCAGGGTGTTGATCAGGTCGTCCCGGTGGACGTCTACGTCCCCGGTTGTCCTCCCTCGCCCGACGCGCTGCTGTACGGCCTTCTGAAACTCCAGGACAAGGTCAAACGGATGCGCCACAACAAGCTCATCGAGCTCAAACCACGCGAGCAGGAAAGGGTGAACGTCTGATGATCACAGAGGTCGGCAGAGACGTCATCCGCCCGATCCTAACAGGGATGCTCCTTACCGCGCGACGCCTGAAGCGCGACAAGGCGACCATCTTCTATCCAGAGAAGAAGCGGCAGCCGTTTCCGCGCACACGCTGGCGACACGTGCTGAAACGGTACGACAACGGGCTGGAAAAGTGCATCGGCTGCTCGCTGTGCGCCGGCGCCTGCCCGGCGAAGTGCATTTACGTTGAGGCGGCGTACAACACGGATGAAGAACGCTTCAGCCCAGGAGAGCGCTATGCCAAGCGCTACGAAATCAACATGCTCCGCTGCATCTTCTGTGGCTTCTGCCAAGAAGCGTGCCCTACCGGCGCCATCGTGCTGAGGTCTGACTTCGAACTGGCGGACTACTCCCGTCCCGACTTCATTTACACGAAGGAGATGCTGCTTGAGCCGATGCCAGAGAAACGGGGGGCAGCACCTGAGCCTACGTAGGGAGGGCGAGCGTCACTCCCTCTCCCTGTGGGAGAGGGTTGGGTGACGGGTGATGTGGTGACTTGCGAAGGGAGGGCGAGCGTTCCACGAGCCTACTCCCGCATCCCTCCCCAGCCTCCACCCGACTCGGTATCCTGGCGTTCATGGGCAAGATTGTCTGGCTGAACGGTGAAATCCACGACCTGGACGGCGCCAAGGTGAGCGTTGCCGACCACGCGTACCTCTACGGCGACGGCCTCTTCGAGGGCATCCGGATCTACAACCGAAAGGTCTTCAAACTCGACCCGCACCTCGACCGGCTCTACGCCGGCATCCGCTATCTCGGCTTCCAAATGCACATTCCGCAGGACGAGCTCAAAGGCATCGTCCTCGACACGTGCAAGAAGGCGGAGATTGAGAACGGTTACATCCGGCTGAACGTTACGCGCGGCACCGGGCTTGGACTCGACCCGGCGCACATCAACAGTACGCCGAACGTCATGGTGATGGTCAGCACCCTTGCGCTCTATCCGCAGGAGGCGTACGAGACCGGCCTGAAGACCGTCCTTTGCAGCACGAGGGTCATCCCGGCGGACTGCCTCGACCCGAGGCTCAAAACCATCGGACGCTATGTCGCCAACATCCAGGCGAAGCTCGAGGCGAACCGGCAGGGAGCGGGCGAGGGCCTCATGCTCAACACGCAGGGCTACCTCGCCGAAGCCACCGGGGACAACGTGTTCCTGGTGCAGGACGGTGTCTTGCGCACGCCGCACCCAAGCTGCGGAATCCTGAACGGCATTACGCGGCGTACCGTCATCGAACTTGCGAGGCAAGAGGGCATCGAGGTGCGCGAAGAGTTCCTGACCGTTTACGACATCTATGAGTCGAACGAGGCGTTCCTCACCGGCACCGCCGCTGAGGTCATCCCGATGGTCAGTGTGGCCGGGCAGAAGGTCGGCTGCGGAACGCCCGGAGAGGTAACACGCAGGTTGATGCAGCGCTTCCGTGAAGCGACCGAGGTTGGCGACGCGTTCTAACGTCTTTTGCCTCGACTGCGGTGGGCGCGCGGAGTTCCTTTTCGGCGGGCGCGCGCTCTGCCGGACGTGCGTTGAGGCTGCCCTCTCCAGGCGCATCGCGACGCCGGCGCTACAGTCGCTCGACGGCGGGGGCGCCTGCCTCTCCCGCTGCCCGGGGTGCGGCACCACGCGAGAGGAAGCGGAAGCCTCAGCGCTGTTCGGCTGCCCCGCGTGCTACTCGGCATTCCGCGACCGCGTTACTTCTTCATCGAGCCGATGATGTACCCTCTCTCCCTGTGAGAGAGGGTTGGGGTGAGGGCGGCGAGCGAGTTGCGGATGTCGAGGTCAAATTTTCGTACTATGCCCTCGCCGTCGAACCAGTAGAACCCGGTAAGCAATATGCCGCCGGTTCCCGACTCCTTGAGTTCCGCGGCGACTTTGAGTGTCTCGACGTCCTCGATCTTCTCCACGGCTTTTGCGGTATAGCGCGATGTGAATGCGGGACCATCGGCCGCGGTCTCCGGCCACACGCGAAGGTCTACACGAAGAAGATGCTGCTTGAGCCGAGGCCCGAGAACGTGCGGGCAGCATTTGAACCTACGTAGGGAGGGCGAGCGTCTCGGGAGCCTACACCGAGCCTGGACGGCTGGGAGGGTTGCGTTGCTACGCGCCTACCGGTCCCGCGCTGCCGCCCAGTCGAACGCTTCTTCGAGAGCGGCGGCACGGTCCACGTTGATGTCCTGTTCCTCGGTAAGACTATCGGTGTTCCGCCACGTCCAGACCAATGTTCCGGCGCAGATAAGCATCACCAGCATAAAAGCGAGGACTACGCGATACGTTCTCATCTCGCCCTCGATTGCGGCAAATTTCGTGCCGTTGCGCGCCGGTTGGGGGTAACGTGATGCCGATGGCTTCGCAGCGAACAAAGCGCAACACCAAACGCCGCAAAGCGCGGCCCGACTATCCCGTCCTGCCGATCCGTGACACGGTTCACTTCCCCGGCCTGGTGCACACCCTGCTGGTGGGTCGTACGGTGTCGCTACGCGCGCTCCGCGACGCGCTCGGTGGCAGCCGCCGAATCGTCACGCTGACCCAGAAGGAGGTCGCCGTTGAGGAGCCGGCTGCGGACGACCTCTACCGCATGGGCACGCTTTGCGAGGTGCTGCAGGCGGTGCCCGTTCCGGACGGCACGATGCGCATTGTTGTCCGAGGCTTGGCGCGGTTTCGCGTGGAGAACCTCAGCCACACCGACGGCAGTTATCGCTGCACCGGCGAGGAGATCGAGACAAAGGCGTTCCGCGGCAAAGTGGCGGAAGCGAAGGTGCGCGAGGCGACGCGCCTCTTTGAGGATGTGTTGGACCTCGGTAAGCAGATCCCTCCGGAGGCTCTCCAGATGATCGCCGAGATCGAGGACGCCGGGCAAATGGCAGACTGCATCACGCATCACCTGCCGATTCGCCCCGAAACGAAGCAGCAGGTTTTGGAGACGCTTCAGCCCGACGCGCGAATCACCGAGGTGTTGCGAATCCTGATGCGCGAGCGGGAGATCCTCACCGTTCAGAACGAGATTCGCTCGCAGGTAGAAAAGCGGCTCGGCGACACGCAGCGCGACTACTACCTGCGCGAGCAACTGCGCATCATACAACAGGAACTGCGCCAAGGTGACGAGCGAGGCGACGAAATCGAAGAGTACACGCGCCGCATCGAAGAGGCGGACATGCCGCCCGACGTTCGTGCGCGCGCGGAGCATGAGTTGGTGCGTCTGCAGCGTGCGACTGCCGCATCACCGGAGAGCATGGTGATTCGGACGTACCTCGATTGGATCACAACGCTGCCATGGTCGATCCTATCAGAAGATTCGCTCGACGTCCGGCACGCTAAGCGGATCCTGGACCGCGACCACTTCGGCTTGCGGCGGGTGAAGGATCGAGTCCTCGACTTCCTTGCGGTGCGCCAGGTTGCCAAGTCACTCCGCGGCCCGATTTTGTGCTTCGTCGGGCCACCGGGAGTCGGGAAGACCAGCACCGGCAAGTCTATTGCCGAGGCGCTCGGCAGGAAGTTCGTTCGCATCTCGCTCGGGGGCGTGCGCGACGAGGCAGAGATTCGCGGCCATCGGCGCACGTATATCGGTTCGCTGCCAGGGCGCATCATCCAGGGCATCCATAGCTGCGGCACGCGCAACCCGGTGTTTATGCTCGATGAAGTGGACAAGATGGGAATGGACTTCCGAGGCGACCCGACCTCTGCATTGCTCGAAGCGTTAGACCCTGAGCAGAATGACAAATTCACCGACCACTACATCGAGTGCCCGTTCGACCTAAGTGCAGTGATGTTCATCACAACGGCCAATACTCTTGACGGCATTTTATGGCCCCTACGCGACAGGATGGAGGTCATCGAGTTTCCAGGCTACACCGAAGATGAGAAACTGCAGATTGCGTCGCTGTTTCTCGTGCCAAAGCAACTTGCACTGCACGGTTTGAGGAAGAGCCAACTGTCAATCTCGGATCCCATGTTGCGTGTCGTCGTGCGGGAGTACACGCGAGAGGCGGGCGTACGCAATCTGGAGCGAGAAATCGCTACGCTTTGCAGAAAGACCGCGCGCATGGTCGCGGAAGAGCAGGCCCGGCGCGTAACCATCAATCGGGAGCGCGTTACAGAGTTCCTCGGCCGACCGCGCTATCAATATGGAACGAAAGAGAGACGGAACGACATCGGAACTGCCACAGGCCTGGTGTACACGGAGTTCGGAGGCGACGTCGTGCTGATTGAGGTTGCTCGTGTGCCCGCGCAAGGTCCGGAGCCGAAACTCGTGCTGACCGGTCATCTGGGGGAGATTATGAAGGAATCGGCACAGGCAGCGATTACCTGCGTTTACGCTCGCACGAAGCAACTCCTCGGGAAGAACGGCGTGCCGGAGCAGAGCGACCTCCACATCCACGTGCCAGCAGGCGCGGTACCCAAAGACGGGCCAAGCGCAGGCATCACCATTGCCGCTGCCTACGCATCCGCGCTGACGGGCAGGCCGGTCCGAGGCGACGTGGCGATGACCGGAGAAATTACCCTACGTGGGAAGGTGCTGCCCGTCGGCGGCCTCCGGGAGAAGATTCTTGCAGCGCACCGGGCCGGCATCCGCACCGTGATCATCCCAAAGCAGAACTTGTGCGACGTGGATGACATCCCAACTCACGTGTTGGAGGAGGTCAACGTTCTGCCCGTGGAGCGGTTTGACGAGGTGGTGGAGCTGGCACTGGCGAACCGTCGCCGCGCAGATCCCCAAAAGGGTTGAGGGTTCCCTCGGGCCAAAGGGAACCCTTCAGACGCTGGCCTGCCGTCTGGGAGGGTTGGAGGTTGGAGGTGGGGCGGTCACACATGGTGACCCTCGGCAGGCATCGTCCAATCTGTAAGACGGATAGCAGGGCGGATTCGTTCCATATTGGAGCAGCATCCGGCGAAATCTCGCATTTCTATGGGCGCCGACCGACCTACGTGATTGCGGCGCTGTAGACTGCCCGCAGCACCTCTTCGGGCGTCGTGATCCCAGACAGCACCTTGTTGCGTCCGTCCTCCAGCATCGTCCGCATTCCCTGGCGTCGAGCGGCAGCAGCGATTTCGCCGTGCTCGGCGCCGCGCGCGATTGCGTGGCGCATGTCCGGCGTTCCCAGGAAGAGTTCGAAGACTGCGGTTCTGCCTCGGTAGCCGTGTCCACGACATTCTGGACAGCCCTTGCCCTTTCGGAACGTGCCCTGCACCGGCTGGCCAGGTTCAAATCCGAGCGCGATCAGTTCGTCTTCGTCTGGCTCGAACGACTCGGCGCAGTGAATGCAGTTCACGCGCACCAGTCGCTGAGCCATCACGCCCACCGTAACGGCGGCGACAAGATACGGCTCGGCGCCCATGTCGAACATGCGGCCGATGGTCTCGACCGCGTTGTTCGTGTGGATGGTCGTCAGCACCAAATGTCCGGTGAGCGCAGCCTGGATGCCGATGCTAAGCGATTCGGGGTCGCGCATCTCGCCCACCATCATGACGTCGGGGTCTTGGCGGAGAAAGGTGCGCATGACGCGGGGGAAAGTCATCTTCTCCGTTACTTGAACTTGCGTAACGTTGTCAGAGAACTCGTACTCGATCGGGTCCTCGACGGTCACGATATTCCGATGGGTGCGGTCCAGGGTATTCAGGCTGGCATAGAGGGTCGAGGTCTTTCCGCTACCGGTCGGGCCGGTTACCATGATCATGCCGTAAGGAGTCGAGATAGCTTGCTTCCATTTCTCCATCACATCCTGCGGCATTCCGAGTTGCGCGAGCTCAACGCGCATCTGGCCCGGATCGAGGATGCGGAGCACGACCTTTTCGCCGTTGAGTGCCGGTATCACCGAGCAGCGTGCGGACAGGCGGCGGTTGTTATACTCCATGTCAATGCGTCCGTCTTGTGCTTCGCGCTTCTCGTCAATGTGCATTCCGGCGGCGAGCTTGATGCGCGCAACGACGTTGGCGGCTGTCTCAGGCGGCAACTGGCCGTTTTCGGTCAGTTGGCCGTCTATACGGAACCGAATCTTCAGTTGGTCTCGCTCCGGTTGGAGGTGGATGTCGCTTGCGCCTGCCTCGATGGCGTTCATGAAGATGTTGTCCACAATCTGCACGGCGATGGACATCTCCTCGCCGCCCATCTCACGCACCTGGCCCTGTTCGCGCAGGATCAGGCGAAATCGCTTCATTGCTCCCCAGTTCGTTCGTGCAAGATCGTCCATTGCCCCTCCGATATCGGACGGAGCCAAGTTTACCGCGCGTTCGCTTGTAGGGCAGGTCGCGGCTCGAGTATAAACCAAGGCATGCGACTGATGGCGGATCGGACGGAGCGTCTGGATCGCTTCCTCGCCCGCCTGCTGCCGGAGCAGAGCCGCTCGCGCCTCGTCGAGCACATCGAGGATGGACGCGTCCGGGTGGAAGGGGAGGTGAGGAAACCGTCCTTCCGCCTTCAGCCTGGGATGGAGGTGCTTGTTGAGGAGATTCCCGAGCGGCCCCCCCAGGACTTGAGTCCCGAGCCAATACCCCTTGACGTTCTTTATGAAGACGAGCACCTGTTGGTTGTGAACAAGCCTGCAGGGCTTGCTGCCCACCCATCGACAACCTCCAGGCAGCCGACTCTAGCGCATGCGCTGTTGGCGCACTCCGAGGCGCTGAGCACAGTTGGAGGTGAGTTCCGCCCCGGCATCGTGCACCGGCTGGACAAAGACACGAGTGGTGCGATCCTCGTCGCGAAGACCGACGCAGTGCACCGCAAGCTCCAGGCGCAAATCCAGTCCCGAGTCGCCCGCCGCCTCTACTGGGCATGGGTTGCCGGCGCTCCGCGGGATACCACGTTCGGTATCCGCACGCACATAGGCAGGCATCCTCGTGACCGCAAGCGGCGCGCAGTGGTCTCCTCCTTTGCACCGGACGCACGCGAAGCGATAACGCATTGCAGACTGCTGCTGCGTGAGCAGGGCCTCTCTCTGCTGGAATGCCGCCTCGAGACGGGCCGAACGCACCAGATACGCGTCCATCTCGCGCACGTTCGCCTGCCGCTCTTAGGGGATATGACGTACGGGGTGGCGCATCCAATTGTCGCCAGACAGGCGTTGCACGCGCGCACTATCTCGTTTGTCCACCCGGAGACCAGTGAGCACATCACGCTCCACGCCCCGGTACCGCCCGATCTGGAGGTGCTCCCGTTGCCAGAGGGGGGGTAATCGGTGAGGAGGCTTGCTCGCGTCTACCGTCAGTTTTTTCTTTCGAGCCTTCAGCGCGAAATGGAGTTCCGGGCGAACTTCGTCGCAAAAATTGCGCAAAACCTGATTTGGGTTGTTACGTTCACGCTGTTGCTCGAGGTCATCTTTCGGAACACCGCAACGGTCCGTGGGTGGACGAAGGCTGAAACGTACCTACTCGCCGCCACATGCTTCATCGTGGAAGGGCTCGTCGGCGCGTTCCTCAGCGCGAGCACCGTCGAGATCCCGCAGAAGGTGCGTCAAGGCGCGCTGGATTTTGACATCGTCAAACCGATTGACTCACAGTTTCTCGCCTGCGCGAGGAAGTTCAACTTCGACCAACTCGGCACGCTCGTTGCCGGCGTCATCATCGCGCTCATCGCCTCACGGGCTGCGGGCATCAAGCTGACACTTGCCGGGGTGGGAGGTTATGTTCTGTTGGTTCTGAGCGCGTGCGTCATTTATGGTTCCTTTCTGCTGATGCTGATGACCACTGCGATCTGGTTCGTCCGCGTGGATAATCTTTGGGTTCTGGGCGACTTTGCGGTCGCCCTCGCGCGGTATCCGATTGACATTTTCGGCGCGGCGGCGAAGACGCTGCTGACGTTTGTTATTCCGCTTGCTTTCCTCGCATCCGTTCCCGTCCGCACGTTAAGCGGCGTTGCGGGGGTGGCTTGGCTTGCATTGAGCCTCGGTTGGGCTGTCGCCTTCTTCATGGGGGCTCGGTGGTTCTGGCGCTTCGCGCTGCGACACTACACGAGCGCGAGTTCGTAAGGCTAGTGGGACGCTCGCCCTCCCTTCGCAAGTCACCACATCCCCCTCACCCCAACCCTCTCCCACAGGGAGAGGGAGTGAGGAAACCCAGGGAGCGTGAGCGTCCTCGCGGACACAAAGCGGCCGCGCTGCGAAGGCTGGGTGTAGGCTCGTGGGACGCTCGCCCTCCCTGTGCGAGGCGGTAGACTGCCCGTGCATGGGGATTGGGCCGGAACCGGGAATGGATCCTCGGCAGCGACGCGCGCTCATTCGGCTGTTCGTCGCAATCGGCATCGTAACGCTGCTGTTGGGTCTGAGCGGCGTGATTGCGCGCTTCTTGATGGACTACTGGTGGTACAAGGAGGACGTTGGCGCGACCATCATATTTTTCAGGCCGCTGCTGTTGCGCCCGCTGTTTTTCCTCGTAGCTTTCATCGGGGCATTTACTGTTGTTTATCTGGTGGGGCGCGCGGCGTTGAACACGCGAGCGGTGCGCGGGGTGCTGGACACGCCGATATTCGATCACCCGTACTATCACGTCCTCGCGCGGGGACACGGATGGTTTCTCAAGATGCTGCGCCTGGTCGCGCTGTTCTTTGGGCTCCTGTTCGGCATGGTTTCTTCAGGCCACTGGAAGACTTGCTTGCTTTACGTGAACGCTGAGCCGTTCGGCAAGACTGACCCGATCTTCGGCCTTGACTACTCTTTCTTTGTGTTTCGGCTGCCGCTGATCGAGTGGATTGTGGGAACGGTTATTGCGCTTACGATCATCTCCGCGTTGCTTCTTGCGGTTGTACATTTCGGCATCGCAGGCTTGGCTGTCGTTGCGCGGGTGCACCTTCGCGACCCTGCGCCGAGGAAGCACTTCACCATCGTCGGCGCGGTGTTTCTGTTCGCTCTGGGCGTACAGATCTACGTCAGCCGTTACGGCTCCGTGATCACGCCCGGCCCGCGAATCACCGGAGCATCCTATGCGGACCTTCAAGCGGTGGGGGCTAAGGCAATTGCCGCGTGGGTGCTGTGGCTCTCAGCGGCGGCCGCGTTGCTTACGATCGGAAAGCAGTACGCGGGCCTCATCGCCGGCGCGGTCGTAAGCGGGGTGGTCTATATAGTCGGAGTGGCGATTTGGCCACAGGTCGTCCAGACATACACTGTTCAACCGAACGAGCTGCAAATGGAGACGCCGTATATCGTGCACGCGATCGAAGCCACTCGCTGGGCGTATGCGCTCGACAAGATTGACGTCCGCGAGGACTTTCCGGCAACGGTGCGTCCGTCTCCGGAAGAGATTGCGAAATCTGAGCAGACGCTGCGAAACATGCGCCTCTGGGACCCTTTTATTCTTCGTTCCTCAGTGCAGCAGCTTCAGGGGTTGAGGGACTACTACGTGTTTCACGACATTGACGTTGACCGCTACGAGATAGACGGCGTACAGAGAATGTTGATGGTCGGCGCACGCGACTTGGTCGTACACCCCAACGACACCCAGCGCTCAAACTGGCAGAGCCTTCACCTCATCTACACACACGGTAACGGCATTGTCGCCTGCCCGGTCAACGAGGCTGGTCCGTCCGGCAAGCCCACCTTCTTCCTCAAAGACCTGCCGCCAGCCGGTCGCCCGGAACTCGAAATCGCGCAGCCGCGGATCTACTTTTCAGATGCCGATCTTAGCCGTTACGTTATGGTTCGCACGAGGCAAGAGGAGTTCGACCGACCAGGCAGGACGTCCGGCGAGGACGTCTTCCACCGGTGGGAAGGCGAGAAAGGTGTCAGCATCGCTTCCCCTTTCCGGCGGTTCATGGCAAGCCTCTACTTCGGCGAGTACGACATCCTGCTCACGCGAGCGGTAGGTGACCAGTCCGTCATCCTATTCAACCGTGCGATTCGCGAGCGGGCGGAGAAGTTGTTCCCGTACCTTGTGTGGGACAACGATCCATACATCGCTATCGTGGACAAGAGGCTGACCTGGATCATGGATGGCTATACGACAACTGACTCAATCCCATACAGTTCGCACACGAGCATGCGCGGCCTGATGTTCAACTATATTCGCAATAGCGTCAAGTTGACGATAGACGCCTACACGGGCGAGTGGAAGGCCTATGTGATGGACGATGATTGTCCGATCCTCAAGACTTGGGCGAAGGTGTACCCCGGATTGCTCACACCCAAGGCGGAGGCACCGCAGAGCCTCATTAAACACTTCCGCTACCCGGAAGACCTGTTCACGGCGCAGTCACACCAACTTGCTCTCTATCACGTAACGGATCCGCAGGTGTTTTTCCAACGCAACGACGCATGGGAGGTCCCGACCGTGGACGGGTCGGCGGAACAGACGGGTTCTCGGCGCATGGTCCCTTACTATGTGCAGATGCGCTTGCCCGACGAGGAGCGCGACTCCTTCATGCTCATCTTGCCGTTTACACCCCTCAACCGGCCGAACATGATCGGCTGGCTTGCCGCACACTGCGATCCGCATTCCTATGGCGATATGGTGCTCTACGTCTTTCCAGAAGACCGCAGCATCAATGGACCGGCGCAACAGAACGCAATGTTCAACCAGGACTCCAAATTGGCGCAGATGATCACTCTCCTCGACCAACGCGGAAGCCAACTGCAGCACGGGAACCTACTCGTCGTGCCCATCGGCGGAAGCGTGATGTACGTGAAGACGTTTTTCCTCGTCGCGTCCGGCGGGCAGATGATCCCGGAGCTCAAGTTGGTAGTGCTTGCGTTCAGCGACAAGATTGTGTTTGCAGATTCCTATCCGCGCGCACTCGAGATGCTTCTTGGCGAGCGACCGAAGGTGGACGTCGGGACGGTGCTGCCGAGCGATGAGCCGGGCGGCACACCTCTGCAGGGCGTCGCCGAAAGCGAACTTGCCCGCCGCGCCTTGCAAATCCTTCGTGAGGCGCAAACCGCGCAGCAGCGAGGCGATTGGGCTACCTACGGCGAGGCGCTTCGCAGGCTGGAAAAGGTCTTGAAGCAGGCTTCCGGCGAGGCGAGCACCGCCGCTAAGGCGCAAGCCGAGGGATAGCCGCCGTCGTCTCTAAGCGACCCGAGATGCGAATCGCACCTCCGCCGATGTCAAGCGACTGAACGTCCGCGCGTAGAGGCAGTCCGGTGAGGTCAACGAGAGGGTTAATGCGCTCGAGGTGAGGTCGGGCGATTGACTTTGCGTTCACTCCGCCCGCCTCGATTCGTCGAGGCACGAAGTTCAGTTTGCCGTCGGAGAACTCCAGCACACCCACCGCTCCGACCTCAACGGGCAGCAACAAGCGCGCCACGGCGAGGATGGTGATCTCGCCGTTCTTGGCGCTGACCCGAAAGTCGGAGAGATTCGCCGGTCGCTTCTTCTCGAGGTACGCCTGCACGTCCTCCTCAAGGAACGTGAGAGTGGCGTGGCAAAGCGTGCCTTCGGGAATAGAGAAGGGCCTCACGCCGAGGATGGGGGTGTCGAACGATACGTCTCCCTCAGCCATTCGCAAGCCGCTGGGAAGCACAAGCCCCTTGAGCGATATGCTGAGCTCGGTTGCGCGAATCACCTGTTCCACGGCGGGAGTATGGCAGCCCGGAGGGCCTACTCGCGCAGCAGGTCGAAATACGGCAAACCCCGCTAGCCCGAAATCACTGCAACCGCCTTGGACATATGTGAAGTCCAGTCATTGGATCGATATGATACGCAGGGCGCTCCACCCCTCACCCCGCCCTCTCCCAGAGGGAAAGGCTGTGTGCACTCACTAACCAAAACGGCCACTGATGTAGTCCTCGGTCTCCTTTTTCTGAGGCGAAAGGAACAGCGACGAGGTCTTCTGGAATTCTACCAGTTCCCCCATGAGGAAGAAGCCTGTGTAGTCGCTCGCTCGCTGTGCCTCCTGCATGTTGTGTGTTACGATGACCACCGTGTACTGCTCCTTCAGATCAAGGATCAGGTCCTCGATGCGAGCGGTTGCAACCGGGTCCAGTGCAGAACACGGCTCGTCCATGAGGATGACTTCCGGATCGACGCTCAGTGCGCGGGCGATGCAGAGCCGCTGCTGCTCACCGCCTGAGAGTTGGTTGCCCGACTGATGTAGCTTGTCTTTCACGCGCTCCCACAAGTAGGCGGCGCGAAGTGCTCTCTCTACAATCTCCTCCAGCTCGCTCCGCCGCCGCACACCGTGGATGCGCGGTCCAAACGCGATGTTGTCAAAGATGCTCATGGGGAACGGATTCGGCTTCTGGAACACCATTCCCACGCGTTTCCGCAAGGCGACGACGTCCACGTCCTTGTCGTAGATGTTTTGACCTCCGATTTCGACCCTGCCTTCGATTCGTACGGCGTCAATCAAATCATTCATCCGGTTCAGGCAGCGCAAGAACGACGACTTGCCGCAGCCCGACGGCCCGATCAGTGCTGTCACGCGGTGTTCCGGGATGTCAAGGTTAATGTCGCGAAGCGCACAGAACTCGCCGTAGTGCAGGTGCAGATTGCGGACGCGGATCTTCGGCTCCGTGGCGGCAGGTTGCGTCGCGCCTCCTTCGGCGCGTGCCCGATCCGGTAGGCCTTCCCCTGCAGAGGGTTCGGTGGATTGCGCTGGCGCCTCGTTCATGCCTGATTCTGGTTCCGCCAATGTTAACGCTCCGTTATGCGCCGCCCAGTCGCTGCAGGAGGCTGGCCGTCTCCTGGCGCAACGCATGATCAGCCAGCACGAGGAGCGCCATCGCCTCCACCATAGGCACCGCGCGTGGTAGCACGCATGGGTCGTGCCTACCTCTTGCGCGCAGGGTCGTCTCCTCGCGCGGCTTTGTGGTTACAGTCTGTTGCTCATGCAGCACGGTCGCAGTGGGCTTGAAGGCGACGCGAAAGTAGATGGTTTCGCCGTTGGTTATGCCGCCCTGAACGCCACCGCTGCGGTTCGTTCGCGTGCGCACTCTGCCCAATTCATCCAAGTAGAACTCGTCGTTGTGCTCAAGCCCAGTCATCAGCGTCCCTGAGAACCCAGAGCCGATCTCAAACCCCTTGCTCGCAGGGAGCGAGAGCATCGCCTTGGCAAGGTCCGCCTCCATTTTGTCGAAAACCGGCTCGCCCCAGCCGGGCGGCACGTTTCGCAGAGCGCACGTCACCACACCGCCGAGCGAGTCGCCTTTCCTGCGGATTCGTTCAATGGCGGCGATCATCCGTTCTGCCACTTCGGGCACCGGGCAGCGAACAGGGCTTGCTTCCACTTGGTCGTGCGTTACCGCCTCGGGGTCGCACTCCGCCTCGATATCGCGCACTCTCGAGACCCACGCGATAGCTTCGACACCCCAGACTGTGCGCAGCAACTTGCGGGCGACAGCCGCGGCTGCGACCCGAACGGAGGTCTCTCGCGCGCTTGCTCTGCCGCCTCCCATCCAGTTCCGAACGCCGTACTTCGCCTCGTAGACGTAGTCGGCGTGGCTTGGACGGTACTTGTCGCGGATCTCTTCATAGTCGCGCGGCCGGGCATCCTCGTTTTGGATGCTCAGGCAGATGGGGGTTCCCAGCGTCTTGCCCTCAAATACGCCCGACAGGATGCGAACGGTGTCGCTCTCCTTTCTTTGCGAGACGAGCGACGACTGGCCTGGCCTGCGCCGGTCGAGGTCGGGTTGTATGTCAGCCTCGGTGAGCGGCAGCCCCGACGGGCAGCCGTCAACAACCGAGCCTAAGGCGCCGCCATGAGACTCGCCCCAGGTGGTGACCCGGAAGATGGTGCCGAAAGTGTTGCCCACCGCGCCGATGTTACACGTTTCGCAAGGCCCGGATGCGCGCCCCTCGAACGTTCATCAGCGTGCAGGCAGGGCCGTTAGCCTCTCGGTCGGTCTTCGCGCGGTCGGGCTTCGTTCACTGTGAGCCGCCTTCCCCCGAAGTCGGCCCCGTTCATGTTCTCAATCGCGCTAGCCATATTCTCTTCGGGAACGTCAACGAAGCCGAAACCCCGGCCCTCGATGATCCGCGCGGACGACGCGCCGAACTGCTCGAAAGCCTCCATGAGGTCAGCCTCATTGGCAGAGAAGGGAAGGTTCCCCACAAACAATCTCTTCGTAGGCACTCTCGTTTTCTCCTTGTGCGCTCGTTCTGGAGCGTCACCAGCACCCGGTTGAACTGCATCCGGAATGTCCATTAGGGCCACCGCCGCGCCGGGCGAGAACAGGATACCCAGAACGGAACCTTGTCTGCGAGCAACGCGTACTCCGTTCTGTGAAGGTCTTTCTGCCATTTGTCTTGTTCGTCGCTCTGCTGGGTCTGCCTTTGCAGAAGGAGGTGCGACTGCTCCGCAATTGGATCGCCGCTGGCGCAAAGCGATGATTCGTTGTTCGGTTCTTTGGCATAAGGTACACTGGTGAACGAAGGTGGTGTAGAAATGATAAACGAACCTGAAACCGGATACATCCCTGCGGTGCAGGCGCCGCCTCTGGCGAGGGCAGCGTTCCTAAAGAGGACTTACAGCCACCTCCTCGGAGCGGTGCTCGCCTTCGTCGTGCTGTCCTATGGACTCTTCGCGGTCGGCTTCAGCGAGGCGGCCGCACGGTTCATCAGCAGCGGACGACTGAGTTGGCTGCTCATCCTCGGCGGCTTCATGGTCGTGAGTTGGATGGCGAACTCGTTCTCCGTCGTGCGTGGCAACTTAGGCGTGCAGTACCTCGGGTTGGCGCTGCTGGTGCTGGCGAACGGGCTTATCTTTGCGCCGTTGCTGTTCATCGCAGCAACGTTCGCGCCCGGCGTTCTACCGCTCGCGGCGTTTTGGACGGTCGTCATCTTCAGTGGCTTAACCGTTCTTGTGCTGGTGACTGGGCACGACTTTTCGTTCCTGCGCGCGGCGCTGCTCATTGGGGGCGTAGTCGCCCTTGGCACGATCGTGCTGGGCGTCATCTTCGGCTGGCACTTGGGCGTGTGGTTCAGCGCGGCGATGATTCTATTCGCGTCGCTTACGATTCTGTATGAAACTTCGACCGCTCTGCATCACTACCCAACGGACATGCACATTCCCGCCTCTATGGCGCTGTTCTCGTCTGTCGCACTGTTGTTCTGGTACATCGTGCGTCTCTTGCTGGAGCGGCGCTAAGCGGCCCGTTGTCAAGAGTGAAAGAGTGAAACAGCCGGCCCGCCTCTTTTGAGGCAAGCCGGCTGTCTCTGGTTTCGATTCGGCTTAGTACCTGCGTCCGCCGGAGCGTCCGCCGTATCCACCGCCGCCGCGGCCGCCGCCCCCGCCTCCGCCTTCGGAGCGCGGGCGCGCCTCGTTCACGACGAGGGTGCGACCGTTGTAATCCTTGCCGTTGGTGGCTTCGATGGCTGCGTCCGCCGAGTCGGCTTCAACATCCACGAAACCGAAGCCGCGTCCCTCGATGATCCGTGCTGAGCGCGCATTGTGCGTCTCGAACAGTTGCATGAGGTCGGCCTCGTTGGTCGAGTAGGGAAGGTTCCCCACGTAGAGTGATTTGGTTGCCACGATTGTGGTCCTCCTTATGTTTTTGATTCCGGTCCAGTCCATCCATCCGCCAAAGAGAATCCCATAGGGGACCACACACATGCAGCATCGGAAGTGGGCGCCGTTACACCGATATTATGGCACCCTCGCGCGGAAAAAGCAAGGGCGAACGCCAGAAAACTTCTGATGGGCACCCGCAACGGCAAGGAGTGAGCCTACGGCGAACGGTAGGGGTGGCAAGCGTCCCTCGAGCCTTCGTAGGGAGGGCGAGCGTCCCGCGAGTTTCCACCCAGCCTTCGCAGTGCGGCCGCTTTGTGTTCGCGAGGACGCTCACGCTCCCTGGGTGATTTGCCGCTAAGGCGGGTTGGTGATCACACCTCAATAAGCACCGCCGTCGCTTCTCCCCCGCCGATGCAGGGGGAACAGACTGCGGTGCCGCCGCCACGGCGGCGCAGCTCATAGATCGCCGTCAGAATCAGCCGCGTGCCCGTCATGCCGATTGGGTGCCCCAACGCAACAGCGCCGCCGTTCACGTTTAGCTTCTCACGGGCCACACCAAGGCGGTCGGCAACCGCCAGCGCGACGACCGCGAACGCCTCGTTTATCTCGAACAAGTCAATGTCGGCGACCTTCTTCCCGACCTTGTGCAGCAGTTTGCCGACAGCCTCCGCAGGCGCGGTGGTGAACCACTCGGGGTCCTGTGCGTGTTGCGCATACGCGACGAGCCGGGCGAGGGGCTCAAGGCCAAGTTCCTTCGCCTTGTCCGCCGACGTGACTATGAGCGCCGCCCCTCCGTCGTTGATGGAGGAAGCGTTGCCTGCCGTAACCGACCCTTCCTTGTCGAACGCCGGGCGCAACTCCGCGAGTTTCTCAACGTTTCCCCTGCGCGGTTCCTCGTCTTCTGCGACCTGAATCGGATCACCTTTGCGCTGAGGAACCTCAACCGCGACGATCTCTTCAGCCAGGCGGCCGCTCTGCTGGGCGTTCAAGGCGCGTTGATACGACTCCGCGGCGAATGAGTCCTGCCTATCCCGGGGCACGTTGCATTCCGAGGCGCACAGGTCGCCTGCATTCCCCATATGGATGTTCTTGTAAGGGTCCCACAGCCCGTCGTGAATCATGAGGTCAACAGCGGATGCGTTGCCCATCCGGAGGCCGGTTCGAGCGTTCATCAGGGCGTAAGGCGCCAGGCTCATGTTCTCCATGCCGCCTGCGACGACGATCTCGGCGTCCTCGCAGCGGATCGCTTGCGCAGCCATCATCACGGTCTTCATACCGCTGCCGCAGACCTTGTTGACCGTCGTGCAGGGAACCGAGGTTGGGATGCCGGCAAAAATTGCCGCCTGTCGTGCTGGTGCCTGGCCGATTCCCCCTTGGAGAACGCAGCCCATCAGTACTTCGTCCACCTGCTCGGGCTGCAGGCCTGCTCGAGCGAGCGCTTCTTTGATCGCGGCAGCGCCTAGTTGGGGGGCGGGAACCGTGCTCAGCGAGCCGAGGAACGAGCCGATCGGAGTGCGCGCACCGGAAACGATAACGACTTCCTTCATGAGTTCCCAGTCTACCAAACCAAATCACTCTGCAGGAAACCGCCAACGAAGTTATAATAAAGCCGGTAGGAGGTACGCCAAACTACGGCCAGACTGATAATCGCGGACGACGACGATGAACTACACGCGACGCTCGTTGAACAGGTTCAGGAGCTGGGCCATGAGGTGGTCGGGGTCGCACAGAACTGCGCGGAAGCGTACGCAGTCGTATGTGAGACAAAACCCGATGTCGCTATCCTCGACATCCGAATGTCGGACGGCGACGGTATCCAGGCGGCAAGAGACATCCTCGAAACCTGTCCGACGCCGACCATCTTCTTGACCGGTTACAGGCAGCAAGAGCTTGGGGAGCAAGCTGCTGATGCGGGCGGATACGCATACCTCCGACCAACCGGTGCGGATCGACGAACTGAACTCAAACATCTCTGTCGTCCAGAGGCGGTTTGGGGAAATCCGAGATCGGCAGGCTAAATTGGAGCGAGTCAAGCGGGATCTTGCGAACCGGCGGCTGCTGGAGCGCGCCAAGGGCTTCTTGATGGACAAGTTCGCCATGACCGAACAGCAAGCGTATCGAAGCATCCATCACGCAGCCAGAAGCACCTGCCGCACCCTGGGGGAGGTTTCTCAGGAAGTACTTCGGACTGGCGAACGAGGCGAGCGACGAGTAGGGCGGCTCACGGCGATGCCAATCCCGTCCGCGCGAGCGCTTAGGGGTACGATGCGCGCGTGCGGACGGAAGAGTCGGTGTCGGTCGTCGAGAGAACGCTGAACACGGTGCGCGGCCTCGCGATGGACGCCGTCGAGAGAGCGAAGTCCGGGCACCCCGGCTTGCCTATGGGTTGTGCGGGGATAGCCTATGTGCTCTTTACAAAGCATCTCAGGTACGACCCACAGGCGCCCAACTGGTTCAACCGTGACCGCTTCATCCTGAGCGCAGGGCACGGCAGCATACTGCTTTACGCCTACTTATATCTCACCGGATACGACATCAGCCTCGATGACCTGAAGCAGTTCCGCCAGCTCGGTAGCAAGACGCCGGGGCATCCTGAGAACTCCCTCACGCCCGGTGTCGAGATGGCGACAGGTCCACTCGGCCAGGGATTCGGTACCGCTGTTGGCATGGCGATCGCCGAGGAACGTCTTCGGGCCGAGTTCCCAGGTCTGGTTGACCACTGGACGTACGCGCTGTGCAGCGATGGCGACCTGATGGAGGGTGTCTCGCACGAGTCTGCGTCGCTCGCTGGGCACCTGAAGCTCGGTCGGCTGATTTTCCTATACGATTCGAACAGGGTGACGATAGACGGTTCCACTGACCTGAGTTTTTCAGAGGACGTGGCTGCTCGGTTCGAAGCGTACGGTTGGCATGTCCAGGAGTGCGACGGCCTTAGCACAGTGGAGGTTGACCGCGCAATACAGATGGCCAAGCAGCGGGACGACGCGCCGTCACTTATTATCTGCCACACCATCATCGGGTACGGCAGTCCGAACAAGGGCGGGCGCGCCGTCTCGCACGGGGCACCGCTCGGACCCGAAGAGGTGAGGCTTGCCAAGGAGCGGTTGGGTCTCGACCCGGACGCTCAGTTTGTCGTTCCAGACGACGTACTCAAACACATGCGGGAAGTGGGAACCCGATCGCGGGATGAGCGCATCCTGTCCGAAGCGTTGCTTGAAGCCAATTCGGAGCTCAGGCGGAGGTTGCAACGCGAGCTCCCGGATGGCTGGGACCTTGACCTTCCGTTGGCTGAAGGCGCGGAGGCGACTCGAGTGTCGTCGGGCAAGGTACTTGCGACCTTGCGGAAGCGCGTGCCTGAGTTGGTCGGCGGCAGCGCGGACCTGGGCGAGTCAACCCACACCCTCTTCCACGGCGAGAACGCGTTCAGCGCCGAGGACAGGCGTGCTCCGAACATCTATTACGGCGTCCGCGAGCACGCGATGGCGACAGCCATCAACGGCATGACCCTGCACGGCGGATTAAGAGCGTTCGGCGGCACCTTCTTGGTTTTCAGCGACTACATGCGGCCTGCGTTGCGCCTTGCGGCACTCATGGAGATCCCGTCGATCTTCGTCTTCTCGCACGACAGCATCGGGTTAGGAGAAGACGGTCCGACGCATCAACCTATTGAACATCTTGCATCGCTGCGTGCGATACCAAATCTGAACGTCTTTCGGCCTGCGGACGCGGCAGAGGTTGTCGCCGCGTGGAAAGTGGCGCTTCGGTCTCGGCACACCCCAACAGCCATAGTGCTGGCGAGGCAAAAGGTCGAGCAGGTGGGTGGGTCTGTCGAGGGGGCGTTGCGTGGAGGCTATGTGCTTCGAGACTTTAGCAGCAAGCCCGACACTGTGCTTCTCGGCACAGGATCGGAAGTGGAGGTTTTGCTTCAGGCTGCTGAGGAGCTGGCCGCAAAGGGCCTCGCGCCGCGCGTGGTGAGTCTGCCGTGTTGGGAGCTGTTCGAGTCGCAGGAGGAGGGCTACCGGGAGAACGTGCTGTTGCCTGAGGTGTCCCGACGTGTCAGCCTTGAAGCAGCAGCGACGCTTGGCTGGGAGCGCTACGCCATGGGCGGGGTCATGCTTGGCATGCGTTCCTTCGGCGCGAGCGCGCCATACCAGGACCTGTACCGTCACTTCGGCCTCACTCCAGAGCGCGTGATCGAAGCGGCGCTATCTCTGTGAGGCTGAGCGAAGCGCGGCTTCCTTCCGGCGCGATATGATGCGATTCTCTGCCTTTGCCACCCATGAGTCAAGCCAACGAATGAACGGCCGTGGCTGAGGTGGTACCAGGCTTTCCGGAGGAACTGTCGCGCCCGGTAGTGGCAAATGGTCGGGGATGAAGTAAGTGCCGAACACCCAGTCCCAAATCGGCAAGGCGAAAACGCCTCCGATCGCCTGGTTCACGCGGATCCGTGAGTGGTGCATCAAATGAAAGGCGTACCACGAGCGGTAAAAACGACTGCGCTCGATCCTCGGCTTCCAGAACGAGTAGTAATCGTTGTGTTCGACCGCATGCTTCATCTCGTAAAGCGCGTAGGAGAACAACACAGCGAGGTAGCCGGAGAGCAGAATCGGTAGACTCGGCAATAGCAACTGCACCCCGATGAGTGGAGCAGAGAAGAGTAGGAGGAAAGACACGAGCGCATAGCCCGGAAAAGCGGAGGACTCGATCTGTTGGGGCGCTACGATCGGGTAGCAGTTTCGCACCTCCACGTTGCCGCCCTCGTCCTGTTTGTGCTTCAGTTCCCGAACGTGAGTCAAGGAGTGATGTTCGGTGTGTTTGCGCTTCATAGGGCCGAGGAGGCGCCAGAAGACGCTATGTAACACGTACCGGTGGAAGAAGTACTCAAACAGGCCGAGGAACGCGTGAATGACTGTAAAGCAGGCGAGAACAACCCAAACGGATGACGTAACCTGTGCAGTCAAAATGTCGGCCCGCGCCCAGCGCCAAATGAAGAAGTTGCCAACCAGCCATACGGCGGTCTGAAGGAGGACAGAGACCAAGAAGTGACCGTGGGCAAATTCAACGTGCTCATGGTCCCGAAAGAAGAAGAGCTTTTTCACAATCCAGAACCTGCTTTCGAGGATACCTGAAAGACGACGGAGTAACCCCCGACGATGTTCGGCAGGCCGTAATCCTGCCTAAGCTCAAAGGCAGGAAACCATCACTGCCGACGTTCTGAGAGGCCGTCGATGGTATGATTCAAACGTGGCTTCTCCACCAACCTTTGCAACCGCCGCGACATGCTTTTTTGTTCTCTTCTACGCCGGAAGCGGCTGCTCTGCGCCAAGGTCGGTCGGGGACGCGGATTCGGTCTTTCCGAACGTCATTGGAATCTTGCCGGCGGCGCTCCCGCGCGCGATCAAGTCGTTCGATGCGTATCACCTCGAATACGAACTGTTGGTTGCGAATTCGGGGCAGGCGCCCGTGGTCATCCGCGACGTGGAGGCGACAAACGGCAACGGCAAGCGGATCGCCGAGCTCTCCGAGGAAGAGGTAGCTTCGAGGCTGGCGTCCAAAGAAAAGGGACGCGTGCAGCCGGGGGAGACCGCGGTCCTGGTGATGTCCGTCTCCGCCGAAAGAGCAGCTGACCTCAAGTCCGTAACCCACCAGATTCGGGTCTCTTCGGAGGGAGAGGGCGCGCGGGTGTTCAACGTTATGGGGGGAACCGTCCATGTCGAAGACCAGGCGAGGGCGGACTTCGCGCCGCCCGTCCGTGGTGGTTCGTGGCTCGTTCTCGGCCCGTTCGATGCTCGCCTTCCTGGGCGACGCCATTCAGTTGACATCGACGGGTTTCGCGTCTTTCCAAATCGCTTCGAGATATCGCTTTCGAAGATGGCGGAAAAAGGTGGCACGGTCGTAGGCGCGGGCGCGAGCAATTCGGATTACGCCGCATTTGGCGAACCGGTCTATGCCATGGCGGACGGGAGAGTGCTTCAGGTTGTCAACCACATGCCCGACCACGGCCCGGGACGACCGGACGCCGCAAACCCCGATGGGAACTTTGTGCTGACGGAAGTCGGCGAAGAGTACGTCGTGTACGCGGGCCTTCAGAACGGCAGCATCTCGCTGAAGCTGGGCGACTCAATCAAGCGAGGCGACGTGATCGGGCGCATTGGAAACTCGGGCGCATCGGCGGAGCCTGAGTTGCGCGTCCGCCTGATCAGCGCACCTGACCCGCTTCGCGCAACAGGCCTGGAGTTTGGCTTCCGATCCTTTCGCTGGGTTGGCTGGCTGAAGGGTGCGGATACTCTGCGCGAGAGATTCCCGACCGCCGAGCCTGGCGCCCGGCGGGGGGAAACGCCGCCCTCGGGCTCAATCGTGCAGTTCTGACGCTGCCCTCACCCTTCTCACGATCGGAGAGGGTTTGCTCACCCCCTCTCCCTGTGGGGCGCGCGGATGCGGTATACTGTAGTAGCAGCGTGTGCGAAAGCAACGGGCTGACTATCCAAGGAACAGAGAGAAAAATGAAGCGAATGGGAGAAAGTTGGGGTGATGGGGCGAGCGAGTTCTGATAAACTGCGCCGTATGCAGGGGAAAGCGGGACTCCTCGTCATTCTTGTAGGCATTTCCGCCGGAGACGCGTTCGGCCAGGTGAAGTGAGCGGCGCCCAGCATCCCCGTCGGGGTTGCGTCGGGCAAAGAGGCTGCAAGCCGCGTTGGCGGTATTGACGTTGGGTTCACGTTCATCTACGAGAACGGCATCGTCCCGATCAGAGGGAGCAAGCGAGGGCCTAACGCGGACCTCGAGACCACTGTCTCGCGCACGTTTTTGACCACCCTCACGTATGCGGCGAACCCGAAGCTCGAGGTCGACCTCGTCATCCCCTACAAGGACACGTACGCTCCGAAGACTCCAGCCGGTAACAACAACCACAAGATCTGGCGACGGTACGCGGGCATGGGCGACGCGATCCTTCTGGCGCAATACGGCCTTGGCTCGCTCGGCATGAGCGGATTGAGTTTCCAGGCGAGGGTCGGTCTGCGGATGCCCACGGGCAAGACGAATCCAGATCACGACTGGGTCGCTCGAAACGGAGAGACGATCCACGCGCGCGACCCAGTGCTGCAGCCGGGGCAGGGTCAATGGGACCCGATCGTCGGCATGCGGGTTGACGGCAAGTCCGGCAACTTCGACTGGTTCTTCTCCGGTCTGTACCGCTACTCAACGGGCCCGAACGGCTATGCGTACAACTTCGGCAGCGAGCTGCAGATGGTTGTCGGTGCCACGTGCAGCCTGTCGAATCGCTGGGATGCGAGCCTGATGGCGAACTTCATCCACACCGACATGGATACTGACTTCCGCAAGTCGGGCGCGGTGAAGAACACCGGCGGTGAGTGGCTTTATGTCACGCCCGGAGTGCGGCACCGTTGGGACGGAGGTGCGTCCACCGACCTGTCGGTGATGATTCCGATCTATCGAAACACAAACGGCAACATCCTGAACCCGGAGTTTGTTCTGAGCATGTCCTCTTCGTTCCGGTTCGACACG
>PSLA01000020.1:41562-41947 GCA_040289295.1 Armatimonadota bacterium
CGAGGAGCACCTGGTCGCCGGGAAGTGGACCCTGTTCGAGTTCCGTTCAGACACGTGCGCGACCTGTGTCACCCTGGAGACCTCGTTGGTGCGGCTGGCTCGCGATAAAGGAATCGCGCTGAGGCGTATTGACATAACTCAAGGCGGGGCAGCCGTCGAGCAGCACGCGATCGGTGCGACTCCGACGTTGATCCTGTTCGATTCCGAAGGTGTGATGCGCCTTCGCGTGGAGGGCGACCTCGACGCGGTGCGCAAGGCGCTCGTGGGGAAATAACCGCGCGCGTGCCTTCCCGGAGAATGCATAATTGAGGTATGCCCAGGGAGACAGATGCTGCACACGTGGATGGTCTGATTCGCCTTGCCGATGAGGTAGCCACTCGGCTGG
>PSLA01000020.1:42061-42346 GCA_040289295.1 Armatimonadota bacterium
TACGGCAGCCTGTGCTCCTTGAAGAATTTCACGATCATCTCGGTCGTACCAGGTGGCCACGTGTGCCCGCCGTCGGGCATTCGCCAAACCACCACGTTGTTTCCGGTTTCGGGTTTGTACAGCGTGTAGCCCGGCGCCCACTCGCTCTCCTGTTTCCCGGCGCCGTTGAGCCTGACGCAAGCGTCTCGCGTCAGTTCCGCGCCACGCAACGGCACGAGGTTGTCGTTCCTACCGTGCAGGATCAGCACAGGCCTGGGTGTCTTCGCCTCCCTCACCCCCAGCCCC
>PSLA01000045.1:0-4824 GCA_040289295.1 Armatimonadota bacterium
GACGAGCGGCAGGACGCCGAGCAAGAGAATCTTCATGTCTCTATTATACGCCGTGCGGGGACGCTGCGCGGCGAAACGGCGCAACGCCGCCGACCGTTAGGAAAGGTAGACTACTGACGCTCCGACCCGGGCGGGACAACATCCCCGTCCTGCGAAGGACTGTTCCGTTCGGGGCTGGCCGCAGATGCGAGCGGCAGCGCCGGAGCAAGGAGAAATAGAATGTACCAGGCTCCTCTCCCTGAGGAATACACGCGGCTATCTCCCGATGCGGCCCGCGAGCGAATCATCGCCGCAAAGAAGGCTTTGGGCGAGCGGGTTGTCATCCTCGGGCACCATTATCAGCGCGACGAGATCATCGAGCACGCGGACTACCGGGGCGACAGTTTCAAACTCGCCAAGGACGCCAACCGGCATCCCGAGGCGGAGTTCATCGTGTTCTGTGGCGTCCACTTTATGGCGGAGAGCGCGGACATTCTAACGCCCGACCACCAGAAGGTGATTCTGCCGAACCTTGCTGCAGGGTGCAGCATGGCGGACATGGCGAACCTGTTCCAGGTGCGCAACTGCTGGCGCCAATTGACTGAGCGTTTCGAAGCGGCAAGCATCGTCCCCGTTACATACATTAACAGCGCCGCGAACCTCAAGGCATTCGTTGGAGAGAGGGACGGGACCGTCTGTACCAGTACCAACGCACCCAAGGCTGTGGAGTGGGCGCTTCAGCACGGCGAGAAGGTTCTGTTCTTCCCCGATCAGCACCTCGGACGTAACAGCGGCGTCAAACTCGGCTACGACCCCGAAGCCGACATGGTGGTGTGGGATCCGCACCAGCCTCTCGGCGGAAACACCGAGGAGGCGCTGAGGGAAGCGAAGTTCATCCTTTGGAAGGGGCATTGCTCGGTTCACAAGCGGTTCACTGTCGAGCAGATCCGCAAGGCGCGAGCGGAGCACCCTGGGGTGAAGGTAATTGTGCACCCTGAGTGCGAACTCGAAGTTGTGCGAGCGGCAGACCTGAACGGCAGCACGGAGTTCATCATCAACACCGTAACCGCAGCCCAACCAGGCACCACCTGGGCAGTGGGCACAGAGATCAACCTCGTGCAGCGGCTGGCGAAGGAGAACCCGGACAAGACTGTATTCTGCCTCGACCCGATGATCTGCCCCTGTTCGACGATGTACCGAATTCATCCTTCCTTCCTCTGCTGGACGTTGGAGAACCTGGTGGCTGGAACCCCGGTGAACGTCATCGAAGTTCCGCTTAAAGTGAAGCACTTTGCCAAGTTGGCGCTGGACAGGATGCTGACGCTGATCTGACCCTCTTCTCGCGCCATACTACGGAAGCAGGGTGTCGGAAGCACGTGCGTTCACCCACATCGCGCCGTGGTACGACGCGCTCATGTCGAGTGTGCCGTATTCGATGTGGCTTGCCTATTTGAAGTTGGTGTGGTCATATTGTGCAGCAGAGCCGCGCTCGGTACTCGACGTCTGCTGCGGAACGGGCCGGATGTCTCGCATGCTTGCCGTCGAAGGTTATGCGGTTGCGGGAGTTGACTTAAGTGCCGCAATGATTCTTGAGGCGAGGCGGCGCGCGGCGGAAGAGGGGCTACCGATTCAGTACGAGGTGAGCGACGCCGCTGAGTTCCAGCTGGGAATGGTTTTCGATGCCGCCTTCAGTTTCTTCGACTCGCTCAACTACATCACTCAGCCCGATCGTCTTCGCCTGGCGTTCGAGCGCGTCCGGAAGCACCTTGCCCCAGGCGGGCCGTTCTTATTTGACTTGAATACCGCGTACGCCTTCGAGAAGCGGATGTTCGACCAGAAGGAGACCCGAGCGGACGCGGCGGTGAGGTACCGCTGGAGAGGGGAGTGGGATCCCCGGACGCGCCTCTGTTCGGTCACCATGGACTTCGAGGTGGAAGGCAAGCAGTTTCGCGAGGTTCACGTCCAGCGAGCGCACTCCGAGGACGAGGTGGAACGGTTTCTGCACGAATCCGGCTTTGACCGTGTGGAAATGTTCGACGCTTACACCCTAAGCCCGCCGAGGAAGAGAAGCGACCGGATTCACGTCCTCGCGCGCCGGAGGCGCGAGAGCGGATAGAATACACTAGGAGAAAAGATGAGGCAGTTTGCTGCGTTTGGAGTTTGCCTGGCTGTGACGGCTGCCCTCGTTGGCATAACGGGGTGCAACAGCGACAAGAAGGGAGCGCCTGCGGCACTCACTGGCACGCTGACGGTGCGGCTCGACTGGCCGGGGCGCACCCGCTACGTTCCCCCCTACGCGAACAGCGTCGTGCTCGAATTGACGATCACACAGACAGGCGAAGTGCGCACGCTCACGGTAAATCGTGGACCGAACGATTCGCCGCACACCGGACAAGTAACCTTTCCCGACCCAGTGCTTGCTGGTTCCCACCTGCTGACAATGAAGGCGTACGACGGACAGAACGCCTCCGGGGAACTGGTCGCTTCGGGGAACCGCATCATCACCATTGTGCCAAAGAAGACCACCACTGTGAACGTCTCCGCGGACCTCCAGTCGAGAGTGAGCAGTGTGATCATTGACAACGCACCGACGACGTTCCAGGCCGGCAACCAAACCACGCTTGTGGGTCACGCAGAGGACGAGAACGGTCAAACGCTGATGCTGCCAGCGGGTGCGCTTCGCTGGGCGATTCTCGCTGGGCAAGCGTTCGCGACGATCGACTCTATCACCGGGCTGTTCCAAGCCACTGGCCCTGGCGAGGTTACGGTGCAGCTTTCCGAGCCTGGTGCGGGAATCCAGGACACCGCTAACATCACCATCATCGCACCACCGCCCCCCGGTTTCGGAAACGTAGCCATCAGCGTGGACTGGCCGGGTCGCACGCGATACGTGCCGCCTTACGCGAACAGTCTTGTAGCGAGCATCGGCACTGAGAGCATCACGATTAACCGACAGGGCGACGGTCCGTCGACCGGCAGCCGGCACTTCCCTAACCCGTTCGCTGTGAGCGGCAACCCTTATACGCTCCAACTCGAAGCTTACACGCTCGTGGATGGCCAGGGCACTAAGGTCGCCCAAGCCTCGCTCACGATCAACGTTATTGACGGACAGACGCTGAGCATCAACATCTCTGGCGATCTTGAGTCGGTCATTGACCGCATAGTCATTGAAGGTCCGCTGACGGTTCAGGTGAACGAGACAGTGCAGATGATCGGCCACGCCCGAGACGCAAGTGACACGATCATTCTGCTACCAGCGGGCGCGCTTACTTGGAGCCAGGTGTCGGGCGCAGAGTTCGGCACGATTGACTCGGCAGGCCAGTTTCAGGGCTTGTCGCCGGGTGTTGCACGCGTGCGCTTGGAGGAACCCGGCGCGGGTGTGTTCGCCGAGGCGAACATCACGGTTGTCTCCGCGCCGCCGTCTCCGCCGGTGTACAAACTGGTATTCGTGCGCGACGAACTACAGAACCCCGAGGTGTACTTCATGAATTCGAACGGCTCCGGCCTGCTGAATCTGTCGAACTGGTCCGGGCTTGACGAGAAGCCGGAGTTCGACGCCACCGGGTCCAGGGTTATCTACGCTTCAACTCGCGACGAAGGCGAGTGGACGGACATCTACATCATCAACAGCAGCGGCACGAACCGCAGGAGGCTAACGGACTCCCCAGGGCCCGATACTGACCCGTCACTCAGTCCGGACGGCTCAAAATACGTCTTCACCTCGCGGCGAAACGGCAACTCGGACCTGTACATCGGCGATACCGCGGGCTTGGAGCAGAACATCACCCAGATAACCAACAACCCGGCAACCGAGTCCAACCCCGTGTTTAGCCCCGACGGTAATCTGGTGCTGTTCACATCCGACAGCAACGGCACGAGGGACCTCTTCGTTTACGACGTCAACTCGCAGACCGTGTCGCCGATCATCACCGGCCCTGGCGAGGACTACGACGGGCGCTTTAGCCCAGACGGCACGAAGATCGTGTTCACCTCCGACCGCGACGGGAACCCCGAGATCTACGTCTACGACATCAACCTGATGACCACGACAAGATTAACGTTTAGTCAATCCGCCGATGAACGACCAGCGTTCACGCACGACGGGCTGCGCATCGTCTTCATGTCAGGTCGAACAGGCAACAAGGAGGTGTTCATCATGAATGCCAACGGCACCGCCGCGACGAACCTGACCACGAACACGAACGACGACCTCGATCCGCACACGCCTCGCCTGCCGTAGGCGTGCAGGAGGGGGTGCTTTTCGTGTCAAACTCCAGGCTACCGGAGAAGGTTCGACCATGTCTGAGACGATCGAGGCTTTGTTGCAGGAGCGGCGGGTATTCCCGCCGCCGGAACCGTTTGTTGCCCAAGCTAACGTTACGGATCCCGCCGTGTACCAGGAGGCGGAACGAGACCCGGTCGCCTTCTGGGAGAGTTGGGCGAGGCGACTCGACTGGATTGAACCCTGGCACACGCCGCTCGTCTGGGAGGAACCGCACGCGCAGTGGTTCGTGGGAGGCAAGCTCAACGCATGCGCCAACTGCGTAGACCGGCACGTTGCCGCCGGCAACGGAGGGCGACCCGCGATCCTCTGGGAAGGGGAACCGGGTGAGACGACTAGATGGACCTACGCCGAGCTGCTCAGCCAAGTCTGCAAGATCGGCAACGCGCTCAAGGAACTGGGCGTCCGCCGTGGAGACATCGTCTGCATCTACATGCCCATGGTTCCGGAGATCGTAGCGACGATGCTCGCCTGTGCCCGGATTGGCGCGGCGCACAGCGTCGTGTTTGCAGGGTTCAGTGCCGAGTCGCTCCGCGAGCGTATCAAGGACGCCGGCGCGGTGG
>PSLA01000046.1:0-4810 GCA_040289295.1 Armatimonadota bacterium
CCAGCCGGCCGCGGCTTGTGTCCCGCCTCAATCGGCGATCTCGGTCTGCGCGGCCGCCCGAACCGGAGGATAGTCCGCTGTCGCCAGCCCTGGCGGCGGCGAAGAGGAGCGGCCGCGGTCTTCTGTGGGTCTTCTGAGGCAGCACCGCATAAAACGCGCCGAATACGAGACGTTGGCGCGGGAACAGCTACCGGCTCCGGAGATTCAGCGTCCGCCCGTTCACGCTCAGCGTGATGCTGAAGGTACCGTCGGCCTGCCCGAGCATCGCTCGCTGCTCCTCCGTCAGATCGTCCGGAGTCAGGTAGCCCTTCTGATCGTGCTTCCGCCACTGCTCGTCCGTGATGCTCTCAAAGAGACGTCCGATGTCTGGCGTGTCGAAGCGGAAGAAGCGGGGCGAGCCCGGGCCAAAGCGCTCAAAGCGTCGGAACTCGGGAGGGAGCGCCTCGCGGAATCGGCGAAGGAACTCCTCGACCTGGTCAGGGCCGGCAACGTCCGGCAAGCGGCGGCCGAACTCCTCCATCCACTTGCGCCACTCCTCGTTGTTGAAGCGCGGTGCGTCGGGCCAGGCGCCCTCCAGCCGGCTTCGAGCCTTTGCCTTGAATGCGTAGACCTCTCCGTTTTTCGTCCACGTACCGTGGAACACTTGCTCAATGGCGCGGAGAAGATCCCGCAGCGGTACATCCTTAACGCTCAGGGTAACCTTTGCGTCTCCAGCCGAGGTTGGGTCGGCCACGAAGTTCACGCCGGTGCTCGCAAGCCATCTTAGCACCTCGGCAAGGGTGGCTTCTTGAAATTCGGCGGAGACCCTTTGGTCGAACACGTTCCCTGCCAACGGGTCCTGAGCCGACGGGGTAGGTGTTGCACCGTCCTGCGCTTTCGTCGGTGAGTTTTGGGCGATGGCGAAGACAGCGAACCCCGCCAGCACCAGCGCCAGAATTGCCAAGAGAATCCAAGACTTCCTCATCTTTGTTGCCTCCTATTACGGAATAACGCGCGAGCCTGGTGTTTCGGTTCCGACTTACAGTCGCCGCGTGGCTTGCAGTTTGGGATCGAAGCGGTCGCGGAGCGCGTCTCCCACGAAGTTGAGGGCGAGAATCGTCATGCTGAGCACGATCGAAGGCCAGATGATCATGTGCGGAGCACTTCGCATCCACTCGCGCCCTTCCTGAATCATAAGCCCCCAACTGGGCCAGGGCGGAGGAACCCCGATGCCGAGGAAACTGAGCGCGCCTTCTGCCAGGATGACCATCGCCATGCCTACCATCGCGATTGCAGAGATGAGCCCCCAAAGGTGCGGAAGGATGTGCTTCATGATGACGTGGAAGTGCCCTGCCCCCAGTGCTCGGGAGGCTGTGACGAAGTCCTGTTCCTTCAGGGACAGCACCTGGTTGCGCACGATGCGGGACAGAGCGGGCCAACCCACCACAGCCAGCGCGGCGAAGACCGGAAAAACGTCAATCAAGATCTTGGGCACCTTTTCTTGCAGACCGAAGTCCCCTCCCCGAAAGACACCCATGATAAGGATCGCCAGAAGGATGTCTGGAAAGGCGAACATGCCATCGGTGAAGCGCATCAGTGTGGCGTCCAGCCAGCGCCGGCCGTATCCGGCAAGCGTGCCGATGACCAATGCGACGACGATAGCGGTAGCCTCGACCGCCATTGCGAGGAGAATGCTGATTCGCGCGCCGTACGCGACTCTGGTGAAGGTATCTCGTCCGAGGTTGTCGGTTCCAAACCAATGTTCTGCGCTCGGTGGAGCGAGTTTCGGGCCTACTGTAGCCGTAACGTCGTAGCGCATCGGCGCAACGATGGCAACCGCCACGAGCGCTACTAAGAACAGGACGCTTATGATGACGGTGATGTTCCTCATGCGCTCTCCCTGATCCGCGGGTCCAACATCGGGAGGACCACGTCCACGATGAGGTTCACCAGGATAAACGTGACGGCAAACAGCAGCACGACGGCCTGGATGATAGGATAGTCGCCTTTGTAGATGGCATCAATCGTCTTCTGTCCAAGCCCTGGAACACGGAACGCCGTCTCAACGATGAAAGAGCCGGTGAGCAGGTAGCCGAAACTAGTTCCGATGGCGGTTGCTACGGGCACAAGCGTGTTCCGGAACGCGTGATGGAACACCATGCGCATAAACGGCACGCCCTTCGCGAGTGCAGTGCGTATAAAGTCCTGACTGAGCGTGTCTATCATTGCCGCCCGTGTCAGTCGGGTGATGACGGCCGCCGGTCTTGTCGCCAGGATGACGACCGGCATCAACATGTACGGAATCAACTCCACGAACGACATCTCGGCAGCGGTGACCGAGGGCCATGTCATCGGCAGCACCTCCAAGTTCAACGCAAAAATGAGGATGAATAGCGGCGCGAGGACAAAGTTCGGCACGCAGATACCCAGAGTCGAGAATGCAACCGCAAGGCGATCGGGAAGCCGATTGTGCCAAATGCCTGCCACCATGCCGAGTAGCACGCCGACCACAGCCGCCAAGACGATTGCGAGAGCTGCCATCTGAAGGCTGCGCCACGCGCGAGTGCGCAGGATGTCGCGTACGTACGTGTCTTGGTCTCCCAGTGGATACCAAGACCTACCGAAGTTGCCTCGCACTGCGTTCGTCGCAAATTCCCAATAGCGCACGAGGAACGGGCGGTTCAGCCCCAGGTCCTCACGAATCCGCGCCACGGTCGCAGCGTCGCCGTGCTCTCCAGCGAGCGTGGTTGCTGCGTCGCCCGGCGCTATCTCTGCTATGCCGAACGTGATGAACGAGATGAAGATAAGCGTTGGCACCGCCCACAGAAGGCGAATAGCAATGCGCTTGACAAGCAGCGCCCACGGCGACACGGTACGGTCGCGGACGAGGTTTTCCTCGGCGAAGCTACTTACTGAAGACAACGTCGGTCTCGGTGTGCGGCAGCGGCCCCATGAGCGACCGACGGATGCCGGTAACTTCAGGGCGGATCAGCTCGATATCCCGCTGGAAATAGATGGGAATCCAAATTGCGTCCTCAACAACGGCAATACGCTCCGCTTCTTGATACAGCCGAAAGCGCTCTTCGTTCTGCGTTAGCGGCATTCGATCCGCAGTGTCGCAAAGTTTGTCGAATGTTGGATTGCTGTATCCGAGCGTGTTCTCGCGCGCTTTCGAGTGCAGCATGAACGACAGAAAATTCTGCGGGTCGAGGTAGTCGGCGTGCCAACGCAGGTGGAAAAACGGCAGTTCGCCCTTGTTCCGCTTCTCGAGGAGCGCTTTCCACTCCATCGGCTGTAGTTCGACGCTCACTCCAAGGTTTTGCATCAGGTCTTGCTGCACGTGCTGTGCGACAATGCGCGGGTCCGCCCTGTCGGCGCGGAAGTAGAGCGGCATCACCGGGAACGTCTTGGGGTTGGAGTAGCCAGCTTCGGCGAGCAGGCGCTTGGCGGCTGCCGGGTCGTATGGCAGGCCGCGGAAGTCCGGGTTGTGCCCGGGGATGCCAGGCGGAATGATGCCGTCAGCGCGCTGATTGATACCGTCAAAGCCGTCGTTGATGATTCGGTCCTTGTTGATCGCCATCGCGAACGCCTTGCGCACGCGCGCGTCTCTAAACACCGGCTCCTTCAGCGAGAATCCAAGGTACCAAATGGCCGGGCGATCCACGATGTGCATCTGGTTTTTGAATTCCGGATGCTGATCCACATACTGCTTGTCTTGTCGCTCTAATTGCACCCAATGCACCTGCCCGCTCTCATACAGCGAACGTCTGGTATTGGGGTCCTGAACAATCAGGCGAACAATTTTTTTCAGCTTTGGTGCACCCTTGTGGTAGTCGTCGAATCGGCGAAGCACAACCTGTTGATCCGCCACAATCTGTTCCACGGTGAACGGCCCAGTACCGATCATCCGCTCAGCTGACTGGATCGGCTCCATACCCACGACGTCCTTGTCAACCACAAAGTAGCAGGCGTACTGAAGGTACATAGGCCAGTACGCCTTCGGCTCTTTGATCCGCACGCGAATTGTGTATGGATCCACAACCTCGACGCCGGAAAGCCCTTTGGCTTGACCTGACCAGCATTCGTCAAAGCCAACGATGTCCGCCATGTATCCCTCGGCTGTCGGACTAAGGACGGATGGGGTTGCTGCGCGATCCCAACTGAACTTCACGTCCTCGGCAGTCATCTCCCGGCCGGAATGCAACTTCACGCCCTTCTTGAGATGGAACGTGTAAATCAGGCCGTCGTCCGAAACCTCCCACCTCTCCGCCAGGTTGCCGACGAGTTCGTTATGCTCGTTGTATTCGACGAGGCCCTCGAACACCTGGGTGAGAACCTCAAGGGTGTCGCCGTCCTCGACGGTCGCCGGATCCAACTTCGTCGGGTTGTTCGGCATCGGGTAAACGAGCACGTGGTCTTCCCCGTCCTTGGCCGCGTTGTACTTCCCTTTCGAGCATCCTGTGATCGTTAGGGCGCACAGCATTGCAAGGGCGAAACAGAGTCGCATGTCCCTATGCTGGTTCGAATCGCCTCTCCGAGTCAAGTCCGGCGACTTGTTCTGCGGTTCAGAGCGAGCGTGAGCGTCTCACGGCTGCTGGAGCACTGGCGCGACCCGAAAGAGTTTGAGTCGCGGCGTTTCTTCTTCTTGCCCTCACCCCAGGCGCCCTCACCCGGCCTTCGGCCACCCTCTCCCTGTGGGAGAGGGTTTTCCCCACTCCCTCTCCCTGTGGGAGAGGGTTTTCCTCACTCCCTCTCCCTGTGGGAGAGGCTTTTCCTCACTCCCTCTCCCTGTGGGAGAGGGTTTTCCTCACTCCCTCTCCCTGTGGGAGAG
>PSLA01000021.1:0-36270 GCA_040289295.1 Armatimonadota bacterium
CATAGACACTCCATCGGCATCGGCGCGGGCGATCGCGCTGCATCGGATGCGACGCCTGCACGCTAGCGTGCAAACAAGAAAACGGCACGCCCGTGGATGTGTTCTTCGCCAGAGTGCTCAACGTCGAAGTCGGCACTTTCCCAAACGTCAAGCGACTCTACATCCCGGTGCTCTGCAACCATTGTGAAGATGCGCCTTGCCTGAAGGCGTGCCCGAACAAGGCGATCTTCCGTCGGCCCGACGGCATCGTGCTGATTGACCAAAACCGCCGCCGAGGAACCGGAGCGTGTGTGTCGGCATACCCATACGGCAACGTTTATCTGAACAAATCCGACTCTTGGTACCTCGACGAAGGAACGGAGTACGAGGAGCGATTTACCTATCAAGCCGCGCCTTCGGCCAAACGTCGCGCGCAAGTGCACATACTGCGCCCACCGCGTAGACCAAGGACTTGACCCGGCGTGCGTTGTCGCGTGCCCGACTAGCGCCAGAATTTTCGGCGACCTTGATGACCCGCATAGCGCAATCTCTACCTACATTGCCGAGCAGAAGAGTGAGACGGGCCGCACCCCGTCCCCACTGTTGCCCAAGGCGAGAACGAAACCCGCGGGGTGCTATCGGGGCCCGATGGCCACGCAGACGCCCGCCTCGACCGACCAAGCCAACTGGTCGATCCGGGGAGGTTCGCCGCAGCGCGGCAAGCCCCTCGCCGGCTCTCCGACTGTGCTCGCTGTGTTCTCATTCCTGGCACTGCTTCTGTTGCTCGCGGCGGTGTCGCGCTTCGGAGCCGACTTCACGAGGAGATCTCGACCACTGCTCGACGTCGACATGTCTCGGTTGTCGCCCAAACCGCTGAACCAACACGAGGTCAAGAGCGAAGGCGGCAAGATCTATGTCTTGATGAAGGTGTAATCTACGATGGACTTCCGAACCCTAACACCCGAGCGCCCCTCCGAATCGCCCGAAGACCGCAGCGAAGAAGAGCGCCTACAGCGCGAGCGACCCAGTTGGAAAGACTGGCTTGAGCTGCGCACTAGGTGGTGGGGCTTTGTCCGCAAGAACCTCAAGGAGCCGATGCCGCCTGGTGTTGGCTGGTGGCAGACTCTCGGCAACTTGCTGCTTACGCTGCTGGTCTTCCGGTTTATCACCGGCTTCGCGCTCGCGATGTATTACACCTCCAGCCCCGAAGGCGCGTACCAGGGTGTTAGGGCGATTACTTACGAACTGCCAGGCGGCTCAATCGTGCGCGGGTTGCACATGTGGGGCTCGTCATTCATCGTCGTCGTGATGGTGATGCACACGCTGCGAACCTTCTTCTGGGGATCGTACAAGAAGCCGCGCGAGTTGACTTGGCTCGTGGGCGTGCTGATTTTTCAGGTTATTCTCGCCTTCTCGTTCACCGGCTATCTGCTGCCATGGGATCAGAAAGCGTACTGGGCAACAGTCGGCCGCATCCGCATAGCAGGCACTATGCCGGGAATCGGCGACGCCCTGATGGCACTTATCGGCGGTGGGACAGAAGTCGGAGCTTACACCCTCTCGCGCTTCTACGCCATTCACGTCATGCTGCTGCCAGCAAGCCTCGTCGGCCTGGTCGCCATTCACCTCTTCCTCGTGCGCAAGCACCACATCGCTTGGCCTGTCGTCTTGAAGAGGGGCAAACCGCAGCCGTTCTATCCAGGGCAACTGTTCAAGGACGCCGTCGTCGTGCTCGTCGGCGTAGGGCTCTTGGTCTACTTCGCCTACGCGTTTCGGCCTGCACTCGAAGGCGCCGCAGACCCGACCGGCACTGATTTCTCACCGAGACCCGAGTGGTACTTCCTCGGACCGTATGAGCTCCTGAAGGTGATGCCGCCCGGGTGGGGGTTGTCGCCACGCTGATCGCACCAGGCCTTGTTACGATTGGCATGCTCCTCCTGCCGTGGCTGGACCGCTCACCGCACCGCCACCCGGCTCGGAGGCAATGGGCGATCGTTACAGCCACGTTTATCATTCTCTTCATCGGGATCTTCACGCTGAAAGGTATCATAGAGACGCCAAAGCATCACGCCCCCACTCCGGTGGCCGCGCACGAGGTCCCTGCCGAAACCAGCACTGGTGCAACCGATTGAGCCTTCCAAACGTTTAGTAGTTTGATGGACCTCGTTTGGCTTGCGATAACCGGCTTGGTGGCTGGGGCAATCGCCAAGGCGCTGATGCCCGGCGAGAAGGCTGAACCGAAGGGCTGCCTAATGACGATGCTCCTCGGTATCGCCGGCTCGGTGCTGTTCGGTCTGCTCGCGGGATTGCTCTTCGGCTGGCAAACGGGCGCGAACTTGCTCGGGCGCATCGTCGCCGGCGTTGTCGGCGCGATGATCATCATCGCGTTGCTCAGACGGTTTACGAAGTAGGCGCCAGACTTCCATAACCCGCAAGCAGAAGACGCAACCAACCGCTGCGCCGTAGCATCTAAGCCGCTCGGCGCCTGCGGATTACATACACGGCTGCGACCAGCAGCAAGGAGATGACCGCGAGCAGCGCTGCCGTCATGATGATCTCGATCGAATGCTGCTTCGCGCGGACCCAGAGCGGCGCGTCCCGCACCTCCAGGGGCGCTCGCTCGCTCCAGCCTTCCCAGGACGACGGGTCGGTATCCGAATGCGTTCCCTCTTTCAGCCGCTTAGTGATGAACGCGGCTCTTTTTTGGTGATAGCCCTCAGCCTTTGCGCGCAGGCGTTCGTATTCGTCCTCCGCGTTCCGCCGAAGATCCTCGTCCATCAATGCGATCGGAACGGTGCGCGCAGAGTCCAGTTCGCGGCCCTTCAGCGAATTCTTTCCGGCGGCGTACAACTCCTCCATGCGCAGGAGAGCAACGTAAGCGAGCGTGGCGTGGTCGCGGTCGAGAACGTACGCCAGCGCCTCGAACATGTCCACGCTCTCCCAGGCATTACCCAGCACGACCATCCCTGCGATACCTTGGACCGCCTTCTCGGCGGGCACTCTCCTCTCGTGTAGGCGACCGGCGATCCACTCACCCGGCGAATCTTTCGTCGCAGCATCCAGCAGCCACTCGATTGACCAAACCTGGAAGATCTCGCGTCCAAAGTGTGTGTCAGGGTTGATCTCAATAGCCCTAGTGAGCGCCTCGTGCGCCGCTTTGAGATCGGCAGGCTCCTAAAGGTCTCCGCCGTTCCCTATCCATCGGTGCGCGTAGAACGTGCCGATGTTCGCGTAGTAGCGATAGAGCACGTCCCTCCGTCCCGGCGCATCCTCGGGCAGCTGTCCCAAGAGTTGCCTCTTGCGCTCCATCCACGCGATCGCCTTGTCGCTTTGGCCGAGGCGGTCGTAGGCGACAGCGAGGTCGTCGTACAGGTCCAAGCGGTTGGGTTCTCGTGCGACCTCTTCCTTCACGCGACGCGCCCTCATCTCGTAGTACAGCGGCGGATTGCGATCGAACCGACCGGCGATGACGCGAATTACCTCGGGAAGCCCCTTCGCCTCAGCGCGTGTCCAGGTCTCAAATGCAGGCTGCCGCACCGTACCAAACTACCAGCAGCATGGGCAAAACGAGGCACCGCACTTGCTATAGCATACCAAACGTTTTCGACGACGAGCCAAAGTGGGCACCCACCGAGGGCAGCCGCCCGCCCGGCGAACCTCATGCGGGTTGTGACATCCGTCATACCCGCCCTTTGGCGAGCAAGCACAAACTCCGCAGCATGGAGTCAAACCCCCGAGCACTGCGCATCCTCATGCTCAACACCATCGCCTTTACCGTTTGCTTCGCAGTCTGGACGATGTACGGCGTGCTGATCACCTTCCTAATTCACCACAGCTACCTGCAGATTGACAAGGCTCAGATGGGTTAGCTGATCGGTATTCCGATTCTAACCGGCTCGGTGACTCGACTGCCGGTAGGTCTGCTGACGTACGGGCTTGGAGGCAAGCCGGTGTACGCGAGTCTCATGGTGTTCGCCGCCCTGTCGCTGTTCTTCACGAGCCAGGTCTCGTCGTTCGCCGGGTTCTTAGTGGGTGGCTTGCTGTTTGGCGTGACCGGCGCGTCTTTCGCCGTTGGCATAGCCTACTCGTCGGTGTTCTTCCCTCGCGAAATACAGGGCACGGCGCTCGGCATCCAAGCGGGACTAGGCAACTTCGGTGTAAGCGTTACCCAATTCCTCGCCCCCGTAGTCATCGGCATCTCGATGGTGGGAAGCAGCCAGGTGTTTACCGATGAAAGGAGCACTCACTCGATTTACCTCCAGAACGCCGCGTTCGTTTGGGTTCCGTTTATTCTCCTTGGGGCTGCGGTCGCGTGGTTCGGGCTCAAAAGTGTGCCCGTTCGTGCGAACTTTCGCGAGCAACTCGACATCTTTCGCGACAAACACACCTGGCTGATGACAAGCCTGTACATCATGACGTTCGGGTCGTTCAGCGGCTACGCTGCCGTGTTTCCACTGCTCATCAAGGAGACCTACTCGAAGTTCCCCGGCGGGCACGACCCGCTCGCGTACGCCTTCTTGGGCCCGCTCCTCGGCGCGTTGCTGCGGGTTCTCGCCGGCCCGGTAGCCGACAGGTTCGGCGGGGCACGCGTAACCCAGGCCAGCGAGCTCGGACTCTTAGGGTGTGCCATGGTTGCCACTTTCTTCATGAAGCCAACCGGTCCCGAATCCTGGGTCGGCATTCTCTGGTCCATGCTTGGGCTGTTCTTTTTCAATGGCATCGGCAACGCCTCGACTTTCAAGCAGATGACGAAGATCTTTCCGCCCAGGCAAGCGGGCGGTGTCATCCGTTGGACGTCCGCGATTGCCGCATACGGCCCATTCGTCTTCTCGGCGCTCATCGGCGCAACGATCGCGCGCACGGGTAGCGCGACGAGCTTCTTTTACGGTGCGGCGGCGTTCTATGCGCTGAACATTGTCATCAACTGGTGGTTCTACGCACGACGTGGTGCCGAAAAACCGTGCTGACAGCGCGAGGGAGTCACGCCCCGCCTACGACCCTGCCGGGCGCAAACCTGACGGCATGGCGTTCTCACCGATCAGCGGAAAGTCGGGTGAGTAGGATGCGAAGGGCGGCAGGCCCCTCCGCAACCGTTCACGGACTCACCGCACCGCGAGACGCGCCAGTTCGAAGTGCATCCCGTCCGGCCGAGACCGGAAGTGCCCACCCCAGAAGAAGCCATGCTGATTGGCCAGTCGCACCAGCCGCACGACGGACCCGCTTGTCCCAGCAGGCGCCGGTGGGCGTGCCAATGGATTCCAGCGGGCATTGATGTCGAACGCGATGCCGAACGCATGGCTGGATACCAACCGCGACCCACGAATGCGACGAGGAACGTAGCCTCCATCCCACGACAGCACATCCCCAAGGAGGCCGTTATCTTCCCACGCCAACCAGAGGGTGAGGAACGGATCGACTGCGCGCTCATGAAGCCGAACGTGGCCGTTGCTCGGCGTGCCCTGGACGCCGCGAAGCTGCGGTACCTCAACGACTCGCGTCCGCCGCCGTCGCCATTCGGGGTGTACGACGAGAAAGCCGGGCCTCTTCGGGTCGTCCTTCGCGCGTAGAGGCCCGAACAGTCGCTGCTTCTGCGATGGCGTTAACGGATCGAACGGCGGACAGGGCGGGAACGAGTTTCCGAACATCCATTAGCGAATGGACGGATGGCGCAAAGAAGTCAACGTCTCCAAGGAGCGCTACTCCACAATGACCCGCTCGTCGCCCACGCGCCGCGTGAAGCGTATCGAATCAAAGTGCTCAAGGATTGCAATGGCGTACTTCCGCGACGATCCGGTGGCATCGCGAAAAGCGGCAGCAGTGAAGCGCGGCCCGATTTCGCGCGCCTTTTGTTTCAGCTGCTCGATCGTCTTCGCCGAGTAAACGAGTCCCTCATCCACCTTCACCACCTTGCCCGATGAGAGACCCAACCGTATCATCTCTTCTACAGCCTGCGGCGGGACGCGCAATTCGTTCGCCACGTCGGCAACAGAAGGTGCGGCGGCGCCTGCTCTTTCCATTACCTTGAGCAAGCGCTCCAACAGTTCCTCCTGCTTCTCCGAAAGTTGAACGCGAAAGTCAGGCAGACGAACACCACCCGCGTGCAGCGCAACCGCTCCCTCCTCATGGAGGTGCTGTATCAGCCGGTCGAAAGCCTTAGGGTTCCATCCAATTTTCGTTTCGGCGAGCAGCGTGCTCTTTGCGATTGCTGGTTGGCTCGGGTTCCGCTCGTGGAGCCGCGCCAAAGCCTCGGCAACCACTTGCGCAACCTCGCCCAAGTGCTCGTCGGCAACCCACATCCCCGCAAAGCTTTTTGCCCGCCCTGCCTTAAGAAGCCTCTCGAACGAATCACCAAGCGCCTGGGGCGTTGCGCCGAGCGCTTCGCACACGTGCCTCGTCTCGATACCGCGTGAGTGTCGAGCCAGTTCTGCACAGATCCGATCGGCGTCATCTCCCTCGGCGCGACCGGCAAGTAACTCGGCGACGGATCGGTCGTTCTTCCGGCGCTTCGTTGCATTCGGCGTTATCACCTCCGCCCCAGCGAGAAGGTCAGGCGGCGAATACCGGCGCAACACCGCCCGCTGCCCCCTGGCACAAGCGACCGGCGTCTCGACCCTCAACTGACCAAAACCCGGCGCGTGATCGAACAGGAACAGCTTACCGATGAACTCCCCTGATCCGATGTGTAAACGGATGCGCTGGCCGTGTTTCAGTTCTGCAACAGAGGTCAGTCGAACGTTCAGAATCTGCGTCTCTGCAAGGCATCCCGGCGCTGCGACGGCTTGTCCGCGATGCAAATCCTCCCTCTTCACACCGGTCAGGTTGATCGCTGTTCGCCTTCCAGCCTCGACCACGTCTGCGGGGTGGCCATGCACCTGAATTGAGCGGACGCGCGCCAGCAGGTTGCCGGGCAGCACCTCCGCTTCGACACCAACACTAATCTTCCCCCGCGCCAAAGTGCCGGTTACGACCGTGCCGTGCCCGGCGACTGTAAACACGCGGTCGATCGGCAGGAACCAGTCCTTCTCGCTCATCGGTCGGTCGCCGAGCGAGCGAAGCGTCTCGGCGAGGGCAGCCTTCAGCTCTTCGACGCCTTGCCCGGTCTGCGCGGAGACTCTAAGGATCGGCGCGCCCTCGAACGGCGTGCCGGATAGCAGGTCGCGCACGTCGAGTTCGGCGATCTCCTGCTCCTCTTCGTCGGTCATGTCGCATTTGGTCAGAGCAACGACAAGACTTCGCGCTTCAAGCAGGCGTAGAATCTGGAAGTGCTCGCGCGTCTGGGGCATGACCCCTTCGTTCGAGGCGACGCAGAGCAGAGCGACGTCAACTCCGGATGCGCCGGCGAGCATGTTCTTGATGAAGCGCTCATGACCCGGGACATCAACGATGCTCACTCGGCCGGCATCCGGCAAGTCAATCCATGCGAAGCCGAGGTCTATCGTCATGCCGCGCGCCTTCTCCTCAGGAAGTCGGTCGGCGTCAATGCCGGTCAGCGCCGCGAGGAGCGTGGTCTTCCCGTGGTCAACATGGCCTGCGGTGCCCAAAAGGTAAGCCATCGCCGCCTCTGGTTTACCCGTGTCGGCGCGCCTTTAGAAGGCTACGGATTCCGTAACCGAACAGGACGGACCACACCAGAATCGGCGGAATCGCCAGAGCCAGATTTGCATCCATCGTCTTCCTCCTTGTCGTGAGATGCTCGCAACTCTTTCACGCGCGCAGCGCAACACCATATCCCGAGCAACAGGATGGTGAACGACGCGGCTAAAAAGACCCGGCCGTACTCGGTGTCGAGTTGCCATTCGATGATCGTCCGGTTCGCCTGCTCGTGCTGCGATGGCTGCATTCGCGGAAGCACCCACACGAGGAACGGCACGGTTAGAAACCCGAAGACCGCGTAGGCTGCTGCGTACGCAGCCGTTTGCTCATAGGTCGTGAATCCCAGGCGCAACGCGAAGTACGCCGCATAGATGAGCAAAAGAATGAAGATGTACTGCTGCCTCGCGTCCCAGTTCCACGCAACACCCCACTGTTGGTCGGCGAAAACCATGCCCGTGAGCGTCGCCAGAAGCGCGAAGAGAAACCCAACCTCAAGCGCCGAGCGCGAGTGGTGGTCCCACGCAGGTTGCCGCCGCACAAGGTAGGCAACGCCCGCAACCGCAGACCACAGGAAGAACAGCGACGACTGCATCGCAACCGGCACGTGGAAGAAGAGGATCTTCGCCGTCCTCGGGCTCATGAACGCGGGGCCGGCTTGCGGCGCGAGCGCGTACAGAACGGTCACCCCAATCGCGCACAGCAAAAGCAAGACGAAGAAGAACCAGTGCAGCCTCATCGTCGCCACACCGCCGAATAGAGCATCGGCCCAATGCTACCGAACACCAGCGCCATGCCCAGAAGTCCGACCGCGGATGCCCACGGCTGCGCGGCGACGTCGCCCAGCGCTGCGCGAAAGGCGTTCAGACCCATCCACACCCAGGGAAGGAGCACGGGCGTGGAGATTACCCCACTCAACGCTGCGCGACTGCGTGAGCGAGACGCGAGAGCGCCACAAAACGACACCGCTGCTGCCAACCCCCCGCACGCGAACAATAACGACACAACCAAAAGCAGCGGATCTGAAACCGCGAGGCCGCTGAAAAGAACCAGCGCCGGAACAGCGATGACACCAAGAAGTAAAAGCAGACAGAAATTGTAAAGCATTTTGCCCACAAACACGGCGACCGGATCCCCAAGCACCCGCAACAAGTCTCCCGTTCCCTGCTCCTCCTCTAAGACAAAGGTCCGCGAAAGCGAAGAGATCGAAGAAAACAGAAGAAGAACCATGACGAGAACTGAGGCTATGCTCGCGGGCGGTCGCTCCAGCGAACTCGCCATGCCCAACGCGAACGCGGCTACGATCGAGAACAGGAACGCCATGTACAGGCCATGCTTGCCTCTCAACTCGGAGATCACCTCCTTCTTCAACACCGCGAGCGCCTCACGCACCGAGCCGCACCTCCCAATCCCCAAACTGCCTGTCTTTATCTGCGTTCGTCGCGAGAACGATGCAACCGCGCACGCGCTGTTCCTCGATGATTTGACGAACGATCTCACGGCCCTCATCGTCCAATGACACAGTCGGTTCGTCAAGAAGCAGTACTGATGGTTGGTGCTGAATCGCGAGCGCCAAGCGCAGACGCGAACGCATGCCGGTGCTGAAGGCGCCGGCGGGTTTTTCGGCGTGCTCCTGCAACCCGACTCGCTGCAGAAGAGCGCTCTCCTGAGGCTCCACTCGGCGCAACGTCGCGGCGAAACGAAGATGCTCGCGCGCCGTAAGGTTCGGGTACACCGCCAAGTCCGGCGACGTGAAGCCCACCGCGCCCGACAGAGTCACCTCGCCCTCAGTCGGCGCTTCCAGACCTGCCAGCAGGCGCAGCAAAGTGCTCTTTCCCGCTCCGTTCGGCCCGGTGACGAGGAGGCACTCGCCACGCGGGAGTTCGATGTCCACACGACGAACCGCCCACCGAGAGCCATAGCGCTTACCCAGTCCCCTACAGCAAATCATGAAGCCTTGCCGTACCACTCCTTGTAGCCTTTCCACGCAATCCACGGGACACGCAAGGCATAGTAGCCGAGAAGCCCCGAAGCTGCGCGCCACGCCGACGTGCTCTCCGGGCAGACGGGCACTCCAGTGGGCTCGCGCCAAATACGATCCAATTTGGCATATGCAGACTCGATTCCGCGTTCATCCGCGATGTTCCCCACGCGTTGCGATAGGGTGTCGGCAGAAAGGCTTGGGTCAAACTCACAAATACGTTCAAGCTTATGACGCAATTCCTGTATATATTGTGTCTCTCCGCGAATCGTCCATGATTTACGCTCATGATTGTACGTTTCTGGGCAAAAGTCCGCTGAACCGCCCCAGCTAGCAACGGCACGTACGGCACGGAGGACCATGCGTAGGCGTGTCAGCTCCGGCATGGGGTCGCAGAGGCGCAACTCGACAGTGCCGAGTCGCTTGCTGATGATGAGGTCTTGGAATCGGTACTCGGGATCAGCGCGCAGCGGGCCTATGAGCGACGACTGCGCAAGGCGGTAACTCAACCCACAGCGCCTGCCGGCCGCGTAAGGGCTGTTCGCCGAGGCGAGTGCGAACAGAGGCGCAAACGTCGCGAGGTTCCGATACACTCGTTCGCGCTCCGTCGTCGGCACTCCGACGTGGATGTGCGTCGAGGCTGTGTTCGAGGGCGAGTTGAGGGTGAACAATGCGCCCGTGGGAACTACACGCCCTCCACGGACCGCCCTCGCCAGGGCGGTCCTTCGTGCGACGAGGTCATCCAACAGGGCGTCCACGCTGTCGTGAACGCGGGTAGAAATCTCGATGCTGCCCATAAAGCACTCGCGCCGGTCCTCGCCACGTGCAAAGTTCGAATGCGTGGTTGCCCAATAGGTCTTCAGGTCGCTCCACCAGAGCCTGCGAAGGTAGTCGAGGGACTGCAGGGTCGGCGTTAGCCGCCCTTTCTCCAGCACGAAAACCTCCTCCTCGACTCCGAGGGTTACAGGATAAGCGGGCAAAGCGAGCGAAGTTTACTCACCGTTGTCCCAGCCTGTGCTGGTAACCTTCACGTCGTGCGTTGGTACGTCATCGGCCAAGACGGACGGAGGTATGGCCCTGCGGACTTGCCCACACTGCAGATGTGGGCGAGCGAGAACCGGGTCAGACCGGAAACAGTCCTGGAAGAAGAGGGCACGGGCACCCAAGTTCTTGCTCAAAGTGTCGCGGGGCTGAGCTTTCTTCCGAATGCGTTCGTCGAGAAGTGGTCTGTCATCGCGCCAGACGGCCAGAAGTACGGCCCCGCCGACCTACTAACACTGCAGCGGTGGACGGACGAAGGGAGGGTAACCCCCCAGACGTTGCTCGAAGAGGAGCTCGGCGGACGAAGGTTTCCCGCGAGCGCATTGGCGAGCCTTACGTTCCGGCAAGGCGCTGCTTCCGCGAACCCCTGGGCGCAGCCACCCGGCGTGTCGCCGTATCCTCGCGCAGGCTACTACGCCCCACAGACGACGACAGCGGGTAGTGGTCACCTAACGGCGGCATGGGTGCTGATGATTCTGGGTTTCCTGTGTTGCCTGCCGCTGTCGTTCGTCGCAATCTACTTTGCAGACAAGGCGCGGCAAGCAGGAAACTCCTCCGGGCAGACCGCGTTCATTATGTCTATCGTGCTTGCTGCTCTCGCGGTCCTCGCCAATATTGTCTTGGTTGCGGCAATCGGTTCCTTAGGCTCATCGGGGTTCTGAACCCGTTGTTTTCCGCGCCCGCAGATTGACTATGCGGCCGGCTTACCCGCCCTGCGCGCTTCGAGTCGGGTAGACTGCTCCCTTCGAAGGAGTTGACCTTTGCCATCCACCGCACCCGTATCTTCAGCTCACTTTGATCTTTCGCGAGCCGCCAACCTTCATCGCAACCTGCCCGTCGCAGCGTTGGCGGAACATGCAGTCCTTCGAGGAGAAGGCAGATTCGCTTCCAACGGCGCCCTCGTCGCGCTCTCCGGTCAATTCACCGGCAGAACTCCGGGGGACAAGTACATCGTCCGCGAGCCCTCCATCGAGGAGGACATTTGGTGGGAGGCGAATCAGGACTTCCCCCCCGAGCGGTTCGACGCGCTCAAGCGGCGGGTTAATGAATACCTGCAGGGCAAGGAGTTGTACGTTGTTGACGCGTTCGGCGGCGCCGACCCCCGTTATCGCATCAACGTGCGGGTCATTTGCGAGAAGGCGTGGCATGCGATGTTCATCAAGACGCTGCTCATCCGCCCGTCCTTGGATGAACTGGTCAACTTCCAACCCGATTGGACGCTGATTGACGTTTGCGACTTTGAAGCAGACCCCGCTCAAGATGGCACGAAGAGCCAACCGTTCATCCTCATCAGTTTCGAACAGCGGCTCGTGATGATCGGAGGCACGGCATACGCTGGTGAGATGAAGAAGTCGATATTCACGATTCTCAACTATCTGTTGCCGAAGCAAGGCGTTATGGCGATGCACTGCTCGGCAAACGTTGGAGAGAGCGGCGATGCCGCTCTTTTCTTTGGGCTAAGCGGCACGGGCAAAACCACGCTCAGCGCCGATCCCCAGCGCCGATTAGTCGGCGACGACGAGCACGGCTGGAGCGACGACGGAATCTTCAACTATGAAGGCGGCTGCTACGCCAAGTGCATTCGCCTGCGCCAAGAATCCGAGCCGCAAATCTACGACGCGATTCGCTTCGGCTCGGTGCTCGAGAACGTTGTGTTATTGCCGGATCGCACGCCTGACTACGACGACGATTCGATCACCGAGAACACGCGCTGCAGTTACCCGGTTGAGCACATCCAGAATTGCGTTATCCCGGGCATGGCGGGCCATCCAAAGAACATCTTTTTCCTGACCGCGGACGCGTTCGGCGTCCTGCCGCCGATGAGCCACCTGAGCGGAGACCAGGCGATGGATCAGTTCCTGCTAGGGTACACCGCAAAGGTTGCGGGCACGGAGGCCGGTGTGAAGGAGCCGCAAGCCACCTTCAGCGCCTGTTTCGGCCGTCCGTTCTTGCCCCTTCCACCGAAACGGTACGCCGAACTGCTTCGTGAGAAGGTTCGAAACCACAAAGCGGACGTCTGGCTGGTCAACACCGGCTGGAGCGGAGGGCCCTTCGGTGTAGGCGAGCGAATGAAGATCGCTTATACGCGGGCAATGATCACCGCCGCCTTGGACGGCTCTCTTAGAGAAGCCGGATTTGCACCCGATCCGATCTTCGGCTTTATGGTGCCCAAGTCCTGCCCAAACGTTCCTGACGACGTGCTTCTCCCGCGTAACACGTGGCCTAATCCGAGCGCCTATGACGAGAAGGCGCGCGAGTTGAAGGCGATGTTCGACGAGCAGGTCGCATCTTTCAGGTAGAAACGGCCACGGTATCCGGGCTCGGGTTCGATGGACTATGCGCCGCTCACCTTGGTCGCCGTCGCTGCTGTCTCACTGGCAGCCGGGGCGTTTGGCGGTATGCTTGGCGTGGGCGGTGGAATCATCCTCGTGCCGGTTATGGTTGGCGTGCTCGGCATCCCGCTTGAAGAAGCGCGTTCTGCTTCGCTCGTGTCGGTTATCGTGACAAGCCTTGGCTCGAGTCTCGTGTATCTCAAGGACGGGATTACCGACCTTGAACGCGCAGGCCCGCTGCAACTACCCACGGCAGTCGGCGCAGTCGGCGGTGCGCTCCTCGGAACGGTGTTGAACGCCTGCGTGGTCGCGGTTCTGTTTGCCATTCTCATCTTAATCGTGTCTTGGCAGATGCTGGCACAGAGAGGAACCGCCGCAATAAAAGTGCCCGGTGCGACATGGGTGTGGGCAGGCTTCGCGTGCGTGTTCGGCGGCACCCTCGGTTCGCTGCTTGGCGTGGGCGGAGGCTTGATCTTCGTGCCGGTGATGGCGCTGCTCTTTGGCTCGGAGCAACGAGTCGCGTCCGCAACGAGCGCGTTCCTAATCGGGATGACCGCGGCGCCGAGCGCGCTCATCTACCAATTGTCCGGGCACCTCCATCCGTGGCTCGGGGTTTCGAGCGCGGGCGGTATCTTCCTGGGTGCGCTGGTCGGCGCCCGGGTGAGCGGCTTGCTGTCTGGTCGGAGACTTAGGGTGGTCTTTTCGCTCGTGATGGTCGCAACCGCGCTCTTGCTTTTGAACAGGGTGGTGCGCGGCGATGTCTGACCTGCGGGGCGACCTCGTGAGGCTGCCGATCCTCCTCGGCCTATTCGCTGCCCTACTTTCGGCGCTGGTGCCGGGATACCAGGACGTCGCTCTCTCAATTCTCATCTTCACGCCGCTTTGCGTCGCGGCGGTTACGGGCGTTACGCTCATCGCCGCGAAGCGATACGGCGCGGGAATCAGTTTCCTCGTTTCCGTTGCGATGGCGATCGCCATCGCTTTCTGGGGAGGACTACCCAAATGAGGCCGTTCCGCTTGCGCTGCCATGCTAAGATCAACCCGTTCCTTGCTATCGGGCCGACACGAACGGACGGGTTGCACGAGATCATCACCATCATGCAACTCATCAGCCTTCACGATGAGTTGCTCGTCGAGCCCTCCTCGGAGTTCGGCTTTGTATGCTCAGACCCACGGCTTGACAACGATCAGAACCTCGTTCTGCGGGCTGCGTCGCTGCTGAAGGAGTACATCGAACTACCACCGGTACGGCTCACGCTTCGCAAGGAGATACCCCCCTGTTCGGGGCTTGGCGGCGGCAGCTCGAACGTAGCTGGCTCGCTTCTCGCGATCAACCTCTCGCTCGGCAGCCCCCTTCAGCCGGAGGCGTTAGCCGAGATTGCTGCCGCGGTGAGTTCGGATGCGCCGTTCTTCCTCTCCTCCAGCGCGACTGCCGGCTGTGAGGGGCGCGGCGAAATCGTGTCACCATTGCCTCCGTTCGATCAGGTACCGCTGGTGGTGGCGATGCCGGAGGTTGAAGTCTCGACTCGCGAAGCCTATGCAAAATGGGACGCACTGCCGGCCCATCCGGCGCTTCCCGTTGAGGCTGATCCACTTACGTTCCGCAACGACTTCGAGATCGTTGCGCCGCAGGAATCTATGTGCCTCATCGAGCGCCTGCGAGCCGAAGGAGCAAAAGAGGCTCACTTGTGCGGGAGCGGCTCCGCGGTCTTCGGCATGTTCGACGAACTTGACGACGCCATCCAGATCGCCCGTACCCTCAGGCGCGAGGGCTACTGGGCGCATCCAGCGCATACCCTGAAGGAGAAGCCGGCGCCAGAGTGGATATCGTAGTGCTCGCCGGCGGCAGGACGCCCAGCGACGTGCGCGAGCGGACGGGCGTTTCCCTGCGCGCACTCCTGCCGTTTGGCGATGGGACCATCCTCGACCAAGTGTTAAGTGCGTTACGCGAGGGCGTTGGCGCCGACGTGGCTCGGGTCATTGTTGTCGGCGCGGAAGCGCCCGGAGCGACGTGCGTGGCCGCGGGGAATTCTCTCCCCGACAGCCTTGCGAACGGCATCGCAGCCTGCGAGCACGACCTGGTGTTCGTGAGCGCCGCAGACTTGCCGTTCCTCCTACCGGAGTCGGTAAAAACCTTTCTCTCGCTCGCCGATGCGTCGCTCGACATGAACTATCCAATCATCCCGTTACGCGTCTGTTCTGAGGCGTTTCCTCATATGAAGAGGACCTCCCTGCTGACCCGCGAGGGGCGCTTCACCGGCGGGAACCTGTTTCTGGTTCGGCGCGACGCCTTCGACCGATTGATGCCGAACCTCGCAGCAGCCTACCGCAATCGCAAAAGCCCCACGCGGTTAGCGGGACAGGTGGGATTGGGAGTGCTGGCGAGGGTCGCTTTGGGGCAGCTGTTGCCAGCAACGCTACCCGTGGCGTACCTTGAGCGAGCGGTCGGACGAGTGCTGGGGCTCTCGCTGAAGGCCGTGCAGGTCTGCGCCGCTGACATCGGTGCGGACGTTGACTCAATGGATCAATACCGTCAGGCGCTCGCCCATATCTCCGAGCGAACCGTCTAAAGTACCGGTAGCTAGCCGCCGATACTACGGAAAGAGGAACCCGGAGAGATGACGCCTTTCTCGGCGGATGTGATCATGCGTGAGGCGGGGCCAACGACCCTTCAACGCGTCGAGCGTGCCATGGCCGGGGTACCTGGGGTCGTCTCGGCGCGAGCGGTTGTGCGCACGGGCGCAGCGGGCGAAACGACCATCGTTGGGCTGGTTTCTGCGCAGGTTGATGCGCGCCTCACCCCTGAAGAGGTTCTGGCTAAGGTGCGACGGGCTTGGTCGAGCCGCGATTGGCCCGACCAGGTTTTCATTGCCTACATCGAATCGCACCAGCAAGATCGGCGCCAAGCGGCTTAGACGGCTGCGTCGTCAACGACCGCCTGGGCGAGCGCATCCACTTCTATGTCTTCTACTTCTTCTACTTCCTCATCCTCTTCCTCGCTGTCTTCTTCGTCGAAAACAGCTTTGATCTCCTCTTCGTCGACCTCTTCGTCCGTCACGAGTTTGCTTCGCCCACCAGTAATGGCGAGGATTCGCTCGTAGGACGTGTCGGTAGCCTCATCGGATCGGAACTTTACGTTCACGCCATCCAGCCATTTGGGAAGGTTGGGTATCTCCTTACCCGTCACGTGACACTTCGGCATCGGACTCCTCCTGCATTTGCGCATGGTACTCTCGCAGGTACGCCTTGTGGCTAACGTACCCATTCACAAAGAAGATCAGGGAGGCGAACACGTAGTACCAAGGCAGCGCCTCAGCAAACGGCTGCCCGGGGTCCATGATGTAGCGCGCGCCTCGGAGAAAACCGAGAATCGCGACGACCAAAAGTAGGAACCCAAAGATGAAGTATGTGTTCTTCCACCACGCTGGCGCCTTCAATGAGTGCTTCATTCCCATGCGTCTCGCCCCGCTAGTATACCGCGCCTACGCAGCCTTGAGCAGGACGGATAACGCTTCACGCTTCGCGTTCGCCGTATCAAAGAGCTCGTCGAGGCGTTCTTGGTTGCCGAGTTCAAACTTGCTCGCCACTTCCGGATCGACGGGCCGTCGTGACGGTTCGAACGCCTCGCCTTCCACCATCCGCCAGTAGAGGTAGTCGGCCGCGTTCACGAACTCAGCGAAGGCACGATGCTGTCGTGCTGCCTCTGGGTTGTGGTGGTACCGCACGGCCTCCCTGAGCATTGCGGGCAAGCCCCAGCGCTCGGCGAGAATGTCACCCACATCGGTGTGATCAAATCCGAGCGCAAGTCTTTCCGCTTGCGCGTCGGGAATGCGCCGTGTTTGTGCTCGCTCCAGAATCGCCTCGTACTGAGACGTGAGCGACACCGTGAGGACGATCTTCCCGAGGTCGTGAAGCAGCCCGCAGCAGAACGTCTCTTCCTCGACGGTTGGCACGTATCGCCGAGCCAAGCAGCCGGCGAAGATGGCGACGGAGAGGGAGTGGTCCCACATCGCCTGACCGCGCCTACTGCACAGTTCGGGCTGCTCAAACCACGTGTAGGCCGCTGCCATCATAGCGAGGCTGCGGATGGTGGTTGTGCCGAGCATGATGACACCCATGCGTACGTTGGTCACTTCCCCAGGGACGCCATAGTACGGGGAGTTCGCGACTCTCAACACGTCCGCCGCCAGTGAAGGCTCAGCGCAAATGCAGTCTGCAATCTCACCACTTGAGGCGTTGGGGTCGCCCGCCAGCTGAACCACGCGTAGAACAGGCGCCGGCATCGCCGGCAGCCTCTCTAACCCATTCAGAACCTCCTCCGCCCGCGCTCGACTGTTGTTCATCCCCGCATTTCTCCTGGCCCCTCGTAGGTCAAAGTCCCCTCAGAGCAGCATCCTTCGTGCGTATCGTTCCCGATTCTGGTACGCTGAAGGCAAGTAGTCTGACGGAGAAGATGATGAGCCTGGCAACCCTACTTGCCCTTGCATCCCTTTCACAGAGTGCGCTGATTCACGACTCGTTCGAGCGGGACACCAACGGGTGGAGGGTATTGACTCCTTCCTACACCCTGCGGCGAACGTCGAACGTGCCCGACGTGCGCGAAGGAGAAGGCGCCCTCGAATTGAGTTACGTCTTTGTGGAGGGGCAGATCCCACTCGTCATCCGCGAGGTCGGCAACCTTGAAGGGGCGGAGGGCATCGCCGCGTGGTTCAAAGCGTCCCGGGATGCACTTGTGGTGCTGCTCATCGGAGAAAAGGACGAAGGTGAGCGTTTCACCCTGCCGGTACACCTGCCAGCGCAGAAGTGGACGAAGGTTGTCGCGAACTTGGAGGACTTTCAACTCGCAGACGACAGCCCGATTCAGAACCGCAAGCTCGACCTCGACAAGGTGGCGGCGGTCGGTTTCGTTGACCTTTTACCTACGTTCATACGTGGCGAGGCGATGGAGTACCTCTTCGGCCCTCGCACAGGCACAAACGTAGTATGGATGGACGAGTTCCAAATTCTCGAACAACGGCCGGCAGACGGGAAGATGACGGGCACGGGCTTGGTGGACGCATTCAACAGGTCGTTCTCCTCGTGGATGCCGTTGATAGGCATCACCCTGACGCCAAGTGAAGCTGGCGGCACACGCGTTTACTACAAACGTGAGGCGAATCACTTCTACGCGATGATCCGCTCAGTATCACCTGGCACGCTGGCGGGCGGGAAGGAGTTGGTGTTGAAGGTGCGCGCGCCTCAAGAGGTTCGCATCGTAATAGCGGTCGAGGAGACGGATGGCGAGAAGTGGCAAGCGATCGCTCAGGTCCCCGGGGGTAACGAGGTGTCGCAAGTCTTCGTCCGGTTCGCCGAGATGCAGAAATCGGAAGACAGCGGCTCTGCTGACGGCACCCTTTCGCCGGAGAGGATCAAGCTCATCACGCTCCTCGACCTCACCGAGGCGGAACCGGACACGGTGGCGGATTTCACCCTCTTGCGACTCTTCACAAAGTAGGCGCCCCCGGGCAGGTATAACCCGCCGCCGTGAAGCGCCTCGACTGCATCGTGCGCGTAAACAAGTTGGAGGAGGTGCAATCCGCCCTTGAGGAGGCCGGCATCCATGGCATGACCATCGAGACGGTTCGCGGGCACGGGCGCCAACAAGGTCGCACCGAGTTGTACCGAGGCAGCACCTACGCCGTCAACCTTCTTCCCAAGGTGCGAATCGAGATCGTCGTGCGCGACGACCAGGTTGAGCAGGTCATCGAAACCTTGCAAGAGGCGGCGAGGACAGGTGAGATCGGAGACGGCAAGATCTTCATCAGCGAGGTGCTCGATGCAATCCGCATCCGAACCGGAGAGCGCGGCGAGAGCGCGCTTTAGATGTCAATCACGGGCACGTCCGAGCCGTACACCTTCTCGTGATGCACTAACGCTAGTGTCATCGCGACAAAGATCGCCAGAGCCGCCACGTGGTAGCGGTCAATCAACCACCACGTTACCGGGCTGCAGATGAAGAGCCAGAGCATGTACAATGCGGGCACGGCGGCGAGCGCCTTGTGGAACCGGTTCCGCAACTGGAAGTATGACTTCACGACCGCGTAGAGGAAGCCGGCATAGCACAGCAGAATCAGTCCCATACCCACCACGCCTCCGACGGCGAGGGGGTAGAGCCAGGAGTTGTCAATGAACGTGATCGGCAGGTTTTCGAGCGTATCCCACTGGAACTCCCATCCAAAGCGTACGCCCGGCCCGGCGCCTAAGATCGGATGCTCTTTGAAGAGCGCCTCGGCACGACGGAGGTGGAAGAGGCGCTCATCAATGCCGGGGTCTGCGAGAATAGCCTGGCGGCTGATGAGCTCAAGTCGAGTGTACGCCTTTTTGACCGACTCATCGAAGCCGTCCTTAACCTTGCCGCCAATGCCTTGAATCGCCAGGACGAGCACGATCACCGCGGTGGCGAAGCGAAGCATCGAAGCGAACCGCTCTTTCATCGGCATAAAGAAGAGGTACAGCAAGGGAACGCTCACGAACAGGCCGAAAAAGTGGATGCGTCCTCGGTCGAAGAAAACAACAGTCAGCGCGGCGAGCACAGCTCCGAGCGCCAACAGTTGCCAGCTCCGCTTCTTCGCAAAGCCGAGCATCGCCAAGCCCAAGAAGATAACGACGATGCTGGGCCCGAGTAGATTGGTTTTCACCGTCACGTCGTAGAACGAACGAACGGCGGGGCCGCCGTAGCCTGTCCGACTTATGATCGATTCGCCGATGCCGAACTCTGCCATGGTGGAAAGCACGGCGCCGAAAAACTGCGGAATGAGGAACACCAGGAAGAACGGCTTCCATATCCGCCCGGTAGTCAGGCAAAGGAACGCCGGCACCGCAAGCACGAAGTATAGCCAGCCCACAGCCTGGATCAAAGCGTTGTCCTGGCGGTCCCACAAGAAGAACGCTATCAAAATGTAAGCCGTAGAGTAGCAGAACAGCGCGATCGGAGCCACCGTGATCGAAAGAGGCACTCGAGGGCGGTGCCGCTGTCCCATCCAGTAGACGGTTCCAGCGACGAAGGCGAGAAAGAAAAAGAAGTCCGAAGGCGCAACCGAGCCTTTGAGGCGCATGCCTAACTGATGGGGAAAGTTGCCGTAAAAGATAGTGTGCCCTAAGATGATCGCGCCGACCAGAAGCCATTCGTGCCGCACAAGCATGATGACAAACGTCACGACGGTGATGAACACGCCCGTCAGCGCGATCAGCACCCTGGACGGGTCCTTCATCAGCAGCGCAGCCAAGCCACCGGCGATTACGATGAGGCCGGTAAACACGATGAGAGCCGTCAGCAGCCGCTGACGACCGTGTCGGCTCTCGACCAATCCCTCAAGGAACCGCGCAATTCTTACGGTGGCGCTCGTCGTGCTCATCTCTCCTGGCTTACATTCGTTGCCTTCGCCATACTCAAGAGACGGCAAGGCGGGGCAAAGTATACTGCGCCGCGTGATGGAAACTGTAGCGAGTGACGTGAAAGACCTTTCGTTGGCCGATTCCGGCCGGCTGCGAATCGACTGGGCGGAGCGAGACATGCCCGTCTTGAGGTTGATTAAAGAGCGATTCGAGCGAGAAAAACCGCTCCAGGAACAGCGAATCACCGCTTGCCTCCACGTGACCACGGAGACTGCCAACCTTCTCAAAACCCTCAAGGCGGGCGGTGCGGAGGTCTCGGTCTGCGCCAGCAATCCGCTCAGCACGCAAGACGACGTCGCTGCCTCGCTCACCGTTCACGAGGGAGTTCACACGTTCTGCATCAAGGGGGAAGACCACGAGACCTATTATCGTCACATCAACCAAGCCCTGGACATCAAGCCGACGATCACCATGGACGACGGAGCCGACACGGTTGGCGTCGTGCACAGCGAACGTCGGGACCTTATCGATGGCATCATCGGCGGCACAGAGGAAACTACGACGGGCGTCATTCGCCTCCGAGCGATGGCGAATGACGGGGTGCTCGCCTATCCGATCGTCGCGGTAAACGACGCGGACACGAAGCACTTCTTCGACAACCGCTACGGCACCGGCCAGTCCACCATTGACGGAATCCTTCGAGCAACGAACATCCTTCTCGCAGGACGGACCGTCGTAGTCGCGGGCTACGGCTGGTGCGGCAAAGGCGTGGCAATGCGCGCTCGAGGCATGGGCGCCCGCGTCATCGTCTGCGAGGTTATTCCCACCAAGGCGCTCGAGGCGCTCATGGACGGCTACGAGGTGATGCCCATGAGCCGCGCCGCGGAAATCGGCGAGGTGTTCATCACCGTGACCGGCTGCAAGCATGTTATCGGCAAGGAACACTTCGAGCAAATGCGCGACGGCGCCATTGTTTGCAACTCCGGCCACTTCAACGTCGAGATTGACATTCCCGGGCTGGAATCAATCGCCAAGAAACGGGCGAACATTCGGCCGTTTGTAGACGAGTACAAACTCGCAAACGGGAACTGCGTTTTCGTTTTGGGTGACGGCAGGCTCATCAATCTCGCCGCAGCTGAAGGCCATCCCGCCAGCGTAATGGACATGAGCTTCGCGAACCAGGCGCTGTGCGCCGAGTGGATCGCCAACAACGCCAAGTCCCTCGAAAAGGGCGTCTATCCCGTGCCGAAAGAGATTGACGAGCAGGTTGCGCGCCTGAAGCTCGAGAGCAAGGGCGTCGAGATAGACGTGCTCACTCCGGAACAAGTGCAGTACCTCACCAGCTGGCAAGAGGGCACGTAGTCCGTCGCATGCGTCCGTATCACGACTGGGGCGAACGTGCGCCTATTCGCCGCCCCTGCCCCAGTCGTGATACGGCGGACGCTTGGGCTTTTGAACGGGCCGGCGCTCAAGTTCGCGCAGCATAGACTCGATCGCCGCGTCCAGTTGAGGGTCGAGTCCTTGCGACGTTTTTTCGGGTGTGTTGTCCACTTGCATGTCGGGGGGAACGCCGATGTTCTCGACAACCCACTGCGGCCCTTCGCGGGCTACGTCCCCCACTGCGAACTGAGAAGCAGTCACCGCGCCACCACTCATCAGCGGGTATGAGCCGTGAATGCCTACCAATCCGCCCCATGTGCGCATGCCGATGAGTGGGCCGAGGCCCATCTTGCGGAAGAAATAGGGGAATGCGTCGCCGCCCGAACCCCCGTAGTGATTGATCAGCATGCACGTCGGGCCAAGGAACGAAGATGTGGGGGTGCGGAAGTCACCGCCCTGCATCGGCGCCCACCACGCGAGAGGATCATTGGAACCTTTACGGTGCTTCGGTTCGTTTCTAGGAGTAGGTCAAACAAACCCACAAAACAGGAATTGAACAGATGAACCATACTCTAGCAGCAGCAGCGTTGGTTACCGCGGGCGTGATAGCGACCGTAACGGCGACGAAGACGACCTTCGACGCCCAGCCTACCCTAAGCCCCAGCGGCGAGCAAGGGGCGGCGCAGCAACCCACGGTGGACATGGAGAAGTTCCTTTCTTTCAAGTTGATTGACGCCAAGACGAAACAGAGCGTGACGCTCGGCAGCCTGAAGGGCAAAGCAAAGGCGATCTATCTTGACTTCTTCGCAAGCTGGTGTGGGCCTTGCCAGCGAATCATTCCCGACGTCATCGCACTCGACCGCAAGACGAAGGATTCCGACCTGATGGTGCTCGGCATCAACATCTCTGACGAATGGGACGCGATGCAGAAAAACATCACCCAGCAAGGCATCTCCTATCGAGTGCTTCATGATCCGACGCCGCGCGGCAAGGCGGGGATCGGCGCGATCGCCGGCGTGAACGCCATCCCGACCGTGCTCATCCTTGATGGGCAAACGCTTGAGATCAAGCACCGCTGGGTAGGCGCAAACCCGCAGTTCAAAGCGCAGCAAATCGAGGCGTTGAAGGGCATGGGCGTTGCCATTCAGTAGCCCACGTTCTGTGGATTCCAACGAGGCACCAAGCGACCCGTAGAGCGACCACCTTGGGTGCCTCCGTGTGCCATACTTGTCGAGGTTGCGCCCGTAGCTCAGTGGATAGAGCGCCTCCCTCCGGAGGAGGAAGTCGGGGGTTCGAATCCCTTCGGGCGCGCCACCTCAGGTTCCCCAGGCCCGCAACAAAACTCTCAACTCATCCGTACTGTAGGTGGACATGCGAACCACATTAGGCCTGATTGTGGCTTCCCTGCTTGTTGCGGGCTGTTCCATGAGAAGGGACACGTCCACTCCGACCGGCCACGAAGTGACTCGTGGGGACGTCGAGGTCACCGTCATCGAAACCGGGAAGATCGAGGCGGTGCAGGACGTCGAGGTGAAGAGCAGGGTTTCGGGCCGCATCGCCCGCATTTACGTTAATGAAGGCGACCGCGTCGAGCGGGGACAGCTTATCGCGGAGATAGACCCGCAGGAGATTCGCCTGCAGCTTGAGCAAGCAACCGCCCAACTCCGAGGTGCGGAAGCGGGTTCGAAGCGAAGCCTCGAGAGTCTGACACTGACGCGCAAGCAGTTGGAGATAGCCGTCGAGCAGGCAAACCAGAGGTTCGTCGCCGCAAAGCGGGAGTACGAGAACCAGCCCGCCCTGACCGACGCTTCGCTCCGGCAGGCTCGTCTGTCGCTGGAACAAGCGCAACGCGACCTTGACCTGCTGAAGAGCACCACACATCCACAGCAACGCGTCCAGGTTGAAGCGGACCTCCGAAGGACCAAAGCGGCCGCCGAGACCGACAGGGCGAACTACGAGCGGCTACGAGGACTTCTGGAGAAAGGCTACGTTGCGCAGAGGGACGTGGATGCGGCGCGGGCGCAGATGGAAGCGAGCGAAGCAGCGTATCGAACCGCCCTCGACGCCTTCAACCGCCTCGAGCCGAGGCAACAAAGCGAGCTGCGCTCCGCCGAACAAGCGGTCGCAACCGCGAAAGCTGCGTACGACCAGGCGGTCGCCCGCGCGAACCTCGATAAGAACAAAGAACAGGCTTACCTGGAGGCAAGAGCGGCGTTGGAGCAAGCGAAGGAAGACCTCCGCCGCATCCGCATCGAGGAGCAGTCCCTGGTGCAGGCGCGTGCGCAAGCTGACCAGATTCGGAGCGCGGTGGCTGACAGCCGGCGACAACTTTCGGAGACTCGGATCGTTGCGCCAATGTCGGGCGTCGTGACGAAGAAGCTCGTCGAGGAGGGCGAGTTGGTCGCTGCGCTCAGCAGTTTCAGCGGCGGCACACCGATCGTTGAGATCGCCCAACTCGGCGCGCTTCAGGTGACGCTCAGCATCAACGAGATTGACGTTGCCCGGCTACGAGTGGGCATGAAGGCGCTCGTCGAGGTGGATGCTCTGCCGGATGAGAAGTTCGAAGGTGAGGTCTCTCGAATCTCTCCTGCAAGCGACACGCAAGCCGCTCAAGGCATTGGGCAGGACGCGGTCGTTCGCTACAGGGTGGAGGTTCAACTCGCTGCCTCCGATGCGCGCATTCGCCCCGGCATGTCCGCTCGATGCACGATCCAGGTCGCCTCACGGAAGAACGTGCTAAGGGTGCCGATTGAGTACGTAGGCGAAGACGACGAAGGGCAGTTCGTCATGCTGCGCAAGGGCCGTAACGGCAAGGCGGAGAAGACACGCGTTGAGATTGGGCTGCGCAGCGCCGCTTGGTACGAGGTGCTCAAAGGCGTGAGCGAGGGTGACCGCCTGCAGAAACCGCCGTTCAGCGGGCCCTCGCGCCGCGGATTCATGCAAGCAGGACCGGGCGAACAGGACTCCGGCGGGAAGGGCAACTGATGTCCGGCCCTCGCCAGTTTCTCCAAGTCTTTGGGCAGTCGGTCAGTATCGCGTTTGCGATGCTGAGGCTGCACAAACTGCGCGCGTTTCTCACGATGCTGGGCGTCATCATCGGAGTGATGAGCGTCACGCTCATCGTGATGATCTCCAGCGGCTTTCGCCTCTACATCAACGATGAGTTCTCCAAGTTCGGCGCGGACACCTTGTTTCTGATGTACGACCCGGGCGGTCGGATGCGTGGCCAGTCCCTAGGCGGAATTGAAGGCCTCACCCTCGATGACGTACAGTACGTGATAGACAGATGCGAAACCATCGGCGTTGCGAGCGCGTCGCACCAGTTGGATGGACAGGTGGCGCGCGCGGGCGCGAGAGAGGCGAGATCCGTTTCAGTCATGGCAGGCGACGAGAACTTCCGAGAACTCAACCGGTATGAAGTCATCGCCGGACGCCCGTTCACCGAGGCGGATCACAAGGGGCGCGCGAACGTGTGCATCATCAGCGAGGACCTTCGTGACCGCCTGTTCCCAAACCAAGACCCAATCGGGCAGCGGGTTACGCTTCCGCGCATCGCGTTCGAGGTGGTCGGCGTGATGAAGAACATGGAGTTCCTCGGTCAATCCATGGGTAGAGCGATGGTGGTACCGCTGACCACCGCTCTCGACAAATGGATCGGCAGCGACAACATCATGATGATCACTATGCGGCCCAAGCCCGGCTACACCGTTGACCAAGCGATGGACGACGTGTGGCGCGTTATGATGAACAGAAGCGAGAACAGACCAATTTATCGCGTTGACTCCCGCCAAAGCTTTCTCGATCTGTTTCAATCAGTCGTTGGTGCGGCCGGCATCCTCCTAGCAGCAATCGCGGCGCTCTCGCTCCTTGTTGGCGGCATCGGCATCATGAACATCATGCTCGTATCCGTTACGGAGCGAACAAGGGAGATCGGCCTGCGCATGGCCGTCGGGGCGCAGCGACCGGCGATTCTCATTCAGTTCCTCGTTGAGGCAGGCGTTTTGTCCCTCGTCGGCGGAGTCATCGGGATGTTGACTGCGATGGCTCTGGGATACGGTGGGGCACTGCTGCTGAAGGTAGCCGCGGACCTGACAATTCCCGTCGCTTTCCCGTGGGTGGCGGGAATCGGCGCTTTAGTCTTCTCAGCTGCTGTCGGCATGGTCTTTGGGCTGTTCCCGGCATGGAGCGCCGCCCGACTTGACCCGATCGTTGCACTGCGTTCGGAGTAGCGATATACTATAGCAAGGGGAACGCCCCAGGAGGTCAGCCATGCCTGATGCCTTGAAATGCTACGTTGTCGCGGAGGATACGAAGGAGGCGCTGTTCGAGTGCCACTTCGACTCGCTGCCAGACGTCGGAGATGTTCTCGTCCACCACGAAGGGGAGATGTGCGAGATCGTCAAGCGACTTTATCACTTGAACTCGCGCGGATGGACGGACCACTACACGCTTTGGGTGAAAGGTATAGGACGCGGGTGAGCAGCGTAGGGAGGGCGAGCGTCTCGCGAGCCTTTCGCGCTAACCGAGTTCTTGCTTCGCGATGATGAGGCGCTGAATCTCGCTCGCGCCCTCACCGATCTCGGTAAGCTTGGCGTCACGCCATAGCTTCTCCACGAGGTACTCGGGCATCATGCCCCGCCCGCCGAAGATCTGAAGCATGCGGTTCGTCACGTTTCTCGCAGTTTCGCTTGCAAACAGTTTCGCATGCGACGCCTCTTTCACGATCGGCATGCCCTCGTCGTGCATCCGAGCGGCCTTGTGAACGAGGAGACGAGCCGCCTCAATCTCCATCGAAGAGTCGGCGATCATGTTCTGCACGGACTGCATCTTAGCAAGCGGTCGCCCGAACTGGACGCGTTCGCGCGCGTGCGCCTTTCCCAACTCAAGCGCCTTCTCTGCGATGCCGAGCGCCATTCCGGCGATCCCCACGCGTCCGCGATAGAGGAGCGAAATGACCTCCTCAAACGAGCCGGGGGTGTGCCAACCGACGGCATCCTTCATCTCGAAGCGCCACGTGTACGATGCCTTGACGCCCACGGTCTCGATGCGACCGCGGTCGATCACTCCGGGTTGATCCTTCTCCACGAGGAAGGCGGACAGATTCTCGTCATCCAATCGAGCGATGACTATGATGAGACCAGCGAAGCCGCCGTTCGTCGTAAACATCTTCTCGCCATTCAGGTGGAAGAAGCCTGGGCGGTCGGGTATTGGCGTCGCTCGTGTTTGAACGTAGCGAGCATCGCTGCCGGCGAGCGGCTCGGTTAGCCCCCAGGCGAGCGGGCACTCACCACTCAAAATGCCAGGAAGATACTTTGCGCGCTGCTCGTCGCTCGCGAAGCGATCGAAGTGCGCAACGCACAGGGCGTTGATTGCAGCGACGTTCATCGCAAGCGCCGGATCGCCTTGCGCAATGCGACGACACATCTCGGCATACGTCACACAGGAGTACCCCAACCCGCCGAGGCCCTTCGGTAGCACAACGTGAGTTATGCCAAGCGACGCGCACCGCTTCCAGATATCTGGAGGAAAGGTGTCGGTCTCCCACTTGCGAGTATTGGGGAAAACGAACTCTTCAACAAACCGGTCAACGGATGCCAGGAACTGCTTCTCTTCCGGCGTAAACTGGACGAAACACCCCATTGCTCTTGCCATAATACCGCCGGCGCCACTCTAGCCGCCATAACCAACCACGAAGTCCGCGGCACCGATGGGCGTGGTGGGCGTTACTTGGACGTCGGTGACCAGCCCCGGGCCCCTGTGGATGCGCTCGACGAGGGCGCTCAGCGTCGCCTCGTCTTCGTGCTCGGCGAGCAGCTCAACGCACCGATCCGCTCGGTTCCACACCGAGCCGCGCACGCCCAGACGCCTCGCCTCCCGCAGTACATAGCCGCGGAAGCCCACGCCCTGAACATGCCCGGAGACAACGACCCGAATCGCAGGCACTACGCCTCCGATTCTACTCGCACCCTCACCCCTGCCCTCTCCCGGGGGGAGAGGGCGCGAATGCAGACGTAACCTCTTGGACGCCCATTTGCACGCGCCCCATCAGCTCTTCAATCTCTTTCTGGGAGAAGGACTCGAGGTGTTCTTGTAGGCCTGCGGGAATGGCGATCTCTTCGCCCGGCTTCGCTGTTGCACGCAGCGCCAGTACGTGACCCGCTGCGACGGAGAACGTAATCGGACGCGTGACTTCGGACGAGTCGAGTGCTGGCCGGGTGATGAACGTCGCTGCGGCGGCGACGTGCGCTCCAAGGCGCCAGCTCTCCGCGATGACCGCGCCCAAGTCGCCAGCCGTGAATCCAAGGACGTCGATTGACACGTCGTCGGTTGACCGGCCCTCCTTCTCCGCTGCGGCGAGGATACGGGACACGACCTCCGGTGCATGGCGCGCAAGAGTAATTAGGCCGATTTCGTGAAGCAGGCCGGCGACATACGCCTTGTCACTCTCGCCCCCGAGCCGAGGCGCCATCTCTCGGGCGGCGAATGCGGTCAATAGGCTGTGCACCCAGATTGCCTTGCGGTCAATCCCCGCGTTACCGGGCACGTGGGCGATCGCCTCGTCGTAGGCTGCGGCAAAAATGACGCCCTTGAGCGCGCGCAGCCCGAGCACCTGCACTGCTCCCGAGACGGTCGTAACGTCACCGCTGGTCGTGTAAAGCGGACAGTTTGCGATCTTGATGACTCGTGCCGCTAGGCCAGGGTCGGCAGCGAGAACCTTCTCGAGGTCTTTGGGCGATGCGTTCTCGCAGGAGCATTTACGCACCGCTTCAAGCGCGACGTGGGGCATAACAGCGACCTTTTCGCTCCGACCGATTTGCATCGCCAACCGAGGCAGGTCCACCTTAGTACGATTATCGGTAGGACAACCTGGGATATTTACGGTTTGCCGCCCAGCGTGGGAAATAGACTAATGGGTGGACGCGGACTCCTCGGATTCCGCTGATTGGAGAGCTTCCTTGATTTCAGATGCGCGCGCCTCCTCCTCTTCGCGCTGCAGCACGGTGCGCAGGGCGACGAGCGCCACCTCAACCTGGTCGTCACGCGGCTCCCGCGTCGTGAGGTACTGCGTCGCCAATCCAGGCGCGAACGCCCACTTCACCCAAGCCTGGTTGCGAAACTTACCGGCAATCCGAATCGCCTCGTAACTCACGCCGGCGATGAGCGGCACCACGGCCAACTTCAGCCCGATGCGCACGATCGTATTGAGGAACGTCGTGGACATCCCGTATTCCCTCGGCAGGAAGGTGAACACGATGATGGAGAGGATGAGCACGATGATCGCGAAACTGGTGCCGCACCGCGGGTGCAGGCGCGTCTGCGCTCGGGCGTTCTCAAGCGTCAACTCCTGCCCTGCCTCCATGGCGTTGATCGCCTTGTGCTCGGCGCCATGGTACTTGAAGATCTCTCTCACCTCTTTCATCTGCCCGATGAGGGCGATATAACCGAGGAAGATGCCCGCCTTGATGATACCCTCGGCGATGTTTGTGGCGATGAGCGAGCCGCCCAGATTGCGAATCGGCTGCGCCACCCACACGGGAAGCATCACGAACAGAAACACTCCGATCGCGAGGCCGGCGATCATCGCGCCCGCGACACCGGCCTTCATCAGCGATGATCCGCTCTCGTCGCCGCGAGCGTGCAGGATCTCCGAGCCTTCGTCAGAACGCAGCGGCTCCGCGCCATCCTCTGCAACGGCTGGCGGCTCACCGTTCCCGTCGTCAGCCGGTTGCTCGTCTTGGAGTTGCACTTGTGCGGCAAAGTTCAACGCGCGTACGCCGAGCGCCATTGCGTCCAGGAGCGCGAATGTGCCCCGCAGGAACGCTAACTTCAGCCACCGCTGTCGGCCAACCCAGGTCTTCGTCACGGGTTCGGAATGCACGACGATGCGCCCGGCAGGCACCCGGCAGGCGATTGCAAAGTACTTAGGCGAGCGCATCATCACTCCTTCGATGACCGCTTGCCCTCCGTACTGAAGGTACTCACCTTTCGACATTCTCTGTCGAGTATATTCCACCTTGAGGCCTCGATGCGGATGAACGAAAAGCGACTTTTTGACCTCTTTTGTGATTTGTGCTCCATCAACGCGCCCTCTTTGCAGGAGCGAGAGGTGGTGGATTGGGGCAAGGCGTACCTCGAGCGGATGGGCCTCGACGTGTGGGAAGACAACGCCGCCGATCGCATCGGAGGCAACGCCGGCAACGTCATCGCAGTCTTGCGCGCGACCAAGCCGGACGCAAGAGCGATCTTCCTGTCGGCGCACTGGGACACCGTCGAGCCGACAGCGGGCCTCGAGATCGAAGAGCGCGAAGGCGTGTACTACAGCAAGGGCGACACCATCCTCGGCGCAGACGACAAAGCGGGGATGGCGCCAACCATCGAGGCGGCGCATCATTTCATCGAGTCCGAAGAGCCGCACGGCGACGTGTATCTCGTCTTTTGCGTCGCCGAAGAGATTGGCCTCAAGGGGGCTTTCGAGTGTGACATCGCATCCCTTGGGGTGGACTTCGGGTACGTCTTCGATACCGGTCCGCCCGTTGGGACGTTTGTGAATCGCGTTGGAACTCACGACCTCCTGAACGCCCGGGTGATTGGCAAACCCGCTCACGCCGGCAAAGACCCCGAGCACGGCATCAACGCAATCCAAGCTGCGGCGAAGGGGCTCGCCGCGATGAATCTTGGGCGCATTGACGAGGAGACGACAGCCAACGCCGGCATCATTCAAGGCGGAAGCGGAGTGAATGTCGTGCCAGCCGAATGCGTTGTCAGGTGTGAGGCAAGATCGTTTGACACGGCGAAACTCGAGGTTCAGATCGCCCACATGCGCGAGCGGTTCGAAGCGGGAGCGACGGAGATGGGCGCACAAGTCCAGTTCGAATACGAGAGGGCTTATTCGGGCTACCATATCGCCGAAACCGAACCAGTCGTTGCGCTCGCCGTAGAAGCGGCGAAGCGACTCGGCTACAGCGGGGACTTGCGCCAAACCCTTGGCGGAAGCGACGCAAACGCTTTCAACGAAAGAGGCGTACCGAGCATCGTCTGCGGAACGGGAATGAGGGAGATTCACACCCACAACGAGCACGTGAGCAAGGAGGACCTTGTAGGGCTTACCAACCTTGCCATCGAACTGATCCGAGGAGCAGCGCAATGAATGCGACGACATGGCTCGCCGCCCTCGTCGCCGCCGCAGCCATCGCTGGGTGTGAACAGGCCCCTTCAGTGCCGCAGACAGCAAACGGTGAATCGCCGGCGTCAATAAACTCAGAAGGCGAGCCTCGCCCGGCGTCACTCGAGCAACGGCGCACTCCACTCGAGACCTTACGGACCATTTCTCTCATGGTGAAAAGCGTCAGGGTAACTGCTTGGGTCGCCGACACCGACGAGGTGCGAACCGAAGGGCTGATGTTTGTGACGGATGACCAAATGCCTGAAGACCGCGGCATGCTCTTCGTGTTTCCAGACGTTGACTACCTCAGCTTCTGGATGAAGAATACGCTGATCCCGCTCGACATCGCATTCATGAGGAGCGATGGAACTATCGTCACCATTCACACAATGTCCGCACTCGACGAGCAAACCTACCGCTCGACCGAGCCTGCGCAGTACGCGCTCGAGATGCACGCGGGATGGTTCGACCACCACGGCGTAAGAGTGGGCGACAGGATTGACCTCAGCCCGCTCGTCCGAGATTCCAAAGAGTAACCTTGCGATGAGAGTTACCTGCTACGGCGGCGTACGAGAGATTGGTGGAAACAAGATTCTCATCGAGGATGGAGACTCGGCGCTCTTCCTCGACTTTGGCCTGCCGATGGGACGCGCGGGCGAGTTCTTCGATGAATTCGTGCAGCCGCGAACCGGTTCGCATTTGCGCGACTCGCTCGCCCTTGGGCTAACGCCGCGCATCGATGGTATCTATCGCAGCGACTTGGTCAGCACGCCAGATGTCGTCGAGAATGCCGGGCTGCCGCCCGAAGCAGCGCCTCTGTTCGATGCGGGCGTCCGCAGCTACGATGAGATCGTGCAGCAGGAGGGACGTGCGCGAGCCGCCGCCGTCTTGCTCTCACACGCGCACCTCGACCACGTAGGTCATGTCGGCTACCTCGATGAGCGCATCGCGCTCGGCTGCACGCCGGTATCCCGAACGATCCTCGCCGTGATGGAGGAGATTGTGCCGCAGCGCATTGACTCGGAGGCGCTCACCGTCCGGCGCAGGGTGATCGACGCCGCGGGCCAGTGCTCGCGCTTCCCCGGCGCACCGACAATTGGGACCGAGCGGGTTCACAGGCAGGTCGTAACCTTGGAAGAGTACCGCGAGGTGGTTGTCGAGGGCTTTCGTGTGGAGGCGCTCCCGGTTGACCACAGCTTGCCCGGATGTTGCGCCCTCCTCATCACGACACCCAGCGGCAAGCGCGCGCTTTACACGGGGGATCTGCGGTTCAACGGCCGCTGGAGCCGTGGCAAGAACAGCCTCACGGAAAGACTGCGCTCGCGCACGCGTGACTTGCGGCCCGAGCTGCTCATCACCGAAGGAACGCGCATTCGTAACGAACATGCAGACGATGAAAACGCCGTCCGGAGGGAACTCGCGGAAGTAGTCGCGGGCTCACCGGGGCTTGTCATATTCGATTGGGCATGGAAGGACATCGCGCGCTTTCAAACGGTAACAGAGGTTGCGCGCGAGGCAGGTCGCACGCTGGCTGCAAGCCCAAGGACCCTCGCTCTCTATCACCGACTCAGCGAAGAGCACCCTGCTCTCTTTCCTGCTCTCTCCTCACTCGGAGATATCCGTGCGTATCTCGAAAGGTCCGGCTCGATGCTGTACTCTCCCTCGGACTACAAGCAACAGCTGTTCAAGCTAGGTCCGAAGGGAAAGTGGACCGAGGACGAAACCGCGGCGGTGCGGCGACAGTGGGCGGAGGCAGAGCGTGATTCCGTCGTTTCGCGGCTTCTTGAGCACTACTACGGCGGCGTGCGCGCCTACGACGTGCGCCGCGAGCCGTCAAGATTCATTCTGCACGCGGGGTTCTTCGACATTCAAGAGCTGATTGACCTCGATCCGCCCATCGGCAGCGTGTACGTGCGCGCCGCCACTGAGCCGTTCTCCGAGGAGATGGTGATTGACGAGCGAAAGCTGCGCAACTGGCTGTCGCGGTTCGGGCTGCTGCGGGATGAACAGGAAGTACAAACGGCGCACATCTCCGGCCACGCATCGGGGCCGGATCTGCTCGAGTGGATCGAGAGCGTCCACCCCGCGACCGTGCTGCCAATACACACGGAGCACCCAGAGGACTTTGTCGGCCGCGTACCAGGCGACGTGGTGCTGGTGCAGGCTGGGGAGACGGTCGAGGTGTGAGCGGTCACCTGACAAGCGTGGCAGGGGCGACAGGATTCGAACCCGCGACCTGCGGTTTTGGAGACCGCTGCTCTACCAGCTGAGCTACGCCCCTGCTCGGTGAGCGCAAGTTATACCCAAGCTCCGGGTCAGTCGGTGATCCACCAGGGGAGCACGATCAACTCCTGACCGTTCCGCTGCCACTTCACGTGTCCGTCAGTAGCAACGGCGTTGCGACCGTCGCGATGCAGTCGTTTGCCGGCCAAGTAGAAATCGAAGAACACCGCGACGGAGGACGGCCGCGCGATGTCGCTCTCGCGCACAGGGCCGCTGTGCGGCTGACCGGGGTCGGGGATGTTGTTAACGACGAGGTAAGGGTTCACCTGATAGTTCGTGCCCGGTCGGCTCTGCGGAAGAGTACGCACCCACATGGAAGGGCAATACCAGACGCCGTCGTTCATCACGTACGGCTCAAGCAAATCTTTGATGGGTCGGGCGTCAAAGCGGTTTGACTCATCGGCGCTGTCGAAAGAGCGGATTCGATCCAAGAAGTCAACGTCGAGCCCGGGCGTGAACCGAGGGCCGGCGTCGTGTGGATAGCCGCCGTCATAGTCCTGCACGTAGAGGAGCATCGCGGTGCCTATTTGGCGGAGGTTACTGATGCACATCGTGGCGCGCGCCTTCTCCTTCGCCATCAGGAACGCAGGCGTCATGATGCCCGCCAGCACAGCGACGACCGCAATCGCCACCAGCAGCTCGATAACGGTGTATGCCCGCCTCACCATGATTCTACATCTACCTAGCATACGGTTCTTGGGGCACGTTCTGCTCCCGGTTTGCCAGAAAAATGCGTCTCCGGTACCTGATTCTGGCATAATCCCAGAGGTGCTAGGCGAAACGTTCGTTCGCTACGACCGGCTTGAAATCCTGATAAAAGTACCGGAAAGCGCTGAAATCCTTCGCGCTTCCGGCGCAACGGCGGTTGCCGACCCTGAGCGGGCTGTACGCAGCGCTTTCAAATCCTCCATCGGAGCGGAACCGCTGGCAGCACGCCTCGCAGCGCGAAAGCCGACGAGCCTCGTGGTTACGATCTCGGACATCACCCGCCCCGTTCCGAACCGCACGCTCCTCCCGCCAATCCTCGACACGATCGATCGGCAGGGCGTCCCGAAGAATGGCGTGACGATTCTCATCGCCACGGGGATGCACCGCCCCACAACTGACGCCGAGAAGCGCGATATGCTCGGCGAGCGAATGCTCAACGAGTATCGCGTCGTGGATCACCGCAGCGACCGTCGCGAAGAGTTGGTCGCGCTCCCGAAGCCTACGCGGTTCGGCACGCGCGCATGGATCAATCGCATCTACATGGAAGCGGACTTCCGCATCGTTACCGGCTTCATAGAGCCGCACTTCATGGCGGGATTCAGTGGAGGGCGTAAGGGTGTCTGCCCCGGATTGCTTAACGTCGAAACCGTTATGAACTTCCACGGGTTTCGGCTCCTCGATTCGCCAAGTGCGACGAACTTCTCGCTCAAAGGCAACCCACTGCACGACGAAGCGATGGACGTTGTGGAGCAAGCGCGGATTGAATTCCTCGTCAACGTCGGGCTAACGGAGGACAAGCGGCTCGCAGCAGTCTTCGCGGGCGATTGGCGGAAGGCTTTCGAAGAAGGCGTGCGGCAGGTTAGCAGGTGGACGATGGCAGAGTGCACAGGCGAGAAGGATATCGTCATCACCTGCGTCGGCGGATACTCTATCGACAAGACTTTTTATCAAAGCGGCAAGGGCATGTGTTCGGCGCTGCCGATCGTCAATCGGGGTGGGGTGGTCGTGTGCGCGTCGGCTTGCTCAGAAGGATTCGACAGCCCATTGTTCACCGCGATCATGCGCAACTGGGGCGGCCGCTGGAGGGAGTTTCTCGACTGGATCGCTTCAAGCGACGAGGTGCTCCACGACCAATGGGGCTTCCAAATGCATTGCAAGGTGCTGCAGCGGGCCGGCGTGGACAACCTGCGCTTCGCGTGCGGCGGAATCCCGACGGAAGAGTTGCGCGCGATGTTGCTGACGCCCATCGTCGAAGGGGAACCCATGGAGGACGAGGCTGAGGCGAACCGCCGGGCATTGCAAAACCAGGTGGATCAAGCGAACGGCAAGAGCATCGCCGTGTTGCCCGACGGACCCTACGTTGTCCCGGTCACAAAGGAGGCAAGTCATGCGAAAAGCTGACGTTGTGCGGCTGGGTCGAATGGCGTATGTGCCGTGCTGGGAGTTACAGAAAGAGTATCACCGCAAACGCCTTGCCGGGGAGGTTCCTGACACACTTCTACTTGTGGAGCACGACCCCGTCCTCACCCTCGGCGCGAACTTCCACGACGAGAACCTGCTGCTACCCGCGGAGGAGTACGAACGCAGAGGCATCGAGGTCGTCCGGACGGATCGTGGCGGCGACGTCACCTACCACGGGCCAAACCAACTGGTTCTTTACCCGATCTTCGACTTGCGTGAGCAAGGTCGCGACCTACATCGCTTCATACGCAACCTCGAAATGACAATAATCGTCGCCCTACGCGAGTTCGGCCTCGACGCTTATCGCTTTCCACCGAACACGGGCGTTTGGGTGAACGAACGGAAGATCGCCGCCATAGGGATCAAGGTCAGCCGTTGGGTGTCGCTGCACGGCATCGCGCTGAACTGCAACAACGACCTCTCACCGTTTTCGCTCATCGTGCCGTGCGGCATCCGCGAGTATGCCGTGACTTCGCTGACCCGAGAGTGCGGTCGCGAGGTGACGATGGAGGATGCGTCTGCGCCCGCGATTCGCGCCTTCGCCCAGGTTTTCGGATTGGAGTTCAGCGCCTCCGCCGCTGCGCCACCAAGATCCCAACCGTAGCAACCAACACGGTAAGAGTGGTCGGTTCTGGAACCGTTTCGACGTCCCGCAGCGCGAAGCCCGCTTTAAGTAGCCCATCGAAGTACAACGTCATGCGCTATGCAGGCCTATCTGGAGAACGACTTGGAGGGGCGTCATGCTGTCATAATCTGTCCTGCTGCCGAGATGGGGTTCCAGTGAAACTCTCACCCGCCTCGCTTTTCTGGCGAGGAGTTACTCCGTAACTGATTTTCGACCCAGCGCCACGCGCCGCCAGGCGGCCTGCGCTGACGCTGGGTGCAGAGCCAGCGGCACACCAAAGCCAGCCGGCCCATGTCAAGGGCGCCCACGAGGACATCCCCGGCGCCGCCGAGCTCGCGCCCGGCGGCGCACT
>PSLA01000022.1:0-16388 GCA_040289295.1 Armatimonadota bacterium
CGAATTCGTTCGATTCGCTTCATTCCTGATTGCCTCCTAATCGCAAGAACAGTTCCAGAGGCGTGACGACTCCGGCAATTGCGATCGGCCGACTAATCATGGCTTGCTCCTTACGGAAATTCGCAGCGAGTGCCGCGGCACACCTTGTGCCGGTCACGTCCCATTTCCTTGCAGATTGCCTTCCAAGAGGGCGGGTCGAGCGGACAGCACTCCCAACCCCCCTGCACCTGAACGCAATTGGCCCGATCGTCTTCATAGCAGCACCAGGTCTGCAAAACAGTCACCAGGGATCTCTCCAGTTGGCACACGCGGTGGGTGTCGCACCCTCCAAGGCCGGTCGAGCATCGGTGCTCCCACCCCGGCGGGTCCCCGCACGGCGATTGCGGCGGAATGCCCTGAGAGAAGCTGGTCAGGTACCCGAGTGCCACCACTGCAGGCACCATCAGCAGACCGAGGGCCTTCATCAACTGTCTCAATGTTCTGTTCATGATCTTTTCCTCCGTTTTGTATGATGTACGTGAAATTCTGCAAACGTCGTCAATCCGGTGGGTCAGAGTACCACTCCAGATAAACGGCACTGCCCGTCGCGTACTTGTTCACGACCTGGCCCGACAGTAGGAGCGCGATGCCGCGCTTGCGCGTCAATGGAGCCCCCATCTTCGTTCCTGGCGGGTTGCAGTTGGTGTCAACCGCCAAAACGATGTTCGAACGGTATTTTGGGATGTAGTCCAGGAATGCATCTCTCACATCCCCGCCGAACCGGTCTAGCCACCCCGGCTCATACATTCCGGCGGTGTACTGGAACCAGCCATGAATACCGCGGAAAACGGTTAGTTCGCGATCCGCAAGAAGCGGGTTCCGGTTGCCGCAAGGGCTGACCCAGGTGTCCGAACGGTGGTCAATGCCAGGCAGGTGAGGGTTGAACGGAAGCGTCTTCTCCGCAAGAGGGATCGCAAGTGTGTAGTACGACTTGTACGAAGTAAACACATCCACGCCTCCGTACTCGTGTCGGTACAACTCCACACCAACGTGAATGTCACGAAGTTGCCGCATCGAGGTGAAGACGTTCATCTTCCGCTTCAGGTGCCCGAAGACCGGATAAACCAGCGCGGTGAGCATCGCGATGATCGCGAGGATGACGAGCGCCTCCACCATGGTGAGGGCACGAATTCGTTCGATTCGCTTCATTCCTGATTGCCTCCTAATCGCAAGAACAGTTCGAGAGGCGTGGCGGAGCTTGGCACTGCAGTGATCTTGCCCTGGGCGTCAACTAAGGCGACCTGTGGTGCGTACTTTAGCATTTGATCGGGGACCACTGCATCGCCTACGCGCGTTTCGAGTGCGACAATACCGTCGGCGGTTCGCAACGCTTCAGCGTACTCCGGAGTGAACGCCTCTGATACGACCACCACCGGTCGAAGGTGGCTCTGATGCAACTGCTTCAGGAGGCTTGAGGGGTCACCACAACTCGTGCACGAGATTGTTACGACGAACACCGGCCGATTGCGCGGTATCGACCTCCCCCAAAGGTCCTCGCTCGGAAGCCGCACGCGCGCACCCACGAGATCATCCCGCCAGGGGTGCACCACCACAACGCTCCGCTTGACGTCAGCGTCCGACCCCCCAGCCAGGGCGGACAGATACGGGGCGTAACGACCTACTGCGAACCCGCCGCCAAACAAGAGGAACCACGGCAGCAACCGGGGAAGCCACTGCCCTCTGAGTGCATATGGGCGCTGTTGCGTGCTCATCAACCCGCCTCTCTTGTCTCTAATTGCGCCTCTCTTGCGATTGGCATCTACATTCTATCACACCCGCGCAGCACTTGTGTTAAAGGTTTGTTAAGGCTACCGAAACATCTACCCTCTGGGATTCGCCTAAATCCACAATAGTAAAATGCGCCTCTCTAAAATTAGATGTCTTTCCACGAGCATTTTGTGACAGGCGCGACGGCAAAATGGCACGGGCATACCCTCCACTCCAAAATGTCAAGAACTTTGCTCGCCGGTACGCTCGCGCTCCCTAAGCCCGCCGCAAGCCAGGGAGGGCGAGCCTCCGGCGAGCCAGTCCCCGGGAGAGATTCACTTGGCGTCGCACTTTGACCAGGGGCAAGGGTCGCCCGAGGACGTGGTGCGTTGCGCCTTCGAGCCTACGTTGCCGGCTCAGCTTCGCTTTCGATGAGCTTCTGCAGTTCGTCGCTCTTGTCTCGGCAGAAGTCGAGGGCGTCGTCAATCATGCCCTCAATGCCCGCTCCGCTCTCCTTCATCCGGCGGACGACGAGCACCGCCGCGAAGGCAACGCCACTTACGGCGAGCGCAAGGGTCACGAGGCTCTTCCAGTTTGTCAGTTTGGCCATCAGCGTTGCGTCCTACCCTTTCTACGGTCTGGGGCGGCTGCGGATTCGGCTGCGCACATCAGATTTCGTAGCGCTTCGGCCCGCCATCTTCTCCGCCGGACTGCAGTATGCGTCTGATGAAGGTAACCAACTCCATCGGGTTGAACGGCTTGGTAAGGTACACGTCCGCGCCGTAGTGATATCCCTCGAACACGTCCTTGTCCTGCGCCTTGGCGGTGAGCATGACCACGGGAATATTCTGAGTATCGGGTTCCCTGCGAAGGTTCTTGAGGACCTCAAAGCCGTCCATGTAGGGCATCATGACGTCAAGCACGACGACGTCCGGTTTTTCCTTTAGGATTTTCTCCAGCCCCTCTTTGCCGTCGTAGGCGGGGATGACCTCCCAGCCCTGCCTCTCCAGGTTGACCTGAATCAGCCGAACGATGCTCCGTTCGTCATCACAAACCAAAATGCGTGTTGCCATCTACTTCTCCATCCTACCTTGCGGTGAGCCTCGCATATTACCCGACGCGCGGGTTCAGTCCTCCGGCCGCTCCTCCGCCGCCTCGAAGACCGACTCCAGCACATAGAGTCTGGGCCGCTCGGGGTCGCATCGTAGCGCCAAGGCGATTGCGTCGCTGGGGCGGGAGTCTATCTCGATCTCCTTTTCTTCGAAAGTAAGATACACCTTGGCGTAGTACGTGCCGTTCCACAGGTCGTCAATCACGACCCGGTCGAGGTCTGCACCCAAGCGGTCGAGGAACGTTTTCAGCAGGTCGTGGGTCAGCGGGCGGTCGGGCTTGGCGCCTTCCATCGCCATGCTAATCGCCATCGCCTCAAACGGACCGATCATCACCTGGAGGCGGCGTTCGTCCTTGTCCTCCAGTTGGACGAAGCGCTGCACTATGCTCCGATTGTCCTTGGTGCTGACCTCGGTGCCGTAAAGTCCCTCGACGCGTACGGGGACAGGCCCCCCGGAGCCGCGGCTGCTGATGTCTTCAGGGAAGAACGCCGGCGGCTCGTCGAACGCGCCCTCCTCGTCAAAGTCGTCGTCGTCGAAGAAGGATGGACGGTCGCTCACGTTACAACGCTCCTGGTCTTCTGTACCACGCTCGCCAGGAACTCGGCGTTTGACTTCGTCCGCTTCAGAAGTTTGATCAAGGACTCGGTCGCCTCGTAACTCAGGTCCTGATTGGCGAGCAGGCGGTGCAATTGATACACCGCCTCAAGGTCGTCAGCGTCGAAGAGTTTCTCTTCGGCGCGGGTCGAGCTTCGCTTCACGTCGATCGCGGGCCAGATGCGGCGCTCCGCGAGATCGCGATCAAGCACCAGTTCCATGTTGCCCGTGCCCTTGAACTCCTCGAAGATAGCGTCGTCCATCTTGCTACCCGTGTCGATTAACGCGGTTGCAATGATGGTGAGGCTACCTCCTTCCTCGATGTTCCGTGCTGAGCCGAAGAACCGGCGGGGGCGGTACATCGCCGATGGGTCGAGTCCGCCGGACAGCGTGCGTCCGCTCGGGTTGACCGTCAGGTTGCTCGCCCTCGCCATGCGGGTGATGCTGTCGAGGAGCACGACGACGTCGTTCCCCACTTCGACCAACCTGCGCGCCTGCTCCAGACACAGTTCCGAGACGCGCATATGGTTCTCGGGCGGCTCGTCGAACGTGCTACTAATGACCTGGCCGCGGACGGAGCGGCGCATGTCGGTGACCTCCTCCGGTCGTTCGTCCACGAGTAGGACCATCAGGATGCACTCTGGGTGATTGGTTTCAACGCTCTTGGCGATCGTCTTCAAGAGGCTGGTCTTCCCCGCCTTGGGCGGCGAGACGATGAGCCCGCGTTGCCCTTTTCCGATCGGGCAAATGAGGTCTATGATCCGTGCGGCGATGCCGTCCGCGCCGATCTCCATCCTCAAGCGCTCCTCGGGGAAGATTGGAGTCAGTTTGTCGAAGTCCGGGCGGTTCTGGATCCGCTCGGATTCGGCGAAAAATCCATTGATGGACTCGACTCGTAAGAGGCCGGCGTACTTCTCGCCCTCCTTTGGCGGTCGTATCTGGCTGAACACCACGTCGCCGGGGCGCAGCTTAAATCGCCGAACCTGCGACTGGCTAACGTAGACATCGTCGGGCGAGATTCGATACGTCTCACTCCGTAGGAAGCCCCAACCGTCTGGCATGAGTTCGAGAACACCGGTTCGATACTCTGCCCCGTGTTCCCGGTTGGTCTCCATCAGGCAAAGTTCCTCTACCTCTGAGCGGCGGAGGCCGTCCACGTTCACCTTGAGCTTCTTCGCCGTCTTCAGGAGGTCGGCGTCACTCATCTCGGCAAAGTGGCCGTAGCCTATCTCGGGGATCAGGTCAAGGTCAGCCTGGGTCAGTTCTCGTTCCTTGGGTGTGCGCGAGCGCTTGGCGCGCCTCCGCGAACGAGACTCATCGGTGGTCGAAGAGGGCTTGCGAAAATGCATACGTCACCTTGAAGCCAAAGCGGCGGTGTGGGAATCCTAACGTAGTCCACGCGAGACCAGCAGGGCTACTCCGTATTATAACCGAAACGGGAAAAGCCTGCAGGACGCGCTTGGCTCTGCGGTGTTATACCTCGCATCGCCAAGCGAAGGGCGGCGTCCGGTGGCGAGACGGGTGCCGACGCCGGCTTCCAGCCCGTTTCGCCTTGGATTTTGAGGCATCGAGCGCGCCGAATGCCGGTAATTGTTTGAGGTATTTGCATCGCCCGATGCCCGCGTGGTATTCTCTCGTCAGCAAAAACAGACAACGGATCGCGTTGGAGTTGGGGGAAGGTTGGGGGGAAGCGGGCAGACGTCTATCGGATATACTAGCGCCAGCCATGAAACCTAAAATCCATCCCGAAACCATACCGTGCGAGGTGTTCTGCGCCTGCACACCTGACAGGCCGGTCACGGTCATTCTTTCGAACGTGAGCCAACTGCGTGTTGACATCTGTTCGAACTGTCACCCCTTCTACACGGGTAAGCAAAAGTTGGTTGACTCCGCCGGCCGCGTCGAGAAGTTTTTGCGCAGGTACGGGAAGGAAGGGGCAAAGTAATGGCGAAGAAGGCAGAGAATCGCGAGATCATTCGATTGGTCTGCACCGAGGATGGGCGGTCGTTCTACACCACAACCAAGAACAAGCAGAACACAAAGGAGCGAATGGAATTGATGAAGTACAACCGGTTCCTGCGTAAGCACACTCTGCACAGGGAGAAGAAGTAGATGCCGAATCCGAAGAGGAAGCACTCCAGAGCAAGAAGCGCGAAACGACGAGCGAGCAACTTCGAAACGGAGATGCCTACGCTCACCGTCAACCGGCAGCAGGGGGGAGAGGTTTTTTCGCTGCCGCATAACGCCACACCGGACGGGTTCTACAAGGGCAGGCGCTTGCCCGGATTCCGCGACCGGCGACCATCGCCCGGCGGATAGCCCCCAGCCCATAGCGGCCAAGACCTCATGAGACTGCTCAGATTCGCGTCCGGAGGCGCCTTCTGCCTTGCCGTCGTGGTAGCGGCAGCCGTTGGCCGACTCGACCGAACCGAGTACGTTTCCAAGCTGGAAAGCGAGCCGATTCGCTACGAGGTGAAGTTCGTTCCCTCGCGCACACTACCACCCGGCAGGTCGCGAAAAGTCCAAGACGGGGCGGACGGAGAGCTGGTCCGCATGGTGCAATACAAGGTCCTCGACGGCAAGGTGCTTGAGAAGCAGGTGCTGTGGGAAATACGTAGAGAGCCGACGCCGGCTGTGTTCCACTACGGCTCACTGGGCACCGACATCACCCGCGGCTACACACGCTCCGGCGTCGCCACGATGGAGGCGACTGCCTACTGTCTGTGTTCAATTTGTGGCACAGGCTCGGGCAGGACGTCGCTCGGCTCGGAGGCGAGACGCGGCATCGTCGCCGTGGACCCAAACGTGATACCGCTCGGCACCATTGTGTACGTCGAAGGATACGGGCTTGCGATCGCTGCAGACACCGGGGGCGCGATTCGTGGCAAGCGGATCGACCTTTGCTTCAACAGCCACGCGGAAGCGCTCCAGTTCGGCCGCCGAACCGTCCGAGTTCACGTGCTGCGGTAATGCGCGGCGGAGAACTGCGGCGAATGATCGAGCAGTCGGGCTTCCCATCCCCGCAGACAGCCCTCGACCAACACTTCCTGGTGAGCGAAAGGGTTCATCGGGCGATTCTTGATTCCTGCGCAAGGATCGCCGGGTTCCTTGAGATCGGCCCGGGCCCGGGCGTGCTGACCAAGTTCCTGTCCCAGATGGGAGAGGTGATAGCAATTGATATCGACGCTCGTTCCCGCGAGGCGCTGGCGCGTGTTGCGCCATCCGTAGAGTTCGTGCTCGGAGACGCTGCGCGCTTCAACCTGGCAGACCTTGCCGAACGCCTGCCGGAGCCTCGCGCCCTTGTGGGCAATCTTCCCTACTCCATTACGGGGGCGATGCTGGAGGCGGCGGTTCGCCTCGCACCGCTATTCTGCAGGGCGGTGTTGATGATGCAGCGTGAGGTTGCGGAGAGAGTCGCCGCGCCCCCCGGCGATCGTAAGCGCGGCGCCATCTCGGTCCTGTGCTCCTACTCTTACGCGATCGAGCAGGTCATGGACGCTCCTCCGTCCGCGTTTCTCCCGCCGCCGGAGGTATCTAGCAGGGTGCTGCGCTTCGAGTCTCGCGGGCGCGCCCCTTCGGCGGAGTTGGTGCACCTGGTGCGCGCCGCGTTCCGGCACCCACGTAAGACGCTCGCGAACAACTTGCGGCAGACGGGCTCCCCAGCAGATGCCGTTCAAGAGGCGCTTGTGAGCATTGGCCTCGCCTCGTCTGTCCGTCCACACCAGGTCGCGGAGGCTGAGTGGCTTGCTCTCAGCGATCGCCTCGCGGCAAGCCTCGGTTGAATATCGCCTCTCCAATCCACGCGCCGGCGAGAGTGCCAGCGATCGTCAGTAGCGGCGCCCTCCACCACGCCCAGACGCCGAACAGAGCACCCGCTACGATTACGGGCGTAAGCATGATGCAGCAGCAGCCTGCAATAACCGTGGCATGGTTCCAGCGATCTACGAACGACTCCGGCGCAAGCAGACGCAGTAACTTGCGCCGGGTGTACTCGGAGAAGCGCTGCACGGAGCGGTGGATGCGCTCGCGGTAGTTTGGGTCGCGGCGATGCCTGGCGTTGAAGAACGTCCAGCCGAGCGCCAGCCCAGCAGCAATGAGGAGCAGGAGCCAATCTGCTATGTTCACGCCTGGTCGGGCGTTGTTACCCGAATTGAGGCGGCACGGGACGCCTACCCGGCGGTGAGATAGGTGAATTCGAAGGAGTCGCCCGCGGAGATGGCGCCCGGTTTGACGGTGGCGTGGTTCACATCAACCGTCAGCGCCGAGGTCTGAATCTGCCAGGCGCTGCCTGAGACCTTCGACCACTGCAGCACGTCGCTCGTTGCCGACAGCGGGGAGGAGAGGCCGAGCTTATCCGTCGTGCCGACTTTGATGTCTGGCTCTGCCCCTGCTCGGCGGCGGGGACGATGATCTTGGTTACAGTCTTGAACTGCTTCTTGCCTTCGGCGAGGGAGGGCGAGCGTCCCCGCGAGCCTGCTGCCGCTTGGGATCGGTCGTGAATCGAAAGGATGAGTTGCTGCCCTCACCCCCCTCACCCCAGCCCCTCTCCCATCGGGAGAAGGGCTGGGGCTGGGGCTGAGGGCGGGACGCCCAGGCTAGAGTGCGGGCGGCGTCCGTGGTAGTTCCATTAGTCGAGTGAGTCCCGCCTCAGGTCTCGCTCTTTGATCTTCTCGCGCTTGTCGTACGTCTTCCGCCCCTTGCCAATCGACACTTCCACTTTGATGCTTCCGTTTCGGTAATAGATCTTCGTGGGAACGAGGGTCAGGCCGCGCTCTTCTGAACGGCGCCGAAGCAGAGAGATCTCATGCTTGTGCATCAGCAGCTTGCGGCGGCGCCGACGATCGGGCGCGAACGCTCGCGCCTGCTCATACGGGGCGATGTCGAGGTCGTTCAGAAACAGCTCGCCGCCCTCGACGCTGCACCAGGCGCCGGTCATATTGACTTTGCCTTGAAGGACGCTCTTGACCTCCGCGCCCACCAAGACGATGCCAGCCTCGTAGGAATCGAGGATGTCGTAGTCGTGCCTGGCTCTTCGATTGACGATCGAGAGCGACTTCGGCGCGGCGTCGGGCTTCTTTGACACGTGAGCCAGAAGATACCCTTCGGGTAGGCTCTCCGCTTAGATGAAGCGTGCCTTGCTCCTCTCTGCCTGTCTCGGCTGGGCTATCGCGACAATCGGTTGCCAGCGGCAGCCCAGCTTGGAGGCAGAGGTGAAGCGAATCCTTAACAAGATCGAAGAACGAACGACGCGGTTTAACGTGTCCAATTACAAGCCCGAACTCCCGGAGCCGGGCCCGGCAACACCCGACTTCGAAAAGGCGCTCGAGCTCTCGCGCGGCGTCAAGGAGCTAAGGGTTGAAGTGACGCAAAAGGGGGCCGGACCCAAGGTTGAGCCCGGTCTGATGATCAACCTTGCGTACGTGGGCCGATTGATGGACGGCTACGTATTCGAAAGCACCTACACGCAGGGTGGGGACTTCCTATACTTCCGCTACGAGCCAGGGCAGGTAATCGAGGGTCTGTACAAGGGCTTGGCCGGCATCCGGGTCGGGGAGAAGAGGGTCATCACCATACCTTCAAAGTTGGCGTATGGAGAGAAGGGTGCGCCGCCCAAGGTGCCGCCGAACATGGCATTGCGCTTCGAGGTCTACTGCCTCTGGGTGGGAAAGTAGCGACGAGAGATGCATCTGCAAATCGAAAACCTGCACGTCTACTACGGCGCCATTCACGCGCTCAAGGGCATTGACGCCGAGGTGCGCCCAGGCGAGATCGTGTCCATCATCGGCAGCAACGGCGCGGGCAAGAGCACGCTTTTGCGCACCATTAGCGGCCTCATACGAGCGCGTGACGGCCGCGTAGTCGCAAACGGCGAAGTGATTACGAACTTGCCCCCGCACGTTATCGTCGAGCGCGGAATCGTGCACTGTCCTGAAGGCAGACGCATCTTCACCAACTTGGGCGTCGTCGAAAACCTTCGGCTTGGCGCGTATTGTCGAAAGGATGGTGCGGTGGCGCAAGACATGGAGTCCGTGCTTACTATATTCCCACGCCTTCGGGAGAGACTTAACCAGAACGCGGGCACGTTGAGTGGCGGTGAGCAGCAAATGCTTGCGATAGGACGTGCGCTAATGGCGAAGCCGAAGGTGCTCTTGCTAGACGAGCCAAGCCTTGGGCTTGCGCCGAACCTCGTAGCGGAGATCTTCAACATCATTCAGCGCATCAACGCCGAGGGAACGACGGTACTACTGGTCGAGCAGAACGCGCACCGCGCTCTCGACATCGCGACGCGAGCCTACGTACTGGAAACAGGCCGAATCGTTCTGCAAGATACAGGTAAGGCCCTCCTGGACAACCCGAAGGTGCGAGAGGCGTACTTGGGAGGATAGGCGGTGGGCCGCGTGGTGGTCGAGCCGATGAAGCCCGAGCATGTTGACGCAGTGCATGCGATCGAACAGAAGACCAACTCGATTCCCTGGAGCGAACACACCTTCCGTGGGGAACTGGCCAACCGCGACGCGCACTACTTCGTCATACGCGCCGGCGGCGTCATCGTCGGCTTCGCAGGCTACTGGAAGGTGATTGACGAAGCTCACATTACGACCGTGGCCGTGGAACCCGACCGACAGGGCGCTGGGCTGGGGCGAAAGCTGATGGAGTGCCTACTTGATCACGCGCGCGACCAGGGGATGACTTGCGCAACCCTCGAAGTAAGAGCTCGAAACCAACGCGCCATAGCCCTCTATGAGAATCTCGGATTCGTCGCCTGCGGAGTCCGAAAGCGCTACTACGCGGATACGAATGAGGATGCCATCGTCATGTGGCTGCACGACCTTCGCGGAGGTGCGAGTTAGTGGATTCCTTCGGGGATCCCGTGCTGGGCATCGAAACGAGTTGCGATGAGACCTCCGTTGCAGTTCTTAGCGGCCGGGAGGTGCTCTCAAATGTCGTCAGTTCTCAAGCGCAGCTTCACAAGCGCTGGGGCGGAATCGTCCCCGAGGCTGCAGCCCGCAAGCACACCGAGGCGTTCCTTCCGGTCTTGGAGCAAGCTCTTGACGAGGCGGGCGTTACCCTCCGCGACATCGGCGGGGTCGGCGTGACGAACCGACCGGGGCTCATAGGCGCTCTGTCGGTGGGCGTGAGCGCGGCCAAGGCGCTCGCGTTCGCGAGGAACTTGCCCTTCGTGGGGGTGCATCACCTCGAGGCGCACGTTCTGTCGCCCCTCCTCGAAGAGGATGTGCCGTTCCCTCATGTGTGCCTTCTTGTGTCAGGGGGGCACACTGAGCTGTTCTTCGTACGGTCGCCCGGCACATACGATTACCTGGGAGGCACGCTGGACGACGCCGCGGGCGAGGCGTTCGACAAGAGCGCACGGGCGCTCGGCCTGGGCTACCCCGGCGGACCCGCAATCCAGAAATTAGCGGAGCGTGGCGACCCGGATCGGTACCCCCTTCCCCGCGGCCTTGACGACCCAACAATGAACTTCAGTTTCTCCGGATTGAAGACGGCCGTGCTGCGCCTTGCGCAAGCTGAGGGCGAGCGGCTCGACGCCGCCTCGGCGGCGGCTTCGTTCCAGGCAGTGGTGGCGGGCGTGCTTACCGACCGCGCACTGTACGCTTGCTCGGTGGTCGGCGTGCGCCACCTAACGATTGTTGGCGGGGTGGCCGCAAACCGGGCTTTGCGCGAGCGCCTGTTCCTGAAGGCGGAGGAGGAAGGCGTCTCGGTGCACGTGCCGTCCCTGCAACTCTGTACGGACAACGGCGCGATGATCGCCCATGTAGCGTCGTGGCGCCTTGCTCAAGGCGAGCGCGCGGGGTATGAACTGGAGACGCTTGCGGTAGACTCACTGGGAAGGAGGTAGCACCCGAGGGCATGGAGAAACAGAAACAGAAACAGGAAAGAACGGGCACAACGGCTGGAGCCTCATCCCAGCCGGCGCAGGACGGGGCCGTTCGGTTGCGCATCTACGCGTGGTGGGTGGGCATCGCGGCGGTCATCTTCGTATTGATCTTTCAAGCCTGGCAGATTCGGTCGCTACAGGCGGAGAAACGGGAAATTCGCCAGGCTGCGGCCGAGGAGCTCGCGCGCACCCGGGACGAGCTTGCTAAGGCTCGCTTGGTCGCCGCTGCCGAGGCGTTCGCCAGCGGTATTGAGCCGCTGATGTTCCTCCGCAACCGTGGTGGTGAGATAACTGACGAGACCATACGTCAGGTTGTGAACAATCTCGGCCAGAAGGAAGGTTTCTCGCGCGTGGTGGTTCTGGACTCTGCGGGCATGATCGTCGCGACGACGGATACGACTCTGCGACTTGGCTCACGCTATGCAACGTACAAAGGGCCCGGTGGCAGCGAAGCAAAAAATGACGAGGGCAAGTGGGAAGTGCAGCGACCGATTTCTTCAGCTGGCAACCTTGGGAGCGTCGTGCTGGTTGACCGCTGAAGACCCCCACCTAACGCTTCTTTTTTGTGACGCGGCGCCTTGTGCGCTTGCGCGGCGGGATGAGCGCCTTGAGACTGATCTGCTTGCCGAAGCAGACGAGGCGGTCGCCAACCAAGATTTCCCTCCACCCGCGTGGGTTCGGGATTGCCAAGTCGCCGCGCAAGATGCTCAGGACGCTGATGTCGCGATCGCGGAGCCTCGTGTCCGCAAGAGTCTTCCCTGCCAACTCGGACCCCTTCGGCACCGGCACTTCAGCAATCGTGTACCCCTTTCCGATGGAGAGGCGCTGCCGATAGTCCTCAACTGGAAACATGATCTGCTCCTCGATGAACGCGATGATCTCCGAGGCGATATCAAGCCCGGTGGCGGTTTCGATGCCTTCCAGCCCTGGAGACGAGTTCACTTCCATCACCTGCGGTCCGGTGGAGGACTCGAGCATATCAACACCAGCGATCGAGAGACCGAGGATGTTCGCCGCATGGATTGCGGTTCGCTGGTACGTCTCATCGAGCTCGACAGGCTCGGTTTGCCCTCCTCGGTGCACATTACTCCTGAATTCCTGGCCCTGTGCCGTCCTACGCATGGCGGCGACGACGCGGTCGCCGACCACGAACGCCCGAATATCCTTCCCCTTGCTCTCGGAGACGAACTTTTGGATGAGTACGTTTTGCTTCGTGCTTTGAAGTGTTTCGATGATCGCTTCAGCGACTTTTTGCGTCTCGGCAAGGATGACGCCTGTCCCTTGCGTCCCCTCCAGGAGTTTGATGACGACCGGCGCGCCGCCCACACGCTCAATCGCGGGAAGGACGTCGTACCGGTCGCGAACGAACGCCGTGTCGGGAATGCCCAACGAGTGCCGACTCAGGATCTGCATAGTTCGCAATTTGTCCCGCGAGACGGTAATCGCCTGCGACGTTGCGGACACGAACACGCCCATCTGCTCGAACTGCCTGACGACAGCCGTGCCGAAGAAGGTAACGCTCGCACCGACTCGTGGGATGATGGCGTCGTAGTGCGATACGCGCCTCCCCTTGTAGAAAAGGTCAGGCTCGTGGTCCTGGATGGAAATGGCAAAGCGCATCGTATCGAGCACCCTAACCTTGTGGCCGCGCGCCTTCGCCACTTCGACGAGGCGTTTTGTGCTGTAGCTCCTCGGAGCACGCGAAAGGATGCCGATCTTCATCACTCGTACTGTACCTGCGAGGCGGCCTTGAGAGGTGCAGCGTAGTGCCGATCTGGCTCGGTTTGCTGCTGGCTCTGGTTTTCGTTTTGCTGAACGGCTTCTTCGTGGCATCCGAGTTCGCAGTGGTCAAATGTCGGGCGACACGGATGGAGGAATTGGCTGGTGGCGGCTCACGTACCGCTGGACTCGTGCTGCGGATACTGGAACGCCTCGATGAGTATCTTAGCGCCTGCCAACTGGGCATCACGCTGGCGAGCATCGCACTCGGGTGGATTGGAGAACCCGTAGTGGCGGCGCTGCTTGAGCCTTTGTTCGAGGCGGCGGGGGTAAACGAAGGCTATCGGGCCGGCATCTCTTTCGGCGTCGGCTACACGCTCATCTCGGCAGCCCACATCGTCGCTGGCGAGATGGCGCCGAAGTCACTTGCCATTCAGCGGGCAGAGCGCATCTCGCTCTATGTTGCTTACCCCCTTCACTGGTTCTACGTAGCGTTCAAACCGGCGATTTGGGCGCTGAACGAAGCGGCGTGGATTCTACTGCGCATCTCCGGTCTGAAGCGAACCGGTGAGGCGGAGCACACCCTGACACAAGCAGAGTTGCAAACGCTTCTGACGCGAACCGGGTCGGGAGGCGGTCCATCAGCGATTGCGGCGGACATCGCTCGACACTCGTTGGAGTTCGCCGCGCGCACAGCGGGAGACGTCCTCATTCCGCGCGTTGACATGGTGTATCTCGACGTCAACGAGCCGCTCGAGGCTATCATTAGCCGGGCCGAGTCGTTCCCCTTCTCGCGCTACCCCCTTTGCGACGGCAGCCCGGACACCGTCCTCGGCATAGTGCACGTCAAGGACCTTTTTCGCTTATCTCGCAGTGGAGGCGACGTACGTTCCATCGTGCGAGCAGTGCCCACCGTGCCGGAATCTAAACCCCTCGCTGAGTTATTGCGGGAGTTTCAGCGACTCCGCGTCCACATGGCCGTTGTGGTTGATGAGTACGGCGGAGTTGAGGGCATCGTGACCTTGGAGGACGTGTTAGAGGAAATTGTGGGCGAGATTGCCGATGAGTATGATATCGAAGAGACGGAGATCCTTCACATCGGAGCAGACACGTGGGTCGTTTCCCCGCGAACAAGGCTTGAAGACCTCAACGAGCAGCTTGGAACCAACCTCGAAAGCCAAACGTGCGAAACGATAGGCGGATGGGTATTCGACCGATTAGGCCGCCCGCCAAGGCCCAGGGACATGGTGCAGCACGACGAGTGGCAGATTGTCGTAGATAAGATGGAAGGAAGACGCATACGGCAGGTGAGGATTCGGCGTTTACGCCGACCACAGCCCGGAGTCGAAGCCCACTAACCTGCCTCGAAGACCGCGCAACGGTCGTTTGGCAACCAAATCAAAGGAACAGAATCGCGATGCACATGCAAATCGGCCCAGAAGAAGTAAAGGAGATCGTCGCCGAGTTAACCGCCGAGGTTACTAACGGCTACGTTCCGCGCATCATCGTTCGCGAGGTATGGGACGCAACCTGCGACACCCCGGTTGCCGGACAGGAGGTCATCAACGAGGCGTTCGAGGTGTTGATGGACAACCACCCACCGCTCGTGCTGTACATTGATGAACTGCTCGACATCTACGACTTCGACGCGGGCGAGTTTAGAACGTCTGACCACGCCCGGCAGCTGACCCTGGACATCCAAGCGCGCATCGAAGACGTTCTGAAGTCACAGGCTTAGTCTTCGCCGCTGCAGGGAGGGCGAGCGTCTCGCGAGCCAACGCGGCGCGTACCCACGTTGCATCCGCGTTGAAAATGTTCAGTGGTAGCGCGATCAAATCCGCTTCGCCCGCAGGCGCCTTCCTCTCCCTTCGGGAGAGGGTGGCCGGAGGCCGCCCGCAGGCCCCACCCTCTCCCTTGGGGAGAGGGTGGCCGGAGGCCGGGTGAGGGCAGAACATGAAGAGGCAGGTCCACAAGTGTTCCCGTATGAGCGCTTCCGCGAAGGCACGTGACGTTGCAAGAGTCTCCCCGGTCGAGGCGCATCGTGAACTCGAAGGAGAACGGCTCATCGCCGGGGAATACGGCTGTGTTGGGCGTGAGCGCACGACAGATGTCGAGCATGCGCATCGCTCTATGCTACGACCGTTCTCCTCTCCTTTTGGGAGAGGGTTGGGGCGAGGGCACGATGTGTACCCGAAAGCGGACGCGCCCTCGACCTTCCAATGGAATCGAGGATAGCCGATTGCTACCAAAAAAGGGGCGGGCATGTCTACCCGACCCCTTCACACTTGCTTCCGACTCAGCCTCCCCGTCAGTTGACGATCCAGAACGCCTTATCGAAGCGACCGCCCCAGGCAACGAACGTCACGCCCCAGTCCACGTAGCCGATGCGTGCTTTCATTTCGCCTGTGCCACTCTGCACGAAGCGAGACGGGTTGCCGCCCACGTTGACTGTGATGGTCGTATCGCCGGCGGTGCCGTTGCGCTCGTCCACAACCTCCCACTGTCCGGTGTTGTAGTTGAACAGTGAGATGCGAGAACGTACCGGCGAACCGTCCGACGCGGCCTCAAGCGTAAACGACATGCTCGACGGCGTCTGCGTCGGCGAGATAGCAGTCAGCTCGACCTCGACCGACGGCCGATTGAGTTCCGTCGGGCGGATGGCGCCCACGGTCATGTATTTGTCATCGCTGAACAGCAGGTTTGCCACTCCGCCGGAGATCAGTTCTCCCATAAGGACCTCAGCCGTCTGGGCATTGACGAGCCCCGCCTGTCCGGGCGTTTTCGCCAGCGCCTGAATGGCGGTCATCACGCCGGGCTTGTGCAAGCCAAGCCCTGTGAACGCGTTTACGGGCGCCCTGTTGGCGTTGAACCGGAAGTTGTACATCATGCCGTACTTAATCGGGTTCTGGTTCTGGCTGCCCAGTGGATCTCCTTCCCAGATGATATGGTCGGAGGCGACCGTAGCGCGCCAGTCGTTGTTCGCGTTCTGGTCAATGTCTCGGAACGAGACGTTCGTGACGTTCGTCCCGGGGGCGATTGGCACAGCGAACGAGCGCACCTGCCTGTCAACGGTGTGCACATAGACGGCGAAGTCGTAGTGGTAGTTTCCTCCGCCGAGGTCGAGAACACGCACCGCAACAATGGCGTCGCCTTCGTCGTTGGGGATGGCAATGTTCCTCATGTCACCCCAACTGAGGACGACAGGCCCCTGGGTCTGCGCGCTCTGGTTCGTGAACGTCCAGTTCGACCCAGTCCAGTTAGCGTTCACCGAGCGCCAGCCTATGTTGTTATACCGGTCGAAGTCGTCCTGGCTGATGTAG
>PSLA01000022.1:16422-34341 GCA_040289295.1 Armatimonadota bacterium
TGGGCACGTTCAGGTCCGCATCCAGCACCTCGAGGCGGTGCTCCACGGGGTTGAACGTGCCTCCTCGTCGATCGACACAGTCGTCCTGGTAGCCAGCGAAGTATGAGCCGCGGCATGTCCAGCGACCAGTCAGCGGGTTGATCTCGTCGCGCGGGCCGAGATAGGTTCGGCTGCCGTTAAGGCTCGCACCGTACGTGTCCGTACAACGCACGCCGAGCCAGTTGCCGCTGCCGGGGTTCTGGCATGTCCCGCACCCGGAGGAGTTCGTTGACAGGAAGCCGTGCTTCACCCAAGCAATACCGATCTGCTCGAGGCGGCCGTCCTTCAGGCGATACAACTGTTGGGCGATGACGGGGTGCCGCTCGTCCATCGCGGCGAACCAGGGAATGTTCTCCGTGCCAACGTTGCAGGAGGTCGTGGACATCGCAAGCCCGTTGACGCCGTTGGGGAACGTACCCATACGGCCAAGGGCGGTAAGGCTGCTGACGTTCCACAGCATGACGTCCTTCACGGCCATCGCGCGGGCGTCGTCACCGAGAGTGTTGCTCGGTTGGGGCGCCGGGTCGTTCGGGTCGCCGGCGATCATCTTCGCAATTGCATTGACATGCATCATCCCTATGATCTGGCCGGCAAGCTCGGGCCGTCCCATGCGGCGGGCAAGATCCGGCGCCAAACGCACGTCCATCCCGCCAAGCTCAAAAAGGCTGCGATTTCGGTCGAACCGCACCTGTGCGTACTCGAGATACGCTACCGCATCCTTGCCCACCTGAACGTACAGCGTGTGCGGGTCGCGAATGTCTCTGAACCGGACCTCAAAGTTCTGGAAGGAGTAGTTCCTCCCTTCCAAACGCAGATCAAACCCACCGGAATGTCGGAGCGAACCCTTGAGGAACTCTTTCAGGGTGCCGCCCTGTACGCGGAACTCCAAGTCGGAGCTGGGAGCGACCGCGAAACCAACGGGCGACTCCGCGTCGGGCATCGGCGTGCCGGTCTGTCGAAGGTTAACGACTTCAAGACCGAGATCGCGAAGCATGGACGTGTAAAGGGTCATGGTCGTGTCCCCGCCGGCGACTCTCCACTGCTGGCTTGCGCCTACGGTGAGTGGAAGGAGCCCGACGGCGAGACCGAACATGTGAGCTCGTATGTGCATTACTGTAGTTTCCTCCTCGATCATAAGGTTGCTTCCGCCCTTTCGGGTACACTAACGCCTACCCGAGGTCGGAGACACTCAGAGACAGTCTATCACACATAGACGGGGTTTGACGCACAATCTGCTCGACCGAACCGCGATCCCACGGCAAAGGTCACCCGAGTACCTCGCAACACTACCGGGTTTCAGGACAAAACAAGATGCACACGACTACAGAAACGATACTTTCAGAATTACGGAAGCGCGGCATCCGCGAAACCATCGGCTCGCTCACGGACGCCGAGTCAATGCGAATGGCGGAGGAATGGGGCGCCCACAACTACCACCCCCTGCCCATCAACGCCGTCCGGGGCAAGGGTGTCTACGTCTGGGACAAGGCGGGCAACGAATACATGGACTGCATCGGCTGCTACAGCGCCGTGTCGCACGGCCACCGCTCAGAGCCGATCCTCGACGCCGTCCGGAAGCAACTCGAAGTGCTCACACTCACGGGTCGCGCAGTCTACACGCCCGAGATGGCGGTGTTCGTTCGTGTACTGTGCGAGTACACCGGGCTCGAGATGGCATGCCCGATGAACACCGGCGCCGAAGCGGTGGAGACGGCCATCAAGCTCGCGCGCAAGTGGGCGCACAAGGTCAAAGGCGTTCCCGAGAACGAGGCGGAGATCATCGTCGCGCAGGATAACTTCCACGGTCGGACCATCACGGTGGTCTCCTTCAGCACCGAGGAGCAGTACCGCGACGGCTTCGGGCCGTTCACCCCTGGTTTCCGCATCGTGCCTTTCGGCGACATTGAGGCTGTAAAGAGCGCGATAACACCAAACACCGCAGCCGTGCTCATGGAACCTATCCAGGCGGAGGGCGGCATCATCGTTCCCCCCGACGGATACATGGCGTCTCTTCGGTCGCTATGCACGCAGAACAACGTGCTGCTGATTTGGGACGAGATTCAAACCGGCTTCGGAAGAACAGGTAGGCGCTTCTGCTGGCAGTACGAAGATGCGAAACCCGACTTGATCACGCTCGGCAAGGCGCTCGGCGGCGGAGTGTATCCTGTCTCGGCGGCCGTTGGCACAAAGGAGGTCATGAACGTTTTCAACCCTGGCGACCATGGCAGCACTTTCGGTGGAAATCCTCTTGCCGCCGTCGTCGGCATCGCCGCAATCCTTGAAATGGAGGAAAAGCAATTTACGGAGCGCAGCGCCGAACTCGGCGAACGGCTGATCGCCGGACTGCGCGAACTGAGGCACGAATGCATTGAGGACGTTCGCGGGCGCGGGCTTCTGGTCGGCATTGAGGTGCGCGAAGGTACAGATACAACCGCTCTCGCCGGCGCGTTCGTTCGCGAGCGGCTCATCACAAAGGAAACCCGCTCTCGAACGTTCCGGTTCACCCCGCCGCTTACGGTCGAGCCGCAAGAAGTCGATGAGATTGTGGCGCGAACGGATCGCGCGCTCGCTTCCCTTGCCTGACCGAGCGGCAACCACTACGGGAGGAGATGAGCGATGTCATCCGCGAGCGCATCCGAGCCTCTGGTCGAGATCGCTCAACGCTTCGCCATCGAGGGTAACCCCGAGCAGATTCAGCGCTTCGGAAGCGGCCACATCAACGACACGTATCTCGTCCAGTGTCGAGGCGGCGCCCAACGCTTCTACATCCTGCAGCGCTTGAACCCGAACGTGTTTCACCGCCCCGACGTGGTAATGCGCAACATCGAACGGGTCACAAGGCACTTGCAATCCAAGCAACGTCGTTCGGGTGAGAGGTCCTCGCTGACACTGATTCCGACGGTAACATCGGAAACCCACACGCTTGACCTAAGCGGCGCAGCCTGGCGAATGTACGTCTTCGTTGAGGGTACCGTGTCTTACGACGAACCACCCAACGCCGACGTGGCGCGCCAAGTAGCACGTGCCTTCGGCGAGTTCCAACGCGATCTGATCGACCTCCCCGCAACTTCCCTCTCCGAGCCACTCCCCGACTTTCATCACACGCGGAAGCGCTACGACGCGTTGATGGATGCAGTGACACAGGATTCGGTAGGCCGCCTCTCCGAATGCCGCGACGAGGTGCGATTCATCATGGATCGACAGCACGACACCTCCGTGCTCATCTCGCTCGCTGAACACGGCGCTGCTCCACCGCACGTTACGCATAACGACACGAAGATCAACAACGTACTCCTCGACATGGCGACGGGATTGCCGAAGTGTGTGATTGACCTCGACACCGTCATGCCAGGACTGACGCTCTACGACTTCGGCGACTTGATTCGCACCGCCACCTGCACCGCGCCCGAGGATGAGACCGACCTGGCGCGGATCACAATAGACCTCGATCTCTTCCGAGCCGTTACCGAAGGCTACGTAGAGGCGATCGGCATGTACCTCGCACCTGCTGAGCGCGAGCACCTCGTCTTCTCTGGAAAACTCATCACCCTCGAGACAGCCATCCGTTTCCTGACTGACCACTTGAGCGGCGACCGATACTTCAAAGTTCACAGACCAAGCCACAACCTCGATCGGTGTCGCGCACAACTCCGTCTTGTTGAAGAGATCGAACGGAAACAGCCCGAGATGGAGCGTATCGTGCAGGCGACGCTGCGCGACCTGCGAGCTGTCGAACTACGGTAGTCGAACGCTGGAGTGGTCCCCCAGCACCAGGCTCAGCGTCCTCGGCGCGTCCGTCGAAGCCTCTACCGTAACCCCTCTGCCAATCAGACTTCCGGCGACCCTGCGATCGAGCGCAGCAAGCCGCGCCCCGTCCATCACAATGCTGTATTCAATCTCCGAGCGGTGGATGATGCAATCCTTTGCGATGCTCGTATACGGGCCCACAAAAGAATCGCGAATCACGCAGCCCTCTCCGATGATCACCGGTCCGCGAATGGTGCTTCGCTCTACGCGGGCCCCACGCGCGATCGACACCGTACCCTCCACAACCGATTCGATGACCTCGCCCTCGCTCGCCGGCTCCAGGTCAGCAAGCAGGAGGCGGTTTGCATCCAACATCGCTTCCACCGTACCAGTATCCTTCCACCAACCGGAGACGATGCGAAACCGGACATCCAACCCGCGTTCGATCAGAGCCTGGATCGCGTCGGTAATCTCATACTCGCCCCGGAACGAAGGCTGTAGCGTTGCGATGGCCTCGAACACTACCGGGGTAAACAGGTACACCCCTACCAGCGCCAGGTTCGACCTCGGTTCCTTCGGCTTCTCCACGAGCCGCACGACGCGATCGCCGTCGAGCTCCGCGACGCCGAATTCCTGGGGGTTCGGAACCTGGCAGAGAAGAATCGACGCGTCCCCTTCGCCTTTTGTGAACTCATGCACCAGCTCCCCAACGCCACCCTTCACAAGGTTATCTCCGAGGTAGACGATGAACCGTTCGTCGCCGAGGAACTCGCGCGCCGTCGCCACTGCATGCGCCAAGCCCAGCGGCGCATCCTGGCGGATGTACGTGAAGCGCGATCCCCAACGCGAGCCGTCTCCCAGCGCTTCCCGTATCTCCGTTTCGGCATCGCCCACGATGAACCCGATCTCCTCGATCCCCGTCTGCCTGATTGCCTCGATGCCATACTCGATGACCGGCTTGTTTGCCACCGGAACCAACTGCTTGGCAATGCTGTACGTGATGGGGCGAAGTCGCGTTCCCTTTCCGCCTGCGAGAATCAGCGCCTTCATCGAGCGCCCATGTTGGCACATCAAAGCGCCAGGCGCGTTGTGCTCGTGATGTCCACGAACCGCGCGCACAGCCGTTTGGTGGGAACGCGCCAGCCGAACCTCGGGCTGAACTCCCCCGGTTCCACGCGCCACGGCTCAAGACCCTCGGACCGCAGCACCAGCCGACTCTCGTTCAGCGACAGCTTCGCCTCACAAGCGCTCAGAGACACCTCCACATCGGGACCCAGCACAAAGACTAGCTCCGCGTCAGAGCCTGCCACCCGGTCCTCGATCACGATCTGGCCACTCTCGAACGACACACGCCGCCAGTGGCGCTCACCGGTGTACCACTGAACCTCATACCCTTCCCCCTCCTTCACCACCCCCGCCTTCCTGCCCCATAGAAACGGCCCACAGTTCTCGCTTTGGTTCCTTCCCCCGAAGTTCACAGTGCTATGCCACGGTGTCGACCGGAACCGATCACGCGCCGCCCTGTCCTCGTGATACGCGTACGTCCCAGGATCCGCGATAAGAGGCTCACCACCTATGTACAGAACTACGGACAGAGCGTCCGCGTGTCCGTGAGCGGCTATGCTTCCAAACCCAACAGGCCCGTGGTCCCATAGCAGAACCACCTCCCCCTGCCTCCAGATCGTGTAGCCTCCTTCCGGAAAGACCCTCTCTCCGTCTGAAGCTACAGAGACCTCACTGTCGCCTTCGCCAAATAGAAGCGCAGCCAGACACCCAGATGTCCCGCTCAGCCGCGGCGCCCCCAACCACGCCGCAAGGCAGTTCCCCACAAGATCCAGACGGCTGTTTCCCTCCGCGGGCAGAAGTACACGTCCGTCGTCCTCATCCCCCACCGAAGGAACCTCACCATTGGCAAGGCGAACCGCCCGCGCGAACTCCAGCGATGCCGCTAATCGCTCCACCATCATCTGAGGAACGGCCAGGCCCCGTTTCTGTCCTGCCGCCATCCCGGTGAGGACCAATTCCCACACGAACGGCATGTACCGGAATGCCTGTTCCGCGGGTGTTCCGTCAGGGTGAACCTGCGCGGTGACGGCATGCCCCAGATCCTGCCACGCAGCGCAAAGGATCCGCTGCCAGTTCACCTTCCGGTCGCCGCCTCGCACCCCAGCAAGGCACGAAGCGACCACGACGATCCCCGAGAGTTCCGCCACCAGGTGGTTGTTGCCGCTAGACCCGATGCTCAGATGTGTACGCAGGTGCAACGCCTGTTGAACGCACAGCCCCAGCGCTGCCTCCAGCACCTCCTGCGGAACCCCCCTGCCCGCACGCAAAAGCAACGACAACGAGTATAGGATCACCACGTTCCGGATCCCTTGCTCAATCCCGCTCGCGTGCTGGATGCCATGCCCCAGAGGGTTCCGCCTGCAAAAGTCCAGCAGCCACCTTTCCAGCCGCTCCGCAAACTCATCTTCCCCAGACACCGCGTAGCACACCGCCAACGTGTGAAGGAACGTCAGCCTCCCCACCTCCCATGCCCACTTCGCGCCACCCGCCAGGTCGCTACGCCGGAATTCGATCATCTTTGAAGGCGCGTCTGGCCATTCCTCACCGCTTAGCCCGTTCGCACGCCAGTTCGGAGGATCCGACAACTTCACCTCAACACCGAACAGCCGCCAACTGCCCCCCAAAAGTCGCTCCCCTTCCCGGAGACTGCAGACCAATGGAGAGCGAGCGTCTTGCGAGCCAAGGAGGAGAGAAGCACCCTCACCCAACCCATGCCCCAAGCCACCGATCCGAAACCGGACTTCGTCCCAGTTCACGCCAGAGAGCAACTCCCCGCACGCCTCCCGCGCGCCCATCCTCGCCCAAGAAGGCGTGTACAGGCGGTCACGGAGCGCGATGCCTGTGCGGTGAAGAATCTCCCGGGCACCCATCGCCCCAAGGCGGCGGAACTTCCAGGAGAGGGTCGCGGTGAGGCGGATTTCACCTTGCTCGGTCATGGACGCGATTATGCCCACCGGCGGGTGTCATACTCTCGCCCGGCATGGGAACAGCGCCCTGTGTGCTCGTGGTATGCGGCACCCGTCCAGACGCCATCAAGCTGGCGCCCGTCGTTCTGCAACTAAAGGAGCAGCCGTCCGTGGAAACGGTTGTTGTGGGGACCGGGCAGCACCGCGAGATGCTCGACCAAGTTCTTTCGGTATTCTCGATTTCCCTCGACGAGAACTACGGCGTGATGCAAAAGCGGTCGGACCTAGCGCGCCTGACGTCTGCGATTCTCGAGAGGCTGGACGACACACTGGAGCGCAGGAAACCGGCTGTGGTCGTCGCCCAGGGGGACACAACAACGACCTTTGTGGCGTCCTTGGCTGCGTTCTATCGCCGCGTTCCGTTCGCCCACGTCGAGGCGGGCCTCCGCACGCCGACGATTGACCGGCCCTTTCCCGAAGAATTCAACCGAAGGGCGACCAGCCTCCTCACCACCCTCTACTTCGCACCCACGCAACGAGCCGCAAACAACCTCCGAAGGGAGGGCGTGAACGAAAGGAACATCCTCATCACCGGCAACACATCCATCGACGCTCTGCGCATCGCCCTCCAACGCGCACCTAAACCCCCTCACCGAAAGGGACGCATGCTCCTTGTTACCACCCATCGCCGCGAGAACTGGGGCGAGCCACAAAGACGCATCGCAACAGCCATCAGAACCCTGCTCCAACGCTTTCCCGACACCTACGCCGTCCTGCCCATGCACCCCAACCCCATTGTCCGCCAGGTGCTCCAAACCGAGCTGGAGGGAGGGCGAGCGTCTCGCGAGCCAAAGCGTGTCGAACTGATCGAGCCACCCGACTATCTGGGCTTTGCCGCTCTCATGGCGCAGGCGCATCTCATCCTAACCGACTCCGGCGGAGTGCAGGAGGAAGCGCCTTCGCTCGGCAAGCCCGTGCTTGTCCTGAGGGAGGAGACGGAGCGCCCCGAGGGCGTCGATGCCGGCGCGGCAATCCTGGTTGGCACGGAAGAGGAGCGAATCGTTCACGAGGCTTCTCGGCTGCTGCAGAATGACGCGGCATATCATGCGGTCGCTCAGGTTCGCAACCCGTACGGCGATGGGCACGCTGCGGAGCGAATCGTCGCGGCGCTGATCGAACGCTTCGCGCCGCCCTCTCCCTCCGGGAGAGGGCTGGGGTGAGGGCGCTAAGTCTCTTCTTCCGCTCGCATCCGTGGAAAGGCAACCGTGGCGCACACGCGTCCGCTGCTCATTCCCATCTGAAAGCCTCCGCCGACGGCGCGAGAGAGCTCGGCAACGATTTTCAAGCCGAGGTGACTCTCTCGATCAATGGAAAAGCCCTTCGGCAACGGCTTCCCATCGTTGTATACCTTTAGAAACGCTTTTTCGCCTTCGACTCCTATTCCGATGTCAATTCCACCTTGCCTCGCGTTGCGGAAACCATGCTCTACGGCGTTCATCAACAGCTCGTTCAGAATCAGAGCGATCTGCGTTGCGTGGTGCGGGCTCATCGGAAAGTCCTCGCCGGAAACCCTGATTCGCAAGTGCGCGCCCTTGCGCACGAACGACTGCGCGCAATGCTGCGCCAACACCTCCGCCACCGCCCTGATCCCGATTCGGTCCAAATCCTCACGGCTCAGCAGGTCATGTACGCTGGCAATCGCCTGGATTCGGTGGATGCTGTCTTCGATCACCTCCTCCACCGTCGAAGCGCGGCCCTCCGCCAACTCGAGCCGAAGCAGGCTCACGATCTGCTGCAGGCTGTTCTTCACCCGGTGATGCAGCTCCTGCATCAGCGTCGTCCTGACCTGCAACTTCGCGTGCTCGATGGCGACCGCGGCTTGGCGGACGAGCGACTCCAAGATTCCCACTTCGCTGCGGCTGAACCGATGAACCTGGTCGAGATAGCAGGTCAGCACGCCGATGGGCTTGTCTCGAAAGAACATCGGAACGCAAGCCATCGAGCGCAAGCCTTGCGCCTCCGCAAGATCGGCACCGATGTACTCCTCTGATGTGAGAATGTCTTCACAAACCATCGTCTGGCCCGTTTCGATCGCCTTGCCGGCGAAGCTCTCGCCCACTTGGATACTGCGCTTTTTGCGATACGCGAAGTGTTCCGACTGCGTGGCGCGCAGCACCAACTCTTTCCGCTGCTCGTCTAAGAGTCGAACGGTAACTACCTTGTAGTTCAGTCGCTCGGCCACGAACGAGACCAGCAACTGCAAGATCTCTTCAAGATAGGGGCTACTCGCGATCACCTGGCCAACTTCCGACACCGCTTCCAAGCGTTTCGCCCGGTGCTCAAGGGTGGCGACGCGAGACTGATACCGGATCGCTTGCGCAATCTGCTCCGCGATACTCTCCAGGATGTGCGCTTCCCCTGCACTATAATCGTACGGTCGAAAAGTGCGCACGTTCACGGCGCCAAGCAGCTCCCCACCGGCGATCAATGGAACGCACAATAGGCTCTGCCAGCGACGTTCCTCCAATCCTGGGTACTCGAGATAGCGGGGGTCGTTCCAGGGCTCGGAGTGGATCACCACCGGCTTTCGATGCTGTACCGCCCAGCCGGTGATCCCTTGCCCGACTGCAATAGAGACCCGACCCGCCTTCTCTGGGGCGTCCGTGTCCGCGGCGAGCGTGAGACGCGAACCACCTTCGTCGAGAAGCAAGATCTGCGCCGTGTCCGTGTGGGTTACGTCTCGAATGACTTCGAGAAGGTCGTACAGCACCTCAGGGCCCGGATCCCGCTGCTCAAGCATGCGACCGATCCGCTGCATCGCCGTGATCACGGAGTCGCGCTCGGTGATCTGCTGCCTCAAGCGCTCGACCTCTTGAGCGATCCGCTCCTGCTCATCCTTGGGGCGGCAGCGTTGTGGCCAGCGGCGGCGGAGTCGATCCTTGCGAGGCATCGCCCTTTGAGTTTAGCCGACTACGCGACCAACCTGGTGGACCAATACGGCGAAACCGTATGCTAACAGCGTCATGTACGCGAACATGAACACCGGCCACTTCCATGAGTTCGTCTCTCGGCGAACAACAGCCAGCGTAGATGTGCACTGGCAACAGAGCGCGAAGAACACCATAACGCCTATCGCCGTCCAGGGCGTGATCAGCAGCGAGCCGTCGGGCCAAATGGCTTTCGAGAGCGCGTGCCGAAGGTCTACGTTGTCCTCAGAAACCTCGCCACCGAGCGCGAAGATGATTCCGAGCGCGGGCACGACCACCTCGCGCGCCGGGAATGCGGCGAGGATGCCGGTCGTGAGCCGCCAATCGAAGCCGGCCGGTGCGAACGCCGGTTCGATAGCGCGACCGATACGCCCCATGTAGGAATCGCGAATATGTCGGCTTTGAACGTACGTCTCTTCCGTCATCGCCTCGCGTTCCACCGCGGGCAGCCGCGCGTATTGAAAACGGTACTCATCCATTGCCCGCTCATCCCGGGGGAAGTAAAGCAGCCCCCAAACGACGATCGTCATCACGAAAATAATGCGACCCGCGGTGTTCACAAAAATCTTGCCTCGGTTGTACATCGTAAGGCCAATGTCGCGCCATTTCGGCCATTGGTAAGGAGGCAACTCAAGAACGAACGGCAGGCGCCTGCCCTTGAACACCGAGCGATTCAGGATGAAGACAATCGGAATCGCCACGACCGCCCCAACCATGTGCATGCCGAACAGTGCCACGCCCGCCCACAACGGACCGAACTGCGGCTCTATAACCGCTCCGATGAAAAGGATGTACACCGGCAAGCGCGCGCTGCAACTCATCAATGGAGCGACCAAAATCGTCGCGAGGCGACTCTTCGCGTCAGGCATGACGCGCGCGGCCATGATGCCGGGTATCGCGCATGCGAAGCTGGAAAGCAACGGGACAAACGCCCGCCCATTCAATCCGCACCAGCCGAGCAGCCGGTCCATGAGAAACGAGGCACGCGCAAGATAGCCGGTGCCCTCGAGAAAGGCAATGAAGAAAAACAGAATCAAAATCTGCGGCAGGAAAACCATCACCGAGCCGACGCCGGTGATGACTCCATCCACCACGAGCGACTGCAAGGCAGGAGTGCTCGCCAGGAGCGGCGAAACCAGATCGCCCAGCCACCCGAACAACGCATCTATCGCATTCATCGCGGGCGCAGCAAACGAATAGATGGACTGGAACATCACAAACATGATGCCGAGAAACGCAACAAGCCCAAAGACGCGATGCGTCAGGATGTAGTCCATTCGGTCAGTCGTCGTCCATCGCTTGCCGGGCGTCTTGTCGAGGAGAACTGCATCGGCAACTTCTGCCGCCCAATCGTAGCGGGCGGCGATGTCCGGGTCCCCCTCGGGCGCAGCCTCGTGAACTGCGGCGCGCAACTCCGGAATCTCGTCTACGCTTCGGCGCAGTTCGCTAAACCGATCGGTCAACCCCTCAAAGACCTCCGCCGATGCGACATCCACGCCGCTCCGCGCGAGGCGATCCTTCAGATTCTCGATGCGGCGGCTGAGGAACTCCTGGTGCCGGCGTCGAGCAGGGCGCGCGTGGATCAGGTTCGCCTCGATTGCATCGAGCAGTTCGCGAATGCCTCGACCTTTGTGCGCCACCACGGGGATGACGTCCACCCCAAGTTCGGCAGCAAGCGCGTCCACATCAATGGTGCGTCCTCGGCGCTGGGCAACGTCGGTCATCGTTAGCGCCACAACGATCGGAGTCGGCCCATCCGCCAGTTGGCTAAAAAAGAACAGGTTGCGCTCAAGGTTGTCCGCGTCCATGACACAGACGAGCACATCGGGGGCACGCTCGATGCTGCCGCTGATCGCCTGGACGGCAACGATCTCATCCTCCGTCGTCGCCTGCAGGCTGTACAAGCCAGGGACATCCACGACCTCGAGCACCCGGTCTCCCGAGCGAACCTTTCCCGACACACGCTCTACCGTAACGCCCGGGTAGTTTGCAACGCGCTGGTGCCTGCCGGTTAGCCTGTTGAAGATTGAAGTCTTGCCCGAGTTAGGATTGCCCACGAGGGCAACGATGGGTGCGTTAGTGTGCGTCTGAGTTGTCCGGTGACAAGGCATTTCAGCGTTCAGTTGCTGGGCTCAAGGACGAACGATGCCGCCTCGGCGCGCCGCAGACAGAGGCGATAGCCCCTTAGTGCGATCTCGATCGGATCGCCCAGAGGGGCAACTCTAACGACTCGAAACACGGTGCCGGGCGTCAGGCCCAACTCTAGGAGGCGGCGAATCTCCGGCGTATAAGCCAAGACGCCGGCAACCCGGACAGTCATACCGGGTCGGACGCTCGCGAACCTGATGCCACAAGGACCTTCATTGACCATTGTGTCAAGATTACCCCATTCGTCATGCCCTGCGTATGACGTCGGTCATACCAGAACGGGAACCAACACCCAAAATCAGGGAGCGTGAGCGTCCTCGCCAACACCAAGCCGCCGGGCGGTGACGGTCGTGCCGTAGGCTCGCGAGACGCCCGCCCTCCTGTCAGTGGGGTGCGGGCTCGCGAGACGCTCGCCCTCCCTTCGCCAGCAGAGCGACGCAGCAGCCAAAGACCCACGCCTCGAAACGCCGCACGGCGTCATTTTGCCGCAGCCGCGCGGGGGCCCTCCCTCGACCCGCCGAGGCTAAGCCGCGCAGGAAGGAGTTGAGCAGCAACGAGAAGGTGTCAAGCGACTGTCCTCCATACTGGACGCGGAAGCCGAACGTCACCGCGGTGGAACCGGTTGCGCGAGCACGTTCACAGCACCCGCAGCGACTGCAGCCGCCCTCTCCCTCCGGAAGAGGGTCGGAGTGAAGGAGATAGGACAGCAAAGGGTCTTAGCAATTGATTCATTTAGAAGCAGAGTACGCAGCCGAGCCATCGCGCTCAGGAACGCGAGCGGTGCCGAACAGCTCGATGAACCCGTCACGGATGCGCACCTCTTCGATGGTCATAGCAGAGTTGAGGCGTAGGTCGCGGTTCTCATCAATCACGGGGTTGATCGCCTCGAGGAACCCGCGCGCGGTTGCAGCATCCACCCGCATTCCATCGAGCACGACGCGGGCGTTCTCGAGCACCAACTGCGTACCGTTCCGCTGCCGAATCTGTGCGAGCACCAGAAACTCCGCCTGCACAAGTCCGAAGTCGCCCTGACCTGAGACGAGGATCCTCCCCCCGTCGAGGCGGACGCTCACGCGGTTGATATTGCGGTACTTGTGCAAGATGAAGCGCTCCAGGGAGCGCTCGCTGACGCGAACGTAGCCGGTGCCCTCGCCGGATTTCGTTAGTCTGAGCACCCTGCGAGAACGGGCGAGACCAAAGTCGTAGCGGCACCTTGACAACCGGGCGCGCAACTCTTCCACCTGCAGGCCGCGCAGATTGAAGTCGTGCAAGGTGATCTCGAGGCTGCGAATCGTCCCCGTTCGAGCCAACTGGGGCTCCGTGAACAAGGGCAAACCCTGTACGGAGAAGGCGCGTGCGGCGATCGAGACATGCGCCACCTCCCCACGAAGCGACTCCGCCACGCCAAGAGGCGTAACGTCAACGATCACGACCGTCTTATCCGTCCGTTCGAGGTGAGACGCAACCTCGGCGGCAGCCTCTCGCTCGAACCGCGTGAGCTCCGCCTCAGCAAGTGCGCCGCCGGCTGCGAGCGCTGCAAACAGGCCGATCAGGAACACTTCGCCACCGCCACTCGGGTCCGAACGTAGTAGAACATAGACACGAAGATGACACGCGGCGAGACCAACTTGCAGGATGCCCCGCTTCCCGGGTACCGAGCCGTCCGGGAGAATGTGGGCGTACTCGACTGCCCTGAGGACCTCGTTTTGAGCCTCAAGGGCGAGGACAGACGCACTTGGCTCCACGGGCAAGTTACCAACGACGTGCTCGGCGTGCACCAGGGAGGCTCCACTGCCCTATCGGTTCTAAAGCCCACGGGGCAGATTGTGGCCAACGGCAGGCTGTGGAACGCACCGGAGTCGCTCGTACTCGTCTTTCCACACACGCCGCCACACCCTTTGCTCGAGCGGCTTGAGATGATGATCATCCTCGAGGACGTCCGCGTGGACAACCTGTCCGGCGAACACGACATCGTCTCGGTTCAAGGCCCCAAGGCGACGGAGGCGCTCTCCGAGGCGCTCAGCCTGCCAATGCTTGATTGGGGAGAGGCGCAAGTCGGCGACACCGACATCGTTCTCCTCCGCCACGACAGGACCGGCGAAGGCGGTTGGGACCTGCTGTTCCCTCGGAGCGCGCGGGTCGAAATTGAAGCGCTGCTCGCCCACCTTCCGCTTGTAACAGAGCAGGAGGCGAACCTCCTTAGGCTGGAGGCAGGCATCCCGATGAGAGGGCGCGACTACGGCGAGAAGACCCTTGCGATGGAGATGGGCCAGCCGTTCATTGAAGAAAGGCTGAACTTCCACAAGGGGTGCTATACGGGACAGGAAGTCGTCGAGCGAATCCGCTCGCGGGGGCACACCAACCGTACCTGGGTCGGCTTGCGTTGCGAGGGATTGGTCGAGGCTGGTGCGCAGCTGAAACTCGCTGAGGACACGGCAGACGCTCTTGCGGGTGACGACGTCGGCCAGGTGACGAGCGCAGCGCTGTCGCCGCTGTTCGGCCCAATCGCCGCCGCGATGGTACGGAACGTTGCCGCACGCCCCGGCACCCCGCTGCTCGCAGGCGAGACGCTTTGCATGGTTCAGTCGCTCCCGTTTCTGAAATAGCAACTCACGCAGCGAGGTTGGGTATAAACGGGACGCACATTCTTACGAGGAAGGAGACAACGGTACGGATGAAACTAAAACCGCTGCATGACCGAGTTATCGTCAAACCTGAGCCGCCCGCGACGACGACGGCAAGCGGCATCGTGCTGCCGGATTCTGCCCAGGAACGACCGCTCCGAGGCAAGGTCGTCGCCGTCGGGCCTGGCAAGCGCCTTGACGACGGCAAGCTGGCGCCACTCGACCTGAAACCGAAAGAGACCGTCCTATATGGCAAGTACGCCGGTACCGAGGTGACGCTCAACGGCGAAGATTACGTGATTCTGCGCGTCGAAGACGTTCTTGCGGTCGTCGAGGGCGCTGGCAAGTAGCGCTTACAAGTCAGCCGGCACGTGATCCGGGATGCTGCAAGTCGTTAGTGACCCGACCGTGCCGAGGTTATACACGCCGCCAAGCGGGCATTTCGGCTCGCGCTTCAGATAAGGCACCAGGTCGGACATCGTAACCGCGGCGCCTTCCGGAACGTTTTGCTCCGCCGCATACTGGGCTTTGGCAACGTCAAGGGCGCGCATAATCTGTTGACAACCCTTCCGCGCAGAGTTTGCGCGCGCCGTCATCATTGAGGGGACTGCTATGCTGATGAGGACCCCGATCGCGAGGACCACAATCATCACCTCCAGTAACGTAAACGCTGTCGCTCTACGGCGCATGGCTTTCCCCGGGTGCCTTTAGGTTGGTGAGGGTCAGACCCGGGCGGCGGCTGGGGCCCAACCCTTCACCACGTCAAACTTTCCACCAGCTCCGCCGCTGCCTCCCCGTACGCGTACCGGGTTACTCGGAATGCAGGGTAGCCTGCCGCCGTGACGACCGGAACGCTCCTGCGGGAATGGAGGCGGAGATTTTCGGGAATGCCCGCAGTAGTCGCCTCCGCGCCAGGACGGGTCAACCTAATCGGAGAGCACACAGACTACAACCAGGGCTACGTTTTGCCGGCGGCGATTGCGGAACGCACATTCGTCCTCGCGCGCTGCTCGCTCGGGGATCGGTCGGTCGTCGTTTCCTCCGAGAAGTGTCTCCCGGTGCGGTTCTCCGTCGCCGATGAAAAGAAGAGGGTTGGTTTGGCAGCATACGTCCAGGCCGTCGGCCTCGCGATTCGAGACCTGCTTGGCAAGGCGCCACCCGAAATCGAAGCGGTTATCGTCTCGACGCTACCAAGAGGTGGAGGGCTTAGTTCGAGCGCAGCGCTGGAGGTGTCGCTCGCAGCCGGCTGGACGCGCCTTGCCGGGGCGGACGTTGCGCCCCGCGACCTGGCTGAAATCGCCTGGCGCGCGGAGCACGACTTCGTGGGAGTCCCATGTGGGAGAATGGACCAGTACGCGAGCGCCCTTGGAGTGGACGGCAGCGCCCTTCTGATAGACACACGCTCCATGGAGGTGCGCCCGATGCGCCTGCCGCAGACGCTGGCGATCGCCGTCCTCGACACTCGGGCGCACCGAGCACTCGCGAGCGGGAAGTACGCTCGGCGCGTTGAGGAGTGCGCGCGCGCGGTGCGGCTGCTTCAGCAGGCAGGCCGGCAGGTGGAGAGCCTCCGGGATGTCAGCCCAGACGACCTCTCCACTGTGGAACAGGCAGGGGACGACGTTGCCTACCGCCGGGCACGCCACGTGGTCCTCGAGAACGCCCGCGTTTTGGCCTTCGCGGGCGCGCTAAAGCAAGCGGACACGGCGACACTGGGCAAACTGATGGCGGAGTCTCACGCCAGCCTGCGGGACGACTACGAGGTTAGTTCCCCCGAACTGGATGCAATGGTGCGTGCGGCTGCCTCCGCGCCCGGCTGCGTCGGTGCGAGGATGACCGGGGCGGGCTTTGGTGGGTGCTGCGTCGCCCTCGTGGCAGCCGATCGAATCGGAGAGTTTCTGCCGGTTGCGTTACAAACCTACAGAGCCTATGGTTTTCCTGAGCCTGCGCTCAAAATTACCGCGCCAAGCCACGGCGTAGACGTAGCGGAAGTAGCGCAACCCTCAACTGAATTGTGAGAACAGCCGCTGGACGGGCAGCCGACAATGATAGTCGTGCTTGCCGCGCGGGGCACCAAGGAAGCCAGCCGCCCGGAGATTTGATGAAAACCAGCGAACAATACTGGGTCGTGTGAAGTCGAATACGCGGAAGAACTCGCTCAGGCGGCAAGCCACGATACACAGCGAGGGATGGTAATGACAATGTCAACACCTAAGGATGGGAAGAAGGTACGACTCACGAAGCGCGAGGTGCAGGTCTTGAGCCTCATCGCGCAAGGCTACAGCAGCAAGGATGCAGCTGATACGCTCTTCGTGTCAAAGCGCACGGTGGATTTCCACCTGGCGAACATCTACGACAAACTGCAGGTGAAGAACCGCGTCCAGGCATTTCGAGCCGCGACCAGGATGGGGCTCATTCCGTTCGAGCCATCGTTTCACCATCCGCACGAAGGCGAATCCTAACTCGTGAGGTTCGTTGTCTTCAGCCGGGCAAGTCATTAGCTCGCCCGGCTCTTCTCATGATGCGTGCCTGGAAGGAACCCGTGGAAGGTTCAGTTCGTCGCCCGTTACCCCCGTCGTGAAGCGGATGAGGCGGTCGAGAATGACCTTCACTGTTCCGGCTACCGGAAACGCAAGAAGCATGCCCGGTAACCCGAACAGCGCGCCGCCTGAGAAGATGACAAAGAAACTGACAACCGGCGGCAGCCCAACGTTTCGGCCGACCACGTTCGGATGCACCAACTGGTCATACAGGATCCCGACCAACAAAAACGCGCCGATGCACACCAGCAGGTACGTGTTCATGTTGCCGAAGTCGTAGAACAGCGTACTCGTCTTTCCGAAGGCGACGATCGTGATTCCGATCAACACCACGGAGATGAAGTTTCCAATGTACGGGATCAGATAAATCGCGCCGAACAGCACCGCCAAGAAGATGGCGTACGGCACGCCCAGCACGGACAGCAAAACAGCCATCAACGTGGTGTAGAGCATCACGCTCAAGATCAAACCCCGCACGTAGCCCGACAGCACGCCGCCGATCTCGTTCAGCAAATCCGTTGCCGTCGGACGGATCGAGGGTGGAATCCACGAAAGCGAGCGTCGGCGCAGCCGGTCGTAGTCGAGCAGGATGAACAGCGTGATGATTGGCGTGAAGATGATCCAGAAGATTGAGGACACCAGGTAGGATATGACGGACGCGGCCGCGCCGATCGCGCCGTCCGCCATCCTCCTCACCGTGTTCTCCACCCCGAGGCGCTCCTCCAACTCGTCCCGCGTCGTGGGCAAGCCGAGTCGTTTAAGGAGGCTCTTGTTGCGGGCAAGCCACGCATCCAGCGGGCTGGCTTCTTCCGGGTTGTTGATTGCCTTGATGAGCGCCTCGCGAGACTGCGGCAACTCGACAGCC
>PSLA01000047.1:0-3967 GCA_040289295.1 Armatimonadota bacterium
CCAGCCATAAGGAACGGCTTGTCAACCTCGCGCTCGGGCGTCGGGATGTAGCTGTCGACGGCGTCCATCAACTCAACGATCTTCTGAGTCCACGGGTCGTCGAGGTTGATCGGGTCTTGCTCCATCACTTTCAGCGCCGAACCTCGGATGATCGGAGTGTCATCCCCGGGGAACTCGTATTTGTTGAGCAAGTCGCGCACCTCGAGTTCCACCACATCGAGAAGCTCTTCGTCGTCCACCATGTCGCACTTGTTAAGGAAAACGACGATGTACGGAACACCCACCTGGCGGGCGAGCAGAATGTGCTCGCGCGTCTGCGGCATCGGGCCGTCGGCTGCAGAAACAACGAGAATCGCGCCGTCCATCTGAGCCGCGCCGGTAATCATGTTCTTGATGAAGTCAGCGTGGCCAGGACAGTCAACGTGAGCGTAGTGACGCTCCTTCGTCTCGTATTCGGCGTGGAAGATGTTGATCGTGATGCCGCGCGCCTTCTCTTCCGGTGCGGCGTCAATCTCATCATACTTCTTCGCTTCTGCAAGCCCCTGCGCCGCAAGGACGCGGGTGATAGCCGACGTAAGTGTCGTCTTCCCATGGTCAACGTGACCGATGGTTCCAATGTTGACGTGTGGTTTCGTTCGTTCGAACTTTGCTCTTGCCATGGTTTCCTCCTGAATCAGTTGGTCATATGTCCGTGTGTTTTGTTGATGATCTCCTGCGCCACGTTTTGAGGAACTTCCTCATAGTGGGACGGAGTGACGTTCGGCGCAGCTCGGCCTTGCGTCAACGAACGCAATGCCGTCACGTAGCCGAACAGCTCCGCGAGCGGAACGAGAGCCTTCACGACCTGGACGCCGCCGGGACCGGACTCCGTACCTTCGATTCTCCCCCGCCGCGAGTTGATGTCACCAATCACGTCACCGAGGTACTCCTCGGGCGTGGTCACTTCGACTTGCATCACCGGCTCCTTCAGCGCCGGATTAGCCTTCTTCATCGTCTCCCTGAACGCGATGATGGCAGCCTGCTTGAACGCGATCTCGCTCGAGTCCACTTCGTGGTACGAGCCGTCAACGAGGCGAACCTTCACATCCACCACCGGATAGCCCGCAACAACGCCGCTCTCCATCGCCTCCCGAATCCCTTTCTCAACGGCAGGGATGTACTCCTTCGGAATCACCCCACCGACCACCTTGCTCTCGAACTCGAACCCGCTTCCAACGGGTAGCGGCTCAATCTCGAGCACCACGTGGCCGTATTGCCCCGAGCCGCCCGTCTGCCGGATGAACTTGCCCTCGGCTCGGGCGTGGGTGCGCACCGTTTCCTTGTAGGCGACCATCGGGCGACCCTGGTTTGCGCTGACACCAAACTCTCGACCAAGGCGGTCGACAATGATCTCTAGATGCAGTTCGCCCATGCCGCTGATAATCGTCTGCCCTGTTTCCTCGTTCGTGCTGATCCGAAACGTCGGATCCTCCTGAGCAAGGCGCGAAAGGCTTTGCGAGAGCTTCTCCTGATCCGACTTGGAGCGAGGTTCGATCGCAATCGAGATCACCGGCTCGGGAAACTTGATTGACTCAAGCACGATCGGATGAGCCGCATTGCAAATGGTGTGCCCCGTAGTCACATCGCTCAAGCCGATAACGCCAACGATGTCGCCGGTCGAACATTCGTCCACGTCCTCGCGACTGTTTGCGTGCATGCGAAGGATGCGGCCCACGCGCTCCTTCCGCTTAACGAACGCGTTCGTCTGTGGGTCGCGATAGCAGACAAGCACCTGCCCGCTCTTGTCCAATCTTCCGCTGTAGACGCGAATGTACGTGAGACGCCCCACGTACGGGTCGCTCATGATCTTGAACGCCAGAGCGGTGAACGGCTCCGAGTCCTCAGGCAACCGCGTCAACTGCTCGCCGGTGTCCGGGTGCATGCCGGTAACCGGGCCGATGTCGAGCGGCGACGGCAAGTAGTCCACAACCGCGTCCATCAGCGCCTGCACACCCTTATTCTTGAAGGAGCTTCCGCACAGAACGGGGACGATGGTGCTCTCCAACGTCCCCCTCCGCAATGCGCTCTGAATCTGCTCGACCGTAATATCCTCGCCTTCGAGAAATTTCTCCATGATCGAGTCGTCAACATCGGAGCAAGCCTCGAGAAGCTTTTCGCGGTGCTCTGCGGCGAGCGTCACCATCTCCTCCGGCACGTCCCCGTCTTCGTACTCTTTGCCCATTTCGTCTCGATACACGCGGGCGCGCATGCGAACGAGGTCAACATAGCCCTGGAATGCCGACTCCGCGCCTATGGGAATCTGAATCGGAACGGCGTTCGCTCCAAGGCGCTGCCGAATCTTGGTCACAACATCAAAGAAATCGGCTCCAAGCCGATCCATCTTATTCACGTAAACAATGCGCGGAACACCGTACTTGTTAGCCTGTCGCCATACCGTCTCGGACTGCGGTTGGACGCCACCAACGGCGCAAAACACAGCGATCACGCCGTCCAGAACTCGGAGGGAGCGCTCCACTTCCACCGTGAAATCCACGTGCCCCGGCGTGTCAATGATATTCACCTCGTGGTCGCGCCAATAGCAGGTTGTCGCCGCGCTCGTGATCGTGATCCCGCGCTCCTGCTCCTGCTCCATCCAGTTCATGGTCGCCGCACCTTCGTGCACCTCGCCCACACGGTGAATCTTTCCGGAATAAAACAGAATCCGCTCAGTTGTAGTCGTCTTGCCGGCATCAATGTGCGCTGCGATGCCGATGTTCCGAACCTGCTCGAGGGGAATTCGACGCTTCATGGCGAACTAGAACCGGAAGTGCGCGAAAGCTTTGTTCGCTTCCGCCATCCGGTGCGTATCCTCCTTCTTCTTCACCGTCGGTCCTTCACCTTTGTAGGCATCGAACAGTTCCGTCGCCAGCTTCTCAACCATGGATTTCCCCGGCCGCTTGCGAGCGTTCTGAACAAGCCACCTTATCGCAAGAGTGCGCCTCCTTTCGGGGCGCACTTCTACCGGCACTTGATAGGTTTGACCGCCGACGCGTCGCGGTCGAACTTCCGTAATCGGCATGCAGTTCTGCATGGCCTTCTCAAACAGAGCCAAAGGCTCAACGCCCGCCTTCTCGGCGCACTGATTCAGCGCCTGGTAAACAATCTTCTCAGCCTTTACCTTCTTCCCGTCAAGCATCAAACGGTTGATGAAGCGCTGAAGCAACTCCGAGCCATAGAGCGGGTCGGGAAGAATCTTTCGCTTGGGTGTGTTTCCTCGCCTCGGCATCTCGCTAACCCTTCGGCCTCTTCGTACCGTACTTGCTACGACCTTGCTTCCGGTTCGCCGCGCCCGCGGTCTGCTCAGCGCCGCGAACAATGTGATAGCGAACGCCCGGCAAGTCCTTCACACGACCCCCACGCACCAGAACGACCGAGTGCTCCTGAAGGTTGTGCCCAATGCCGGGGATGTATGCCGTAACCTCGACGCCGTTCGTCAGGCGTACGCGAGCCACCTTCCGAAGAGCGGAATTCGGCTTCTTCGGCGTTACCGTGCGGACGACCGTGCAAACTCCGCGGCGCTGCGGGTTGCCGCGAAGGGCGGGCGACTTCGATTTCGCCACAACCTTCCGGCGGCCTTTCCTTACCAGTTGATTGACTGTCGGCATACTCTTCTTCCGGTCAAGCGTCCGTCAAAGCAAAACCGCCCAGTCAGCGACATTGGAGGGCGGTTCACAATGGCTCCGGCATGCACCGGAGCGCCTGGACTGGCTGTTATGAGCCTAATCTGGTGGGCACTCCCTCCTTAGTCACAAGATTTCGGCGGCTCCACGGACGGACTCCGTGACCGCTGGCGTATTTTGACCGAACCTGAACCTGCATGTCAAGTACCCGCACCGCCCGCAAGCTCGGATGCACAGCGAGCACCACTAAGCGAGGATGTTCCGGCCATCGAAGTACGCCCTGAACTGGTTTGCCTCTCTGGAGATGC
>PSLA01000023.1:0-21204 GCA_040289295.1 Armatimonadota bacterium
CAGGGTTCCTGGGAACCTTTTTGCAACAATACTACGCCGACCCGAGCATCGGTGCCAACGTTCCGGCACTCGTCGCATTAGCTCAGAGCGCGCTCGACACTCTGAACGGGGGACCGGGCGCAACCGTTGAAGGCTTGCCCTTCGCCGAGTGGTACCGCCGCCAGTACGTGCTGAATACCACGGTCAGCCGAGGCAAGAAGGTATTCGTGCAGGCAATTCCGATCACCTTCGGGCTCGGGGGAAACGACTTCGGCGTGTTCGCTGTGTGGGTCACCTACTTCGAGACTGCCCCCGGGGGCAACGAGCTGCTGCTGAGTGGAACGTGCTTCCCAATCTACTGGGATTCGACTTTCGCTCGCCTCTTCACCACGGGCCAAGACGACCGTATGGACATCGCAGGGGCGTTCGGTTCAGTCACGCCGAACCTCCCAGACGTGTTCAACGTCGGCTCGGGACCCACGCAGTGGTATCGCGCCACGATTGACCTTCCGGTGCTCGACCAAATCGCCAGAGCCATCGTGCCCGCGGGTGCCATCGCCACCGCACAGAGTCCCACGCCTAAGAACTTCTACGGCACGGTCATCGGCTTCGACGGCGCAAGGGTCGGCGGCGACCCAAACGTAACGGGGAAAGTGCGTCTCACCATCCTCCCCGGCGGTGCGTCTGTGGAGGCCCCGTTGCGGAATGGCGCCTTCGGCGTGCAGACGAACCTGCTCGGCTCCGCCGCGGTGCGGGCACGGGTCGACGTCATCCCCGTTTTCAACAATGTTGAGCAAGCGCCGGTGCACACCGAGTTCGTGAACGTGTGGGGCGACCGATTGGGGTTGGTTCTCCACATCGGCGAGTTCACGACGTACTCTCCGCCGGGTGGTCTGGTTGCCGGAATCCAGGCAGTTGGCCTCCCGGTTCGTCCATTCGAGATGAGCACCGCCGCGCTCCTCGGCTTGCCGTCGAATCAGACGCTGGTTGCGCGCTGGAAGCAGGAGCGCTTCGACTACGAGCGCTGGCCCTCCCTTGAACCCTTCGACGTCGGCGAAGGCTTTTACGTCCGTATGCCGGGCGCTGCGCCCGGCTTTCAAGTCAGCGGCCGCCTGTTGGGAAAGGAGGGCTTTCTGCCAGTTACGGTGGCGCTGCAGCCGGGGTGGAACCAGATCGTCAACCCGTTCGCGGACGACGTCTCGTTCAGCGACTTGACAGTGCAGCGCGGTGCCGACTTCCCCGCGACGTGGGGGGCTGCAATCTCAAGCGGATGGGTAGGCCCCGATGTCTTCGAGTTCACCCCCGGGTCCCCCGACCCGCATTCAGGCGTCCCCGAGGGCGGGACGCTTTCGCCGATCAACTTTTTCCCATCTGGGAGGGCAGTCTTTGTCAGGGTGTTGGTTCCCGAGGGCCTGTCCATCACGTTTCGACCTGGCGTCCTCGGCCCTGGACAAGATCGAAGGCGCCACTGGAGGCCCGCGCCGACCTGGACAGGCTCGCTAACGATCGACGGCTATCAGCGCGAGCGTTCCACGGTTGAGGTTGGACAGGCGATGAACCATAGGCGAGGCGTGGACGTGGGCGTAGACTCAGAGATGCCCCCGATTTGGGGTGGTGCCACACAGGCATTCATCGCGTCTTCCGTTCCCCTCTATCGCGACATCCAGGCGCCGACCGAGGGGAGTTGGGACATCGTCGTAACCGGCTTAAGGCCCGGCCACGTGTACCGCGCTACATTTCGGTTGAGTCTGGGCAGCAACCGCGACATCCTGCGTTTGACCCTTCAAGATGTTGACGGGCGGTGCTCCTACCGTATCCTCGACGGCTGGTCAGTTACCTTTCGCGCGCGAGGCGTAACCCACCGGCTACGGCTAAGTAACGGAGGCGGGCGTTGAGGGCGATTCTGCTGCTTCTTATTGGGGCGTTTCTCCTCTGGGGGTGTGGTGGTAGCAGTCCCGGCGGAAGGGTGCGGGCCGACGGACGCGTGCTGTCGGTCTCCACGGGCGGGCCGCCAAACCCGCCCGCCACGGCACAGATTGGCGATGCGAGCGCTCAGACTCAGAGCGATTCAGGGGTGTTCATCCTAAACATCGCACCTGGCGCGACGCAGCTGGTCGTGCTGCACCCAGTCTTCCCAACCTTCACGTTCACTTTCCCTCCTGTGACCAGCGACGCAACCCTTGGAGATTTCTGGATTGGCCCGGAGACGGTCACGATCGTGGGTTCTGTCATCCATTCCCAAACGACAGCACCTATCCCTGACGCGCTGGTTCTGTTTGCCGGGAAGCGAGCGACCACAAACCAGGACGGCGAATTCACTCTAACTGGGGTGGCCTATGACTCGAAAAACGACTTCGTGTTCCAAGGCATCATGGGAACCGTGCACAAGAGCGGGTTCCTTACGAGCCAGTTCACCGCGAATCAGAACCCGGTTGGCGGAGTCATCACGCTGCCACCGATTCTGCTTGCCCCGGTCAGTGACCCGAACCCGCCGGGGCCTCCCTATAATCTTTGGGGTGTCGTTACGGTGCAAGGAGAGCCTCCGACCGGCACGACTGTAACGCTCCTCGACTCGGGGACTCCCATCCGTAGGTACACTGTGGGCAGCGACGGGCGATACTTCCTCTGGGCAGTGCCCGGCACATACGTGCTACGATTCGAGAAGACCGGCTTCCAAACGGTGGACGTTCCCGTCACTGGTTTTGATTCGCCGGATGACGTCATCCGAAACGATGTTACGCTGGTTCCGAACTAACTTGCGTTGGGCATTGCTCGCAGTACTCATACCAGGGGCGCTCTGGCTCACAGGTGCCCTTCAAAGGTTCGCCAGGTACGACCCGTTTGCGCAATACCGAACCGAGGAGTATCTGAACGCGCTCGGCCCGGACGTCGGCTCGCGTCTGGGCGAGACGGTGGTTCGTGTCTATGAGGGAGTGGACCTCGGCGTACAGTTCGCCGCCCGGCGGATAGACGTTCGGCGTGACCGTACGAAGTTCACCGTCTTCGACATCCACAACGGTCGCCTCTACGATGGAGGGGAGCAGCGGCTGTGGTTCAGCGCGGGCGTTGGAGTGTACGATACGGTTCAGAACCGAGCCGAGGTGTTCGGCGGCCTCGCATTGTGGAACCGCGAGCTCGCGTTTCGCACGGACCGTGGAAAGGTGGACACGGGCCGCCGGTTCGTCCGTTCGATTGGAGGCATCACCGGCAGGCTTCGAGATGGAGACTTCGCCGCTGATCGCGTTTCCTGGAACTATGCGGTGCGCGAGGGGCGGGCTGAGAAGGTCTTATGGCGTGGCCCCATGCAGCAGCAAGGCAAGACGCGGCGCGTACAGCTCAGGGGGCAGACTTGGGAGATCCTTTCGAATCCGAGGCGGCAAATCTTCTACAAGGCTGAGGCAGTAGATGAGGACCAGTTCATCCGCGCCGAGAAGATTACGTGGTTGGAGGCCGAGGACGTCGTTACCGCCGAGGGCGCGGTCGAGTACGTCGGACCCGACGCGATCATCCGTGCACCGAAGGTGGTGGTCTATCGGAAGGAGGAGCGCGCCGTAGCGACCGGAGGCGTACAACTGCTCGTGAAGCCGGAGCGGGAGAAAGGGCGGGTTGGGCCGCCGCCTGGGGGACTTCCGCCCGCGCAGCCGGTCCTACCGCCCGGCGTCCAGCAGCCGCCTGCCTCGCAAGAACAGGGACAAGAGGAGCGCGTTCGCCGGTCGGACAACCTTCGGGATTATCCGATTCTCGTCACCGCCGAGCGCATCGAGTACTGGTATACTGAAGGGTCAAGACGTGCCCAGGTAAGCGGTAGCCTGAAGGCGAGGCAGGAACTCGCTGGTGGAGGATGGCGCGAGATAACCGCCCCCAAGGCTCTGTACGACCAGGAGCGGGAGGTCCTAACGCTTCTGAGCAGTACGCCAGGGGCGCAAGAGGTTCGCCTGAAGAACAGCCAGGGGGATGACTTCGTGGCAGAAGAGGTGGAAATCTCCACCGTTGAGGGCAACGAGTCGGTTCGGGGCAAGAACGTTTCGGGGGTGATGCCGGTGCGGGAAAGCGAGGTTCGGGGCGGGCGTGGAGGTTCCGGAGGCGGCGGCGGCGAACGATAGGGGTGAAAGCATCCGTCTTTCCAGTACGACTCACGGGCGACCGCAGTTCCGGGTATACCAGTACGCTGCCGACCGGCGCGAGCGCCCTGTGGGGCAGGTAGGAGATTGATTAGAGAGATGGCAATAGCGCGTAAACCGATGACGGAGTACCTCATCGAGAAGGGGTACCTGAAGCGAGAGCAGCTGGACGAAGCGCTCAAGGTACAGAGACAGAGTGGTGGGAGCGATCTCGGTCGGATCTTGGTTGAGCTGGGGTTCGTTGGTGAGCGAGAGATGATGGAAGCCAAGGCGCAGGAGCGCGGGCTGGGCTTCGTTGACCTCGACAGACACACCGTTGAATCGAGTGCCATCAATGTGGTTCCGGAGCGCATCGCGCGAGCGCACAACGTGGTTCCTGTTCGCAAGGACGGGATGACGCTGTACCTCGCCATGGCGAATGACGCGAACGTCGAGGCGCAGGACCAGGTGCGCCTTGTGTCTGGCTGTCGGGTGGTGCCGGTGCTCGCCGTGCCTGGCGCCATCGAGGATGCGATTCGCAAGTACTACGGTGGAGGAGAGCAGGGCAACGGTCAACCCGCTGGTCCTATCGAGCCAGCAGTGTCGCGCGCGAGCATGCGTGGCGACATCAGCCAAGCGATCGCCGAGGCTCGCGCAAGCAGCGACGCCATCATCGAGGCCGATGACGAGGAGGCTGCGCAGCAGGTTGCAGAGCAGGCGCCCATCATTCGATTGGCAAATGCTTTGATTCAGCAGGCGATCGTAGATCGCGCCTCGGACATTCACATCGAGCCTCAGCAGCGCGGCGTTCGCGTGCGGTATCGCATTGACGGCGTTTTGCATGAGACGATGACGGTGCCGAAGAACCTGCAAGCACCGCTCGTCAGCCGCTACAAGATCATGGCGGACATGAACATCGCCGAACGCCGCTTGCCGCAAGACGGCCGCATCGAAATCCGGCACTCCGGCAAGGAGTATGACCTGCGCGTATCCTCGATTCCGACTCCGTGGGGCGAGAAGATCGTCATGAGAATCCTTGACAAGACGAGCATTCTCATCGGTCTCGAGAAGCTCGGTTTCACAGCCGAGAACCAGGCGGAGGTCGAAGAGCTTGTGACGCAGCCGAACGGCATGTTCCTTTCGACCGGCCCTACGGGCGCCGGCAAGACGACGACGCAATATTCGATCCTCAACAAGTTGAACTCGGTGGAGAAGAACATCATTACGATCGAGGATCCGATCGAGTACCAACTTCCCGGCGTCGCCCAAGTGCAGGTAAACCGCAAGGCGGGTTTGACGTTCGCCAACGCGTTGCGGCACTTCTTGCGCCAAGACCCCGACATCATCATGGTCGGCGAGATGCGCGACCTCGAAACCGCGGAAGTCGCCATCGAGGCGTCTCTCACCGGACACTTGGTGCTCTCGACGCTTCACACGAACGACGCCCCATCGGCCGTCGTGCGCATGTTGGACATGGGTGTCGAGCCGTATTTGATTTCGGCGACGGTCATCGGCGTGCTTGCTCAGCGGTTGGGTCGCCGCATTGACCCGAACCACATGGAGACGTACGAGGTGCCCGCCAAGGACCTCCGCCGCTTCGGCTTCAAGGTGGAGAACCCGGACGAGATGATCACCCTGCATCGTGGCGTTCCTCACGAAGACAACCGCTACACGGGCTATCGTGGGCGAATCGGCATCTATGAGTTGATGAAGATGAATGCAGAGATTGCGGAACTCATCGTGCGCCGGGCGCCACTCGCCGATATCAAAGAGGCCGCCAAAGCGAACGGGATGAAAGAGCTTCGCGAGGACGGCCTCATCAAGATCCTCCAGGGTATCACGACGCCCGAAGAGGTCATGAGGGTCGTGTTTACCGCGGGCTTCTAAACCTTCAGAGGACTTGGCGCCGCAGCCGGAGCGAACAACCCGGCCCGGCTGTGGCGTCAAAGAGGTAAAATGTTACGGTAGGACGGCGACGCGCCATCCACCGAAAGAAGAAGAGCCAGACGAGAATGATCAACATAGACGAACTGCAGTTTGAGTTGCCCGGCGCGACGGTGGCGCGCGTCGAGGAGGAAGAAGAGGGCGTCTCCACCAAGCCGCGGAAAGTAGACGACGTCCACATTGACGAGCTTCTCAATACCGTTGTTGAGAAGAACGCGTCAGACTTGCACATCTGCTATGACTCTGAGCCCGTCATCCGCGTTGACGGTAGGCTCATCCGCCTGAACTACGAGAAGTTGAGTCCGCAGGACACGCAGCGGATGATGTATGAGATCATTACCGATGAGCAGATCGAACGGTTTGAATCTACCTACGAGTTAGACTTCTCGTATTCGTTGCCCAAGCGTGCACGTTTCCGCGTCAACTGTTATCGGGACCGAGGCTCGGTTGCCGGCGCATTCCGCCTGATTCCGAACCGCATCCCGACGGTGCGCGAGCTTAACCTTCCCCCCGTTCTGGAGGATCTGACGACCAAGCCTCGGGGATTCATCCTCGTTACTGGCCCGACCGGTTCGGGAAAGTCAACAACGCTCGCAGCGATGATAAACCAGATCAATCGCACGCGCGCGGAGCACATCATAACCATTGAGGATCCGATCGAGTACCTCCACGCGCACAACCTCTCGATCATCAACCAGCGCGAGCTCGGCCAAGATACCAAATCGTTCGCAAACGCTCTGCGGGCATGTCTTCGCGAAGACCCAGACGTCATCCTTGTTGGCGAGATGCGCGACCCAGAAACGATTGCGCTTGCGATTACGGCCGCGGAGACGGGGCACCTTGTGTTCGCGACTCTTCACACAAACAACGCCTCGGAGTCGATTGACCGCATCATTGACGTCTTCCCGCCCGGTCAACAAGAGCAGATCCGCATTCAGTTAGCGAACAACATTCAGGCAGTCGTCGCGCAGCAGCTGCTCCCGCGCGCTGGCGCACCAGGCCGCATTCCGGCCGTCGAAGTGATGGTGGCGACCCCTGCGATCCGAAACTTGATTCGCGAGAATAAGACCCACCAAATCCCGTCTATGATTCAAACGAGCGCAGCCCACGGCATGCAAAGCATGGACCAGAACCTACGCGACCTGTACCAAAAGGGCTTCATCACCTTTGAAGAAGCGATGAGTCGAGCCATCAATGTTGAAGAGTTGAAGAAGATGATCAACACACCGACTGCTTCCAGTGGTCCAGCGGCCACCGGCAGAAAATAGTAGGAGGAAACCAGGATGCCAGTGTTTAGTTACACGTTCAAAGACGCCTCCGGCGGAATCCAGAAGGGAACGACCGAGGCTGACAGCGAGGAGGTTCTGCGCAAGCGGTTCGAAGAGCAAGGGATGCAGATCCTCGAGGTCGAGGTCATCCGTGCTCGGCGGGCACGAGCGCGTACCTTCGGAAAGGTCAAGCTGGCGAAGTTGGCTGTGTTCTGTCGTCAGTTCAGCACGATGGTAGACGCCGGCGTATCCCTGGTGCGTTGCCTTGACGTGCTGTCCCAGCAAGCGGACGACCCGAGGCTGAAAAAGATCCTGATTGAGGTCGGCGAGCGAGTAGAGGGCGGTGAAAGTCTTAGCCGTGCGCTGGCCCGCCACCCTAAGACGTTCAACAACCTGTTCATCGGTTTGGTGCGCGCCGGGGAAGTCGGTGGTGTGCTGGAAGAGACCTTGCAACGCATCGCGCACTTCCTTGAGAAGGACGTTGAACTTCGGCGGAAGGTGCGTTCTGCGATTACGTATCCGATTATCGTCATCGTGGTCGCGATTACGATCGTCATCGCCCTGGTCACATACGTCGTGCCGCAGTTCATCGGCGTCTTCCGCGATTTAGGACTGAAGGACCAGGACCTCCCAGGGCCGACGCAGGTGCTTGTGACCGTGAGCGACTTCATGGTGCAGAAGTGGTACTGGATCCTGCTGGGCGTTGTGCTCTTCCTGATTGTCTGGAAGGCGTTCGTTTCCACTCGGTTCGGGAGGCGAGTGGCGGACCGCATCAAACTGAAGATTCCGATCTTCGGCAAACTGCACCACAAGATCTGTCTCGCCCGCTTCAGCCGAACTCTTGGCACGTTGCTCACGTCCGGTGTTCCAATCCTACAGGCCATGGAGACGTGCGCAGGCACTGTAGGCAACGTGATCATCGCCGACGCAGTGATGGAGGCACGCGCGAGGATCCGCGAAGGCGACCGCATCGCCGACCCGCTCGAGCGAAGCCGTCAGTTTCCGCCGATGGTCGTGCACATGATCTCCGTCGGCGAGGAGTCCGGTTCGCTCGACTTCATGCTGCAGAAGATTGCCGACTTCTACGAGGGCGAGGTGGAGGCGACGCTCGCTTCGCTTACCGCGGCTCTCGAGCCGGTGCTTATCGTGTGCCTGGGCGTGATCGTGGCGTTCATCGTCATCTCGGTGCTACTGCCGCTGGTCAACATCGTCAACCAGCTGTCCCAGGGCGACGCCATGCAGGGGGTCTGACCGCCAAGTTGGCATCGCACGCAGCCCTGTGCCAAGGCGGCGCAGGGCTGCCTCGTTTGGGCAAGCTAGCCCGTCCATAACCAGAAGCAAGTAAGGAGGCGCATCTGTTCTTCGAGTGGACCGTAGTCGTTGGTTTCTTGATAGGGACGTTTTTCGGAAGTTTTCTTAACGTCGTTATCTACAGGCTGCCGAGAGGTATGTCCCTGTGGCAACCGCCCAGCCACTGTCCGCGCTGTAGCCACCGGCTGGGGCCGGTTGACCTGATCCCCTTGTTCTCACTCCTGCTTTCCCGTGGCAAGTGCCGCTACTGCGGCGGGCGTATCGGCTGCAGGTACTTCGTTGTAGAGCTGATTTCGGCGGCGGTGTGGGCGGGCTTCTGGTGGCGGTTCCTGGTGGCAGGGTCGGACCCGGTTGGTTTCCTGCTTTTCGCCGCGTTCGGCACAGTCCTACTCGCTGCCCTGTTCATTGACTTGGAGCACTACATCATCCCCGATTCGCTGAACGCCTGGCTGCTGCCGATCGCCGCGGGATGGAACGTGCACCTGGTCGCCAGTGGCAGCGGAGGGTGGGTGCAAGTAGACGGTATCGCCTTGCCGGTTGCGCTCGCGGGGTACCTCGTCGGTTGGGGGCTGCTGTTCGGGATCGCTCTGTTTGGCAGGGTTCTCCTCAAGCGGGACGCAATGGGCCACGGCGACATTAAGCTCGCCCGAGGGCTGGGGGCGATGCTAGGGCCGAGCTTGGCTCTGGGCGCTTTTGCGATTGCGGTTGTAGCCGGTGCGGTGCTGGGGGCCGCCCAGGTGGCTTTGCGCAAAACGGTGGATGAAGGCGCCTCAGACCTCCAGGACGGGCATGATGAGGAGCCGGAGTCTTTGGGCAGCCTGTTGAAGTGTGGGTTGGGCTACCTCCTGATCGTGGACGTGGTCGCCTTGTTCCGCCCGAACCTGAATCGGTCGTGGTTCGGCGATTCCCCTGGAGAATCAGAGGGCATAGAGGATGATTGGGAGCCGAGCCTGACCACGATTCCGTTCGGTCCGTACCTCGTGGTGGGTGCCTTAGTGGCGGCGACGCTCCCTGAGGCGCTCCTCGCTGCGGGCAGAAGGTATCTTGAGTGGGCGACGGGCGTGCGCTGAGTCGGCTGCTTGTGGAACAATCTGCAGCCAGATGTCGTCCCACAATCAAATCCGCGGAGGAAACAACATTCATGAAACGCCATCTGGGCTTTACACTGATAGAGTTGCTCACGGTGATTGCGATCATCGTGATTTTGGCCGCCATCCTTTTCCCGGTGTTCAACCGGGCGAAGACGCAGGCGAAGCGCTCTGCCGACAGCAGCAAGATGCAAAACATTCATCAGGCGCTGATGCTCTACCGTGAGGATCAAGGAGGGTTTCCCCCCTTGCTGCTGCAGGTTGCGGAGTTCGACCCGAACTCCGGCCTGCGGAACGTCAAGGCGCTGCGACATGCATACCTTTACCGTACACGAGTGAAGGACGTGAACCAGTTCCACAGCGAGGTGGCAGGGGACAACGACCTGGACAACCTGACGAATGCCTGCTGGCCGAACCGGTATGACCCCTCAACCAACCAGGCGCTCGGCTCGACCGCCCCTGGGGATACATCTCCGGTCGTAACCTACCAACACTTGGGGATCAACCCGTTTGCCCTGAACGGTGACTCGGTGACCGACCCGGCCCGGTTCTACACGTTCGACAACTATGACATCGAGCCGACGCGAAACCTTGATTGTCAGCCAGGATACATGCTGAAGTACATCCTTTTCTGGACAGCGCTTGGGCAGGCCGGTGGCGGGCCAAACGACAATCCGCGGCAACTTGGCTACCACGACCCGCCCGAGGACACGGTTGTGACTTGGAACGGCTTCTATCGTGACTGGCGAAGGGAATCTCGAGCACCGTACAACGGCGCAGTGGCTCCGACTCGGTTCAACCATGACTTGGTGCTCTTCCTTTCGGGCCAGGTTCGGCCGTTCGATTCGCGCGAGGTCTATGAGCGGTCCTGGGCGGCGGGGCGCTGACACCTTCGCTCTCTTCGGAGGGAGCTTCTATGATGGGTAGAAACAGGCGAGGATTCAGCCTCGTTGAGATTCTGGTGACGCTGGTGATCTTGGCGGTCGGCGTCCTGACGCTGTTGCGCGCATTCCCGATTGTGCTGCGCGGCTTGGGCGTTACGAACGACTACACGGTCGCACAGATCCTCGCGCGTCGCGAGATTGACCGTCTAAAGGGCGTCGCCGACGACTTGCCGGAACAGATCTTGCCCGTCAGCTACCAGTTTCAACTCATCAACGGCAACTGGACGCTGATCATCTTCTCCGACCCGAACGTTGCCCCAGACGACCTCGGCGCCGGCGGCAACATCCTCGAAGATGGGAACATCGAGATCGTAAATCCCGCCGGCTCGAATGCTCTCATCTATTGGCGGTACTACAACGACGCGAACCGCATCCGACGCGTCATCGGGGAGGGTGGACGCATCCCCGCGCCCCGACCTGTGGGCAACGACTTCGGCTCGCTTCAGGTGCTGCAGTTCGGGCCGGTTGTGAACGACCCCAGCCTGCTGTTTGTTTACAGCAGTGACATGGAGGAGCGAGCGATTAGCGGTACGTCGCCCGGTGAAGCGATTCGCAATCCTCGCCCATGGGAATATACGGTCGACAATGAGGTTCCCCAGGTTTGGATGCCGGGCGATGCGAACCGAGTCGAGGTGCGATACCGGCTTTCGTTCAGTTATTGGGCGAACGTTGGCGGTAACGTTCGCCGTGTTGATGTGGTTGATGTGGTCGTGCCCGTTCGCACAGGCGTCGAGTATGACGCGGTCAACAACGAAGTCACTCCGTTCAACCTGATTCAACTTGCTGGCAACCCGCCAACTTGGGTGGAGTTTGACTTCGGCTCGCTGCGCGTGAACCGTTTGTTTGACCCGGTACCGAACGCCCAACCATTCGATCCGAATTATCCGTACGAGTATAAGGTGTTGAATGGAGAGTTGGGGCTTCTACTCTTTAACCCCGCAGGTTACAACTTCCGAGAACGCCGAGGTCGCGGACGCATTCCGCTGCAGGCGCACGTGAACTACGACGTATACAACTGGCACATCATCCGCGACGACCTGCGCATTGATCGCACGCGTGCGCCGATTCACAAGCTCTCGCTGCGGAGGTTGAAGGCGCTCAACGACTTGCTGAACGACAAACGCCGCTATCCAGGCCTTGAGGTTCCCGTACCGGACGGCAACGGTGGCGTGGTGACCGATCGGGATGTCATCGTACTCGACTTGGACACAGGCGGCATCGTGTCACCACGGGTAGATCCGTCTGACCCCAATTCACCTCCTTGCTACAAGGTGGACTATCTCCGGGGCACCATTTCGTTCGCCAGCCCGCTTCGGCCGACGCCTAACTCCGCTGAGGACCTCGCGCGTAGCGTTACCATCATCCTGCCGGGTGACCCCGGGAATCCGGTGCTGCTCCAGAACGTTGACCCCGGCGGGCGGAACTTCCGTGTGCTCTATCAGGCGCATAACGACTGGGCAGTTCAGGTGCTCAAAGCCTCGCAGACCTACCGCCTCACCTACGACCCCGCGCTCGGCGTAGGGCAGTACTACATCGGCCAGACCCCCGGCAACGCCTTCGGTCTGCCCACGCGCATCTACTTCCCCCGTGCGGACATCGGGAACAAAGTGAGCGTGCGCGAGATTTGGTACACCGTGTCCGGCGGTGCCATCCGCGCCATGCGGGATCAGGACTTTCTCGTCCGGCCCGTTCCTGCTGGAGACCCGCTGCCCGGCCTGGCGTACATTGACATCCGTGAGGTGGATGCCGCGGCAACCGGCTTTGATTGGACCACGAACGGATATGCCGTGCGAGGCGTTTCCGGCACCTCCCTGAAGGCGCGGGCCATGTGGAACACAGAGGCGAAACAGGACGTCCCAGGAAACGGAGCCCAACAGATTCAGGAGCGAATGGACCTCCACCGACTGTGGACGAGCGCGTGGCGATTCGTGGAGGTCGAAACCTACTTGACGCGGCGGGATGGGAACTAAGATGTTGAAACTCAGACGGGCGTTTACGTTAGCCGAGTTGCTCGTTGTGATGACGATCGTCGCCATTCTCATCACGCTCATCAGCATTCCGCTCGTCCGGGGCTTTGGGCTGACGCGCTCCGCCTCTGCGTACAAAGTTGCGCAAGACACGGCTCGACTGGTGAACACGCGCATCAACCGCGAGCTGTCACAGGCGGTCGTGGTGTTGGATAACTCCGTTCCCGCGGCTTCGGTGGAGGTCCGGGTTCCTCTCGCCCTTGACCCGAACGCCACGGGGAACCCGGTGATGCGCGGCGGCGACCTCACGGCGTTGCCGGCTGGCAACCCCGCCTCATACGGAAGCGTGTTCTTGCACAACGCGAAGCTCGACTTCGTGCCGGCCTCGCAAGGCGACCCGGCGAACCCGCAGTTCAACCCTGGCAGGAACCGTATCGACCCAACGTTGAAGAAGCCGCTCGGCCAGATCACCCTGCCGATTGCCCCCGGGGAGACGATCGTGCGTTACTGGATCGGGCTGCAGCGCCCGTTCATTGAGCCGGACCCAAGCGACAACACGGTCGAAGGCATCTATGCCAACCCCTACGACCCTCGCCTTCTTGGAGGAACTCGGGGTGACGTGGCTGGCGTAACCGGCGGACGCGAGAACCTTTTCGTCCTTTACCGCGCTGAGGTTCAACCATGGATTCTTCAGAACGGCGTATACGTTCCTAACCGGGCCTTCTTCGCTGTGGACGCGCAAGGGCGGCCGATCCTCGACGACCCCGGATTCTTCGTTTGGAACCCGACGCAAGTCGCGGATAACCTGACGGATCACCGCAGGCGCCTCATCAACTGGAAGAACGCAGGCGTCATCCTGGTACAGCAACAGCTTAGCGACCTCATCATCTTCGAGGTGGACGAAGGCACGAACGAACTGCTTTACGACCTGATGCCCAACCGTGCGAACACGTACATCCCCCGCATCCGCCCGCTGTTCCAGGCTTTCCCCGAGAGGGTGTCCAACGAACCCGCCGAGGGCCATCGCCTCGTCCGCGCTGGTCAAGAGACCATCGACATTGAACGTAGGGGCGCGCCGACCGAGTACCGCACCTCGCAACACGGCTGGACAACGGACACGCTTGCGCGCATCTTCACGTCTGACCCGCGCACTAACCCGCAGTACTTCGTCGTCCGCTGGCGCCAACCGAGCGGTGGTGGGAACCCGTATGAGCGATTTGAAGCGGAGATGGCGCTGTTCGACCCCGCGGTCGGCGGCAACGAGTACACCTCGGGTTCCGTCGTGTTTAACATTGCAGGGTACATGAGGGCGCGGCAGGCCGGGCCTGCTAATCTTGGACAGTTTCTGACACCGGCATCGGGCGGGAACTCGCAGCCGTTGCGATTGGTGCGGATCGACCCGCGCGCCGGCAAGCTGCTCACCAGTTTTCCGGTTCAGGATGCACTCGGCTATGTCCCTAACACAGCCGGCTCCACCGCGAACGCCAACCTCTCAGGTTGGTTGAACAGTCCGTTGGTTCAGGCGAACCCGGGTCTCGCCGACCTCGGACGGCGATTCATCTGGCTTGCCGACACTAACGTGTTTCCGCCGTTCCCCGGCGATAGCTTCAATCCGCTTTCGGGCCTCGCGCTGGGCTGGCCGATCCCGGATGGGAAGGTGGTTCCGGGGAGCGAGCGCGTCTGGGGGCCCGACATGAGACCCGGCCCGAACTTCGGCGAGACCATTCAGTACTCGCGAGTCGCGCAGGGCGACAAGGTGGGGCTGAACCAATACAAGATGAACTACACGGACCAGGATGAACCGACGGACTACCCCGGCATCCTCGGCGTTCCCGACCCCGGCTCGAACGCGGACGTGCGGAACTACATCCAGCCGCGATTCAAGAAGGGCTACATTGAGTTCTATAGCAACCCAACGCTCGACCTGTTGCCCGCTGCGCGCATCATTGTCGAGTTTGACTTCCAGTTGAACAGCAACACCGACGGCGTGTTCGTGGACTACGACAGCCGCCAGAAGATGCAGGTGGAGGTCGGCATTCGCCGCTATCCTGCTTCGGCGGCCGCCGAGCCCCAGACGGTAACCGTGCGCGATGTGATCGCGGTGCGCAACTTCGTAAGGTGAGGACGCAATGACGAGAGAAAACCGCAACGCAAAGAGAAGTAGAAAGCGAGAGGAAGGGCAGACGCTCGTCATCATCCTGTTGGTGCTGTTCGTGCTTGCCACGCTCGCGTTCGTGGCGTCCGTTATCCTGGGGCGCGAGATCGAGGCAACGGGTCAGGCCCGAGGTCGGAACCTTGCCAACGACTTGGCTCAGGCAGGCGTGAGGTATTGCTTCTCGCAGTTACGTTTTTCCGAAGATGGTGCGGACTGGCGCCCGCAACCGCCAACGCCCGTGCCCGCCGACGTGGATCCAACGCGACCACCTGGCCTGGGGCCGAACTCCGATCCTGACAACCCCGCGGCAACCAATCCCGACCCCGACTACTATTGGCTACGGCGACAGGTTGATCCGGCTGCTAATGCGCCCGGCGATTTGGGCGGTCCGGACGGGTTAGGCGCGTTCACGCGCCTGAACTTCCGCGGCGGGCGCGCGCTTGTACGGGTGCGTTGGGCACCCAGCGACCCGGCGCCGTTCCAAGCGGGCTTGCCGCCCGTTCTTGCGCGTGCGCGGCTTCAGGCGTATACGATCATCGAGTCCGTGGGTCGCCCGGGCGAGTTCAATCCGCTTGATCCGACCAGCGCTCGCGAACCGAACATCCAGAGCGCGCGGCAGGTAACAGGGATTGCCTCGATTGGAATGCTCGAGAGCGCCTACTTCGTTACGAACCTCGACCGTCGTACGGAGCCAATTGATTTCGGCAATCCGATTCCTCTTGCGAGGTTCTTCGATCGGTTCACATCAACGCCCTTGGACGTAATTGTTCCCCGAATCGTGGGCAACCTCCAGGTTGCTCCGCCCAACGGTTACCCAGCAGCGCAGCTTACGGTAGGTGGGCCGATGTACTTCAATGCTGACCTGATCGTGCATGGGGTCGTGGACGCGTACCTGAACCGCGACCTCGGACAACAGGTGAACGTCGCCGGAGAGATGCGGTACGCCGACGGCAACAGCGTCATGAATCTGCGCGCCATCACCGCACAGAGCGGCGTAGAGGTTATCCAAACGGCGCAGGCGTTGCCGAGCAGCGACCCGAACTTCACGACGCATGGCGGTGTTTTCCGAGACGGACGTGAAGGGCTCGACGCTCTGGGCTACGCACGCGACTCCGTATACAAAGATCCTCCGCTCATCAATGAGGAGGACCCAAACACTGGCCTGAGGCGCTTCATCGTGGCCACGCGCAATTCCGGTGCGCTTGCCACCGACTCGTCAGGGCGCACGTTCAACCTTGGCCGTCTCGGATTTGGGCGTGGCGTGTACATTGACAACGACCGCGACCGAGGCCAGGACTCCGAGGACGGTAGCTTCACTCTTCGCTGGGACTACCTGAACCCGCACAACGGGCACAGCGCGTCCGGCTGGGATCCGGGCGGCGCGCCGTTCTATGTGCCGAACGCTTGCTACATCTTGTTGACCCGGGACGGTTTCACCATAACGCGCAACATTCGGCGGAACAACGACACCTGGCGCGACTATGCGCGGACCGACACCGGGCGTCACACACTACGCTTCAAGGTTGGTTACGGCACGAACCCGAACGAGGGCTTCCGTATCATCAACGAACTCACGCCCGGCGTCACGAACTTCTTCGCACCGACGGCGGGCGACTTTGACCAAGGACCGCTCTTCAACGGTGTCATCTATTGCGAGGGCGACGTGCGAGTCCGAGGCGTCATACCGTTCGGTCTAGATCCGGGCAACTCGGGTCGGCCGATGGGAGTGCAGCTGACAATTGCAACAGGCGGGAACATCTATGTGGAGGGCAGCATCACACGCGCTCATCCCACTCGCTCGACGATTGCGCTGCTTGCCGAGAACAACGTGGTTCTCAACACCACGCAGTTCGTGACGTGGGCGTCGGTGAATGAGGTCGTTACGGATAACAACGACCCAACGAACCCCGGACGCATCAAGGTGGAGGTGGGCTCGCCGTTCAACGCCCTTGTGCAGTATCCGCTCGATCCGGTGAACGGATACACGTTCAACAACCCGGACAGCGGGGGCAATCCGATCCGGCCATCGCTGTTCACTTCGCATGCGGCGGACTTTAATCGCTCGGCGTTCGTGAACCTACTTATCAACGATCCCTTCTCGGCGACACCGCCTGCGTATCATTTCGACCCGAACGACACGAGGAACGCCGCGATCCCGTTCTATCCGAACCCGCCGATCTTCACCTACGGACTTGCCGACCCCTCATCGCAGGTGCTGCCGGTGTTCGAGAAGCGGAGTTTTCCGCTTGTCCCGATCAACCAGTTCGGGGCGGGCTACACGCTGTTCTTCGGCGGAGACGAGAACATGTTCCAACTGAAGTTGGACAACACGATCGCGCCGCCGGGTCGCGGGCCGTACATGATGAGCCGCATCACCGCCATGCCGATGGACGTCGAGATTAACGCCGTTCTGTACGCGCAAAACGGCAGTTTCTTCGTCATCCCCGGCCTGTGGTTTAACCCGAATCCGAACGACCGCCGCGACGCCTTCCAGACTGCGATAGATCGCTTCTCGCAGTTCAGCGCCAGCATTGAGTATCCTTTCTATGGCGACCCGCTGGACATCAAGGTTACGATCAACGGCAGTGTGTCGGAGAACTTCCCGCCAATGATGGGTGACCAGGAGAAATGGCTCGAGAAATGGGGATGGATCCCCGCGGAGTACGGCGCAAGCGACGAATACATTCCTGACCAGCACTACCCGCGCGGTGCGGGAGGCCAGCCGCAATACACCAACCGCTTCGTGCCTAACCTTTTCCTCAACTACGACCCGCTGCTCATGTCCGGCAGGGTGGGCGGGTCCTTCTCGCCGAATGACCCGTACGTGCGGACGGACCTGTTCGGCCGCTCCCTGCCGCCGATGCCAAAACTGCCCGTCGGCACCAGGCTGCTTTACTTCGGAGAGGTGAACCCATGATTCGCAAGGTGCTGTTTACGTTGTTCATAACGCTGCTCGGGGCAATCGCTTTCGGGCAGCCCACGGGCTATGCGGATACGCCGGTTCGCATCAACTGCGGCATCCTTCTACTGCCTGGCACCTCGGGGCCCGGCGGCGAGCCGACGAACGCCGACCCGTATGTCTTTTTCAATATGGAGCGCCGCTCCGACTTGCGACCGCCGGCTTGGGAGTTCGTTAATCCGCTTGCTCCAGGTTCTGTTACTCCGGCTATCGCTCAGCGTTGGGCGAACATCACTGGTGGCACGCCGTACCAGGTGGGGCAGCCCCTGCTGAAGAACATGGCAGGCTATTGGGAGGTTGACCTCGGCGCGGTTGGTGTTGACCAGATCAGCCGTTTCGACATTCTCGTGGTGCATGCGCCGGGCACGTTGAACCTGAACGCGTTCGAGCGGGAGAAGCTGCGCGCGTTCCTCGACAAGGGCGGGGTGCTTTGGTTCGACAAGTCAACCGTGCAATTGATCGACGGCTACAACGGTTTCCCGATCGCATTTACGACCACGAACGCTGGCGGATTCCCTGTGGTGAACCGCCCGTTTCACCCGATTCTCAACTACCCGTATCGGATTTCGCAGTTCGAGGCAGCGTTCATCGGGTCGCACAACGGCACCCACGCGATTACGCGCGCCACCCTCGCGGGTGCAGGCCTCGTCGGATTTGACCGCCTCGTATCAACGATGGAAGGCGAGTTCGATCTGTTTATGCCGGTTGCGTCGAACAGCGCGGGCATCACCATCGGAGTTGCCGAGGTCGGCCAGGGCTACTTTGTGGTTACTTCGGGCAACGTGGTCTCGCCGATCAACGAGCCCGCGGGCGGCGTGAACGTCGGCTTGGGCAGGAACTCGGGGCCTTTCGGCGGTACCGACTTCCAGGCGATTCCACAATTGGAATTGAAGTTCGCGTACAACATCCTCGCGCTGGCGACAAACTCTCCGAACGAGGCGAGGGGCTCTCGTCGTTCGAACTCAACGTACGACGAACTCGGCGCGCCGCTCATGCTCTCCTGGCTCGAAGACTACGACATGGAACAAAGCGAGCACTCCGACTACGTTCCTCCGATCATCTTTCGAGGCGTCACTTACTTCGTTGCAAGAGAGCATGACGACAACCGGTGGCGGCTGTACGCCGTGAAGGTTGACGCGAATCAGGACTTGGATAATGACGGTTGGCTAGATGACGGATTCCAAGACGCTAGCCTCGGCGCAAAGCGAGATCTTGTTTGGCGCAGCCAGCCGCTCCCGTCGCGCACCGGGCCGCCGATGGCGATCGAGGTGGCAAACCCCGTGGGCGGCGCACCTGAAAACCAAGTGTATGTTCAAACGGAACAGGGCGATGTTTACGTCTTCGACGCTTTGCCGATGGCGAACGGTCGGTTGGTAGCTAACATCAACATCCCACCGGTTCAGGTCATTTCGCCTAACCCTGCGGCGGACTTCCAACCGGGCACCGAGCACCGCGGCCCGTACGCTCCAGTTGCGTTCGATGGGTTGGTTTACATCTTCGATTCGTATCGCCTCGGCTTAAGCTATGCGGGCCGGGTGTGGGCGATCGATCCAACTTCGCTCCGCATTGTGAATACCGGCTCTGACTGGTATGCCCGGGGGACCGGCGCGCCGAACCTGGCGCCGACCAGCGGGCCGCCGACCGTCGGCTATATCCCGAGTGGCGACAACCCAACCGGCTTGGACGGCGTGATGTACGTTCCTCATCGCTCTTCGGTTGGCGGCCCGTCTGTCGGCTTTTCCAGCATCTGGGTTAGCGTGCGCGGAGAGTCGCCGGAGATCGTTAGCAACGACGGGACGGTGATGCAGATTCGCACTCGCGCGGCGTTGAAGGGCCTGCGCGTGGTTGATGTATCGAATTCGATTCTCGGCCTCAAACTCACGCTGATTGACCAAAACGGCAATCCCCAGCCACCATCCGCGCTGGCAAACTTCTTCGATGGCACGGTGATCCAGTTCGCACCCGGTCAGCTGAGCCTCGGTCTTAGAAACGGCGGCCCGCCGGCAAACTGGTCAATTCGGATCGATTACCACATTGACTGGGGCACGGGCGCGCCAAACCTCATCAGCCAGCTGATTCGCGGCCAGATCTTCTTGCCTGACGACATCAACCGCGAGTCGTTTGTAGTCAAGTCAATGGCGCTTGCGCCAAACGGGAATCTGTTCGTCATCACAGGTAACGAGCAACGCGGCGGTGCGCTTTTCTGCTTCAACGAATTCACACGTGGTGGATTCCACCTGGTTTATCGGTGGGATCTGTACGACGCATTCAACGTGACTTTGAATAACACACAGGTAGTGCGCATTCCGGCCGTACTCGAAGACCGCGACTACATCAACACCGTCTTCCCGTTCCTGAATGGTCCGCTTTCGAGGTTTCACTTCCACGGCGGGCCGACAATTATCAACGACGTGTGCTACGTCACGGTCGCTGCGGACAAGTTCATATTCGGCGCTCGTGTGCCGGTGGCGTTCATCGTCGCGCTGGATGCGAACCCGAGGCGCTTTGATATCCGCCTTACCGCTCCCGCTCCGCCCGGCTTGCGGATTCGACAGCCGGACTACATGGCGAGCGGGAACAAGGTCACGCCCGAGCGGTCCAACGTGCTGCAGAACCAGCAGTACGAAAACATCGGCGGCACGGTGCTACGCATCTCGAACATGATGTCCTCCAGCCAGGGGCAGGTGCAGAACGGCTTTAGCACCTCGCTGCCGATCGTTATCTCAGGCCAAGGCACCGGCGAGACGTTGTTCGACCCGAACACAACCGGCTCGAAGTGGAGCCCTCTGCTGTGGTACATCGCGCTCACCGGCTACCGCGTCGACGGCCCGGCGCTCGTGATGGGCAACACGGTGTACATGGCTGCCGGCTCCAGCCTGCCTTCGATCCTTCGGGGAGGGCCACCGACGACCTTCGAAGGGGTGATGTTCGCTATGGACGCGGAGATTCCGCCCAACGATCCATCGCTCATCACGATCCCGAACCGACCGGGTCTGAAACAGGTGAGTTGGCTGTTGCCTTCAGGTGGCCCGCCCGGCTTCACCGTGAATCAGCGCGTGCGCTGGCCGTCGGGGCGGGGCGTACAGCGCATTCAGGACTACCGAGTGAGACTCGAGCAAACGGTGATGCCTGGAGCGGTGCAGGCGTTCGGAGCCATTGGCGGCAACGGTACCTTGGTCGCATGGGCTGACCACGGCATCTTCGGCTTCCGGCGAGGGCTGACCGTCATCGCCGACGAGGGACGCGTCGCCGAGTTCGACGCCTCCGGGTTTGCTCGGTGGACGAGCGACGTCGCGTACCAAATCGCAAAGAACGGGAGCAACATCCTCGTGCAAACGCGCAAGCTCGAGCGACCGACTAAGGTCTACAAGATTAGCCAAACCGAATACCTCGTTGTGGATACCGGCGGCGACCGTGTGGTTCGCATTGATCGTTCGGCGGGCGAAATACGCACGATCGAGCGCATCCTGCTGGACGGCACTTACCGCC
>PSLA01000023.1:21236-33021 GCA_040289295.1 Armatimonadota bacterium
GCGGCAGCCGCGGGACGTAACCATGTGGATTGACGTCGTGCGTCCGGGTACCTACAACTTAAGCAGTCCCCCAATCACGCAGAACGAACTTTGGGTTCACTACCTGATCGCCGACACCGGCAACCGCAGAATCATCGAGTTGGTAGATCGGTACTTCATTGATGCCAACTTCCGCGTCACTGGTGTTGTCCGAGACGTTCAAGGAGCTCCGCAACTGGGTGTTCTGATTTGGCACACGCCATCGTCGTTCAGTGGTAAGACGTGGCAGTTCACCACGATTCAACGCATTCTCATCGGTGTTGACGCGAATGGGAATAACAAGTTCGTGTACGTTGCCGGCGTGGGCGATATGATGCCTTCACGCGTTGACCTGGGCCTCGATCCACCGGACCCGGTTGCACCTCGCGAGACCGGCAACCTTGGTGGCCTCGTCGTCTTCAGCAGCAGCGGAACAGAGGTTGTGAACGAGATCGTGGTGCCAGGCTTCTACGCGGGGACACGCAAGATCCGCGGCGTGAACAGCGTGTTCCTTCGCGGCATTGGGGTGGACGCGAACGGCGACATTGAGTTCTCGATTCTCTTCACCGATTCGACAGGCGTGTATGAAATCGCGCGCAACGCATCAGGGCAATGGGAAACTATCTGGATGATGCCGAACGAGGTGTATCGAGTCCTCCGCGGCGTTGACCTTCGGGCAGCCGCCGCAACCCGAACCATGATCGGCGACGTCATCATAACGAACAGCTGGTTTGGTCAAGACCCGAACGGTAACCCATTCTTCGGTGAGGTCACGCAGTGGCGTACTGCGATTGACTTCTCGCGCCAGGACCTTGGCTTCAGCAACCTCGATATTCAGATGGAGATTCCGCCCGTCGTAGGCACGCGAGGCATCCGCCTGCCGCAGTATGCGGATCGGAGATGATACGAAAGGCGGTATGTTTTGTGAGGAGCGTATTAAGATGAAACGAAAGTGGTTACCAGGAACGACCGTCTTAGGGCTCGCGATCGCGTTTGCGGTTGCTATCGCTCAAGGTGGGGATAACCCCACGCACCGCGGTCAACCGTCCCGCGTTGGGCGCAATGCGGATGCGCTTGAGCCTGGGCCCGGCGTCGCCAACCTCCGCTGGTGGTTCCCCCTCCAGCGCGACGTCGGCGCCGATGTGAACGGGGACAACGCCGGAGCACAGTATTCCGAGACCGGCACGTGGGCGACGCCTTCCCCGTTTGAGGAGTCGGGCGACTGGTTCGGCATCGCCGGCAACCCGTACCGCTACGCTTTCGTCGTTGCAGCCAACCCCGGTGGGGATCAGACTTCCGGAGCAACCGCCACCGCTTCGTGGACCCTCCAGCAGGTGGACGGTATCCGACCAGACACGTATTACGCAGTCAACGTATGGTTCCCCAGCAGTGGAACCAGGCCGGGCGGAGTCCTCTCGCCGAACTCAGCCTTTGCGGTTTACAAGATCGAATACGACTTTAACGGCGTCAATTACCAGCGCGAGTTCGTGGATATCGTGCCTCACGTCGGCGGAGGCAACTGGGTGCGCTTGGGGAGGCTGCTCGGCAACGACGATCGCATCTTCCCATCCGGCTCGGGCGGAAGGATACGGATAACACTGTACAACACAGTCCCGAGAGACGGTAACGACAACCTGATGGGCCCGGTCACCAATCGTATCGTGGCAGCCGATGCCGTCCTTGCCGTGCCGAGCCCGGGCAGTATCTTCGCCTCACCGGTTGTGAAGCGCATCGGCCCTGGCCCGAGCGACACGCTCGTCATTGCGGCCAGAAATGGCTCGCGAGTAGACCCGACAGACCCGGATGGGCTGCGAGAGATCACCAGCGGAACAGTGCACGCGATTGAGGCGTCCGGTCCGAATATCAGCCTGCAGCGCTGGGAGTGGTCGCCGAGCCTTGTTACGAGCAAAAATCTGACGTACGACAATACCAACCCCGCGTTCTCGGCCGACTCCGCATGGGTGCAGCCTAACCCAATGGCGCCCGGATTCTTTGGCACCAACTACCTCGCTGCGCCGGTTAACCTGAGTTACCCAGGCTCCGCACGCGCCACGTGGACGCCCGTCCTGCCCAACAACGTGGAGTCATACGACATATATGTTTGGTTCCCCGGCAGCAGCGGCACCAACCTGCACGCGCGCGCTGCTCGCTACGTCGTCCGTGAGGGCGCAAGCCAAACCGAGTTCTTCGTTAACCAGGATGTCGGCGGAAGGTGGGTCCGCGTAGGCAATCGTTCGTTCACTCACGATCCGAACAACGGCGGCCTGCGCCTCGAGGTTTGGAACTATAGTAACGACCCCGCAGACGGCGGTCGCGTAGTCGTGGCCGACGCAGCTATGTTTGTGGGACAGGACAGTGGCTCCATCTTCAGCACGCCCACGATGGCGCGCGTGAACATCCGCAAGAACACGAACGTCGTCGAGCCGACCGAAGTCGTGTTCGTTGCGGCCGAAGATGGACGCATCTATTGCCTCGACGCGGCGGGCAACGGTGCAGGCGGCACCATCGTGTACTGGGCGTATCCGTCTGTCCCCGACGTCAATAACCCGAATTGGACCGACCCTAACGACTCGCGCGACGGGCCCGAGGGCAACCGCATCCCGTGGCCAACCAGCTTTGGAGTGTCCTCGATGTTTGTTCAGAACATCGGCGGCAAGGATCTGCTCTTCATCGCAGCGCAGAACGGCCGCGTTTATGCGATTGATACAGAAGGGCGAGGGGACTACGACCCGACCAGGCGCATGCCCGGCACTGCCGTGCGAGAATGGACTTGGCCCAAGGCGAAATACGACAGCGGATCTGGTACCCTCGAAGTTGACCCGTCCCGGGAGCCTTTCGTCGCCTCCGTGGCTTACGACAGCGTGAACAACCAGGTCATCGCTGCCGGCACGGAAGGCCGGGTCTTCGCATTAGACGCAGCAGGCAACGGTGACCAAACCACAGACCTGAACTGGGCATGGCCAGACTTCAACGACCCGCCGGTTGGCGCCATCTCAGGAACCCCTGCGGTCGCCGCCGGAAAGGTATACGTTACATCGTTCGACGGTCACGTTTACGCCCGGGACGCGACAGGCAATCCCAACCCGGCACTCAACTGGCAGTTCCCCGACGTCAATCAGCCCGCACTCAGTCCGTTTAGCTTCACGGGCGTGTGCTACGTCCCGGGCATCCAGGTCGGTTTCCTGCAAGACCTCGTCTACTTCATCAACGAAAACGGGCACTTCTACGCGTGCCAGGCGAACGACGGCACCCTTGTATTTGACTCAGCGGACGTGCCTGGTGGAGCCAGTAGTTCACCTTACTTCACTCGGATCGTTCCATCCGGTTTCGCTTTGCCGGAGCCAATGATTACGGTAGCCACGAACGATGGTGGGTTCCTTGGCCTGTATGCCGATCCGTTACGTACCAACTCTGCAGGCGGCAGGCTCGCTTGGGGTTGGCAATCTCGCGGCGGTTCCGCCTTTGCCTCGCCTGCTGTCGCCTATGGCTGGATGTATCATGCCGGTGAGGATGGCTACCTTTACGCTTTTTCGACGGGTGGACTGATCTCGAACGACACGTTCCCACCGCCAGGCGGGCAGATCGATACTCCTGACAGCGGTAATAACAACTACATTGATTTGAAGTTTAAATTCACGTCGCAGGCTGATTACGTGCGGCTACGTCAAACACCCCCTGCTGTGAATCCGAATACCGTGGCGGACATCTACGCGCCCAACCCGCCTACCCTTGAATGGGGCGAGCAGCTGTATGTAGTCGCCTATGACTTCCCGTACCAGGTAACGGACAATATCCAGATCCGGTTTCGGCTGCGAGGGCCGGGCGGAATGAACATCACACAGGATCGCACGCCTGTGGTTGACCCGTTCAATGCCGGTCGGGGCCTTGCCGTAGCGAGAATTCCGTTCATGGGCTCAGGCCCGAACTTCCTGACGCCGGGCGAGAACCTGAACTTCGATGTGGAGGTCATCGAGAATGGCCGTGTAACCGATACTCCCGCGCCTGCTCGAGAGTTGACAGTGTTGAACCCGATCGCGGTGACGACGGCGAACAACTTCGTTGGAGTGCCGCCCGGCGGCAAGTCTGTCGGTTGGAGCCCTGACCCGTCGTATACGTTCGGCGGCGTGTTTGAGAACCACATCAACGGTAGCAACAACAAACGAATTCTGTCCTCAGCCGGGCAGGTAGGCCACGGCAGCAGCGCCAGGCAGAACTTCTTCGTCGGGGACCGAAGTCGCATCGTAGACCTAATCGGAACGGGTTTAAGCCAAGTGAAGATGACGCGGACCGATGCGTTCTGGCGCGGCGGGTCTGGGGCGGTCATCAAGCCGCTTCCGTATGTCGGATGGGAGGTCATGCCCACTCCGTTCCCGAACGTAAGTCCGGACTATCCCGACGTCGATCGCGCCGATATCGGACTGCTGGCCGACCCGTTCGGGCAGGCCGTTGATCCGACGGTGGATCGCTCTGGAGCGCGGTTGCGACCGCCGAGCAACTATGACCCGAACAACCCCAATACACGCATTATCGAGGCGGTTCGCTTCGACTTCACGTTCAGCCCGCCACGCTTCCAGCCGGCAAATCTGACGCCTTTTGTCGATGCCGCAGGAGAGACGCTGGATGGCGGTTATGCGGCAAGGGCGATCGTGTATGTGGACAGCAACGGCAACGGCCAGGCCGACGGGCTCGAAGGCTCGCTTACTGACCTGCCGCCTAGGCCAAGGCGTGAAGCGTTCCGAAGCCTGCGCCTTGGCGCGAGCGTGCCGATAGACGAGACGATCACCATCGCCGAAGAGACGGTGGACCTCGGCAGCGAGCCACACAGCCTCGGGTACACGCCTCTGCCGCCATGGACTACGAACGGCTTCGATCCGTGGTCAACGGGCGTGTTCCGCCTGTTCTTCAAGCCGTTCACTGTGCGGAACGAGGGCAACGTGAATATGTTGGACCTTCGTGTGGCGACCCGTGTGGGCTTCCTGCCTGGGCCGACCTACCAGCCGGTGGCGTTCATGTCTGACGGGAACGACAGCCAGGCATGGCTCGACGGTTTTCCCAACATTGTAACGAACCTGAACCCGCCCTATTCCAACCCGCCGTTCGTTCCGCCCACCGGTGCGAACGATGCGAACGGAAACCAACGCGTTACGCTGCACAAGGCTCGCGCAGGCGACCGCGCGCCAACGATCCTCTCCGTGCCGGACGTTCCGTACGGCGCGACGCCGTCGCCCGGTGGTGAGCCGCGTATTGGTGTGGCAGTTCCGCTGGGCTTCCCCGCAGGTGAATACAGCCAACTTGTGTATGTCGTCGAGGACAACTTCCTTGTCGGCGGCAGGAACGACCTTGCGGTCATGGTTGACCAAACCGGACAGCCGATCGAGGCGTTCACCGACCCGACCATGCGCGTGAAGCTGAAGGTGCGTGAGACGCGCCTCACTGGTGGTCAGACCACTGGTAGCGTGCCGCACGTCGACGACAACCTCGCAGGCCCTGCCAACTTCCGCTGGACGAACACTATGCCTGCCGCGTTCCGAGACGTAACGGGGGGCATCAACTTCCTTTGGCTGTCGAACCGACCTGGGCAGGCGAACACGCCCGCGACCCCGCAGGCGCAAGACGTCTGGAGACTGTTCGCAGGCGTGCTCCGTGGCACCCGCCCGTCTCAAACACCGAGTGCGGCAGGCTCAAGCCCACTTCGAGACCTGATGGCATTTGTCTCGATCGGTTCGAGTTTCTACATGAAGTTCCTCGGCCCGGCTCCAACCTTGCCGCCAAACACGTTGTTCGACCAAACGCCGGGCGTCGTGCTTGGCTCGCCGCAATTCGGAGGGCCGTCCTTCCCGGTGAATTTCGACACGATCGGCCTGACGGCGAACCCGGTCGAGGAGTTCGCTCTGCCCGGCGCGGCGTTCAAAGATGCCAATAGCGACGGCGTGGCGGACTTCGTAGACAACCGAATCTTCTATGCGCAGTACGAAGTGTCCGCAGTGACACCCGTGCCGGTGATTCGGGACTGGGCTTGGATCTCATATGACCCAGATTTGGAGAAGCAACACATCCGCGTTCTTCGCTCCCCGGACACAACGCGGCTTGCATTCTTCTGGCATGGCCGTGTCGGAGGACAACCAAAGATGTTCCAGAACGTGCGGCTGTCACGGCCCGGCGTAGCGACCGGCAATCAAACGCAGAACTGGTCAAGCAACCTCATCATTGACCCCGGACCTGGTTTCGCCGCAGCCATGGAGCCGACCCCCTGGCTGCGGTCGAATGGGGACATTGACGTGACATTCACCGGACGCCTGCGCGACCGCGCCCAGCCCGAGGTCTTCTACGGCCGCTGGAGGGGCGACAACCTGTTGCGAGTGCAGGACCTTCGAGATCAACCCGAGCGAAACCGAGAGATCCTGAAGCGCGACGGCGTCAGCGGTCGGTACCGTGCCCAAGGAGTCAACTGGAACTTGCGGCGCCCGCTGGAGTTGTGGTTGACCCACCCGAACCAAACGTCGACACGGATTGACATTCCTGGTACGCGTTCCTTTGACGACGCGACCGGCGTGATAACCATGGACAGCCGCACGGGCGGCAAGGTGTACTTCGACTCGCATACCGGCGCCGTATGGTTCAGCACCAGTCCGCCCAGCGCCGCTGCTCGCCTTGAGCTTCGGTACACGCCGAGGATCGTAAGAGTCAGCGAGCTCGGTGACACCGGCGGCCACAGCAACCCGAGCGCGTTCCTTGACAACCGTAACATCTCGGTCCGGCAGTTCTGGTCAAGGGTGAGCGGTAACGGCGCGTTCACGCCAATCCAGCCGAACGACGCGCCAAGAGTGGGTCGGTACTGGTTCTTTTATGAGCGAGGCGCGACAGGCCAAGGCCAGCAGCACCGGCCGTACATGAAGACCCGCCGTCTGACGGTGCAGTTACGGTTCCCGATTGCTCTGAATGCGAACGGGACGCCACGGGTTATATCCGCGACCAAGGTCGGAGGGGCGCCTCTCGACGGACCGTTCTACCAGGTCGACCCGGGGAACGGGCGGCTCTTCTTCACTTTGCCCGACGAGGGGAACGAGGTTCGGATCGAGTATGACTACCGCGACGCAGCCGGGGTCTTGCAGAGGGACACCGTGATCGCCTTCGTGGAGTGGCAGACGGAGATGCCCGAGCAGCCCGTGCCGATCGAGCAGGCGATCAACGAGGGGAGTCTGTACGCGTTCGCCGACACCTTCGACCCCAGCCCAGTCGGCTCGGGAGGCGAGCTACGACCCCCGCTCGTTTGGGTATTCTTCACCAGTACCCGTGGCGGGACGGCCGACGTGTACTATGTGACGGTGGCGCCTCGAATCGAGCCCGTTCGCTTCGGAAATTAGCCTGATTCGGGCGGGAATAGAACCTTCAGGCGGCCTTGTGCCGTCCTGAAGAAAAAAGACGTCTGCGCGCAGCGCGCTTGACAGCGGCTTTGGCGGACGGAGATGATCGACGGAGCCCGAAAGGGCAGGAGGACGGATGGCGAAACGTTTGAACCAGGCTCTCGGGGTCGACATCGGCACCCAGAGCATCAAGATTGCTGCCGTTCGGATGGCTGGAGCGCCTTCCGTGACGGCGTTAGGCATGGTGACCACTCCGAACGGAACCTGCGACCATACGGGGATATTCGACCCGAAGGCGCTGGGTGTTGCCCTTCGCGCGCTTGTCGCCGAAACCGGCGTCGGGGTGAAAGACGTCGTTTTCTGTCTGAACGGGCAATCGTCCGTCGTTGTGCGCAACCTCGAGGTTCCGAAGATGTCCGACGCCGAGTTGCGCGACCACATGGCATGGGAGATTCAGCGGTACATCCCGTTCGCGGAGAGCACCGTCGTAAGCGACTACCGCCGCATCCCGAATCCGAGCCTCGACGCGACCCAGAACATGGAGGTGGTGATGGCGGTTTCTCCGCAGAGCGCGGTGGAGACTGTGGTGGAGCTGATCCGTAGCGCGGGCTGCAAGCCCGCGGCGATTGACGTTGAGCCGCTCGGCCTAGGGCGCGTGCTGCTCACCGCCCACTCATCGGACCTGGCGACGAAGAACATCTGCCTGGTCCACGTCGGCCACTCCGTGACGGGTATCAACATGTATCGGATGGGCATTCTCGCCTTTCCGCGAACGATTCCGCTGGGTAGTTCGCTCTGGACGAAGGCGATTTCCGAAACGCTCGGAGTGGGCTGGGAAGATGCGGAGGTGCTCAAGCACCAGACGCGCGTCACGGGCACAGCCGGGGCCATGGGCGCTACCGTCCAGGCGTACAACCCGTTTGCTCCAAGGCTGGAGGAAGGCGCCCCCGTAGAGGAGGCTGCGCCTGTGCCCGCGTCTCAAGGTGACGACCGAGCGCTGAAAGCAATGCTGCCGCAACTTGAGGAGTTTGTAGCCGAGATTCGCCGCTCGATTGACTACTATCAGTCCCGAGGCGGCGAGGTGCAGGAGATCGCGCTGAGCGGGGGCGGGGCGTTGCTTGAGGGGCTGGACGATTTCGTCGGACGGTCCCTGGGCCTGCCCGTGTCACGGGTGAACCCGCTCCAGGGTATCACTGTCGAGGCCCCAGGAGCTGAAACCTTGGGAAGCGCCCAGGCATCTCAATACGTGACGGCAATCGGGATGGGCCTATTCATAGCTTTCGAGTGACAGGTCAATTAGGAGAAAACGATGAGACTTAACCTGCTACCAAAGGCGACGAGAACACGGGCGGCGGGAATGCCGGTGTTCTTCCTCATGCTGGTGCTTGTCCTGCTGAACTTTGCCGCTGCCTGGGTGTTGAAGACGAATACGTCCAACGAGCTCGCTGCCCTTAAGGAGGAGCAGACTCTGAAAGAGCAGGAAGCGGACAAGGTTCGGCGGACCGCTGCCCAGGCGGATGAGATTATCGCGGGCGCGAAGATCGTTCTAACGAATACAGCGCTGGTTGGTCAAATCGAGTCAGCCAACGTCGCATACCCTGATCTGTACGACGAGCTGAAACAGTACATTCCTGCTTTCTTCCGAATACGCTCGCTGACAGCCTCGTCGAGTGGGCAGAATGGGGAGAACGCGACAGTAGTCATCCAAGGCTACCTGAGGACGTTCCAGCAGTACAGCGACATGATGATCGCCTTGCTCCGATTCCCCGGTGCCGTGAGCGTAGGGCGCTCTGGGTTCGGTCCTGTAGCACCTGGCGACGAAGGCCCGTTCGGCTACAATCCGGAAACCACGGACCGCGGTCCGATTCCTGGCTGGTCTGCGGTGACGTTCACGCTCGTTGTACAGGGGCGGGACTTGCGAGCGCCCGACATCCAGTCGACCCTGCGAGCGGCCGCCGAGGGGGTTAGTACGCCGGGCGTGCCTACTCCGGCTGGCGACTCCGGCAAGGGCGGCACAGGCGGTGGCCGGCCTGGCGCCACGGGAGCAGGCCCGAGTGGCGGACGCGGAGGGCCGGCCCTTGGAGGGATGAACTAAGATGTCAAAAGTCAGCGCATATGTTTGGGTTGTTTGCGGCGTGGTCCTGATGGGCGTGACGTGGGCCGGCTTTTGGTGGTTGAAAATCGGTCCGGAGCGCGGGGAGGTTGCGGCGTACCGCGAAGTGAACGCGAAGTTGGACGAGATTATCTCGCAGCCAAGTCGCGAGCAAGCGCGCGACCGCGTGGCCAAGGCGTTAGAGGCGGTGAATGCCGCCCAGATCGAATGGAAGAGAATTGCTGAGACGAAGACACCGAGCCGTGGCCGGTTCAACCTGCTTGACCACAGGTGGCAATTGACCGTGAATGCCCGCCAGTGGCACTCTGGGGTTGAGGCGGACTTGAAGCGCTGGATAGGGCGGAGCGGCGTGCGGGTTTTGTCGCCCACGAATGAAGCGGGCGAGGTTGGCCCCTTTGTGCCATACCCTACCGACAACGCGAACGAGCTTGTCGAGTCCTATTTCAACTACCCCGCGCTTCCGTACCCGGTGGCGATATGGGACCTCGGAACGATCACGGTGGAGGGTACCTACGAGCAGATTGTGCGCCACGTTCGTTCTTGGAATGATATTCCGGGGTACATCGCCAGTGTGCGTGGTCTGAGCATTACGGGTACGAACAACCGACTCCGGGGCACGTACAACCTGATAGTAATCGCGTACATCAATACTGACAATGTTGCGGGTGGTACGGGCGAAGGCGGTCGCGTCCCGGACATAAGTCCTCGCGGACAGCAGCAAGGGACCGGCGGCACCGGCGCCAGCGGGACAGCACCTCGACCGGGTGGACAGACCCGCTCGGGAGGCGGTGCAGCGGGTGCTGGCGGTGGAGGTGGCGGGGGAGGCAACACCACCGCCGAAGCGGGGCTGCCGGGCCAGTAGGCAGGTTGGCTATAATGACGATGCAACCGAGGATAGGAAGAGCGATGAAAAGTTGTCGTGCCCTTGCAATGTTTGGTGTTCTGGCAAGCGTGGTCGGCTGCCAGACGTACAAGGTGAACAGGCCTGAGCCGATCGGGGACCTGACCGCGGACCTGTTCGCCGAGTATGAAGCGACCCGGGTACCTCCGCCGCCAGCGGGGAATCCCACACCGCTGAATCCGAACTCGGTTACGGATGCTGTCAACGCTGCCACGTTCGCATCGAGGCGAAACCCGTTCGCGATGTTTTCGGAGGAGGCTGCTTTCGAGACCGGCATCCGCTATCGGCTTATTTTGTCAAAGATGCCCGGCTTCGCTCGGGAGCTCCAGCCGCCTCCGCCCGAAAGCCCACCTGAGCTCCAGCCGATTGAGGCTCAGCCGTACCGGCGCTTGGCGGGTATTTATATGGGCGACACGGTTCAGGCGCTAGTCGAAGTGGATGGCGAGTCGCAGACGTTTCTGGTCAGCCCGGGCGACAGAATTGGCAACACTGAGTGGTTCGTCGAGTCTATTGACTCTGAGAAGATGATTCTTCGACGCTCGAGCAATCGGAAGCCGGATCGGGTCGTGGTTTGGCTCGAATCGCCCCCGTTCCGCCCCGGTGCTTCTGAGGGAGGCGGTGCTGCTCCTGGTGGCACCGAGGGTGGCCAGCCGGGTAGGCGCTCAGGCGGGCCGGCATTGGGCGGCGGCGCAAGCGGTGGTGGTCCAGGAACGCTGGGGGAGCCCGGCGTCGGAGGGGGAGGTCGCCGAGGCGGGTAATCGTAACGAATTGGCTGTTCTGACGTTAAACTAAATTAGAGGTGACGCACAACATGAAACGAAACTTTGGATGGATGGTATCGGCTTTGGCGGTCGGCGCCTTCTTGGTGGCGCCTATCTCAAGCGTGGCGCAAGAGGACCCGAGCCAAAAGATCGTTCCGCATTTGGAACTTCAGCAGGCTGAGATTCGAGATGCTCTTAAGCTGTTGTTTGAGAGCGTAGGGATCCAGAACTGGAGCATTGCCAACGACGTCCAAGGCACCATTACGATCAAGGTTACTAACCTACCGTTCGAAACCGTGCTCCGCAACATCCTGAACCAGGTGGGTGCGACGTGGCGCGTTGAAGCAGGCGTGTACCAGATCGTGAAGCGCGAGCCACCGGCACCGCCTCCGACTGGCGGCGGCGACACCGGCTCGGTCGCATCGTCAACGGTGACACGTAAGATTCAGATCAGTCACGCCGACCCGATGCTGATCGCACTGCTGTTGAGCGGTGAGCAGCTACAGTTCAACCTGCCGCCTGAGCTGAGCACATTCAGCGGAGCGCAGTTTGGCGGCTTCGGTGGCGGCGGCTTCGGCGGTGGTGGCGGCGGCTTTGGTGGTCGCGGCGGCTTTGGCGGCGGCGGCTT
>PSLA01000001.1:0-30233 GCA_040289295.1 Armatimonadota bacterium
TGTCAAACACGACGCGAGCCACATCGCCTGGGTACAGCGTTGCGCGGGCAGGCGACATGTTGTATCGAATCTTCCCTTCCACCCTCGTCCGTCGCTCGACGCTCCGCAACTCGTCGAGGAACCGCACCTCCCTCGTGAACAACCCGTCGTCCGAGCCGACGACGACCCTGTTCGATTGGGGCTCCACCTGGAGGACGTACAGCGGTCGACCGTCTATGTTCAACCGGAGGCCCTTGCGCTGACCGATGGTGTAGTGCGCCACGCCTGCGTGTGTGCCGAGCACGCGCCCTCGCGTATCCACGATCTCACCTTCTTTCACGGCACTCGGGCGGGTGGCGCACAGGAACTCGCGATAGCCGCCCGCCTCACTGACAAAGCAGATCTCCTGCGAGTCCGGCTTCTCGGCAACGGGCAAGCCGAGGTCCCTCGCGATGGCGCGCGTCTCCGCCTTGTCGGGCAGTTCGCCGAGCGGGAAGCGGACCCGGGCGAGCGTGACTTGGTCGAGCATGTAGAGCGCGTAGGACTGATCCTTCGATGCCGCCTTTGCTCGGAGCAGCCGCCATCGTCTGTAACGCTTGTCGAAACGCGTACGGGCGTAGTGCCCCGTTGCGAGCAAGGAGCAGCCGATCTCATCCGCCTTCTTCATGAGATGGTCGAATTTAATCGAGCGGTTGCACTCGAGGCATGGGTTGGGCGTTCTCCCTTGCGCGTACTCGTTTAGGAAGTCCTCGATAACAAGCCTGCGAAACTCCTCCCGAAAGTTCAGCACGTAATACGGGATGCCGAGGGCACGCGCTACTCGGCGGGCATCCTCGACGGCACCGAGGGAGCAGCAGCCAGCGTGTCTTGGGTCGGTCTGGCTCTGCTGCCAAATCTGCATCGTAACCCCAATCACTTGGTAGCCGCGCTGGAGCAACAACGCCGCGGCGACGCTGCTGTCTACTCCGCCCGACATGGCGACGACGATTCTGGGGCGAGAAGGCATTAGCAGAGCGATATTCTACCGAACTCGCCTCAAGGCAGCCTGGAACTCGGCGCCCTCGACGATGTCGCGGATGAGGCCACCGGTGGCGTAAAGCACCTTGACTCCGTCCCGTTCTTGAGGCAAGAGGACGAAAAAGTGGGGCGTGCTCTGCACGCCGAGCGCACTTGCGTCGGTCATGTCCTCTGCAACGGGCTGGAGGTATTTGCGTAGCACGTCGGTATCCTTGAACATACGGTCGAGTTCGCTTTGGGGAACCCCGCTCGCCTCTGCGACCTGGAGAATGGTCATGATGTCGTCATCGCCCTGTGCGGCGAAGAACGTGTCTATGAACTTCCAAAACTTGTCGGGGTGCCGCTCGTGGACCAGTTCGGCGGCCGCAGCCGCGTGACGGGCGAAAGCGTGTAGCTGCTGGATGGGAAAGTGCCGGAACCCCAGCCTAACCTTCCCATTCAACGGCCCGTCCAGCTGCTGCTTCATCCACGCGTGTTCGGTGGCACAAACAGGACAAAAGAGATCCGAGAACTCGACGATCGTAATCGGCGCGTCCGCGCTGCCATAAACGATTCGCTCCTTGCCCAGAATAAGGCGAAGGAGCTCTTCTTGCGTTCGGTCCCCCTTTAAGACGACGCCGCTGTTCTCCTCGCGAATCTTGTTCAGGCTGGCGAAGCCGAACCCGAGCGACCCGGCGACTGACAGCGCGAAGATCGCTACGTACGCTGTGTAGTTCGCGGGTCGAGCACCCGCGCCCGATTGCAGCATGGCGTACGTTTGCACGAGAAACGCGGCGGTCATCGTACCGGCGCTCATCAGGCACCACAAGCAGGTGGCGTTCAGGATCCTTACCCCCCAGATGACCAAGCCGATCGAAATGGCGGTGCCGATCGCACTGAGGAGCCACATCGCCATACCCAACCTCGGAGAGCGCTCAGGCCCCAACACCCCGCGCGCGAATGACATCAACGCAAGCAGGAAGTAGCCCCCGGCGCCGAACAATGCGATCGGGACGCCCAAGAACATACTGTTTTTGGGCTTGGCAATCTCGTCGCAGCCACCCTGCACTTCGCCGCAGGGCGGGCTGACGCCCGCAAGGTGATGCACGCCGATGTAAACGGCAACAAAAAGTCCTATGCAGACGAGGACAAAGAAGATTCGGTTAGCCCATTCAGCGCGCATCCGCTCGGATTATACGGTTTCTACGCCCCACGCCCCTCAGATGAAACCCCAGGCGGGGATTGGGCGTCAGAAGATATGCGCATGTCCTCCGGGGGTCGTTGCGGAGCCACCGAAAGGTGGCGCTGCCTTCGACCCTCGTTCTTTTTCGGAGCAGGCAAGCGGCTCCCGGCCCGCCCCGTTCGGGCACGGCACGGGAATCCGGGAACCGCTTCGGCCTCGGAATTGTTGAACCCTATGCGGGGAACTCCCGCGGAAAGAAGATGCAAAGCACGGCTCAGAGTATGCAGGAGACCGACCAGGCGCGCTTCAACGAGTTGATGCGCCGAACGTACCGCAAGGTGTACAACATGGCGTATCGCCTCTCCGGCAACCGGGCTGACGCGGAAGATCTCACCCAAGAAGCCTATTTTCGGGCCTATCGGAGCTTTGACACCTACGAAGCCTCAAAGCCGTTCGAGAACTGGATATTTCGCATCGTTACGCGGCTTTTCTTGGATTTGCTGCGCTATCGGCGCCGCCGTGTCCAGACGGTTTCGTATGATGCGCCGTTGCAGGCAGACGGCGTTGACGAGCAGGTGTACCTTGACAGCGCCGACGAACGGGACAACCCTGAAGAGACCTTGATCCGGTCCTCGCTCAGTGAAGCCATGCAGCGGGCGCTACTTTCGTTGTCGCCCCAACAGCGACTTTTGGTAGTCCTGGCAGACATCGAGGGCATCCCGTATCAAGACATCGCGGAGATGCTGGATACGCCTGTGGGAACCATCCGAAGTAGGTTGCACCGGATCCACAAGACGTTGCGCTCGCGACTCGAGAAGTACGATGCGGAGCGGGCGGTGGTCAGCGCCGAGTTCCTTCCGACGAACGCCTGAGCCTCTGCAGGCTTCTGCGAACCATGTATGCTTTTGGGTAAGCTTTCATCGGAAGAAGAATAAGATGGCAGACACGTTTCCGATTCGAGACATTGATCACGTCAGATTTTATTGCGGCAACGCCAAGCACACGGCAGAGTGGTACCGCCGCATTTTCGGCTTTGACATCATCGCCTACTCGGGCCTTGAGACGGGCAACCGGCAGGAGGCCGCATACCTCTTGCAGCAGGGTCGGATAAGGCTTCTTGTCTGTTCTCCGCTGATCCCGGACCACCCGATTGCGCCACTCCTTGGTCGGCACGGGGACTTCGTGCGCGACATCGCGATGGAAGTGGACGACGTCGACGATGCGTTCACGAAAGCAACCGAACACGGGGCGGAGGCAGCGTACGAACCGCAGACGTTGGAGGATGACTTCGGCAAGGTGCGCATCGCCGGGATCAAGACGTACGGCGACGTAATCCACACGTTCATCAATCGCGACTCCTTCTCGGGTCTGTTCATGCCCAACTTCCAGCCCAAGAACCGCAAGGGAAACGGCGTTGGCCTTGAGTTTATTGACCACATCGTCGGCAACGTCGAATGGAACGGAATGAACAAGTGGGTGGAGTGGTACAAGAACGTGCTTGGGTTCGAGCAACTGGTGCATTTCGACGACAAGGACATCTCGACAGAATACACGGCACTCATGTCTAAGGTGATGCAGAACGGCAACGGCCGGATCAAGTTCCCCATCAACGAACCTGCCGAGGGCAAAAAGAAGTCCCAGATCGAGGAGTACCTCGAGTTCCATGGCGGTGCCGGAGTGCAGCACATCGCCATGCACACCAGCGACATCCTTGCGACCATTCGTCAGCTGCGAGAGAACGACGTCGAGTTCCTTAGCGTGCCAGAGACGTACTACGACGACGTGTTGGAACGTGTCGGCAAGATTGACGAACCGATCGCGGCGCTGCGTGACCTGGGGATTCTCGTGGACCGCGACGACGAAGGCTACCTGCTGCAGCTCTTCACCAAGCCGATCGAAGACCGCCCGACGCTGTTCTTCGAGATCATCCAGCGTAAAGGCGCGAAGTCGTTTGGCAAGGGGAACTTTAAGGCGCTCTTCGAGGCGATCGAGCGCGAGCAGATGCTGCGCGGCACACTCGAGAAGGCTTAGAAACGACCGTCGGCCGGTCGGGTAGGCTGCGACGAGGATGTCGCAGGTGCTTACATTCGTTTTGCCGAATGGCGTGCGCGTTGTTTCCGAGCCGTTTGATTCCGTACAGTCCGTTGCCGTGGGCGTTTGGTGTCACACCGGCAGCCGACTGGAATCGGATCGGCAGGCAGGCGTCAGCCACCTGATCGAGCACATGCTGTTCAAGGGGACGCAACGGCGCACAGCTGAGGAGATAGCACAGGAGATCGAGGGCCGAGGCGGACATCTGAACGCCTTCACCTCCAAAGAGAGCACGTGCTACTACGCTCGGGTGCTTTCCGGCGACCTCGACACTGCGCTTGACGTTCTTTGCGACATGCTCCTCAACTCGCTCTTCGAACCCGAGGAATTAGAGAAGGAGAAGCGCGTCATTCAGGAGGAGATTCGGAAGTACGAGGACAGCCCAGAAGAGTTAGTGCACGATCTGCACGCACGGAACCTGTGGCGAGAGCACCCGCTCGGTCGACCGATCATCGGCACGCATGAATCCGTTGGCTCGTTCAAGCGAGAAGACTGCCTCGGCTACATGGGCGAGCGGTACGTAGCAGGCAAGACGCTCGTCGCCATCGCCGGCAACCACGACCCTGAGGCGGCACGCGCGACCGTCGAGCGCCTGCTGGGTCCTCTGGAGCGAGATTTTAGCCTGCCCGTGGAACCACCCGTACCCGGCGAACCGTCCGAGTCATTCGTAGAGCGCGAGGTGGAGCAGGTGCATTTCTGCATCGGCGGCGAAGGCCCGAATTCGTATAGCGAGGAGCGGTACAGTATGGCGGTGCTGGATTCGCTTCTGGGCGGCAGCATGAGCAGCCGCCTCTTTCAACTGATCCGAGAGCAGCGGGGCCTCGCTTACGCGATCGGGTCGTATATGGCAACGTATCGCGAGGCGGGGGCGTTCACCATCTATGGCGGCACGAGCAAGGCCAACTTCGAGGAGGTCCGCGCCCTGGTTCGCCAGGAACTGGAGCGGCTGCGCTCCGCTGAGGTGCCGCTGGAAGATCTCGAGCGGGCCAAGCGGCTGTTAGTCGGCTCAAAGGTAATGGCACTCGAAGCCACATCCAACCGGATGCGGCGCTTGGCTGCGAACGAGCTCACGTACGGGCGAGACATCCCTCTGGACGAGGTGATCGCCGCGGTCCAAAGGACGACGCCAGGGGACGTGCGGGCGCTGGCGGAACGCTATCTGGACCCCGACGCCATGAGCGTTACGGCCATAGTTCCGGGGTAGCGGCAGTTTTCCATACCCTCGACAACCTCGCTTAGAGTAAGATAGCAGCCGCGGCTTTTTAGCGGGAGAGCGCGTCTATTACAATGGGCAAAGGATTGGAACACGACAACGAAGCTGCGGAGAGGAGGATCGTGAGCATGCTCGCCGCAGGGGATGGCTCGGCGCTGGATGAATTGTATGCGCTGTACGCTCCCCGCATCTATCGGTACACGTACCGCATGCTCAACAACGCGGCCGACGCGGAGGACGCCACACAGGAGACGTTTTATCGAGTAATGCGAAAGTCGCGCGACCTAAGGGCGGACGCGGCTTTTCGCACCTGGATATTCCGCATCGCCAGGAACCTGTGTATCGACCGCATCCGCCAACAGCCGCTGGTTGACCTTCCGATGGACGCCACGATCGGCGCCCCCGAGGAGCAGACGGCCCTGCACATCACGGTCCGCCAAGCGCTGAACGAACTGCCGCAGGAGTACCGCGAGCCGCTTATCCTCTGCGATATCGAGGAGATAACCGCTAACGAAGCAGCGGAGATCTTAAACCTCTCAGTGCCGGCGCTGAAGTCGCGCCTCTATCGAGGGCGCAAGGCACTGAAAGAGCGCCTCGGTCAAGCAGTTGAGGAGATACGACGTGAGAAGCATAGACATCCGAAGTCTGATTGACCTGTACCTGGATGACGAACTGCCGGTCGAGTTGGCCAGCGAGTTCATGCAGGCTATGCACGAGGACGACGATCTCGCACAAGAGGTCGCCGCCCGTCGCAAGATGCGCGACCTGATCCACGCAGCCTACGACGAGGACGACATGACGGAAGAGCAGTACGTACGTGTCGCTCAGGCTGTGCGACAGCGTGCGCTCGAATTGGGCTATTCCTGGCGAAGGTGGCAGGGCCCGCAGATGGAACTGCCACTCAACCAGGACCAGCCGACACTTCTCTCAGGATGAAAAGGAGGACTTGAAGCGTGATTCTCGATTGCCCAAGAAGAGATCTATTCGATGCTGTGCAGTTGGCCGGTGTACCAGCCACCGGCCGACAGTCCACTCTGCCGATGTTGCAGAGCCTGCTCGTGCAGGCTGACGATAGCGGCATCCGCCTCGTTGGTTGCGACGGAGAAATGTGGGTCGAGCGCACCATCCCCTCCGTGGTCACCGAGACCGGCGCGATCACCCTGAACGCGCGGCTGCTGGGCGAGTTCCTCGGCCGCCTGCCAGACGGCGACGTGCACATCGAACAGGCGAACTCCTCGTCCGTCCGCATGTCTCTCGGCAGCACCGATTTCCGCATGGTTACTGGACACCAGGTAGAGGACTTTCCGGAGGTTCCTGGCGTTACCGCCGAGGCCCAACTGACGATGAACTTCGGCGAGTTTTGCCACATGATCGACAGCGTGGAATTCGCAGTCGCCCCTGACACCCAAGGACGGCCAATTCTCACCGGGGTACTTTTTTCCTACGACGGCGAGACCCTCCGTACCGTAGCCACTGACACGCATCGCCTTGCCGTGTGTGCAAAGGGCCTCACCGGGCTGGGTAATTCGGTCGAGGTCGTTGTTCCACTGCGCGCACTAACGGTAATCAAGCGCCTGCCTGTATCCACAGACAGCGACCTAACTCTCACGATTGGAGAGCGACGACTGATAGTTGCAACCGATGGCGCCCGAGTGGTAGCGCAACTGCTCGAAGGCACCTTCCCCCCCTACGAACGCGTCATCCCCCAAGAAGCGACAAGGCGGTGGATCGTGGATCGGGAAGAAGTCCTTTCCGCGATCCGGCGCGAACTCATCCTAGCGCGCGAAAACTCGAACCGCATCATCCTTCGCTCGGAAGGCGATAAGCTCTACCTCACCGCCCGAAGCGAAGGTCTTGGCGAGGGCAAAGACGAGGTTAGTGTCGCTAAAGAGGGTGACGATATCGAAATCGCCTTTAACGGCAAGTACCTGCTTGACGCCCTCGAGGTCATGCCAACGAAGAGCGCCATGCTTGAAATGACCGAGCGCGACCGAGCCGCTGTCCTCAAGCCCGCGGAGGACGAGCCCGGGTTCCTGTGCGTCATCATGCCGATGGCGATGTAAGTGACCTCGGACTACCTCAGCCAATGGGACACAGGCCGCAGGACGCCCATCCTCGATGCACCAGGCTCCGTGCTCGTTACGCCTCTACACCAATGGGCACGCCTTTCTTCGGTACCGGATCGGCGACTGGGCGACGCTCGGTGAGTGTGACTGCGGGCGTTTCTTCCCTGCTCTTGCAGGCATCGAACGAAGGGCGATCGCACAAATCCGACGTAAGGATGGCAGCAACCCCATGTCACCCAAGCTGATTGATTTGCTCGGCGCAGTGCCCGGATTGCGACGCTTCCAACTTCTTCAACTTGCGTGGGACAGCTTTGAAACTCTGCTCATCACCGAGCCGGGGGCGTTCGAGACAGTGGCGAGTACGTGCGAGAGTACGTTGGAGACCCCGGTGTCCGGGCCGAGTCGAAACGTGTGGAGGAACTCCCGCTCTCACCATCCGGTAAGTTTGAAAAGATCTGCTGGGTCGGGTCGGAACCAACGAAATGAGAAGAGCCCCTACACCGGCTAGGTGCAGCGTCCTTGCCACGGTAGTCGCGGCTGCCCTGCTCGCTGCCCAAAGCCATCAAGGCGGATCGACGAGCATCGGGATTTCACCCGCGCGCCTAAAGCAGCACGTTGAGTACCTCGCTGCGGATACCCTACAAGGCCGGGCTGCAGGCACGCCCGGCGATGAGAAGGCGGCGGAGTACATCGCCGCTCGATTCCGAGAGGTCGGCCTTAAGCCCCTCGCCAGCGGCGGGTACTTCCAGGTCGCCAGGGGAGTCGCCGTCCGCACCCGCGAGGGCAGCGCGACAGTTGACCAGCGGAACGTCATCGGTTGGGTCGAAGGCTCGGCCCCTGATCTGTGCAAAGAGTACGTCATCGTGTCGGCGCACTACGACCACTTAGGTGCCCGGCTGGGAGAGGGAGACGCAATCTTCAACGGCGCGAACGACAACGTAAGCGGCGTCGCGGGGATGATCGAGGCCGCCCGCGCTCTGACAAGCTCGAACGTGAAGCCGAAGCGATCCATCGTGTTCGTTGCATTCTACGGCGAGGAGCGTGGGATGCTGGGATCCAGGTATTACGCTGCGAACCCGCCCTTTCCTCTGCGTGACACAATCGCAGTGCTGAATTTGGAACAGATTGGGAGAACCGACGACACCGACGGTCCACAGATCAAGCGCGTTTCCCTGACTGCCTTTGAATAGTCCATTGTATCGCATATCGTGAACACTGCGGGCGCCGCGCATGGCGTCGAGGTATATAAGCATCCACAGAACAGCGACGCCTATTTTCTTCGCAGTGACAACGGCGGCTTTGCTCACGCGGGGGTGCCTGCGCACACCTTAACGTTGCATTTGCGTTCGCAGATTATCACGGCGTTGACGACGAGGCGGATCGGCTCGACTACGAGAACATGGCTCTGGTGTGCGATGTCATCGCCGACGCTGTGTTGCGCCTCTCGAATGCGGAGAATCCGCCCAAGTGGACCGATGTTCCCGCAGCCCAACCGTATCTTGAGCGATGGAAGCGACTGCGCGGCGGATAGGTGACGCTAGGCTCTTGCGGTGACGTGTTTGCGGCTTCTAACGTTTGCGGTCCATAACAGGGGGGAGAGGTGTTTTGTCTACCGATGCCTCGGCATCGGTTCGGAGCAATGGCGACGTGCGCATCGTTCGATCAGTGGATGCCCACCTTGGTCAAGCCGTCAGCGCTATCACTAACGCGGTAAGCGTCAGCGGTTGGTCTGCCGCGCCAGCAGAGGACGGTGAACGGGACGCGATCAGAGGCGCGACTACGTCTGCGTGGCGAGGTCGAACTCCTCGTGAAGCAGCGCAACGGCGCGCGCGCAATCGTTCTCCGGCACAAGCACCGAGATTGAGAGCGGGCTGTCACTCGTCTGCAAGATCGAGATGCTTGCGTTAACCAAGCACTCGAACATGCGGTAGTAGATCCCCGGCTGCTGGAGGAACTCGTGCGCTATGAGTGAGACCATCGTGCAGTTCTCAGTCAATCTTGCGACGCATTTGCGAATCTCACCAAAGCCAGAAAGCCCTCGCAGCATCTGCTCCTGCGCCGAGACTTCAGGCGATCCTGCTCGTCCCACCTGGATGATGTACGTGCGCGGCTCGCCCTCGGTCAATGGGATCACCAAACCGTCCAGGATCTCCTTGACTCGCGCCAGTTGCTTGCGAGGAACGGCGAACCCAAAGCTCTGTGGGTGCACGTTCAACATGAACAGGTTGATCCGATAGTCCGCCATCAACTCGTACACCTTCGACTCGATCGCGGCCTTATCGGGACCGAAAGCGGCGTCGAAGTGCAAGTAAACGAGCTTGCCGGTGTGCGTAACGCCGGTTGCACGGCGGTGACCGAGCATCTCTCCTGGCACCACCTGCGTGCCGGGCGCGTCGGAGAACGTAGAACGCACAAACAGCGGTATGCCGAACTTCATTGCAATCTCCGCGGAGCGAGGGTGAATGACTTTCGCGCCTTGGTGAGCGATCTCCGCGATCTCGTCGTATGTCATTTGGCGAAGGGTGGGCGCGTCGGGCACGAAGTCTGGATCGGCAGTCTTGACTCCGTCCACGTCGGTGTAGATCTCCACCGCTTCCGCGCCAAGAGCAGCCGCGATCGCGCTTGCCGTCGTATCGCTTCCACCTCTGCCGAGCGTCGTGATCTCGCCATAGGTCGAATCGTCCGACGGGCGCGACCTTCCCTGAAACCCGCAGACGACCGGAATCCTTCCCCTCTCCAGCGCGCGGATCACGTCGGCAGGCTGAATCTCCACGATACGCGCGTTGCCGTGCGTATCGTCGGTTATGATTCCCGCCTGTCCACCGGTCATCGCGCTTGCGGGATACCCAAGCGACTTTAGCGTCTGAGCGAACACGCAGGTTGACATGATCTCCCCGCAGCAAAGCATCAGATCAACCTCCCTTGGCTCTGGGGCAACCAGCGGATCCACCTCCGCAAGCAGATTGAGTAGCGTGTCAGTCGCGTATGGCATCCCGGCTCGTCCAATGGCGCTAACCACAACAACCGGTGAAAATCCTGCTTCGACCGCATCGGCCACTTTCCGGGCGGCCAAAAGGCGCGACTCCTGGTCGGAGACGCTTGTGCCGCCGAACTTCATCACTTTGATTCTCATCAAAGAATCTCCACCAGCCCGATGCAGTCCCTTAGCGCGCCGGCAGCCTCCTCGACTCTTGAAGTCTCGACGACGACCTGGACGGAAGAGTGCATGTCGCCCAGCTGCTCGATGGTGGCGCCCGAGCGAACGACGAGTTGCGCGATACGAGCCACCAGGCCGCTCTCGTCGCGAATGTTCGGAGCGCGCACAGTGATAATGGAGCGACCGCCGAGCGCATCCGCCGCGAACCCGGCTGACCTCAACGCCCTAATCGCCGCGTCCGCGCCCGACTCTGGCACGATGAACGAGAAACCGCTGTTCGATATCTTCAGAAAGTCTATGCTACAGTCGGCGTCCTTCAGTTCCCGAAGCGCGTCGAGCATCCGTTGCGCAGAATCATCCTCGTGCATGCCGGAAACGACAACCAGCGCGTGACCGTTGGACACCTCAACGCTGGAAATGCCTCGCGCGGTTTCGATGGACGTGATGGGCTGCATCGGGTGCCGAAACTACCCCAAAAGCTCCACCGCGCGAGCAAACAGCCCGGAGTCCACCTGAGTGTCAACCGCGCCTAGGTTCTCAATCAGCCGCTCCTCACGGGTCGCGCCAACGATGACCGAGGAGATGGCCGGTTGCTGCACGTACCAGGCAAGATCGAACTGCGCCAGTGAGCACGCCGCCTCGCCCGCGAGCGCCTCCAGCTGTTCAACCGCTTCCAACACGGCAGGCTGCAGGTACTTAGTCATAAGTTGAGCCGCGCCTTCGTCCGCAGCCCGAGAGCCCTCAGGAGGCTTTGCTCCAGGGCGATACTTGCCGGTCAGTACTCCCTGCGCGAGCCGCGAGAAGGCAAGAATTCCCATGCCATCGCTCTCACACACCGGAAGGGCCTCCGATTCGATGCCGCGGTCGATTCCTTCTACTCGCCGACGGTCAGTTTGACGCCGAGTGCGCTGAGTTCCTGCCCGATGTGCTTCAGCTTCTTCATTAGCCGAACCTCGATCTGTCGGACGCGCTCACGCGTGATGTTCAGCACAGCGCCCGTCTCTTCGAGCGTGCGGGGATGGTTGTCGTCCAGACCGAAGCGCAGGCGCACGACGTCACGCTCTCGCGGAGTCAGCCTGCCGAGGATCGCCTCGATCTCCTGCCGCTTGACCATGTCCTTCAGCGTCTCGGTCGGAGTCTCCTTATCGGTGCTCTGCATGAAGTCGCCCAGCGTGCTGCTGTCGCGCTCTCCCACCGGCATTTCAAGGCTCAGCGGCTGGTACGAGGCGCTCATGACTTCCTTGACGCGCTCGACCGGGAGACCGACCTCAAGGGCCACCTCCTCCTTCGAGGGTGCGCGCTCCAGTTCCTGCTCAAGGCGGCTCGCTGTCTTCAGAACCTTTCGGGTCAGCTCGGCGACGTAGACCGGCACGCGGATGGTGCGCGACTGGTTGATCATCGCGCGGCTGATGGCGCGCCGAATCCACCACGTCGCGTAGGTGCTGAAGCGGAAGCCCTTACGCCAGTCGAACTTCTCGACGGCTCGAATGAGGCCCAGATTGCCCTCCTGGATCAGGTCGGACAGGGGTGTGCCGTGAACGTTGTACTTCCTGGCAATGCTGACAACCAGGCGAAGGTTGGACTCGACCATGATGCGCTTTGCCTCCTCGTCGCCCTCCTGAACTCGGCGGGCGAGGGCGATCTCCTTCTCCGGAGTCAGAAGCTGTGCGCGACGGGTCTGCCGGATCCACATATCCAGATCCGCAGCCTCTTCATCTGGCGTGGATTCCTGTTCATCCTCGCCAAGGTCTCCGTCAACCGGCTCCGCGGCTTCGCGGTACAGGTCCTCGACGGTTCCCTCGGTCAGGCGCGCCAGGAAATCCTCGTCGTGATGCATGAATTCAGTCGTTTCGTCCTGTTTGGCCATAGGGCAAATGTGGTAAGACGCTGCGCAATCCCGCTCGGTTACGGCCGGCAAGCGAACATTCCAGTTTTCCCGATTCGGGGCACTTTTGTCAACCGAAGTTCGTGCGGTCTCGCCGCTTTCCATCATTCACTACGTCCCAAGCCCCTCGTTTGATGCAGGTTCTTGCCGTTTCCTACCCAAATCGCGCCAGAACGCAAGGATCAGCCCGAAACTCAAGACCCCAACGCTTATCGCAGGCGCGACCTTTCGAAGCGGAAATACCGTAGATTCTTCGAGCACGACGCTTGCGAAGGCAACCCCAGGTTGGCCCTTGGGCACCCGCGACAGCACCCGGCCCCTCGAATCCACCACCAGACTAGGACCGAGGGGCGAAGCCCGGACGAGCGGAATGCGGTTTTCGGCTGCCCGTAAGATTGCAGTCTGAACGAGATGCTCGATGGCACCGGTTCCCTGGTACCAATCGTCCACGGTGAGCAGTGCCAGGACGCGCGCCCCGTTCTCCAGGTGGGTGCGAGCGACTTCCTCGAAGAGGCCCTCGAAGCAGAGCAGCCCGCCCACGCGGACACCGTTGACGGAGAGAGTGCGAATCCCGGTGCCGGGTGTGAGGTCGCCGGAGGGTAACTGGTAGGCGTCAAGAAAGGGCAAATGCTCTCGAAAGGGCACGTACTCGCCAAAGATGACGAGTCTGGTCTTGTCGGCGTATTGCCACTTGCCGTCGTAGGTGAAGAGGGCTTGGTAGGCGACATTACCGACTTCCCTGACGCCGCCGGTCACGAGCGGTGGCACGCCGTCGTAGGCAAACGGCAGATCCGGGGGGCGGTCACGAACGGCTTGCACGATGCCTTCCGGGAGCACGGCGATCTCGGCGTTGCGCGCCTGTCGCAGGAGCGGCGGCACGGTGTGGGCTAGGCCCTGGTTTATGGCCTGTCGGTTGGTCGGGCGCCCATCTGGGCCGAAAGCCATGTTCACTCCCGTCTGGAGGGCGACGAGGCGCACCTCCCTGCCTTCGAGCGGCAGGGTGGACGACCAGATTCCCAGTACCGGGACCGCCGCCCAGAGCACGGCGACGCGGCCGACCACGCGAGCATTCGGAGCAAGCGGTTCCTCGCCGCGAGCCGAGAGAAATGCCAGCAGCAGTACTGAGCCGAACGTTACCCATGCCCCCAGCAGGTAGGTACCCCCCCACCAGGCCGGCTGGACGAGCACGGGCATCGTCGCTAAAGCGGACGCCGTAACTGACCACGGGAAGAACAGGTATGGGATGACGCTGCGGACCACCTCGACTCCCGCCCAAGCAATTGGTACGAGCCACCAAAGGCCCCTGCCCATAAGCGCAGATGCTGCGACGGCAAACAGGCCGATGTACACTCCGAACGCGGCAGCCATCAGAATCCACGGTGTCATGCCAAGGGGCCAGCTGCCAGTCCACTTGCTGACGAACTGCGCGACCCAGAAGAAATTCACCAAGGCGAAGGTAGCACCTGTGAGCCAACCGTTTCGGAACGCCTTGCGTGCGCGCGTATTGCGGACCGATGCCAGCAGGGGCGTGAGGAACGCAAACACCAGGAGGAACAACCCGAAAGGCGGAAACGCGAGCGCCCAAAGCGCACCCGCCACAACCGCCGGCAGCACCCCCTGCCCGCTAAGCAAGCGGTGCCAGCTCATAAGAAACAACGGGGATGGGCTTCGGGTCGAGGTGGCTTGTGTCGTTGAACCGCACGAGCACGCGCCGCCCATCCGGCAATAGGACAACCTCCGTCAGCGAGCAGTTCGCCAGGCGCAGCGCCGAGGCGGTTGAAGGTGAGCCGTGGAGGAGCGCGGCGGTCAGGAATGCGATCGTGCCACCGTGGCTGACTACCAGGTTGCTTCGTGGCTCTTCCGCAATGGCCTCGTGGAGGAAAGCCACGCATCGGCAGAAGACCTCAATGCCGGTTTCGCCGCCGGGTGGACGGTAGAGGACTCGGTCCCGCCGGTATTCCTCGTAGGGGGCTCCGATCTCCTCTGGAGTGCGCCCTTCCCATTCGCCATAGGATCGTTCTACGAGGCGGTGATCGATGCGAACGGCTAAGCCGGTCGATGCGGCGATGATTTCGGCTGTTTCGGCGGCCCTTCGTAAGGGGCTTGACCAGAGGGCATCGAAGGGATACTCAGCAAGGGAGGAAAGGGCCTGCTTGGCCTGTTGTCGGCCAACGTGGTCGAGTGGAATGTCCTCCTTTCCTTGATTCCTTCTCTGCAGGTTCCACGCGGTCTGTCCGTGGCGGAGGAGGACGAAGCGGGTCATGGCGGCGTTTATACCTGCCATGGCTTGAGGACGCCAATCTCATCGCCGTCCTCGCCAATGCGCAGGCGGCCGAGGAGAAGGGTGTGGATGGGCATGGGGGGTTGGACAGGAGCTGATAAGTGGAAGGTAAGGCGGGAGGCATCGAACTCGCGTAGGCGCCCTATGGTAAAAACCCGGCGGGCTGCGCTTTCCGCGGCGACGACCAAACCTCTGAGGCTGGTGGCCGCGGTGAGGTGTGCTGTCTGGCAGCCGAAGGCGTCGGCTGCCTCGAGGGCGTGGTCGCTACCACGTGCCTCGTCGGTGAGGATGAAGAGGGTGTTACCACAAACTTCAGCGTATACGGCGCCCTGCACTCCGATCTGCTGGATGTCTGCGACATCGCCCGGCGACAGGCGGATGCCTGAGCCCAGCCGCGCCCCCCGCACACGGGCGGCGCTGAGCGGCACTTCGTGTTCGGAACAGCGGGCGAGATACTCTGTCCACCATGCCTTGCGCTTCGGGCGGTCGGCACGGGGACCGAGTCGACCTTGAGCGGCAGGGTGTTCCTCGACATCCTCCGTCCCGAGGATATGCTCAATGGCGATCTCACCCACGCGAATACACCGTGCCGGGCGCAGAGCAAGGGCCATCATACGAAGCATGTGCACGCTGACGGGAGTAACTGCCTGGATGGGCACGGCAGCGACGAGCGGTTCATCCCCGACTCGCTCGACGGCGCCCCAAACAGCATGGAGGGATGTTAGAGGATCGTGGATGAGGCTGAGCGCTCCTACGAAGTGCGTGCTCTCAAGGGTTCTGTCAGGCCGCAGCAGAGTTACTGCGCATGGCGGGAACGGGTCCTGGTCACCCGGATCGAGGTTTAGCAGCCAGGCATGCTGCGAGGCGGCAATGTCAGATGCCGCCTCGCGGTGTCCTGAGCCAGCCGCTCCGACGACGAGCACTCTGACGGGGTTGTGCATGGAGGGGGATGGTCGGGGTGGGCGGACTTGAACCGCCGACCTCTGCGTCCCGAACGCAGCGCTCTACCATACTGAGCCACACCCCGATTTGCGTGAGGGCCGATGAGTGCGTCAGTCGCTCTCTTCGCCCTTCTTCTTCCGTCGAGGCTTCGGTTTCTCCTCCGACTTCGACGAGGTCGCCTCGACCAGTTCGGGGAGGTTCCACTCGACTATTCTCCTACCGCGCAGGCGTTGCGCGATGGTCCGACGCCTTTTTGGACTCCTCTTGTTACGTTCAATTCCCAAGGAACACCTCCTGTGTTGGACTTGGAGTTTACCCCGAGCCCAGGCGAGCGGTGCATCTTCGTATTGTTCGCGGGGACCCTCGCGGTCGCGAGGACGCTCACGCTCCCTGTTGTTTTGTGTTCGCGGGGACACTCACGCGCCCTGGGCGGCCTGCTGCCGTAAGAAGGGAGGGCGAACGTCTCGCGAACCTGCAGTTCTGGTACACTTTCTGCCGTGCTCAAGGGAACGTGAAGGCTGTTTTGCCCGTTCCTTCTGTCACAAGAATTGAATGCGATGGGAAGAATCCTTTGACCGCCCAAACGATCGCTGAGAAAGCCCGGACCATCACGGCGACTGTGTCTAATGTAATCCTTGGGAAGGAGGACGTGGTGGAGAAGGCGGTCCTCACGCTGCTGTGCAACGGCCATTTACTGTTAGAGGACGTGCCCGGAGTAGGCAAGACGATGCTGTCCAAGGCGCTGGCCCGCGCGATCGGGGGCGAGTTCCGCCGCGTCCAATTCACCCCTGACCTTTTGCCCTCGGACATCACCGGCTCGAGCGTCTTCAACCAGAAGACCTCTGAGTTTGAATTCCGACCAGGGCCAATTTTTGGAAACGTGGTGCTTGCGGACGAGATCAACCGCGCCACACCAAAAACCCAATCCGCGCTGCTTGAGGCGATGGAGGAGCGAACGGTCACCTCCGACGGCGTGACACACCCCTTGCCCGACCCGTTCTTCGTTCTGGCAACGCAGAACAACGTGGAACTGACGGGTACGTATCCGCTACCGGAAGCGCAGCTCGACCGATTCTTCGCGAAGCTCTCGATCGGCTATCCTGACCGGGACGTGGAGGCGAACATCCTTAAGGAGCAACAGGTGCACCACCCAATTGAAGACGTCCAGCCCGTGGTGACCAAAGACGAGTTGCTGGAGATGCAGGTTGGCGTGCGGGAGGTGTTCGTGCACGCCGTGGTGCGCGAGTACATCGTTGACATCGTGCGCATGACCCGCGAGTCGAACCAGATCCTCCTCGGTGCAAGCCCGCGTGGGTCGTTGCTCTTGATGCATGCCGCGCAGGCGCACGCGGTGCTGCACGGCAGCGAGTTCGTCCGACCGGACGACGTGAAAACGATGGCGCCCTCGATTCTCGCGCATCGCATCGTTCCCCGCCCCGACCTGAAATCGCGGGGCGTTGCGCCGGAGGAGTTGATTCAAGACATCTGCGCGGCGGTGCCCGCGCCCGTGCCGGTTGGCGGATGAGACGTTACGCCGTCCTCGTACTCAGCGTGACGGCGATCTTCCTGCTGGTGGTCGGCGTGTTCCTGCGCACACCATCGTTGTTCTTCATGAGCACCACGATGATCATGACGCTGCTTGCGTTGCGGGTTCAGGCTCACGTCGCGACGCTCGGCTTGCGGTTTGAGCGAATCGCGCCGCACACCATGGTAGCAGGTGAATTGGTTGCGATGCGTATTCGAGTTTGGAGCACGCTTCGCATTCGTCGCCCGCTGCTGACCATTGTGGACGAGATTCCGTCTCACCTGGCAGCGGATTTGGACATGCGGCCGCTGCCAATTGCACCGGACGCCGAAGCACCGATCGAGACGCGATACGAACTGAGGCCTGCGCGTCGTGGGGTGTATCGATGGTCGGCGATTCGCGTGAGGAGTTTCGACTCGCTCGGCTTGGTGGAGGTGCAAAGGACGTACAAGACCGAGACGTTCGAGGCGATCGTGCATCCGGCGAAGTATGCGTTTTCGGTTGACCTGGTGGCGCTGGCGGGGTTCGGGGCCAACCAAGCGGATCAAGGTAGGAACCGGGGCCAAGGCATGGAGCCTCGCGGGGTTCGAGAGTTCGTTCACGGAGACGCCCTCCGCACGGTGCACTGGCGCAGCACCGCGCGCACGGGCAAACTGCAGGTGAAGGAGTTCGAAACTGGATACAACACCCAGGTTGCGCTTGTTATGCAACTCACCGACGGCTCCGACATCGGCGAAGGCAACAACACGACGCTGGAGGCGATGTGCGGGCATGCCGCATTTCTGTCTGAGGTGATGTTGAACGCCGGCAGCACCGTCTGGCTGGCGAACCTCGAGCCGCCTGGAGTTCAAATAGCTCGGTCGGCATCGCTCCGGTTGAAGCAAGTTCTTGACGCGCTTGCTGGTGCCGAGGCAACTCGCACGACACCGTTCGGCACCGAGGTTGCGACACTGGAAAAGGACATCGAACTCGGTACGACCGTCGTCGCGATGGTGAGCATCGCCGAGCCTGGCCTGGCGGAAGCGCTTCGCCGCCTGAGCATGAGGCACGCGGTCGTGGTGATGGTGTACAACCCTGCGGAGTTCGGCAACGACAAGGGTCGTTTCAAGCCGACGCCTGCGACCGACCCGGAGTTCCTCGCCGAGGTCGCAAGTCCGAACGTGCGGGTTCAAATCATGAACAACCCCCATGGCCGTTTACGTTAGGAGAAGACGAACAGCACGCGAGTACCTCCACCTGTTGGAGGCAAGCGGTGTTGACTACGCGCTACTGTCAGTAGCCCTCTCCGTGCCGCAGTTTCTCTCGGGCGCGAGCATCCAACAGCCTCACGTGGGGGTGATCCTTGGTCTTATTTGCGCAATCGGGTGCCTGGTTAGCTTCGCGTTTCGCCGCCTGATGAGTGGGGCGCCATGGCTCATGAAAGCAACCTGGCTCCAGTTCATACCCGCTGTTGGATCGATTGTCTTCTTACAATGGTTTAACAACTCGCTGGTGGATGGCGGCCTACCTTGGTCGCTGCTACCTGCGGTCTACTTGATGCTCTTCCTGGTCATCGGCTCGTTTCTCGTGTTGAACGACGACTCGGTGATGTTCATGCTCGTGCCCGCAGTGTCGCTGTTCGGAATCATGAGCTGGCTTGAAACAGCAGGAACGATGCTCGGCATTCGACTGTTCGACATGTCCCTTGTGGTGTTCATGGTGAGCCTTGCGTTGCTGATGTTTCGTCTGCACTTCCGACTGATGTTCGCGCGCGCGCAGGCAGCGGGTGTCGAGCGGCCGGAGATGCTCTACAGCGCCCCTTGGCGTTCCGTTGCAGGGCCAGGCATTGCGGTGGTCTCAGTCCTTGTCATCTGCGGCCTCTCCTGGCTGCTCGCCCCGCTCGTCCAAGCCGGGGTTGAAACTATCACTGGCAATCCGACGATCAACTTCCAGCCGCCACAGTTCGGCAACGGACGAATATCACAGGAGCAGGTGAGCATGGAGATCGGAAGAGGGCCTACGACGGCATCTGACCTTCCGGTGCTTCGAGTCAGCGTGGACCGTGGAATGGTGCGCTACCTGCGTGAGCGCATGTACGACCGGTATCGTGGTCGGGGCTGGGCAGCTGAAGTCACGTTTGCAGATGTACCTCCTCTGGAGGGCGAAAGACCTAAGACCATCACAGGTGCATCCGTGTATCGTTTTCCTGCGCGTGGCCCCGCCGTGGGTGAGGAGGCGGCGATCCAGGTCCAATCGCTTTCGCGGGTATTCCGATTCTTGTTCACCCCTGGTGTACCCCAGAGGCTCGAATATGACGGCGCCATTAGGCTCTCGCGCGGGGATCGCTTTATGATATTACCGGCGGATACGCTCGATCCGGGCGAAGCGTACTACATCGAGGCTCGGGTACCCCCGTCCGACGAATCGGCGCTGCGCGCGGCTCCGCCTATGGACTACGAGGACCTGCGCAATCGGTACCGTAGCGTAGACAGGTACGACGAGCGAGTTGTGGGCCTGGCGCTGGAACTTACGGCAGGTGTGAGCACGCAGTATGAGAAGGTTGTCGCGCTTAAGGAGTACATTGAGGGCAACTGTACGTACAACTTGGCTGCCTCTGAGATTTCTGGGGAGGTGGATCGAGTGGCTGCGTTCCTGTTCGACACGCGAGAGGGATACTGCGATCTGTTTGCGTCCTCGCTGGCGGTGCTGTGCAGGGCGGTTGGGATCCCGGCGCGAGTGGCGACTGGATATTTGGTGGATGGGACGAGCATGGAGGGCGAGGCGTACATTATTCGTGACCGCCACGCGCACGTCTGGACGGAAGTCTATTTCGATGGCATCGGATGGGTTTCATTCGACTCCACGGAGAACGCGGCGTTCGTACCAGGTGCAGGAGTGGGTGCTGCGCTTCAGGGAGATGCACAGGACAACGCGAGACGCGTGTTGATTGCGATTGCGTCGGTGGTGGGGGTAATCATGGCGGCAGTGCTGATGGTTGCTTTGGTTCGGCACCTGCGACGACTCGCACAGATTCCTCCGCAGCAGACGGCTGTTAGGCGGATGTACGCTGAGTTTCTCAAATGCTTACGAACGATCGTGAAACGTTCCCGCGCACCGTTCGAGACAACGCGGGAATACGTCCAGGCGCACACAGATATCCTGCCTGGTCAAGAGATTGTCTTTCGTCTCGCGGATCGCTTTGAGGAAGCGCTCTACGGTCCACACGGGCCTACGGATGAATTGCTCGGCGACATCCGAGCTGACCTTGACGCGCTGAGCAGGCTACGTGCGCGCGGGGACGCTCGCGCTCCCTCGGAAGGAGGATGATGCAGAAACGAAGTAGTGACACCCTTCCGGCCGTCGTCGCTCTAACGAGCACTGAGCCTTTCCTGCGTCTCCAACGTCTCGGCGAGTTGCGTGCGTTGGGAGGAGAGCACGGCTTCGACCTTGTCGAGTTCTCGGGTCAGGACGTGCGCGCGGTCGAGCTGATGGACGCCGCGAAAGGGCTTCCATTCTTGGGCGAGCGAAAGGTGGTCATCGTGCGTAACGCCGAACGCATATCGAGTGGCGAGAGAGAGGCCCTCGCACCCCGGCTCGCCGAGCTTGATGAGCGTGCGCTGGTGGTCTTCGTCATTGAACCGAACGACGAACAGAAAAGCCTGCCGAGGACGGACCCGCTGATGAAGGCGATCGCGAGTGTGGGAACGATTGAGGAAGCAAACGCCGACAAGACACAAGTGGCGGGTGCGATGCGCGCCGGGGCTGAATCGTTGGGCGCGACCCTGGACGGTGCTGCCGCTCGCGCGCTTTTGGAAATGACCTCTGAGCACATCACCGCCGCGATGGCAGAACTCGAAAAGTGCGCTCTGTTCGTCGGCGAAGGGGGCAGAATCACGCAGGCGGTCGTGAGGGAAGTGGCGACGCCCAGTCGAGACTTCCAAGTCTTCAAGATGCTGGACGCCATATGCTCGGGCAACGCGACGGCAGCACTCCAACGCTTGGACGACTTGCTGGCCCGCGGCGCTAAACCGGAGGCGTCGGCGTTCCGTTTCGTTTTTCCGCTGCTACACCGCCAACTGCGGTTGTTGTACCAGGCTCGGGCGTGCAGAGATCTGCATCTCAAGGATGAGGCGTCGGATGAGATTGCGCCCGCTAAGCACTCTTGGCCCGAGGTGGCCCGCCGTGGCGGGTACCAACGCGAGAAGTTCCGCTCAGTTGCGAGAGTGCTCACGCTTGAGCAGATTGCAACGCTCCTGGAGCTACTGCTTGCGGCAGATGCCGAGCTGAAGGGACAGATCCCCTCCATCAGCCCACGAGAAACCCTTGAGCGCATGGTGGTCGCTATGTGCAGTGTGGCTTCGCGCCGCTCCGCTTGACGCTGAATGTGGTAATCTGCCGACCGCACATGTCAACCGCAGCGGGTTCTGAGGCTCGCCGAACCGACGCATGGTGGGTGCAGCCTGCCGCCGTAGCCATCGGCTTAACGGCGTTTGTGTTGTACTCGACGTTCCGCACCTTCGAGAATAACCTGTTTCTGACGGAGATGCACCTTGCGGATGCCTGGCGGGCGGGCCAAGTGGCGCACCTACTAAGCCCCTTTTATTCGCCGCTCATCATCGTGGATTGGGCGATCTTTGGGAAGAAGGTTTCCCCAGCAATGCTGATCCTTATCTTCCCGCTCAGTTTCCGTCTTACTTGTTATTACTACCGCAAGGCATATTACCGGTCGTTCTTTCTGAAGCCGCCGGCATGCGCAATCCCGGGCCCGAACACAAGCAAGAAGTACTCTGGCGAGATGTTTTGGCCCATGGCGATTCAGAACCTCCATAGGTACGCGTTCTTCTTCGCCTTTATCTTCATCTTCATTCTCGCGTACGACGTGATCAAGGCGACGCAGTACTTCGACGGTTGGGGCGTTTCCGTGGGGACGCTGGTGCTGTTGGTTAACGTCCTGCTTCTCGGCGCATATACCTTCGGGTGCCACTCATGGCGCCACCTCATTGGTGGGCGGCTCGACTGCTACAGCTGCGACGCTTTGAGCAAAACCAGATACGGGATGTGGCGTAAAGCGACGTTCCTCAACGAACGGCACGCGCTCTTCGCTTGGCTGAGCCTGGTGTGGGTTGCGTTGACCGACTTCTACGTGCGCTCGGTCTGCGCCGGCTGGTTCACTGACCTTGTTTTGTTCAAGGTAGGCGGTGGTGGCTAAGTACGAGACATTTGAGTACGACGTGTTAGTCATTGGCGCCGGCGGAGCGGGCTTGCGAGCGGTCATCGGCGCCCGTGAAAAGGGTGCGAGCGTCGGAGTTGTCACGAAGTCGCTGCTCGGCAAAGCTCACACCGTCATGGCAGAAGGCGGCGCGGCGGCTGCTCTCGGCAACATGGATAGCGAGGACAACTGGAAGGTTCACTTCCGCGACACTATGCGCGGCGGCAAATTCCTCAACAACTGGCGCACTGTCGAGATTTTCGCCAAAGAGGCGCCTGAACGAATTCTGGAACTCGAGCGGTACGGTGCGGTCTTCGACAGAACGAGCGATGGTCTCATCTCACAGCGTGCCTTCGGAGGACATGCGTACCGGAGGCTCGCGCACGTTGGGGACCGCACCGGACTGGAGCTGATTCGAACGCTGCAAGACCACGCCGTACGCCTCGGCATGGACGTCCACATGGAGGCAACCATGACGCGCCTGCTCACCGAAGGCGACCGCGTCATCGGAGCGGTCGGCTATCGCCGCACCGACGGATCCCTTGTCGTCTTCAGGGGAAAGGCGGTGGTGCTTGCAACCGGCGGGTGGGGCAGGATGTATCGCTTTACCTCGAATTCATGGGAGAGCACCGGCGACGGGCTGGTGATGGCTTATGAAGCGGGCGCGGAACTGCTGGACGTTGAGTTCATGCAGTTCCACCCAACGGGAATGATCTGGCCGCCCGGCATGAGGGGTGTGCTCGTTACCGAAGGCGTCCGCGGCGAAGGCGGCATCCTTCGAAACAGCTCCGGCGAGCGCTTTATGTTCAACCACGTGCCCGACTTCTATCGCGCAGAAACCGCCAACACGCCCGAGGAAGCCGCCCGATGGGTCGACGACAAGAAAAACAACCGCCGCCCACCGGAACTACTGCCGCGTGATGTGGTGGCTCGCGCAATCTACAAAGAGGTGAAGGAGGGGCGCGGTTCGGAACATGGCGGCGTATACCTCGACGTCTCCCATAAAGGCGAGGCGTACATCAAGAAGAAGTTGCCGAGCATGTACGACCAGTTCCTTCACCTTGGCGACGTGGACATCACCAAGCAGCCCATGGAGGTGTACCCCACAGTTCACTATGCGATGGGCGGCTTGTATGCTGAACCGGAGACCTGCCAAACCAGCCTGCCGGGCCTCTTCGCCTGTGGCGAGGTCGCATGCGGACTGCACGGCGCAAACAGGCTGGGAGGCAACTCTCTCAGCGACCTGCTGGTTTTTGGTCGGCGCGCCGGCGAAGCAGCCGCAGAGTTCGCTGCCAACGAAGGGCACCCGCCGACACCGGAAGCGCAAATCGAGGAAGAGCTGGAGGTGCTGATGCGGCCCCTCTCCAAGCGCGATGGCGAGAACCCGTACGAGATTCAAGCCGCCCTCCAAGAAGCGATGCAGGAAGGCGCGATGATCGCGCGTACCGAAGAGAGCCTCCGCGCAACTCTCGAAACGATTCTTTCGCTGCAGAAGAGGGCGCAGGATATTGCCGCGCCCGGCGAGCCAGCCTTCAACCCCGGGTGGAACGCCGCGCGAGACACGCTCTTTATGCTGACCAGTAGCGAGCTGATCGTGCGTGCCGCGTTGGAGAGAAAGGAAAGCCGAGGAAGCCATTGGAGACTCGACTACCCAAACGAGGACCCGTTCTGGGCGAAGCACAACATCGTCGTCAAGAAGGAGGCGGATGACATCTCCATCCAACCTCGACCAGTGCCCGAGGTGCCGGCGGAACTAAAGGCCATTCTGGGGGAAGGAGCCTGATATGGCAAAAACGATCACATTGCGCATATATCGGGGCGACGGCAAGTCCGGGAGAACGCAAGACTACACCGTGCAGACGTTCCCCGGCATGGTGGTCCTGGATGCGATTCACGTCATCCAAAAGGAACACGACCCTTCCCTCGCCTGCCGATGGAACTGCAAGGCCGCCAAGTGCGGCTCCTGCAGCGCGGAGGTCAATGGCTTGCCAAGACTGCTTTGCAAGACGCGCGTGGATACCCTGCCAGCCGACCAGCCAATCAGGGTGTACCCGCTGAAAACCTTCCCCATCGTCAAGGACCTCGTCTGTGATGTGTCGTGGAACTTCGAGGTAGCGAAGAGAATTCAAGGACTGACCCTCGCCGACGAAGGCAGCAAGGAACCGCTGCGCATGCAGCAGATTGACGTTGACCGCGTACAAGAGTTCCGGAAATGCATCGAGTGCTTCCTTTGCCAAACAGTGTGCCACATCTTGCGAGACAACGAACGTAAGGACATTTTCTTCGGCCCGCGACAGATGATCCGCCTCGCATCGCTCGAGATGCACCCGCTCGACGTGGCGGATCGGACGGAGTTCATCAAAGACAGCGCGGGCGTCGGCGTGTGCAACATCACGAAGTGCTGCACCGAGATCTGCCCGGAACACATCAAAATTACGGACAACGGGATCATTCCGCTGAAGGAACGCGTGGCAGACACCTACTTCGACCCGGTGAGGAAGCTGTTGCGGTGGGTGGGAGGACGGAAGTAGCGCGAATGTTCCGCCTGCGGTGAACCGAGCGCGAAAGGCTTGAACGTTGCTGTTGTGCCCCTCCTTGCATCAGACCTGCTGACGAATCAACCCCAGATCTCCACTCTCTGGACAAACGAAGCCCTAGAGGCGGCCGTTCCGTGGCAGGAGAATCCGCGCCCGCAATTTCACGTCGCGCCGATGCTCTCCGCGAGATTGCCGCAGCCTCTTCCTCCGTCTCTTCCCGCAAGAGCCGTGCTCAACGCGCCGGCGCGCGCAATTTGTGTTGCGTGATAGGAACCATACCTGAGCGCCCGGCAATCTGTCAAACGCCGGCAGGCACCCGTGTCGGCAAGCGGAGAGCGCGCGATGGACCCTTCCCTACACGCGCAACAGAGCGAGCCGGTCATCCCTCTTGGGTATCCGATTAGCGACGCCAGAGCGCCAGCCCGTTTGCAAAACCGCCGAGTCCCACGCCACAATACGCTCTCTCCGCCTCCCGGAGAGGTCGCATAGTGGTCTAGTGCGCCGCACTCGAAATGCGGTGAGGTCGCAAGGCCTCCGTGGGTTCGAATCCCACCCTCTCCGCCACCGATGAACCGTGCTCGCGAGGACGCTCGCGCTCCCTAAGCACACGGCATGCAAGGGCTAATCACCGAACCAGCGGTTGATGTCGATCGAGAATACTGCCACGACCAGGAACACAACGAACAACAACCCGGTCAGGGCGACGGCGTTCTGTGCCTGGTAGGACAGACGTCGTCCACCACGCGCCGCTTCGATGGCGACGATCAGCAGCTGTCCACCGTCGAGCGGCGGAATCGGCAGTAGGTTCACCAGCCCAAGTGAAACGCTGATGATGGCAGCAAGCAGGATCAAGCTCGCGACGCCGGTTTGAGCCGCCCGAGCCGAAACGACGCCGATGGTTATGGGCCCCCCTACGTTCTCCTTCAGTTCGCCAAGCCTGGTGAAGACCGCCGCCGTTCCGGCAATAATTTGCGCGGTCTGAGCCGTGGCTAACTTGGCAGATTCGAGCACACCGACCCGCTCGAACACCGTTACCGGCTCTATCCGCACGCCGAGAAGGTAGCCGACTCCCAGCCGGGGCTTCTTGTCCTCGTCGAGAAGCGGCTGGCCTTTATCGTCTACGAGAGCCACTTGGTCGGACAGCCTCGGATGCACGGCGACCGTCAGCGTCTGGTCTCCGCGCCGGACGCCGAGTTTGAGCGTCCTGCCTTCTGAGCGCTGCACTGCGAGGCGGAAAACGCCAGGGTTGTCCGGCTTCTTTCCGTTAACCTCGAAGATGATGTCGCCCGCGCGCAGGCCCGCCTCCTCAGCCGCGCTGCCCGCCTCGACCGTCGCCAGACGCAGCTCGGGCGCAAGTTCCGGCTTCCCGAAGGCGGCGAAGCCAAGGAAGGTGATCGCGAGGCCGCCGAGGATGCTGGCGAACGGGCCGGCGCCAAGCACTATGGCGCGAGACCCTAATCCCTTTGAATAGAACCCTCCGGGCACCTCAACCTCGCTCCCGTCAGTCTGAGGCTCCATTCCTTTGATGCGGACAAAACCGCCGAGGGGGACCATCCGCAGGGAGAAGACTTCTCCGCGGCGGTTCGTGTACGCGACGACCCGCTTGCCGAAACCGACCGCGAATTCCTCCACCTCCATCCCGCGCCATCGCGCCGCGAGGAAGTGGCCGAGTTCGTGAATGCCGACGATCACGGTGAAGACGGCCGCGATACCCAGAATCCCCTTGACTGTGTCCAGCGAAACGAGTCCGAGGAACGGGAGAACGTCGGTGAGAATCATAAGGCGCTCTTAGAGTATACTCCCTCAGCAAGGTCGGCGTTGAACCGCCCCCGGAATTCCTGGTCGGCGTGCAGGATGTTGTCCAGTGTCGGTGCGAGGCGCGGGGCTGCAGACACGGCGCGCCCTACTGCCTCGAAGATACCGACAAACGCTAGCCTGCCCGTGAGGAAGGCGCGCACCGCCTCCTCGTTGACGGCGTTCAGGGCGGTCGGCACGACGCCGCCCGCTCGGAACGCTTCACGCGCCATTGAGACGGACGGGAATGTGCGGTCGTCCACCGGTTCGAAAGTAAGGCTGGGCGTGTGCATTGGCTGCCAGTCGCGGGCAGGCGAAGGAAGCCTCTCGGGGCCGAGTAGGGCGTACTGTATCGGAAGCTTCATATCCGGGTGGCCCATCTGAGCGAGGACGCTGCCGTCGCGGAACTTGACCATGGAGTGAATAACGCTCTGCGGATGAACGACGACCTCCACCCCATCCGCGGCGACACCGAATAGCCAGCACGCCTCGATGAGTTCCAGCCCCTTGTTCATCAAGGTCGCCGAGTCAATCGTTATCTTGCCGCCCATCTTCCAAGTAGGGTGGTTCAGCGCCTGATCTATCGTAACTTCTCGGAGTTGCTCAGGCGTCCACCCTCGAAATGGGCCGCCGCTGCTGGTGAGGAAAATCCGTTCGACGCCGCTCCTGTCCTCGCCCTGCAGGCACTGGCGGATGGCTGAGTGCTCCGAGTCTATCGGTCGAAGCGTGTCGTCGTTCGCGAGCGGCATAACGACGGCGCCGCCGGCGACGAGCGCCTCCTTGCTAGCGAGAGCGACCCGCTTGCCCGCCTTCAGCGCCTCGATAGTCGGCTGCAGCCCGATCATTCCGGCGACCGCAACCACAACGACGTCCGCCTGTGGCATCACAGCAAGCGAAGCGAGGCCTTCGACGCCGGATGCGACGGGCTTGCCAACCTGTTCGCCCAACCACCGCGCAGCCTGTTCATCGAACAGCGCCAACTGCGCGTCGGGAAACTCCGTCAATACCGCCGCAACGGACTGCGCGTCCTTCCGGGCGGCGAGGGCGACAACGCGGAGGCGATCAGGGTGCAACCGCACGACATCGAGTGTTTGGGACCCGATGCTGCCCGTGCAGCCAAGAATGGCGACGCCAAGCGGTTCGCTCACGAGACGCCTCCGAACTTTCGGACGCGCGACTGGAACTGGCGGCAGGCCTCGATGAGGGCGCGGGCGTCGAAATCGGGCCACGGCATAGGCAGCACGACCAATTCGGCGTATGCGCCTTGCCAGAGCAGAAAGTTGCTCAGTCGCATCTCGCCGGCGGTGCGAATTAGCAGGTCCGGCTCGGGAACGTCGGGCAGATAGAGCCGCTTCGAGATCTCCTCTTCTGTGACGTCCTCTGGCTGAACTCCCTCTGCGATGAGGCGCTTCACCGCGTCCACCAACTCCGCTCGTCCGCCATAGTTAATGGCGAGCGTGAAAGTGATGCCAGAGTTGTTCGCCGTAGTCTCCACTCCTTTGCGCAGCGCGTCCTGGAGTCGTTTTGGAACCTCATCGAGTCTGCCCGCGACGAGCACGCGCACGTTGTTCTGGTGCATCACCCGCAGTTCGTCTATTGCTGCTTGGGTGATGAGGTCCATCAGGCCTCTCACCTCTTCCTGCGGGCGACGCCAGTTTTCGGCGGAGAAAGCGTAGACCGTAAGGTACTTGATGCCGATGTCGTTCGCCGCGAGCAGGACCGTACGAAGGGTTTTGTATCCTTCCGTATGCCCGAGCAGCCTCGGCATTCCCCTCTGCGTGGCCCACCTCCCATTGCCGTCCATGATGATCCCCACGTGTTGCGGAAGGTGCTGGAGGTCGAGGCCGAGTTGCACGGCGAGGGTTCTAACGTCGTTCGAGTCCGGATTAGCCTCGGCAGGGTTCAAGCGCGCAGTTAGACCTCCATGAGTTCCTCGTCCTTGCGCTTCTGCAGGCCGTGGATCTCTTCGATGAACTTATCCGTCATCTTCTGCACCTCGGATTCAAAGCGTTTGAGGTCGTCTTCGGAGATCTCGCCTTCCTTTTGCGCTCGCTCGAGGTGGTGCTTGGCGTCGCGCCGAATGTTGCGTACGGCGACGCAGGCTTCTTCGGCGCGCTGGTTGACCTGTTTAACCATCTCCTTGCGGCGCTCCTCCGTCATCTCCGGGATCGTGAGACGGATGCCGGCTGCGTCAACCACGGGGTTGATACCCAAGTCGCTCTTCTGGATCGCGCGCTCGATGTTCTGCGTCGCGCTCTTGTCAAACGGTGAAATGAGTAGTTGCCTGGGCTCTGGAACGGAGATGTTCGCGACTTGGTTCAGCGGGACCTCTGCGCCGTAGTACTCGACCTGGATGCGGTCGAGCATCCTCGGGTTGGCACGGCCCGTGCGAATCGTGTCGAAGTCGCGCATCATTGCCTCCACGGCTTGCTCCATTCGATGCTTAGCGTCCTTAAGCACTTTATCTACTACCATAGAACATTTAGCCTCCTACAAGCGTTCCAACGGGCGCTCCTTTCGCAGCCTTGAGGATCGCGCCCGGCTCGTGAATCGAAAGCACAACCACCGGGAGCGAATGCTCGCGGCAAAGCGTGAACGCCGTCTGATCCATCACGGCGAGCCGCTCGTTGATCGCTTCGTCAAAGGAAAGAGATTCGTATCGCGCAGCGCTCGGGTCCTGCATCGGGTCGCGATTGTAGACACCGTCCACCTTGGTCGCCTTGAACAGCACGTCGCAACCAAGTTCGATGGCTCGCAGCACCGCGGCGGTATCGGTGGTGAAGAACGGGTTGCCGGTGCCCGCGGCAAGCACCACAACTCGCCCCTTTTCCAAGTGGCGCAACGCTCGGCGTCGAATAAAGGATTCACAGAGGGCGCGTACCTCGATGGCGCTCATCACGCGGGTGGGCACGTTCGCTCGCTCGATCGCTTCTTGAAGGGCCATGGCGTTGATGACCGTTCCGAGCATCCCCATGTAGTCCGCGACCGCCTGGTCAATGCCGCCCTGTCGGCTGAAGTCCTCGCCTCGGACGAAGTTGCCTCCGCCGACGACGACGGCGACCTGTATGCCCTCGTGGGCGAGGCACGCGACCTCCTGCGCAAGGTAGGAGACGGTCTGCGGGTCAATGCCGAACGGCTTGCCCCCGCTGAAAACTTCACCGCTCATCTTCAGGAGGACCCGCCGGTACGCCCTGCGTTGCCCGCTTTCGGTCATGGGAGCAGTATTGTAGCCGACGGGAGGCCGCGGGGATGACGTGTGCGACGCCCCAGCCGGAACGCCCGCCTCGGTGGCACAGGAAGCGCGGGATAGCGTGGGTGGCATGGGCGAACGACTGACGGCGTCCCGTATTGAGAAAACCTCCGCTTCGCTCGCCCGTGTCGTGCGGCCGCTCGTGC